>JADJIS010000002.1:0-600000 GCA_016706865.1 Bacteroidota bacterium | reverse complement strand
CCTTTTATCATTTCGGTATATGCCTGATAATAAATAAAACATGGCCTGCGGAAATGTAAACGGTAAGGCTGACGTCCACCGTCGCTTACAAGATAAAATCCTAGTTCACCGTTTCCACCTTCTACACTATGATACACTTGACCTTTAGGAACATCTACCTCTCCCATCACAATTTTAAAATGCCAAATTAATCCTTCCATCGTATTATACACCGCATCTTTCGGAGGCAAATAAAATTCGGGAACATCAGCAAAATAATTTCCTTTCGGCATTTTTTGCATGGCTTGTTTAATTATACTCAAACTCTGCCACATTTCTTCCTGACGCACACAAAATCTATCGTAAGTATCACCCTGAGTTCCAACAGGGATCACAAAATCAAAATCGTTATAACTGCAATAAGGAGACATTACACGCACATCATAATCAACACCGGCAGCACGTAAATTTGGACCTGTAAATCCATAGTCCAACGCTTTTTCTGCACTGATACTTCCAACATTAATTGTTCTGTCCATGAAAATGCGATTGCGCAATACCATTTTTTCAAACTCTTTTAATGCAGCCGGAAATTCTTCTATAAATTCATTTATTCTTCTGTTCACATCATCGGTAAAATCGCGTTCAAATCCGCCAATTCTTCCAATATTTGTAGTTAATCGTGCGCCGCAGATCTGTTCATATATTTCATATATTTTTTCTCTCCATTGAAATACATATAAAAATCCTGTAAGTGCTCCGGTATCAACTGCAATAACAGAATTACAAACAATATGATCGGCAATACGCGCAAGTTCCATAATAACAACACGCATATAATCAACGCGTTTTGGCATTTCCACCTTTAATAATTTTTCCACGGTGAGATACCATCCGATATTATTAATCGGGGAAGAACAATAATTTAATCTGTCGGTAATTGGTGTTACCTGATAATATGGTCGGTGTTCCGCCAATTTTTCAAAAGCGCGGTGAATATATCCTATTGTTGGCTGAGCATCAACAATAATTTCGCCATCCATTTTTAATACATTCTGGAATATTCCATGTGTTGCGGGATGGGTAGGACCAAGATTGAGATAATTAAATTGTTTTAATTCCTCGTCCGTTTGAACCACTCCGTTTATTACTGTATTTATGGTTTTATTTTCTGCCAATGTATTATTATTAATCCTGTTTAAAAATGAAGGTCTTTAATTTTAATTATCTTCCAAAATATTTATCATCCTTATCAGTTCTTGTTCCGTCTTCTAATGGATATTGCTTTAATAATGGGAAATATTGCATATCATCCATATTTAATATTCTGCGCAAATCGGGATGCCCTGTAAAACGAATTCCGTAAAAATCGAAAGTTTCGCGTTCCATCCAGTTAGCGCATTTAAATAAATTTGTTGCAGTGGGAACAATTGCATCTTTTTCCCCAAAAAATATATGTAAACGTATTCTGATATTATTTGTAAAGCTGTGCAAGTGATAAACCATACTCAATTCTTCTCCCTTGTTATGTGGAAAATGCACTCCACACATACTGGTAAGAAAATTAAATTGTAATAAATTACTATCCCTCAGCCAACCTAATATTTCAATTATTTTTTCCCTTTTTACAACAATATCTAAAGTTCCGTACGATTCTTCCACACTTCTTATCTCCTCAGGAAATTGTTCCCTTAAGAGACTTTCAACCGTACCGTTATCAACTTGAGTTTCCATTTATTTTTTACTTGATTAATATTTAATATTTCCGTCCCTCAGACATCACAGGTTAAAAAAAACCTGGTAGGTCGAGGGTGTTAATTCTTTCATTCTATGCCATAACCACTTAAAAGCATTTTATATTCCTGCGATTCTCTTCTTCTGAATCCTTCGTGTTTAATTAATTCCTGAATTTTTAAAATTCCGTCTAAAATTGCTTCGGGTGGTGGGGGACAACCCGGAACGTAAACATCTACCGGAATAATTTTATCTATTCCCTGTAAAACAGAATAAGTGTCGAAAATTCCGCCGCTGGAAGCGCAGGCTCCTACAGCAATTACCCATTTAGGTTCCGCCATTTGGATATAAACTTGTTTTAAAACCGGACCCATTTTTTTTGCTATGGTACCCATTACCATTAAAAGGTCGGCCTGACGGGGTGAAAAACTTAAACGTTCGGCTCCAAATCTTCCAAGATCGTAGGTGGAGGCCATGGTTGCCATAAATTCAATTCCGCAACAAGAGGTAGCAAAAGGCAAAGGCCAAATTGAATTTGCGCGTGCTAGTCCCACCACTTTTTCGAGCCTTGTGAGGGCAAATCCTTCACCGGTATAACTTTCGGGTGCTTCTGTTTTTGTGAGCAAAATTTACGTATTTACTTATCGATCAATAATTTTAAATAACAGGTTTAATCCCATTTTAGTGCCCCTTTTTTAATGATATAAAAATATCCTAAAAGAAGAGGTGCAATGAATACTAACATTTTAAGGAATCCCAATTGGCCTAACTCTCTAAAATTAACCGCCCAGGGGTAAAAAAATATCACTTCCACATCAAACAATACGAATAGGATAGCAATTAAAAAATATTTTACAGAAAAAGGCAAACGCGCATTTCCAATGTTTTCGATACCACACTCAAAACTTTCCAGTTTTTTACCGGAGTTGCGTTTTGGACCAAAGCGTTGTGATGCAAAAATGGTAGTTAGCACGAACCCGGCTGCTACTATGAACTGAATAAATATTGCAGTATAATCTAATAATTGATTGTCCGTTATCAGTTGATCCATCTTCCCTTTTTAAAAATTGTGATGAGACGATTTTTTTACACCACAAAGGTAGGAATTCGAATTGTAAAAATGCACGTTTCAGGCATTACAATTTAGCTGCAATATAAGCTGGTGAAATTTGCTTTCCAGTTATGAAAAACAATCTGTTATATAACTCCAACCAGATAAAGTTGGTCCATGGTAGGCCCTACACTTCCACCTGCAGGTTCCAGGGTTACAGCAAAGGCATCGGCACCTTCGATATTGTTCATTTTTTGAAGTTTACCATTGATATCAAAAACTCCGGCATCAATAGGTTTACCGTCTTTTAAAGCCCAAAGCTGATATTGTTTCCCTGCTTCGGGAATAGGAAGATTTAACGCGCTGAGGTAAACATTGCCTGATGACTTATCCCAAAAAACGACGGAAGTTGAGTTTGGACTGATTACCTGCCCCTTCATGGTAATTGCGATGGCTGCAGGGTTTTTCATCACATTGATCTCTGATTCCATTGCCAGATTTTGAGCCTTCACTACATCCACACGTTCGGTGAGGAAGGTATTTGCATCCTCTAGCTCAGCCAATTGGTCTTCAGCCTTTTTAAAGCTGTTATAATAATAAACGTTTGTAGCTACGCTGATAAATAAAAGAATAGAAGCAGCATATGCGAGGTATCGAACCCAATTATTTTGTGAGGATTGTGACGGTTTCATGTTTATCACTTTCCCGGGATTTACTACAGGAGCTTCCGCTTTAATTTTGGTCAGAATATTGGTCAGAACTGCCGGAGGAGTATTTACGGCATGGGCAAAAGCATAGTCTTCAAGCGCCTTTTCAATGGCTTCGAGTTCCGCCTTAACCTCCGGATACTGCGCTATCATTACTTCTGCTTCTTTCCGCTCCTCTTCGTTGAGGGCGCCGGAAGCATAAAGTTCCAATGATCCTGATTCTATGTAATCTTTAACATTCAATTGATCGGTAATTTATATTTTTTGTCTTAACAATGTGATCGCACTTCTCAACCTGGTTTTAACGGTCCCAAGTGGCATATTTAACTCATCCGCAACCTCCTGATGTGTATATCCCTTAAAATAAATGAGATCTACCAATTCTTTCCATTCCGGTTTCAATTTATTTACAATATCCTTAATTCCTATTGTATCGGGTTTAATATCGTCGTAAATTTTTGTTGGATTTTCGTAGAGAACAGTTTCATCGCTGGTGGTTTTTTTTCCGGTTTTATATCCCTTACTGCGCATCTTATCGATAGCGGCATTGCGGCATATATTCATCATCCAGGTAAAAAGTCTTCCTTTTGAAGCTTCATAACTCTCTGCGTTATTCCAAATTTTTAAGAACGCCTCCTGTAAAATATCCTCTGCCAGATGGTCGTCGTTCACAATACGTGTGATAACACCAAATAGTGCTGAAGAATACTTTTCATAAACGGTTTTCAGTACAGTTGTGTTCCTTGCCTGTAAACCATTAACGAGTAAATCTTCGTTTGCTTGTATGTCTGAAGTGTTCTGCACCCTTATTTTAAACGAATTAACAAACTTACGGTATAATTGTTTACACAGTTTTAAATCTCTGAAAATATTTTGTAATTATCGGACCTTCTCGAACTTATGAGTTTCCCTGCCACCCAATTTATAGCAGGTTAGAAAGTAAATTCCCGCATCTAAAAATTGAATAGGAATGGTGGTATTATAAACGCCTGCATTGGTTTCCGCCTCTTTGCGGAACAAAATTCTACCTGTAATATCTTTTATTTCAAAGGAGATAAGTGGATCGCTGCCGATAGAGGAGAGCGTTATTGTATTTATTGCAGGATTTGGGAATAAAGATATGACTGATTGGTTTGGATGTTTATTTTCGAGCGAAACTATATTGGAGTATCCGGTCTTTCCGGTAAAATCCAATTGTTTAAGCCTGTAATAACTCGTATAAACAAAATTTTCATCATAGAATAGGTAATCGTGCGAAAATGTGGATGTCCCGTTTCCTTCCACAAACCCAATTGAATCAAAATCGGAGCCATTAATACTTTTTTCAACCTGAAAACCAGCATTATTGAGTTCTGAATGTGTAGACCAACTTAATTTAGCGGTATGAATACCAACTTCAGTGGCAGAAAACTGACTTAATTCTACTGGAAGAGCTAAATCAGTGCAGGTTAATATAACATTGTCCAAATAATCAGTTTCGTATCCCAACCCTGTATATTCAGCGCGTATACGAATTCTCTTAACATCGCTCAAAATGGCGGAAAGCTGCGCAGCAGTAATTACAGGAGCACCACCACCAATAGATGATCCATATTTCCAACCCACCCCAACCTTTAAAGGCACAGCATAGGACTCCCACGTATTTAATGAGTCAGGGTCCACAATATTAAAAACCATTGTATCACCACTATTATTAAAGAACATTACATCATATTCAGTCACTGGAAATACAATTTGGTTTTGTTTTAAATCAAATTTGAGTTCGCAATCGTAGTAATCTGAAAGATCTCCTCTGAACTTAGCTGGACCATACCAATACCACACACCTGTAGAGCCATCAGTTTGTTTGATACAGCCACCTGGATTACCTCCAGTAGATTGATATTCTGGCTCACCTGGACCCGAACCTCCAAAATCGCCATAGGTGTTCCAATCCTCCACATCCACTGAAAAATCACTCACTACTTGAGCAAAAAGTGGTTTAACTGTTAATGTGAACAGCATAATTGTAATAACACAAAAATATCGAAAATAGCCTGTCATAGATGTGACTAAAGAAACATTGATTTAAGGGACTCCCACTTTGTCAATTACAAGATTACATCACTTTTAAATTATTTGCAAGTCAAAACAGCTTTATTTTTGGGGTGCAACCAAGTGATAAAGGGCATCGTCAATCTGTTTTTGATCAGAAATCACTACAAAAGCTGGTTTAACAAGAAATCAATTTTTGACAGTTTATGCTCGAGTAATGTCATAATCAGCTACCCTTAACTCCCGGTAATCCCGGATATTCCATCTTTAGGTTTGACAGTACCTCCACTATGGTTTTTGCAACAATATATTCCTTATACCAGTTTTTATCGGAGGGAACAATTATCCAGGGGATTTTTGGTCCGCAAGCGTTGAAGGCATCTTCATATGCTGACATATATTCATTCCAACGTTTGCTTTCTGCGAGGTCGTTAGGATTATATTTCCACATTTTTCTAGGGTCAGAGAGTCTTTCCTTCAACCTTTCCATTTGTTCTTTTTGTGAAACGTGGAGATAAAATTTGAGGATGATGGTATTATTTTCCTGAATCAGTTGTTCAAATGCATTGATATGTTCATATCTGCGTTTTATAGTAGGCATATCCACCCATTTATGCACTCTTTGTATCACCACGTCTTCATAATGAGAGCGATTAAAAATATGGATCATCCCTTTTGGCGGGACATTTTTATGAATACGCCATAAAAATTCGTGTCCCATTTCTTCTTCTGATGGCTTCTTAAAACCATTTACCCTGCAACCCATCGGATTTGTTCCTGAAAACACTTCCTTAATTACACCATCCTTACCACTTGCATCCATTCCCTGTAAAATAATGAGCAGACTATGTTTGGATTGTGCGAAAAGCAGATTTTGTAATTCACTTAATTGGTCGATATAATCTTTGGTTTTTGCCTTAATTGGCTCTTTTTCAAATTTTTTAGTTGGTGCGGTATCTATTGCGGATAATATAATGTTTGCCATAATCTTGTTTTTAAGCAAAATTAAGGGAACATTTAAAATTAATTGCAATTCATTTCAGAGCGTAAACAAATAGTTTATATTAAAGGAAAGATATTTCCTTTAATAAAATTTTCAATCCTGACATACTTTATTAATTTTGAATTAAAATAGTTAAGTTCTTATGCGAAATTTCCGTCTCAAAATTTTAATTTTTTGTTTGATCATTGCGGGATTTAATTCTGCGACCAAAGCACAAACTCCACGTTTTGTAAAATATCCGGTAATGGAATCAGGAACTTTAATATATATGCCTTCGGAACCCACATTTGATAAAAGTTATTCTGAAGACAGCAGTGAAGTTTATACTTGTCAGGTGGATTTTGGAAATGCTCAATATGGAGCTATTATTGTAAAAATTAAAGAAGCACTTGGAAGTGACACTATTGCATGGGAAGAATTATTATTGAGTTACATGGAATTTTTAAGCAGCTCTGCATTTATGCTAACCAATGTTATGGAACCCGGTTACGGACATACCTTAGAATCGCATCCGGCTGCCCGAGGCATTTTAATGTATGGCGAAGATGCAGATAAAAAACAATATGCAATAAAAGGTTGGGTGGATGAAAATTTTATTGCAGTTCTATATGTATCCTCTATGGAAGAAATGAATTATAATTTTCAAAGTTTATATTTAAACGGATTCAGATTTCCGGAAAAGTAGACCTGGTAATTTATTAGTTTGTTAATTTGTTAATTTGTTAATTTAATCCAGGCCGGATGGTTCATTTACTAATTAATAAGTCTAGTAATTTGATCCGCCGCGGCGGATTGAATATAGGCCTGATGATTCATTTACTAATTTGATAGTCTCAAAATTTGATCCTAAATCGAAGCCGGCTGTTTCATTTGCTAATTTGCTAATTAATCGATGCCCGGCCGCAGCATTTATTAATTGGGTAATCTGGTAATTTGATAATTGATCGTAGCCCGGCCGTAGCATTTATTAATTGGGTAATCTGGTAATTTGATAATTGATCGTAGCCCGGCCGTAGCATTTATTAATTGGGTAATCTGGTAATTTGATAATTGATCGTAGCCCGGCTGTTCATTCCTTCATTCCTTCACTCCTTCATTTCTTCACTCCTTCATTTTACCTGGACATAAACCCTATGCCACGCATTATTCATATACCCCTTAAAATTCCAAACATGTTTAGCTTCTTCCGGTTGTGTGTTTGCAGCGGAGTCGAAGGCGCGTGTAATAATTTCGTGTTTTCCTTTTGTGAATTCTAATTCCAGTTCCCAAAATACCCAGGCCCATTTATGATTTCCTTCTGTAATTTTTGCGGTAATCCATGTTTCTCCTCCATCGGTGGAAATATCAACGCGGGTAATTATTCTTCCTCCCCCACTCATTGCATATCCCTTTACGGTTATTTTTCCTGCATCAATAATGGTATTTGTTTTTGGAAAAGTAATAGCACAATTTACTGCAAGTTCACTCAATTGCAATCCGGTATCCCAGACAATAGTATCCGGTTTTGCCTGAGGGGGAAATAATCGATATGCGTGATCCTGAAAATAATTTTTGGAGGGATGATCAAGTAAAGTGATATGTGTTACCCATTTTACACTTCTTGCGCCAATATATCCCGGAACAACAACGCGCAATGGAAAACCATGTGTTGGTTCCAAAGGAAGATCATTCATTTCGTATGCTAAAAGTACATCTTCAGTAATTGCTTTATCTATCGGAATAGATGCGCCGAACCCAACATTTTCACCGTGACGAAAAACATCATCGGCACCCATAAATTCAACAAATAAACATGCTGTATTTACACCTGCAAGTTCTAATATTTCTTTTAGCGGAGCGCCTGTCCAAGTTGCGTTGCTTATCGCTCCTTCTTGCCAGGGAACTTCACCCGGCACTTCCGCAAATTCAATTAATTGATTTCTTCTGTTACCGGCACATTGCAAGGTTGCCATTACAGTGCGTTTAGAAAAATTATTTTTTAATTCCTGCATGCTTAAAGAAAGCACTTTATTTACCAAGCCATTTACAGTAAGGCGAAAAGTATTTTCATCAATAACGGGCACCTCGCCGTGATTACGCACATAATATAAAGGTTGCGGTGTGATAAAATTTTCCCGCAATTCTTCTACCGGTGGTTCGGCATTAAAAGGTTCGGTGGTATGCACTATCAGCTTAGGATCTTTATCCATTTTGAAAATATTGTAACACAAATTTAAAATAATATTTTATCTTTCAATTTTATGGCGTTACAAATAGCAAACACACAATTTTATTATCGGCTGATCGCATTATGGGCCGTTTGTGAAGGTACTCTAGGCGGCATTATCCACGGATTTCAATTGCCCATCACCGGATTAATTGTAGGAAGCAGTGCCGTTATTATTATTTGTCTGATCGGATTTTATGTCCCTGAAAAAGGAGCTATCTTAAGAGCAACTATCCTTGTGTGTATTTTTAAATTGATGTTGAGTCCGCACAGCCCAATTGGAGCATATTATGCAGTATTATTTCAAGGTGTTTTAGGCGAACTTTTTTTCTACAATAAAAAATATTACAAAACTTCCTGTATCATTTTCGCAACCCTCGCACTTGCCGAATCAGGAGCGCAGGGAATAATCGTCCCAACATTAATTTATGGAATTGATTTTTGGAAGGCGGTAAATAAATTTATTTCCAATCTCACCAATCAGGAAAATGTAACCAATTACAGTTTGTATATCGGAGTGGGATATTTGTTTTTACATATTGTAGTAGGAGTTTGCATCGGTATTATTGCCTCGCGCATTCCGACTTCAGTGCCGAAATGGAAAAATGATTTTACATTAAATGATACATCAATAAAAAATACAAACTCATCATCAAATAACACAGAATTACCCATCAAAACAGGGCACAAAAAACGTTTATTCAGATCCGGTTTATTTATTATTTGGATTATACTCAGTTTATTATGGTTACAGGGAATTTTGCATATAGGAGAACCACTATTAATTCCGGATGAAGTAGGGCATATTTTAATGCGATCCTTCTTAATTATTTTAACCTGGTATTTTTTGGTGGGACCACTATTATTAAAATTATTAAAAAGGTGGCTTGAAAAACAACAATCAAAATATCAAAATAGCATCAGTGAAATTCTTTTATTAATTCCATCCACGAATGGACTTGTAGAACAGAGTTGGAATTACACTTCCGGTAGGAAAGGAATTCGAAGACTTAATATTTTTTTTAAAGTGGTGATGGTGAATGCGTTGCTACCCTTGGGGGGACACGGGACACAGGACACAGGACACGGGACTTGACATGGGACAAGGGAAAGTGGACATAGGACAGCGCTGCGCGCGTGTTGGGAATCAGGTATCATGTATCAGGAAAACAAAGGGTGGGATTTGCATTAATTCGGAGCGAGTGAGGCTCTCGCTCTTAGCGAGGGTCTCACTATCGGCAATCGAAAAAAGGACACGGGACACAGGACACGGGACACGGGACTTGACATGGGACATTGTAAATGGGACACAGGAAAACAAAGGGTGGAAAAAAAGGGGAACGCGGATGACGCGGATTTGGCGGATGAAAAAAGGATAAAAAAAAATTAGATTATATAGATTTAAATAATAATGTGATTAAGGTATTTTCTAATCATGCAAAGTTGAACCATCTTGTCAGAGCGAGTGAGGCTCTCGCTTGTAGCGAGGGTCTCACTATCGGCAATCGAAAAAAGGACACAGGACACAGGACACGGGACACGGGACTTGACATGGGACAAGGTAAATGGGACACAGGAAAACAAAGGGTGGGATTTGCATTAATTCGGAGCGAGTTATGGATTTGGAAGCCGGTACAAAGGGTGAAAAAAAATGGGAACA
This sequence comes from Bacteroidota bacterium, assembly GCA_016706865.1. Lineage (NCBI taxonomy): Bacteria > Pseudomonadati > Bacteroidota > Bacteroidota bacterium. The sequence continues at coordinate 589,626 of JADJIS010000002.1, read as the reverse complement.
CGGATGACGCGGATTTGGCGGATGAAAATAGATAAAAAAATTAGATAATATAGATTTAAATAATAACGTGATTAAGGTATTTTCTAATCATGCAGAGATCAACCATCTTGTCGGAGCGAGTGAGGCTCTCGCTCTTAGCGAGGGTCTCACTATCGGCAATCGAAAAAAGGACACAGGACACGGGACACGGGACTTGACATGGGACATTGTAAATGGGACACAGGAAAACAAAGGGTGGGATTTGCATTAATTCGGAGCAAGTGAGGCTCTCGCTCTTAGCGAGGGTCTCACTATCGGTACCGGAAAGGAGACACGGGATTGGATTGACTTTAAATTAAAAAATTAATTTCATATTGATTAATCGTGAAGTATTTAATCGTAGTAAAATTTTAATTCGAAGCGACAACCATCAATGTTACAAACTGCCCACTGCCCACTGTTGACTGTTGACTAGTTAACCGGGAAAAGAATTAATTTTAAAATAAACCAAAAATGCCCAAAAAAGCTCTCATCGTAACCGGACCGATTAATTCAGGCAAAACCACCCGGCTAACAGAATGGTGCAAAAACAGAAACGACGTTTACGGAATTCTTACGCCTAAAATAAATGGAAAAAGAGTTTTTGTAGATGTTGCTACCGGAGATCAATTTGAAATGGAAGCTTTAGAACATGAGGAAAACGTTTTAAGTATAGGAAAATACATTTTTAGTGTTTCTGGTTTTGTTCGCGCAAAAAATATCCTGAAGAATGCTACGAATAGAAAAAATGGCTGGATAATTATTGATGAAGTTGGACCATTGGAATTGAAAGGGGAAGGTTTTGAAGTGGAACTCAAAGAGTTGCTTAATTCAAAAGATGATTCCTTTAAGGTGATTATTGTGGTTCGGGAAAGTTTGGTGGAGGAAGTGGTCAGTTATTTTGGAATAGCGACTAATTTCGAAATGTTCACTTTTCCGGGTGAATGACGTAGTAACAAAATTTTACGATAAAAAGTTCCCAAATTTATAATATTTTGTATTTCGCTGATAATCAATGTATTATAATGTTTTTTATCTTTTTATGTTAATAGTTTTGCCGCAAACAAAAAACCAAACAAAATCAGGAATTCCCTATTTTTACCACCCTTTTACAAAAGTATTTAAAGACAGTTATGGCCAAGAAAGAAGAGAAAAAACGGTATAAGTTCAAGGAAATGAAGGTTTATGGTTCGCTGGAGAATTTTTTCGGCAACACCAAGAACTACAGGATCGTTTTTGATGAAACGGAAGTTTGTTACGTAAATGTGGAGTTACAATTGTTCAATCTCCTGTTCGACGAGGAGGAGTGGAAGGCAAAGGTTGTGATAAAAGCAACAGAATATTACGAGAACAAGGAGATGTGTAAACTAGAAAAAGATATCGTGGTTACCACCGACCAGAATATCATTTTCGTTCGTGAAGGTTGGGGAACCGCTACTCCGGGTTGGTGGAAAAAGGGCACCTACAAATGGGAAATTTGGATTGATGAGGTTTTAGTAGGAACTAATTACTTTTATATCACCAACAACGGTTTAGTTTCTGCAGGAAATAATCCCTATTTCGATTTTAACTCTATAAAATTATTTAATGCTCCCAAGGCAAATGTTGCGCGTGAGAACAGAAAATATCTAACTACATTTAATAAGGATACTGCGCAATATATTTCCATTGAATTGGATCTTACGAATAAAATATCACATGAAAAATATTTTCCTCTGGAATTTAATTTTTATTTCTACAATGATGTGCATCAATTAAAAGGAGCATCCTATTGGTTTGAGCATGTGAACGACAGCCGGAAAAATATTGTAATGGATGTTGGTTATGGAAGTGATGCAGCGGGATTTTGGTATCCCGATAAATATACTTGCGAAGTGGTTTTTATGGATAATATAATTGCTGTTGTTCCATTTGAAGTGGGCACTGCAGATGTTGAACTCACAGGCGATCCAGTTTGGCTTACCGGTGTTGAAGGTGCAACTGCGACATTAAAAACTGCCACGATTGTAACCGATGCAGAAACATATGAAACAGCAAAAAAAGAACTGGATGATCTTATAGGTTTAGAAACTGTTAAAAAAGAAATTAACGAATTAACCACTTATTTAAAATTTCTAAAAATTCGTCAGGATAAAGGATTTGAGGAAAAAAATAAGATGAACCTCAACATGGTATTCACCGGAAATCCAGGCACCGGAAAAACCACTGTTGCGCGTATGCTTGGTAAAATTTACAAAGCCATGGGATTATTGAAACGTGCCGATGTAACTGAAGTTGGAAGAGTGGATCTCGTTGCAGAATATATTGGTCAAACCGCACCTAAAACAAAAGCAGCAATTGATCGCGCGCGCGGGGGAATTTTATTTATCGATGAAGCGTATGCATTAAGCGACAGAGGCGACGACGGAAAAGATTTTGGAAAAGAAGTAATAGAAGTTTTAATTAAAGAGATGAGTGATGGACCCGGAGATACTGCAATTATTTATGCAGGATATCCGAAAGAAATGCGCGACTTTTTAAATTCAAATCCGGGTTTAAGTTCCCGTGTTTCTCAGGTAATTAATTTTCCTGATTATAATCCCGATGAATTAATGGCAATATCGGAATACGACTCCAAAAAACGCGGAGTTACCATAAGTGAAGAAGCTAAGAATTTAATTTACATGAAAGTGGTGGAAGCCTATCGCAACCGCGACAATAAATTCGGTAATGCACGTTATGTAAATTCCATTATAGAGGAAGCGAAACAAAATATGGCTCTTCGATTAATGAAACAGGAAAAGCCGGAAGAACTTACAAACGAAGATCTAAGTACCATTATCTTACAGGATGTAGAAATTATTTTCGGATTTGGAAGTTCAAAAAAAGTAGAGCTTCCGGTTGATGAAGTTTTATTACAGGATGCCATGAATGAGTTAAAAGAATTAACCGGTATGGCGAAGGTGAAAAATGAAATTGAAGAGACTGTAAAACTTGTTCGATATTATAAAGAAATTGGTCGCGATGTAAAAAAATCATTTTCACTACATACCGTATTTACCGGAAATCCCGGGACAGGAAAAACAACTGTTGCCAGAATTTTGGTGAAAATATTTAAAGCACTGGGAATTTTAGAGCGCGGACATTTAGTGGAAACAGATCGCGAGGGAATGGTTGCGGGTTATGTTGGACAAACTGCAATTAAGGCCGATGGCATGATTGAAGCTGCAATGGGTGGTGGTTTATTTATTGATGAAGCATATTCTTTAAGTCAGGGTGGCGAAAATGATTTCGGACGTGAGGCAATTGAAACATTATTAAAGCGCATGGAAGATCACCGCGGCGAATTTATAGTTATTGTTGCGGGATACACTGATAATATGGCAATATTTCTCGAATCCAATCCGGGACTTAAATCGCGTTTTGATAAATTTATTCATTTTGAGGATTACACGGAAGAAGAATTATTTGTGATCGGGGAAAATATGCTTAAAAAAGAATATTTATTCTTAACAGAAGAAGCCGCATCACATTTAAAAGGATATATTACCCAATTAACTGCCAACCGCAATAAGTTTTTCGGCAATGCGAGAACAATGCGAAAAATTGTGGCGGACATTGTTCACCATCAAAATTTACGTATGGCGGGAATTCCTGCTGCTCAACGAACCCCAGAAATGATTAAATCCATTGCTTTAGACGATGTGAAAAATTTCAGTCTGGATATAGAAGGAAAAACCAACCTCCGTGAGCAGATCGGATTCAAGTTCAACAGCGGAAATGCAAACAAGGGAGAAGCGAATGAACAAAACAGATAAATATATCTGTTGCTGAACACCATTTTAACATTTCCTATGTGATCTGGATTTCTATTCATTTTACTCAACCTCACTAACAAGGGTGGTATTTTCTATATTCCCATCGAATATTTCTGTAATTAAGCAGATTTTTGTCTAAATAAAACAGACATTTTTCTGAATTTAGGTAATTTATGTCTACATTTTTTGCGCCCGGGCCCCTACGGCAGAGCGAAATTCCACTCCATTATTTCAATACCCATAGTTAAACTATGTGATAATCATCACATTGGATAATGGAAGCATTGTGTTTTTGTCTTTTTTATATGTAAATACACAGAATACTTTTGACTTGCAAACAAACAATAACCGCAAACAAGTCATGAAAAAATTAAGTATTTCAATCTTCAGCATTTTCTTTCTCTTAAGTAATATAAATGCACAATGGACCAGCAGATTTAATGGTCAGGGCGATTTTAGTGATGTGTACAACGCCATAATTACAAATACATCAGGTATTAGTTATCAGGCGGGATATACCATAAATCCGGAAACAAGCAAGGATATACTTTTGGCTAAACTAAATTCTTCCGGTGATACCATTTGGACAAGGATAATAAATGGTGCCGGTAACGGCCCAGATGAAGCAACCGCTATTGCATTAGATAATGCTGGTAATATTCTTATAACAGGTTATTTAAAAGGAAGTGGTACCGGATACGATATTGCAACAATTAAATTTGATGCCAACGGAAATATACTCTGGACATCAATTTATAATTACACCTCCAACGAATTCGACCAGGGCAATGCAATTACTACAGATGCATCAGGTAATATTTATGTTGCGGGACAAAGTGATAAGGATGCGTCTTTAAATAATAACGATGATTTTTTGATCATTAAATATAATAGTGCCGGAATTCAGCAATGGACAAAACGAAGTAATGGTTTTGGTAATGCAACTGATCGTCCAACAGCAATGGTAATTACTTCTGATGGCGATTTAGTGGTAACCGGAAGATCTTCCAATGGTGACGACGATGATTATATGACAATTAAATACGATGTTTCAACGGGAAATGAATTATGGAGAAAATATTTTGATCGCACCCATCACGATCGCGCCACAAGTATGGTATGCAATAATGTAAACGGTAAAATTTATATTACCGGCAGGAGTAATAATGGTGATAATTATGATTATGCAACAATATGTTACGATACTGACGGCACCGAACTCTGGCAGGCAATTTTTGATTATGTAAATGATGATCGCGCCACCAATATTGGAATTGACGCTTCGGGAAATATTTATGTTACCGGACAAAGTGATGTAAATGCTGCTGCTATTGCGGTTGATTATGATATACTTACAGTTAAATATAACAGTTCAGGTATTCAACAATTCGCACAAACTTTTAGTGGCGATGCCGCGAACGATGATATTCCATCTGCAATGATAGTTGATAATGCAGGCAATATTTCTATAGCAGGATCAACGGATACAGATCCTTCAACTCAAATTAAAAATGATCTTGTTGTTTTGCGTTATAATAATACAGGAACACTTCAATGGTCAACAAATTTTTCTGCAGGAGCATTAAATAATAATATCGCAAGATCTATTGGAAGTGATGGAACCGGTAACATATTCATAAGTGGTTATTCTGAAGTAGTTCCTGATAAAAATGCATTAACCATCAAAATAAATAATACGGGGAATGTTGAATGGGATAATTCCTATAATGGAATTGGAGATAATGCCGACAATGTACATGCAATTTTATACGATGTTTCCAATAGCATGTATTTGGCAGGATATACATTCGGTTATGAAAGTGATCGCAATTTTATGGTGATGAAGTTAGGTGCCACCGGAAATATATTATGGAAAAATGAAATAAATGGCAGCAGCAATACACAAAGCACGGATGATGCACTTGCTATGGCTACAGATAATAGCGGGAATATTTACGCAACGGGATATGTAAAAAACAGTGGGACAGGTTATGATATGATGTTGGTGAAGTATAGTGCAACAGGCGATTCCATTTGGGCACAACAGTATAACTATGGCATTGCAAACGAAACAGATAAAGCAATAGGAATTGCAATCAGCAACGATAATAAAATTTACATTACCGGTAGAAGTGATCAGGATGCCGGAATAATTTCCAATGATGATATTGTTACAATAAAATATTCATATGCCGGTATTATGGAATGGACAAACCGCTTTAATGGAATTGGGAATGGCATTGACAATGTAAAATCAATAAAAGTTTCCTCTGCAGGTAATATTTATGTTGTAGGAAAAAGTTTTTCCGGTTCAGACTTGGATATAGTATTAATTAAATACAATGCCAGTGGCGTTCAACAATGGGTAAAAACTTTTAATGGTTCCTTTGGCGATGATGAAGGAATTGCAATGACAATTGATTCAGAAGAAAATATTTTTGTTGTAGGAGAATCATTTAATTCAGATGCAAATAAAGATATTATATTACTTCATTATTCTTCTGCAGGCTCATTACTTTGGTCGCAACAATATGATGGCATTGAAAATGGAAACGATGAAGCAAAAAGTATTTGCCTCGATTCGAATGGAAATATTATTATAGCCGCAACCACCTCACCGGATACAGCAAGTGCAACATTGAATGGAGATATAACACTCTTGAAATTTTCAGGAGATGGATCACTTATATGGGAAGAGACTTATATAAATGAATTAAATGATGACGCCAGTGAAGCAGTTGTTGATTCTGAAAACAATATATTTATTACCGGACAGACCGACAATGGTTCAGGTGGAAATATTGATTATAATTACGTAACACTTAGTTATTCTCCCGATGGCATTTTAACCGATGAACAAGTTTACGATGGAACGGGCCACGCATCAGATGTGCCAAATACCTTACTGGCAAAAGAAAATGGATTTTATGTTGCAGGGGGAAGTTATGGCGAAACAAGCCAAAGAGACATTGTAACAATACTTTACGGAACCACTCCTCAGGATATTCATTTTTTTGATAATGAAAACTCAAACATTACAGTATTTCCAAATCCAGTACAAACAAACTTTACATTACAGTTTCCCCAAAATGATTTTTTAACTGGGTCTGCTATAAACATATTAATTACGGATCTGAGCGGAAGGCTGGTAAGGACTGTTACTTCGCAATACAACCAAAATATTTTATTAAACCGTGGAACAATACCTGCCGGGGCATATTTAATAAATATTACATCTGCAGATTCTGTAATAGCACATGCTACCATAATATTCAATTAATTTTTTAAACCATAAAAATTTAAACGTATGAACAATCGCATTAAAAAATCCATCATCTGCAAGGAAATCACGAATTACAATGTAGATAACACCATTAATAATTCTTATGTACCAACCGATGGTGATGTTGCCTTATTTGAAGTGTTGATAATTGGTAAACACACTTCCATACAATCGGAAACAAAACGGATAGCGGCAATATTTGAAGGTGATATTATTATGGCTGCATTTGCAAACCGTTATGCAACTTCCCAATTTGAAGGTTACATTCCGGAACAACCAACAGAAATTCTTGATATATTAGGTGCCGGAGGAGCGATAGGCATCGTAAAATCAAAAAATGCTTCTTTTGAATATATCGAACCAACAAAAGTACGATTGGTTGGTTATTTAACTGCTGCAGATGGAAAAGTAATTAATACAAAATTTTATCACACAAATCGCATCCCTTTCAGAGGCTATGTTCCTAATAATGCAAAGGTGATCCTATCTGTGGGTTCGTCCATGGATAGCGGCAAAACAACCTCCGCGGCATATCTTGCGCGCGGATTAAAAACTACTGGTAAAAAAGTTGCTTTTATTAAATTAACCGGTACTTGTTATACAAAAGATAAAGATTTTGTTTTTGATTGTGGAGCAGATATTACTTTAGATTTTACCGATGGCGGATATCCATCCACTTATATGTGTAGTAAAGAAGAAATTCTTGACCTGTATCAAACATTATTAAATATGTTGGAACTTGAAAACCCCGATTATATTGTAATGGAAATTGCAGATGGTTTGTTAGAGCGCGAAACTGATTTTTTACTACGCGATACTGCATTTATGCAAACGATACATAGTATGATATTTTCCTGCGGAGATAGTCTTGGCGTATTTTACGGGTTACAGTTATTGGAACAATTTGGCGTTACACCCGCTGTAATATGTGGTCGTTTTACAATGAGTCCGCTACTTATCAGAGAAGTAAAAGCCAAAATATCCATTCCAACTCTTGATATTGATCAACTTGCGGGTGGCGAATTTGTTCATTTATTCGACAAACAAAAAGTATTTGTACACCATGCTTAAAAAGTATGGCATATTGAAGGTGTTTGCGGTTGAAAATAAGAGGATTATTACTGTCGCGTTTTTATTCGGTTTGCTGAGTATTGGGTGTACAGTTTTAATCCCTCTTTTTATCGGTGAATTCTATCAATTGGTTCTGCAAACTAATTCAGCAAGAGGACATTTGTTCGAAAGCATTTTTGGCCATATCAATTCAATAAACTATTTCTTTATACTTTTTTCCGGCCTTTTAATTCTTCGTTTTGTTTTCAATTTATTAGAAAAATATTATGTAGGAGTGTCAGGAGAGGCGTTTTCCAATTATCTGAGAAAAAAATTATTTAATAAACAAATTCGCACAGATCTTCAAATATTCGAAGCACGTGATTCCGGATCATATTTATTAAGATATAGTGGCGATATGAAAGCGGCGCAGGATTACCTGACCAAAGGCGTTATTCAATTTTTATACGATTGCATTTTTATGATTGCAGCAATAACATTATTGATGATGCTTGAATGGCAACTAACAATGTTTTTAGTTGGTGCATTACCAATGTTATTCCTCATAAATTTCATCCTTAATAACAATATGCGTTCGATAACCCAAAAAAGAAGAAATTTAAGATCAAGAAACCTCGCTTTTGTAACCACAAGGCTAAAGGCAATTACTACAGTAAAATTGTTTAACAGAGAATCTATTGAGGCTGATAAATTTAACAACAGATCAGAAAGATTATATCAAATTGGAAAAAAATATCATTTTTTATCCGCATTAATGCAGGCCTTATATCCATTATTGTTATATGCGACACTTGTTATGATGTTGTGGTTTGTTTACTTTCAATTCAATAGCACACAGGGTTCTTTAGATGGGCCCGCGCTTATTACTTTTATTATGTTGGTGTTAAGTATAATTCCGGTATACAAACGCATATTAAAAGTAAACATGATCTGGATATCAGGAAATGTATCCTTTAACAAAATTCTAGTGATCTTAAATGCAAAAGAAGAGATTAATAATGTTACAGGGGATGAAACTACTATATCTTCCGGTGAAATTCGCTTTAGTAAGGTAAATTTCGGATTTAATGGCAAACAAATTTTTGAAGATCTTTCGTTCGAAATAAAAGGTAATTCCACCACTTGTATTACAGGTCCGCAAGGAAGTGGCAAATCAACCATCTTTAAATTAATTACAGGGTTATATGATATTGAAAGTGGATCCATATATGTAGATGATACAAATATCAAAAACATCCCCCACCAACATTTAAGAAAAAACATAACCATAGTTTCTGATTCTATTCCTTTATTGGGCTCTACAATTTTTGAAGTAGTTTCCTATAGCAGAAAAGAGAAAAAAAGAAAAGTTGCTTTTGAAATTTTGTCTGACCTTGGATTTATTAAGAATGGAGGATCAGAAATATTGGATCATTCCGTTAAAGAAGGAGGAAAAAATCTATCTGCGGGGCAGCGCAAACTGCTTATGTTGGCAAGGGCATTTTTAACCAACAAAAAAATACTACTGCTTGATGAACCATTTAATGATTTAGATCCGGAGTACAAGGAGAAAGTAAAATCACTTATTTATAAATTGAGAAAGGATCACACTATTGTGATAATAGAACAAAATAAAACATTTAGCGATTATGACCAGCAAATTATTTTACATCCCCAGCATGTTTAAAAAAGGTGCTGCCATTATTTCATCCATTTTGCTGATGTTTTCCGCATGCAGCAAAGATCCCGGAATAGGCGGTGAAGCAACCATTTATGGAAAAGTATTTGCGCGGCATTACAATTCAACATTTACAGTATTATTAAGTGAATATTACGTGCCGGATACATATGTTTATCTCGTTTATGGTGATGATATCAATTATGGAACAAGGATCAAAACAAATTATAATGGTGAATTTGAATTTAATTATCTCTATCCCGGAGACTATACCATTTACACCTATTCGATCGATTCTGCGGCAATAGTAAATTTTGCGGTAGATCCTCCCAATATGGCAGTTATACAGCAGGTTTTTATTGAAGAGAAAAAGAGCGAAACAGAATTAGGAGATCTTCTCATTTACCAATAATAAAAGAACATGAAAACTTTCATTCTCCTATTATATGTTGTTAGTTTAGGTAATTTGTGTAATGCACAAACAGGTGTCGACAGAGGTGCGCGTACGCAATACCAGGAAGTGTATGAACTTAAAAACGATACACTTCAAACAACAAAACGTATTTATCAGGAATTTGATAAAAAAGGAAACTTGCTGATGGAAATTCTATTGAATTCGGATAGTACAATAAAATCAAAAGAAACATTTACCTACAACAAAAAGGGTGAAGTGGTGGAAAACAGCAAGTATGATGGCTCCGGCACATTGATATCAAGATCCATTACAGATTACAATAAATTTAATGATAAAAAGGAAATAGTGGTATTCGGCTCTGAAAACACCTTAATGGAAAAGACATTATTCACCTATGATCTTTTTGGACGAAAAACAGAAGAGAGAACTACAAATGCAACTGGATCACAAGTTAGAAGGATCACCTACGTTTACGACAAAAAAGGATCCTTAACTGAGCGCTCTACTTACAATGAATCAAATACCATTATCGCGATCAAAAAATATGTTTATACCTATTGAGCTGAAATGAAAACAATTTCCTTTTATTTATTATTTTCTTTATTTCTAACTACTGTTTCAGCACAGCAGAACGACGCTGTAGGTTCATTGGCAATTCAATTGGAAAAAAAGATCACTCCTTCTTTTTCTGCTTCATTTTATAATCAATATGCATTTAATGAAAATTATTCTGAAGTCGGATATGCTCTTTTTGATCTGGGCTTAAATTATCGTTTGAATTCAAATTTCACTGTAGGTATAAATTATAGGATCCTATCATTGCGGAATCTGGAAAATAATTACGATCAGCGCCAGTTTTTATATGGCGACATAGCCTGGTCAAAAAACAAGGGTGATTTTAGCCTCAATATCCGAAGCAGATATCTTACAAAATATTATGGAACACATTTTATGGAAAATGAAAATTTCAGGGTAAATAAACATTACTTACGTAACAAAGTTTTATTAAAATACGAATTGAATTACACGTATTCGGTTTTTGTTTCCACTGAACAAATTTACAGACTCGACCATCTTTACAAAACTGAACAATGGCGATATGCAGGAGGATTAAATTATCGCATCAATACCCGTAACAGGTTGCAACTCAGTTACTCTATATCTCAGCAAGTAAACAAAAAGTCTCCTGACAGAAATTACACCACAGGCCTCACTTATTATTATAAATTCTAAATTTGTGTTATGAAACAGAAATTATTTACCGCATTCATTGCGTTAGGATTGTTATTTATGGTAAGCTGTAAGGATAAAAATAGCTCCATACAACACGAAACCAAGGTGAAAGAATTTGCACTCGCTATTCATGGTGGAGCCGGGCCTATGCCAAAAGGAAGTTATACTCCTGAGCAGGAAGCAGCTTTTAATGCAAAATTAAAAGAGGCAGCACAAACCGGATACGATATGCTTGCCAGAGGTGATAGTGCGATGGATGTTGTAGAAGCAGTAATTTGTATTTTGGAGGATTCGCCATTATTTAATTCGGGACAGGGCTCAGTATTTACCAATAATGGTAAAATAAAAATGGATGCCTGTGTTATGAATGGACGAACTTTGGATGCAGGTTCGGTAAATAATGTTCAGCATATAAAAAATCCTATAAAAGCAGCGCGCATGATAATGGATTCATCGAAATATATTATGTTCAGCAGTGCGGGTGCCGAGCGTTTTGCCGAGGTTCATGGTCTTGAATTAGTGGATGTTTCTTATTTCTATACGCAACATCAATATACAAGATGGAAAGGAATGAAAGACAGTACCGAAACGAAATATATCAAATATGTTGATTCGGTAATGGCACTACAAAAAATTCCCGTTGTATTAAATAATATTGAAGAAAAATATGGAACTGTAGGTTGTGTGGTTAAAGATAAATACGGTAATCTCGCTGCAGGAACTTCCACTGGCGGATTGATGAATAAAAAATACAACCGTATTGGCGATTCTCCTGTTGTAGGAGCCGGCACTTATGCTGATAACAGAACCTGTGCAATAAGCTGTACTGGCACCGGTGAAGATTTTATTAAAACAGTTGCAGCAAAAACGGTTGCAGATATGATGGAGTTCAAAGGTTTGACACTTGATGAGGCAACAAATGAAATGATACATGTGAGATTTAAAGAAATTACCGGAGATGGCGGAATGATCGCTATTGATAAAAATGGCAATACTTCTTTTCAATATAATACTGATGGAATGTTCAGAGCGAGGGTAGATAATGAAGGCAAAATAGAAACATATATTTATAATGAATAAAGTACCTTTAATAGTTATTCTACTATTTGTTTTGAATTCTTGTAAAACTAAAACGGAAGATCCAATTTTAGTTGCAGAAATAAAAACAACTTATATAGTAAGATCAGATAACGAAATAAAACACAAGGAAGAATATTTTGATTCGCTCGGAAATTGCATTAAAGAAATTTATTATGGCAGCAACTCCGGCGATACCGTAAGCATAGTGGAGAACTCCTATGCGGTTACATTGTTGCTTCAAAGTATAGAAAAAAATCGTAACGGTGAAATTCAACAAACAACTATTCACCATTATGATAATACTAACCTAAGTCAAAAAATTGTAATAAGACATGAAGACACCATGTTAATACAAAATTATTCCTATTACGACAATGGAAATATTAAACGGGAAATAACATTATATCCGCAAGAAACAATTACACCTGTTATCAATATCAGAAATTATGACATCAAAGGCAATCCCGAAACCACATATGATCAGATCTATGAAGATAGTACAATGATCGTTATTGGGCGCTACGAAATGACATCCTATATAAATACTTATGACACAAGTTCTAATCGTTTGGTAAAGGTAGTTGCAACAAAATTATTTGGTTATTATGAAATAACGGATACGCTTTATATCACATCTTTCAAGTATGATAGTTTAGGAAATTTGATCACCCAAAATTATTCCTTTAATTCAAATAAGGATGATCCTGACAGCATACAATATGAATATAAGGAAAAAGGATTCGTGCTATCTAAAAAATCCTATTTTTTAGATAGAAACAGATCAAATCAAAATTCAACTTTTATCACATTGTATGTATATGATAAGAAAAACAGGTTAATTGAAGAGCAAAATAGTGATGGATTAAGCTATAGATATGAATATAAATGATCATTTTTTGCAAAAATTTGTTAAATAAAAATTACACCTTTCTATACATTTATAAATATAAAGTCATCGGATCAGCGTAATATTTCCATCTTCAAATTGATCACCGTTCATATTACCATATTTTACTGTATAAACGTAAGTTCCAACAGGTTGCATTTTATTGCCAAAAGTACCATCCCAGGGTGCATCAATATCATTGGTTTCGTAAACTAATTGTCCCCAGCGATTATAAATTTGAAACAGTGTTAATTCAATATCACAAGTAGCAATTAACCGGAATTTATCATTTATTCCATCTTCATTTGGCGAAAAAGCATTGGGAGCAATTATATTACAATTACATTGTTGTTCAGTTACAAAGGTAGTATCTGAAAAAATCCCGCAACTATTACTGTCAATAGCCCAATAAGCTCCCGGTATAGTAACAATCAATGTGTTTCCAATTGTTCCATCATTCCATATCGCATTTTCATTGCCTGAATCAAGAAATAATTCCTCTCCTGAACATAAAATTGCTGTTGGAGGCAAATTAACCTGTTGTGCCGATGGTAAAACTGTGATAAGATCATCCATACTTATTGTATCAGATCCAACATCGTTTGTAACAATTAATGTCACATTAAAACTTCCTTCTGCATTATAACAAATTATTGGTTCTGCATCGGTGGAAGTACTTGGTGTTCCTCCATCAAAACTCCAGCTATAACTTGTTGCTCCGGTGCCTGCATACACAAACGGGATACAAGTTTCAGCACAAATAGTATCCTCTTCTATAGTAAATTCCGCAATTGGTCCCAATGCGGTGGTATCACAAAATTTTACTATCCAAAGATCATCGGTTAAAAATTCGTAGGCAGGCTGTGATTTATATCCTACCGCCGGAGAATATGTTTGTGTACCAAATAAATAACAACCGTCGTTGAGCTCCAATCCTAAACCGATCTCATCATGTCCTCCATTTAATAAAGTTTTATCCCACAACACTACACCATTGATATCTGTTTTTATAGTCCACATTTGTTCTTCCCCTAAATTATTTTCCGATTTTTCTCCGCTGATTGGTGAATAGGAATTACCGGTAAATAAATATCCGCCATCAGAAGTTTGGAGAATATTTCCGAATTCATCTTCAAAATTTATCCCACCATAAACATTATCCCACAATATATTTCCATCGGCATTAATTTTTACTATCCAGAAATCGGAGGTATTTCCATAAGTAACATCGTTATATGCATCATCTGTTTTATCACCACCATCATCTGATCTGGAATATCCTCCAAGTAAAACATTATTATCAGAATCCACGATCATATCATAAAATTTTTCCTCCAGGTTTCCACCGTATTTTTTATCCCAGATATAATTTCCGTTTGCATCAGTTTTAACCACCCAATAGTCACCAAGTCCTATTTGAGGAGCTGTTTTATCTCCGCTAATTCCTGATCCGGAATGTCCGCCAAGCATAAGGGAGCCATCGTTTAATTCTACAAGTCCATCCATTTGATCCAATTCCGTTCCGCCATATCTTTTATCCCATAATTTATTTCCGGAAGCATCTGTTTTTACGATCCAATAATCATATTCATATGCACCAATATCCCATGCCGTTTCTGTTTTATCACCACTAATTCCACCTTCCGTATAACCTCCTAAAACAAATCCTCCATCTTGTGTTTGAATTATTTCTGTAAAATAATCGGCCGAATTAGTTCCAAACCTTTTATCCCATAATTTATTACCTGCAGCATCAATTTTAATCATCCAATAATCAAGATATCCCCAACATGCCTGAGAGCGCTCACCTGAAATTCCGGAACTGGAAACACCTGCCAGAATTATGCTGCCATCTGCAAGTGGAATCATATCTATTCCAATTTCTTGCTGTGCACCGCCGTATCTGTAATCCCAAATTTTTACACCAAATTCATCCAGCTTCATGATCCAGAAATCACCGGAATTTATACCGGGAAATGCTTCATACGCGTCTTGAGATTTATCTCCTTCCGCATCCGAACTCGATTCACCAAATAATATTATCTCACCAGAAGGATATTGATACATTTTATGCAGCTCTTCATACTCATCACCTCCATACCTATAGTCGAATTCTTTTTCTGTAGGTGCCTGGGCAATTAAAAAAGAATAAGCGAATAGTAAAAAAGGGAATATTAAAAGTTTGCGTTCCATATTATTTAATTAAATGATGTTCAAGTATACTATTTATCACTCCACTTTAATTAATTGAAGTGTTTTTGAAAATGAATTATTTGATAGATGAGCTGTATATATTCCGGGAATTAATTCTTCTCCTATTGAAATAGATTCCGTTCCAGGCAAAATATTTTGTGATAATATATGTTTTCCGGTAATATCATAAATATTTAAAATGGCTTCTTCAGTAATATTTACAAAATTCAACATTGTAGTTTCGGAAAATGGATTTGGCATTGCTTCCAGATTCATTCCAATTTCCGGGCTTCCATCTTGTTTACAAGTGATTGCGGTAACGTTAATAACATTGGAAGTTTTTGTACAACCGTTTGCATTTGTAACTACAACTTTATATGCGCCTGAAGATTTTGCATAATATGTTGCTGATGTTGCACCTACAATATTCGGTTTTCCTTTTTTCCATTGGTAAGTAAGTCCAGCGCCTGTATTTGCATTTAATGCTACACTGTCGCCAGTACAAATAGTTGTCGCTCCACCGGCAACAACAACAGCTTCAGGTAGAGGAGTACAATATTTAACTGTTGTAAAATCAAAATTTGTATTTCCTGTTCCTTTACTATATCCGGTTATATATAGATAACCATTATTATCCAAAATAGCTTGTTTTCCAACATCTTCACCTAAACCTGTTCCGTTATATTTTAATGTTAACAATTTTGTTCCAATTGTATTATAATTCATTGCTAAATAATCTGAAATATTTGTTGCATTTCCGGTTTTACCTGCCGTATAAATATTTCCGGAAGCATCCGTTACAACACTGTATCCTTCATCGTTAAATGCGCCGCCACTGGTATATCTTTTTGCCCAGTTTTGCGTTCCTGTTGCAGCATTGTATCTGATTAAAGCAATATCATTTAATGATGTGGTTCCTGCACTGCTGCCCGTTACATAAACATCTGTTGCTGTTGCAGAAATTCCAAACGCGATATCAATTGCATCTCCTGTTCCGTTGTATGTTTTTTTCCACAACTGCGTAAGCATAGTATCATATTTCAAAGTAACATAATCATCAAAATTCCCGCTTACAAATTCAGATCCTGTTACATAAATGGAGGAACCAATTGCGAACATGCTTTCTCCTGCATCATTTCCACCACTTGTTCCTGCGAATGTCGCCTGAGCAACCGAGGCTCCGAAATTGTCGTATTTTATTGTTACGATGTCATTATTCGTGCCGTTAAAACTTTCGCCGGTAATAAATATTTTATTTCCGGATAATACCAATTTATTTGGTTTATCGTTGGCATTTCCAACTCCATTAAATCTGCTAACCCATTGTTGTAAACCCAGTGCATTATATTTCATTGTGATATAATCGTAATTTGTAATTAAAGGAGAAGGATCTCCATCACTATAACCGGTAACATAAATATCACCTATTGCGGAAACTCCAATTGAAACAAGTTTATCCAATTGATTTGCCGCATAATTATAAATTGCCGACCACTGTAATACACCGGAAGTATTATATTTTAAAACGATACAATCGTCAAATGTACCGGCGCCATTACTATAACCTGCTACATAAACATTTCCTGAAATATCGGTTGTAATTGCGAGTCCCTCGTCGTTTTCGTCGGTACCATTAAATGTGCGCGACCATAGTGTTACTCCTGCCGGACTTACTTTTTGTACTAAAATATCTCGTTGTGCTCCGGCTGAAATGGTATATCCTGTAATATATAAATTATTGGAAGCATCTGTTGCTATAGCATTTGCTTTATCGGTAAAATCACCTTTTCCATTAAATGTTTTTGCAAACTGAAATACTCCTGTACTATTATATTTAATTAAGGTTGCATCTTTTTGAGTAGCAGTAAAATTAACCCCTCCGCTTATCCATACATTTCCTGTTGCATCAACTAAAATATTGGATGGGATATCCTCAGAATTTGCAATTGTTCCGTCATAATATTTTATCCATTGCTGCGCACCCAACGAATTATATTTAACGGTCATAAATTCATAATTTAGAGTTCCACCTGCAGCTGCGTCACTTTTTCCAGTTACATAAACATTTGCGGAAGCGTCGATAAAAATATCAGATGGAACATCTTCCTGTAACACAGGATTACCTGTTACAGTATTCCATTGTTGAACACCAGCGGAATTATATTTTATTGTTCTGAAATTATAATCAGTAGAACCTCCGCCAATAATATCGCTTTGGCCTGTTACATAAATATTCGCGGAGGCATCTGCTTTAATTGTAGAGATTCTATCATTATCCCCGCCATCAAATATTTTTGCCCATTGTTGAACTCCGGTGCTATTATATTTTAGTGTTACATAATCATCATCACTTCCATTAAATCGAATTCCACCAACATAAATATTTCCTGATGCATCTCTTACAATTGCCTGACCTCTATCGTCACCACCGGGACCCGAATAAACCTTAGTCCAGTTTATTGTTCCTAAAGTTGAATAACTTATTGTAATAATATCTTCATTTAATCCATTATCCGTTCTTCCGGTTATGATACATCCACCACTATTATCAGCAACAGTTCCTGCAGCTCTGTCGGTTAGACCTGCATCATAACGAACAGCCCATTGCTGCACACCGGCCGAATTATATTTTAATGTAATGATATCATCAATATTTGCGGCATCGTGATCACTTCTTCCGGAAATAAAAATATTATTGGAAGCATCAATCGACATAGCAGCAGGAAATTCATCTTCATTTGCAGTTGCATAATTATATCGGGCTGACCACAAAAGTGTTCCTGACGAATTATATTGAATTGTTAGAATATCATTTTTTGTGGAGGTAGAACCACCATCGGAATATCCGGTAACCGTAATATTTCCGGCAGCATCAATTGCAATGAAATTAGCTTCATCGTCCAAGTTGGATAAATAATTATATTTTCTGGTCCATAATGTATCTCCGGAAGCATTAAGTTTCGCGGTTAAAAAATCTTTTCCTGTTCCCGGATTTACTGTGTAACCAGTAAGGTAAAAATTGCCGAGGGCATCGGTAATCGCGTTATTATAGCGGTCAGAATTATCACCGGCACCATTTAAACGGTTTTTCCATAAAGCTGTTTGAGCAGATGTTTCTAAAGTGGTCAGGGTTAAGATCACTAACAGGAAAATGGGTGTTTTTACCTTGTTGAGTAAGAAGTTTGCGCGCATAAATAGTTATTAATTGAATTTTAACATTGGTTTAAACGGATATATGTTTATACATCCAACGTAAAGATGCATCGCGCCCAAAGGCTGTGAAAACACAGTTTTTGATAATTTCCGATGTAAAATGGGTCAAAAAGTTGGCCGATAAGAGGATCTGGGTTGGATTTTATTACCAAAAAGCAGTAGCAGCAAGCATTTCAGGTCATAATATGGAGGACATTATAACTCCTTTTTCAACAATTATAACATAAAAAACCTCTCAGGCTGCCTGCCAAAGAGGTTAAAGTTCAAGTATGAATAGAAAAGAGATACTAAACTGCAAAACTTTCTCCACATCCGCAAGTTCTTCCTGCATTTGGGTTGATAAATTGAAAGCCTTTTCCATTTAGTCCGTCGGAATAATCTAAAGTTGTATCACATAAATAGAGGAAACTTTTGAGGTCGGTAACTAATTTTTCGCCTCTGTCCTCAAATAACTGATCGCCCGGTTTTTCTTCGTTATCAAAATCCATTTTATAACTCAATCCACTGCAACCACCTCCTACAACGCTAATGCGAATAAAGAAGTCTTGTCCTAATCCCGCCTGGGATTTTAGGTCTTCTACTTTTTCTTTTGCAAGTTCGCTGATGAATATCATAGTATTTAGTAGTTAGTATTTAGTAGTTAGATATCCTTCGCAAGAAAATTATCGCAATGCGATAAAATCATTCTTGAGAATAAAAATCACCAATAAATATTATTGTATTAATGAACAATTTTATCTTCCAAAACCAACGCCTCAAGACCGTTCTTAATACGGTAGTCCTGAATTGCTGCTTTGATAGCGTCTTCGGCTAATACGGAACAGTGAATTTTAACCGGAGGCAAAGCCAGCTCTTCCACTATATCCATATTATCAATTGTTAAAGCCTCATCAATTGTTTTTCCTTTTAGCCATTCTGTAGCTAATGAGGAAGAAGCAATTGCACTTCCGCAACCAAAGGTTTTAAATTTAGCGTCAACGATCTTTTGTGTTTCAGGATCAACCTCGATCTGTAAACGCATAACATCACCACACTCAGGAGCTCCAACTAATCCGGTGCCCACTTCTTTTTTCTTATTGTCGAGCGTTCCCACATTTTGAGGATTCTCGTAGTGATCCAATACTTTTTTTGAATATGCCATAACTTTAATTTAGTGAGTAGTGAGGGAATATTAATTTACCAAACTACTCGGATTTATGTTTTTACTTTTCGTTTTTTCGTGAATCATGAGGCGTGATTCGTGAGTTTAATCCTACTTGGGTTAAAATTCATTACTCATTTATCATCTTAACAAATTTTTCGTTCAATAATTCATAAAACCTTCACATTTGCTAATCAGCCGCGGCTGATCAATGCGCTGCCCATTCGATCGTGCTGAGATCAATTCCATCTTTAAACATTTCCCAAAGTGGACTCATTTCTCTCAATTTTAGCACTGCTGTTCTAACGTGTTCTATGGTATAATCAATTTGTTCGTCGGTTGTAAATCTGCCGAGTGAAAAACGAATACTGGAATGTGCAAGGTCATCACCTAAACCGAGTGCTTTTAACACATAACTTGGTTCTAATGAAGCACTTGTGCAGGCAGATCCACTGCTTACGGCAATATTTTGGTTGAATGCCATCATTAATCCCTCTCCTTCAACATATTTGAAGGAAATATTGGAAATATGTGGCAAACGGCTTTCGCGGTTTCCATTCACATACGACTCTTCAATTTTCATAAGTTCTGTTTCCAGACGATCGCGCATTTTGCTTAGTCTTGCAGCATCTGCGTCCATTTCGAGCATAGCAAGTTCGGCAGCTTTGCCAAAACCAACAATACCGGGTACATTTAATGTACCGCTGCGCATTCCGCGTTCGTGACCTCCGCCGTCCATTTGGGCAGTAACTTTTACCCTAGGGTTCTTTCTGCGCACGTACAAGGCTCCAACACCCTTCGGACCATACATTTTGTGAGCGGTAAAGGCCATAAGGTCGATACCGTCGCGCTCCACATCTATAGAAATTTTACCTGCAGCCTGTGTTGCATCCGTAAACAATAAAGCACCCTTTTTATGGGCAATTTCAGCAATTTTTTTAATGGGGTGGATGGTGCCGATCTCATTGTTGGCATACATTACAGCCACCAAAATGGTTTTATCGGTAATTACACTTTCCAGTTCGTTAAGATCGATATTTCCTTCGTTGTCGGTTTTGAGATAAGTAACTTCAGCTCCTTGTTTTTCGAGGTGTTTGCAAGTATCCAAAACTGCTTTATGCTCCGTGGTAACTGTAACTATATGGTTACCCTTCCTGGAATACATATCGAAAACCCCTTTAATAGCGAGATTATCAGCCTCTGTAGCACCGGAAGTAAGGATGATCTCCTTATCGGAAGCATTTATAAGTTTTGCAATTTGTTCACGGGCTTTGTCTACCGCACCTTCGGCTTCCCAGCCAAAAGGATGGTTTCTGCTTGCCGCATTGCCAAAATGTTCGTAAAAGTAAGGCACCATGGTATCAACAACACGAGGGTCGGCAGGCGTGGTGGCGCTATTATCCAGATATATAGGTAGTTTGAGCATAATTGTTATTTAGACTAATTCTAAAACACAAAGCTATATCAAAAGTTCGGGTTTTGGTAAATTTTTTAGGCAGAAATGCATATTGAGTGCATGGTACCTCCTACTTTTGAGATATGAAAAAGATAGAACACATCGGAATTGCAGTTAAAAATCTGGAAGCTGCCAATATTTTATTCGCAAAATTATTTGGCAAACAACATTATAAAATTGAGGGTGTAGAAAGAGAAGGTGTGCAAACCTCTTTTTTTATGATGGGCGAAACAAAAGTAGAATTATTGCAAGCAACAAATGATGAATCAGCAATAGAAAAATTTATTGAAAAACGCGGCGAAGGAATTCACCACATCGCATTTGCCGTTGACGATATTTATGCAGAAATGAAACGCATGGAAGCGGAAGGATTTATTTTATTAAACAAAGAACCTTTACCGGGTGCGGATAATAAATTGATTTGTTTTTTGCATCCGAAAAGTACCGGGGGGATTTTGGTGGAGTTGTGCATGGAGAGGGAGGAGAAAGGAGAAAGGAGAGAGGAGTGAGGAGTTTAAATTTCTTGCGAAATTTTTTAGGTTTAACATTAGTGAGACCTTCGCGAAGAGCGAAAGCCTCACCTCCTCCGAATTTAAGGTAAATCGCACCCATTTGTTTTCCTGATACTTGATACCTGATTCTTGATACCATATAAAGGAGTTTAAATTTCTTGCGAAATTTTTTGGTTTACTGTAAGTGAGACCCTCGCGAAGAGTGAGAGCCTCACAATTTCTTTCGAATTTTCAGTATATAAAATCGTTTGTTTTCCTCCAAAAGTATAATTACTATCAAATTACTTCGATTTTGAAAGAGAAAATAAAATTTACAATTTAAATCGAACTAAGTCCTTTATCCACCTTACCTTGTCCTTTGTCAAATCCCGTGTCCCGTGTCCTGTGTCCTGTGTCCCGTGTCCTGTGTCCCGTGTCCCTATTAACCGTTTAACCATGCATTTCTCAAATTAATTTGTTCAGGTGTTGCATTTTCATTTATCATTAATACGCGTGGTTTTTCAACTTCTACCTCCATTGCATTTCCTTTTAATTTTACTTTTTTGAGTTTGCCGTTTTTCATTTTGCGTTGGGCAATTATTATTACTTTATCTCCGGGTTTTGTTTGCGATTTCCAGAGGTCGATCGTGTTGTTGCCATTTCCTGCTGTTAACGACATACCATTTATACTTAATAAACGATCGCCAACCTGATAACCCATGTCTTTCGCAAAAGCATTAGACCCTTCGAGGTCGTTAATAACTATTGTACTTTCTTCATCGGTGATATCATAATTCAAGGAAACATTTCCCAATGTTATAATTTTCATATATTCTACAGGTGAAGTAATTATTCCTGCATAGGCAAAATACTTATCATAGGGAATTGATTTATTTCCTTCCACATAATTTGTGAAAA
Organism: Bacteroidota bacterium; assembly: GCA_016706865.1. Lineage (NCBI taxonomy): Bacteria > Pseudomonadati > Bacteroidota > Bacteroidota bacterium. The sequence goes on along the minus strand of JADJIS010000002.1, from coordinate 566,774 downwards.
ATTTTCCAATCTCCGGGTAGGTCATTGCCGTAATTTTATCAAATAATTCATCATCTACAAATGCTTTATTAATTCCATATTCTTTTCCAAGATCACGCATGAGTTCCTGTGTGCCATATTTGCCGTTGCTCAAACGACGCAATTCTATATCGAGGCACATATTTATCAGGGCACCTTTTTGATATACGTTGCCGTATTCCTCTTTATATTGTTCAAGGCAATTTTTACTCATAGTTGTAAAGGCAAGTGTATCGTTATAATAAGCACTAGAATTTTCAATTTTACCTTGCATTCTCAATAAAAATTCTTCCTTGGAGATCAGCCCGGCCTGAACCTGTGCATGATGTGCAGCGTATTCCGTTTGCCCTTCATACAACCACAAATGTTTACTCATATTCGGTTCAATAAAATTGAAATCAGCAATTTCTCCGGAATGAATATTTAATGGAGTTACAATATGAAAAAATTCATGAGCACAAACATCTCTCAATGTTTCTGCAATATCTTGAATGGGCATTTCAGGCAAAAAATAAACACTGGAATTTTTGTGTTCCAGGGCGCCCATACTACCGCTCACACTAGCAGTATCGGTAAAATAAAATAAAAATGCGTATTTATCTACCGGTAATTTCCCTCCCAGATATTTTCCTTGCGCTTCCAGTATTTCACTAACATTATCCATGATTTGTTGTGCAGTAATTATTTTATTGGGAGAATAAACACCAATTAAAACTTCCGCACCCCCAACCATTTTCATCGCAGTATCTGCAACTGCATATAAAATTGGCGAATCTGCGAGATGATCATAATTGTTTAAATGATAAGTATCCGACCATTGATCATTTTTTTCCGTTTTTAAAGGAGTTGCACCATAAAATGATTCCGGTTTTTTAATGATGAGTTCATAATCATTTTCTTTCATGCCTTCCATATATCCGATGAATCCGAAAGTATTGATCATAAAATTATTGTCGTAAATATTAGTTCCTGCAGGTTCAAAAACAACATTTTCCATCGTCATGTCGTAGGAATCGTCTACCCAATATTCAATTTTATCCAATTGCGTGGCATTAAATATTTTATATTGATTAACATCAACAGGTTCAAATTTTAATTTATTGCCTTTTTTATCAAATGCATTAAATTCAAATATAAATCTACCGAAATCGTAAATGGAATAGGTTCCGGGAACTATTTTCGGGAGACAATACACAATTGTTTCAGACGAAACCTCCGGCACATCAATAGTTACTTTTACACGATCATTTTCCACCTTGGTAAGGTCGATGGTGGCTATATAATTAGTGTTATTTTGGGGTATTTCTTCCGCAAATACAGAACTTGTTAAAGCCATTAGTATGGCAACAAACATATTTTTCATATCTACATTTTTAGGTATATCGCAAAATAAGTGGGAATGTTACTTAACAGATGTTAAAGTTAAGAGAGATTAACATCGTAATTGAAAATTTAACTTTGTCTTGATGAGGTATTAGAGCTATCACTTATAAACTATCGGAAACTCCTTTTCAATCCCCCCAAACCCTTTGTAGTATCTCGCCAAACCCGGAATCATGGATCCTTCAAAATCGAAGGTAATATCTGTTCCGGCATTGGTTTTTAAATTATGGTCTAGGAGAAATGTCATGGCCTGTTTTTCTTTACCGATATCGCTCGAAACAGCAGATAAAAATATAAGATGCCCGTTGCTTTTGATAAAAAATGCAAGTGAAAGCAATTCGTTATTTTCATCTGAAACACCTGTGATATATCCTTTATTGATACTCAAAAGCATTTCCATTAATTTTTGCAAACGATTTTGATCACTATCACTTTGTGTGCCTCTTAATTCTTTGCCTAAATATTTCTTTCTATAGGATATTAATTCGGCAGGCATAATATTCTGTACAATTTTCAAATTACTGCTTAAAGCTTTTTTTAAATTTCGTTTTGTATTTGTTGAGTATTTCTGCGATAATTCGGTATAGGTTTTATTCAGATTGATATGATGAGTTACTTTGTGTTTTACCTTTAAAAACGATTCCAGCGCAGGATTTTTAGTATTGAGGTGTAAATTTATTTTTCGAAAATGAGATGGTATCGCATTGATAAAATAATGTAGTTGATTTTCCTGGTCCGGTTTTGCAAAAAACAAACCCAATTGTTGCACAAAAAATGGCTGATAAATTTGTTTAAATACTACACGATTTTTAAAAGGGAGCGGAAAAACAGCTTCATAGTCATCTAGTATCAATGCATCCCAATTTTCATCCGAAGCAATATTTAAATACCGAAAATAGGCATAAGGCAAGCCATTCAGCGAGTTTTCGATACACCTGTCCCATTTTATTTGATCCAAATCCTTATGGCGTATATAGTGTATCAATGCGGTTGTTTTGGCAAATATATGGTCTTTAACAGCATCTGTAATTCATTACAATGTCAATTTCATCGAATAACGGTGTTAAATTTGCAATCAGATGCTGCATATTATAGAAAACAATAAAAAAGAAAGGGCGATACTTATTGGTCTTGTTACCCAAAATCAAACTTTGGAACAACTGAATGAGTATTTTGACGAATTGGAATTTCTTGCCGAAACCGCCGGCGCAGAAACGATTGAAAAGTTTTATCAAAAATTGCCACATCCCGACATGAAAACCTATGTTGGTAAGGGTAAGCTTCAGGAAATTGTGGATTTTGTAACGGCAAATGAAATTGATCTTGTGATTTTGGATGATGAAATTTCACCGTCCCAATTGCGCAATATAGAAGCGGAGGTAAAAATTAAAGTTGTGGATCGCAGTATGCTCATTCTCGACATTTTTGCCACACGCGCACAAACGGTTCAGGCAAAAACTCAGGTTGAACTCGCACAAACGCAATATATGTTACCGCGATTAAAAGGATTATGGTCGCATTTGGACAGAATAAAAGGTGGTATCGGAATGCGTGGTTCGGGGGAAAAAGAAATTGAGACCGACAGACGTGTTGCCCAACAAAAGATCGCATTACTTAAAGAGAAACTTTTAAAAATAGGATTACAAAACGAAACGCAAAGAAAAAATCGCGGTGACTTAATCCGTGTTGCTTTGGTGGGATATACCAACGTTGGTAAATCCACCATCATGAATTTACTGAGTAAAAGTGAAGTGTTCGCAGAAAATAAATTATTTGCAACATTGGATACCACAGTAAGAAAAATTGTGCTCGATAGAACTCCTTTTTTATTAAGTGATACTGTTGGGTTTATAAGGAAACTTCCCCATCATTTAATTGAAAGTTTTAAATCAACTTTAGATGAAGTGCGTGAGAGTGATATTTTATTACATGTAGTTGATATTTCGCATCCGGCTTTTGAAGATCAAATAAAAGTAGTAAATGAAACACTGAAAGAATTAAATGCCTCTGAAAAACCGAGTATTTTAATTTTTAACAAAATGGATCTTTACGAAAAAAATAATTTCGATAAATATTTGCAAAGCGATATTAAACTAGACATCCTAAACGACCTTAAAAAATCGTGGATGAGTAAATCGAATTATCATTGTGTGTTTATTTCTGCTACCGAAAAAAATAATGTCGGAGAACTGAGGGTGTTGTTAACTGATTTGGTGAAGGAGCAGTATCAGATTAGGTATCCGTATAAGACGGAGTTCTTTTGAATGAGAAATGAGTGATGAGTAATGAGGGTGATCCTCGTTAGCCGAATGATTTTACTCCTGACTTTGGGTGAGTGGTGAGTAGGGAGTAGTGAGATTGATCCTCGTTAGCCGAATGATTTTACACCTGACTTTGGGTGAGTGGTGAGTAGGGAGTAGTGAGATTGATCCTCGTTAGCCGAATGATTTTACACCTGACTAATGACTCTTGACAAATTTCGTGAATCGTCAAACGTGAATCGTGAGTCCGTCATGTATGCCGTGGTTGTGTGTTTTTCACCAACCACTGAAGGGCGAAGGAAAATCGTGAATCGTGAAAAAGGGAACGCGGATGACGCGGATCGGGCGGAAAAAAAAGGATAAAAAAAGGAGCAAAAATTTTAATCCTCGAAAACCGAACAAATATGGACGCAGGAGTCAGGACACAAAACACAGGACTTAGATTTAAATCGAAATATCTTATTCCATAATAGAAGTTATCAGTTGGTCAAAATATTTTCAATCCTAAACCGACGCCCCCTTTTTTTCACTTTCCACACCCTTCCTTCCTTTAACCCTTAGATCCTTCCTTTCGAATCTTCCTCACTCTCCCAAATAATTATCATTCTTCCACTTACCCTTCTGGATTGTTCCATTGCTGAAATAATAGGTACCTTGGCCTTCTCTTTTATTGTTTTTGTATTCTCCTTCGTATTTATCGCCGGCGGCAGTGATCATTATTCCATATCCATTGTAGGCGCCATCTTTAAAATCGCCGGTGTAGGTTGTACCGTTGGCAAAAGTGAATACTCCTTTTCCATTCATATTATTGGCAATATAATCACCAACATATTTATCTCCTGTTTTATAAATATAAGTTCCTCTGCCTTCATACATTCCATTTTTAAAATCACCGGTATAATTATCACCTGAAGGCATTGTATAAACACCGGAACCATGGAAACTATTATCAACAAATTCGCCGGTATATTTTTCTCCTGTATTATAAATTAAAACTCCTTTGCCATTGTATTTATCATTTTTAAATTCGCCGGTGTATTTACTTCCATTTGCAAAAGTGTAAACACCTTTTCCTTCTTTGTTATTATTTACGAAAGCTCCTGTATAAGAATCACCATTTGCATCTTTATAAACTCCTTTTCCTTCCAATTTACCAGCGCTGAATTCGCCAACATAAGATGCACCATCGGCATAAACCAAGGTTCCCTTTCCTTCATAATAATCATTTTTAAATTTACCGGTATATTTTTCGCCGCTTGCAAAAGTGTAAACTCCACTGCCCGTGCGCAATCCTTTTTTATATTTACCTGAATAGGTACTTCCGTCTTCCCATTTATATGTGCCGGTACCTTTTTGACAATCGCCGGAAATACAACCTGTTTGAGCATTTAAGGTAAATGCGGTTAGAAGAAATAATACTGCGGTTACAATGTTTTTAAGATTTTTCATATAGTGTATTTTTATTTTATAAATTTTTTAATTAGTTAATAAGCGAATAAAGAAAATGCAGATGCAAAAGTATTGATCTCTTTTTTAATGCGCAATTTTAAATCCATATCATCGGAATTCATAATTATCTGATCAATCCAGTCAACAAATTGTTCCATATCCTTTTCTTTCATCCCACGAGTGGTTACCGCGGGTGTTCCAATACGAATTCCCGAAGTAACAAAGGGTGATTTATCATCAAATGGAACCATGTTCTTATTTACAGTGATATTTGCCTCTCCTAAAACAGCTTCCGCTTTTTTTCCGGAAATATTTTTGCTGCGAAGGTCAATCAACATTAAATGGTTATCTGTTCCACCGGAAATAATTTTGTATCCGCGACCAACAAATGCATTCGCCATTGCCTGAGCATTTGCAATTACCTGTTTACAATAATTTTTATAATCCGCGGTAAGGTCTTCCCCAAAGGCAATTGCCTTTGCTGCGATTACATGTTCCAAAGGTCCTCCCTGTGTTCCCGGAAAAACTGCACTATCCATTATTGTGCTCATCATTTTTGTTTCACCTTTTGGAGTTTTTTGTCCCCATGGATTTTCAAAATCTTTACCTATCATGATCATTCCTCCGCGGGGGCCACGCAATGTTTTATGTGTTGTTGTAGTAACAATATGACAATGCGGCATCGGATCATTCAACAATTTTGTTGCGATGAGACCTGCGGGATGAGAAATATCTGCCATTAAAATTGCGCCGACACTATCTGCAATGGCGCGAAACCTTGCATAATCCCAATCGCGGGCATAAGCACTTGCGCCTGCAATTATGAGTTTTGGTTTTTCGCGGTGTGCGATCTCCTCCACTTTATTCATATCAATTAAACCTGTTTCCTCTTCTACGGAATAAAAAACAGGTTTGTATAATTTACCGGAAAAATTAACCGGACTTCCGTGTGTTAAATGTCCACCGTGCGATAAATTAAATCCAAGCAAGGTATCTCCGGCATTAATACATCCGAGCATAACAGCAGCATTAGCCTGAGCTCCGCTGTGAGGTTGCACATTTGCATAATCGGCACCAAACAATTGTTTGGCTCTGTCGATGGCAAGTTGTTCTGCCTCATCCACAAATTCACATCCACCGTAATATCTTTTTCCCGGGTAACCTTCGGCATATTTGTTTGTAAGGCAGCTTCCCATAGCTTCCATCACCTGAGTGCTGACAAAATTTTCGCTGGCGATCAATTCAATGCCTTCTGTCTGGCGATGGAGTTCTTTTTGAATAATATCGAATATCTGATTATCTCTTTGCATAAGTTGGAATTCAAGGCAAATATATGGGAAAAATTGTCAGTATGGAGCAGTAAAAATCAGCACTTTTAATTATTCATCAAAAATTCTGTATCGGTAAAAATTTATCAAGCCGTATTTAGATAATTTAAATAATCTTTCTCTGTCAACTCCCTTAGCCAATACCCAATTTTTCCATTGAGTTAAAAATCTTCCCCAAACAAACCAACCAACTCCGGAACCGATAACCATGGATATTGTTAAACCCAATCCCAAATTCAGACTCACGATAATAACCAAAGCTATGATAACTGAAACAGGTAAATTAACCATCAATTGACCAAAAAGAATTATTTTAAAAGAAGATGTTGTTTTTGTTTCCATACCTGATGTAATACTTTCAGAAATTATTTTACCTGGTAAATGGTATAAAGATCGTTACTTAACATTTGTTGAAACATTTCAGGATTAGCATTGATTTCTTCCTTAATATATCCATAATAATCGAACCGTCCAGTTACTACATAAAATACGTTTTCCCTCTTTATTAAATTTAACATTTGATCCTTAAATTCCGCATCAGGAAAAACGACACCATTTCTATCTGTAAATAAACAAAAAGCCCTTGGTTTTGTGCACATCACCACTGCATCTTTCGGCGAATTTTCCCGTATAAATTGAAAAGTTTCATTTGCCTCATTCGACTGCACTCCAAAAGGTATTTCCTGCCTTGACATTCGATTATGATCATCAATATAAATAAAAGTTAAACAAATGAGTGAAACCCCAATTAATGACCTGGAAACCCATTTTACTTTCATACCTTGCAAACAATACATGCTATAATAAAAAAATAAAGGAATTATTGGAATTAAATAGCGTGTTCCCTGGTAACCGGGAAATACAAAAATAAGCAGCATATAAAATACAACAAATAAATCCACAGGGGAAAATTTATTGCTTACTTTCTTATAAAATCCTGCCGCTGCTGTTACATGAAATATCCAAAAGACAAGTTCGTTTAAATTTGTGTTCAATCGGGTTATAAAGGTTAAATGGGTAACATTCGTAAAAGAACGAATATAATTATTAGCTCTGCCAAAAGCATTATCGGCAATTACATTCGGACTATGTTTTCCAAGTTCAGAAAAAAGAATATTCAGATAATTACTTGAAGGCATTATCAGATTTTGAATTATCATTAATCCAACAACCATACAAGTAACAAGTATAGTATCTCGGGATATCCTTTTAAATTGTATCAATTCAAAAAGCAGAATTGCAGGTAATACCAAAAACCCCGTTACCCTGATAGCTGAGCCAAACCAAATAACCAACGCAAATAATAACAGACGAAAATATCTTCCCGGAGTAAGTCGTCGTTTTTCATCCATTATAAAAACAAGTAAAATAAAACATGCAGCGGGAAAATCTGCCAAAATATTCTCCTTTTGATCTCTAAAAAAAGGGCTCAACCCCACGATCAACAAAATAACAATTAACCATGAAAATGGGATCTTATCTTTAAAATATACCCATATCAACCATAATAACAATAAGAACCAACATATAATAAATATTTTTAATTTATAAAAGTCGAGTCCTGTAATACTGTATACAGGTGCCAGAACCAATGGAAAACCGGGCGGATAATTTTGAGGTGAATAGGTTGGTGCAAACTCGTGTAAAATTAATCCGGTATCATCATATGCCCTGCCCTCTGAAATGTTTCTTGCATGTGATAAATACATGGCAAAATCATCTCCCCAAACATGTCCTGGAGAGGCAGTGTAAACTGAAAAAAATCCGATTCCTGATATAAAAACAAGAACCAGAATCCATTGATATCGTATGTCACCAATTAATTTTGTTATTTTCATGCATGTATCACTTGTGCGCCTTCATTTAAGAGTGGCTTCGGCGTAAAGTGTACCAAATATAAAATTAAAGCACAACTTAATCGCAATAAATCAATTGGTAATTTCTTTCCACCTACCTTTTGTAAAAAATACATTACCGAATTTCGATGAATTAAACACATAATAAAAATCGCGGGGAACTCTGAATAATGTAGGGTTATCTTCTATGATATGATGGCGAGGTGCATTGATATTAATTATTAATCTAGGTCGTTTATAGGCATGATGAAAACTTATGGTACCGCTATATGTTTTAACAATGGCCTTTCCCTCTGTAACATAAAAATAGATGCTGTCATTTTTTGTGATCTCAAACCGAAAATGGTCGTACTGCCAGTCAGCCTGAAAACCGGGATATTTGTTTCTATCAATTACATATTCGCCGTAAATATCTTCACGTTCAAGGTTTATTGGTGTTGTAAAATAATCAATTATTCTACCGGTTACAATCAACAAAAAAATAAGCAGCCAAAATCCTCCCAATATCTTTCCAAATAATTTTTTGCCAGAGAAAAGCCAAATCAAGGCAAGAAGAATGGAAATTGGAGCTAATATAAAAATAAAAAGTAAAGTAATAAAGAACATTAATATAACTATTTAATAAAAGTAATTTGTTTAAAGTGCATGGTCTCTCAAATATTTAACAGGAACATGATCTGTAAGCCATACGCCATTTTCCGATAAATAAAATTCAAAATTATCGTTGTGCATTTCCTGCGCCAATATTTCGAAAACAAATGGTTTTCCATGACGCTGACCCACCTTGATGGCAGTTTCAATATCACTACTGAGATGAACATGGTTTCTTCCTTTTTTTTCAAGGCCTGTTTCCAAGATGAACAAAACAGAATTTGAACCAGTACCATGAAATAAAATTTCCGGCGGTTTTTGCGATTTAATGTTTAAGTCAACTTCAATGGAATGTCCTTGATTTGCCCTTATTTTGGTAAGGGTGGAATTAAAAGCAAACCTTTGTTTAGCGTTGGTTTCAACAACAGATTTTAAAGTTTTGAAATCAATGCTCCAACCATTTTGATTTAATTTTGTCAGTAGTATGTCAGTATCTGTCCAACCATTCACATCTAGATCTATTCCAATTGTTTCAGGTTTATGGCGCAATACCAAGCTTAAAAATTTGCTGATCTGTGTAATTTCTTTTTGGTTAGGCATTAGGGGGAATTTCTATTTGTAAAAGTTAAGTAATTCGTAAGCATCTTTAACAAATGCTTTTCCATTTAATTCGCTTCCAAAATAATCCTGATGAAATTCCTCATCATTATAATAGTAAATATAACTATCCCAATTCTTAATGCCACAACTATACATGAGTTCTCTGATCATGATCAATTTATGACCTCTAAAATAGTAGGTGGAGTAACTCTGTGCCGTTCCATGCCCTATCATTTCTATTTTACTAATTTCTTTCGTTTCCGGGTTAATTGAGTAGTTGACACAAATTGTATCATCAATTTCCTTAAATGTCCAGCCTATTAGATTTGCGGAATCACATTTAATAATTATTTCAAATTTACTCTTGTCAACCAGAGAAACATAATCTTGATACTTTAATAGCGTGTCTTGATTCTGGCAAAATCCAATGACAAAATTGGTTGCGAAAAAAAACAGCGCCATAACCAATCTTAACTTCATGTAAATTACTATTTTTTTAAGTATTGTGAATTCACTCAAATTTAATTGTTACTCTGTTGTACTCATTTTCTTCGATGGTCTTATTCAGGTTTTCGTCGATGAATATCATTAAATAAAGTTCCTTTATTTCAGAATTTTTAATTTTAACCTCATTTTTATATATAGTAAAACAATCAGTCTTCCACCTCAACCTTACTTTACCATCACTCATTTTAGCAATCACATCAGCTCTTTTATCAGTATCCGATTCATAATAAATAAAGTGATGTCCTGTACTGTCCACATACATACATTCATAGGGTTTATTCTGCTCTGCTGCAATTCCAGTCCCTGTATAGGAATAAAAAGGATTAGAATTGGTAATTATTCCTTCCTCAAAGTACTTTAAATCCGATTTGTCTATTGTTGCTGCAATTTTAGCAGCGTGCCATTGCAAATTGTCAGAATTATATGGAAAAATATCAAACTCTATTGAAATTTCGCCTCTGGAAAGTAAGAGTTCTGATTCACCATATTGCAAAATATTTCCATTTATTGTAACTGTGCTGATTTCCTTTTCTGTATTTTCAATCGCATCAAAAACATTTTCCATTGGTTCTTCATTCAACTTAAAATAAGAAACTTCAAATTTATCGTTCACCACTTCACCCTGAACTTCTGCGGTTCTGATCGTTTCACAAAAACCATCACGGGCATGTGAATCACCATGCGAATCTATGTCAGTTCCGCTTACATAATATGCTTTACCATCCATTCTAATTGCAAGATCGCAGCCCTTTCCAGGCAGAGAGAAATTGCATTGCCCACAAGAGGCTTCTACAGTATAGGTCTTTTTGAGTGGATCTGCTATCACCAGATTACCTGAAGTAACAACATTCTGTGCTTGGGCAATAAATGAGCATGTTATAAAGGCGAAACAAAAAACGTATTTCATAAAAACAAAGTTTTAAAAGTAAATTTACTGATTAATTCCTTATTATCTTTAATCGATTTTTAAAATTCAGGGATCTGTGTATGTTGAAACAAAAAAAGGATAAAATACGCAATAGGTTACAGGAAATAATTTACGAATCGAACACTCCTGCCGGAAAAGCTTTTGATGTTTCGCTGTTGATTTTGATCATATGGAGTATTTTAATTGTGATCTTCGATAGTGTGGAGAGTTGGCATGCATCATTTGGGCGATTATTTTTTATACTGGAATGGATATTCACCATTATTTTTACAATCGAATATATTTTGCGTCTGGTTAGTATAAAAAGGCCTTTGAGTTATGTATTTAGTTTTTTAGGAGTTATTGATCTCCTTGCAATTATTCCCAGTTATTTAAGTATATTTTTTATTGGTGCGCAATCGTTGCTTGTGTTACGTGCATTGCGATTACTGCGAATATTCCGCATTTTTAAATTAACTCATTTTCTAACGGAGATGCAATTTCTGGGAGAAGCCATAAAAGGAAGCTTGAGGAAGATCAGTATTTTCATGCTCATCGTTTTAATGCTTGTGGTAATTCTTGGTTCTATAATGTACCTTGTTGAAAACGGAGAAAATGGATTTGCAAGCATTCCTGATTGTATTTATTGGGCTATAGTTACCATTACTACGGTAGGTTATGGCGATATTTCACCTGTAACACCATTGGGCAAATTTGTAGCAAGTATTATCATGCTTATGGGTTATGCTATTATCGCTGTTCCCACAGGTATTGTTACAACAGAAATGGCTCTGGCAGCAAGAAAAAATGAACAAAAAAATGAGGTTTGTCCGAGATGTGGAAAGGAAGGACATGATAAGGATGCAAAATATTGTAAGAGGTGTGGGGAGTTGATTTAAATTGTCACAATATATTTAATCATTAGAATAAAGTAATCCCCATTTCCCGATATTCATTGTTTTAATAAAAGGTTCACCTATTTTATATGCTCTGTCCACTTTTAATTCCACTAATCTATCCACCTGCGGAACATTTATTTTAATATAGTGTTTTGTAGGTCCCTTTCTAATTCCTTCTCCGGTAATTTCATATTCAATTACAGTAGTATTTATTGTTATAGATTGGGATGCACCTAAATACCCATTACTTAATATTATTAAACTAAGTGTAGTACCTATTAAAACTATAGATAGACCAATTGTTAAAATAAAAACTCTGAAAAATACGAATATGCCTGATAAGTATCTTTTTTTCTCGTTTTGTCGAATAAATTTTTGGTAAATGATATAACTTAAAGGTATCATAAGAATTAAAATGGGCAATGCGAAATATTTCATGGTCCAGTTTACCGCAGGATCTAATTCAATAAAGTCAAATGCATAAAATGAAGAAACGATTGTTATTAAACAAATTACCAAAAGGAGATAAAATATGTTTTTAAACTTTTTTCCTGGCATTCCGAATAAACTAAATTATATTTTTTCTATTTTAAAATAATAATTTGTGTATGAACTTAATACCCTTATAATGATATAAATAAAAATAATGACCTGCTTAAAATAGTTGCAGAGTACCGTATCAATTCAAATGACAAAGTCTGGTCCACTCTAATCCTTTTCGGGATTTAATACATTGATATTTTGTGTCGATGGACCATTTATCGTGAATGGCAAATTCAGATTCGAAGTCACTTAACAGAATTGTATTTCCGTTTAAAGTCCATTTACCTTTTACATCAATAATTTTGGTCTTATCAAAACTATTGTAGTAATGAAAAGTATGATCATCATTTACAGACAGTTCGATCTTAGCACCTGCACCATTTTCCATATTGCAAATGCCATAAATGCCGGGAACCATTTTATCCGGATATTGCTCGTTGGTAAATGAAGATGTGAGTAAAACAACCGTAAGAATTGCTAAAAAGGCGGAAGTAAAAGTTTTCATAACATAAATTTTATCGATATTCATTTTTTTCAGAATTGGTTCTTGTAAGGGACTAATAATTGCAAATTTTGCAAACAATTGACCAATTTCTACAAATTTTGTATGCCAAATTAGGGTTAAATGGATTATTTAACAAATTTTTTCCGCCATAAAATGATAAGTGAGGTTAATAAGATGACAATAACGATAGAAGATATAATTATGATGATTCTGTTTTCCTTGTTTAATCTATCGTTTGTGGCAATTAATAAACCATTATCGCGATCAATTTCCTGTTTTGACAATAAATGAGATGATTTGTTTTTACTATCTTTCCATTCTTCGTGTAATTCTTCCAATTTCTCTATTTCTTTTTCACTAATGTTTTGAAGTAAATCTGTACGAGAACATTCTGATGCCGAAAGAAAGGTTGCGAAATGCCTGGTATCAGCATAGATCAAATATGTTTTTCCCACCTCAAAATTCCTATCACAGGAACCTCCACCGGTATTAGTAAAAGTTCTTATATTATTTTCCGTATTGAAACCATATTTATAACTTTCTAATACTCGTACGGTGTATAGTTGAACCTTTGATCCATAAGAAGAATATATATTGTCGGAAGTGTCCATACTAATTACTTCCCCAACAAAAACCTGACTGGCAGTTTCCCAGCTATCCTTTATGTTGGGTTTTGATCCGCATGTACAAGAATAGGAAATTGAGTAAAATTGAACTATAAAAATAAGGGAGATAAAAAATTTAGGCATGTAATTAATTAATTCTCTACGAATTTACATATTTTTTTTTGAAAATAATTTGGGTTGAAATTCGATATCAAATAAATTCGAGAATATATTTTATAAATCCGTTTTTATTGGATAATGGGATCATTTTCTTTCCCCTCCTTCGGACCTCACAGGTTAAAAAAAACCTGGTAGGTCGAAGGCTGATTCATTATTGATATTTATTCTTCCCCTCCTTCAGACCTCACAGGTTAAAAAAAAACCTGGTAGGTCGAAGGTTGATTCATTATTGATATTTATTCTTCCCCTCCTTCAGACCTCACAGGTTAAAAAAAAACCTGGTAGGTCGAAGGCTGATTCATTATTGATATTTATTCTTCCCCTTCCTTCAGACCTCACAGGTTAAAAAAAAACCTGGTAGGTCGAAGGCTGATTCATTATTGATATTTATTCTTCCCCCTCCTTCAGACCTACCAGGTTAAAAAAAAACCTTGTAGGTCGAAGGCTAGTTCATTTTATAATTGGTTAACGCCGGCTGTTCATTGGTACATTTTTTCCTGCTGTTCATCGGTACATAAAAAAAGGCTGCCACCGGCAGCCCTTTTTATTTTCCCTTAATTAAATTTTATTTATTGTAAACAACTCTCTCATTCATCGACTGGCTTCCGCTTGTCATTTTGATGAAATACATGCCATTGGCAATTTGATAACTGTTAAGATCTATTTCTACAGAATGTTGACCTTGTGCTCCGGAAATTACTTGCTCTTTATTTATTTGTGCAATGAGTTGTCCGGTTACAGAAAATATTTCGAGAAGAATTTCATTTTGTGGTTCGCTTAATTGATAATTAACGGTAATTGCACCGTTAGTTACAGATGGCACAACATTTAATGCAATACTGGCTTCTTCTTCTTCAATTCCATTCATAAAACGGAAATGAGCAGTTGCATTTTCGAAATCGGCCAAGGCAAAATAAATATCTAAAGTGAAGGGGTCAGGATTTGCAGTGTGATTTTCCAATTCCCAATAATCGAATGCGTAACCTGCATTTGCAGTTGCTTCCACATCAACCATTGTTCCACTTATAAATGTAGTTGAATATGGATATCCACCCGGTACCAAACCTTCCACTACTGCTGTTCCTGCACCCGCAGGTTCCACATTTAAAGTGAAATTATACATGGGTAATTCCGTAGTAATAAACCATGCAGTAATTGTATCTGTAGATGTTAAAGAAACGGTTACCGAATCTTCCGTAATTCCTGGAGTTGGTGTATGATTTAAAAATTCCCAGTGATCGAAAGTATATCCCGGATCGGTAATAGCTTTAAATCCTAATGTAGTTCCGCTGAAATAAGTTGCGGGATATGGATAATAAGTTGGAACCAAGGTATTTACCTGCACATCGTTAGGACTTCCTACTGGTTCAATTTGCACTACAAGCGGATATGCAGTTACATCAAAACAATCTTCCACCCCACTTGGTAAAAACGCACAGCGCTCTTCAATAAATGCGCGGAGTTCATCAAAATTTGAACTCCATCCGGCATATGAACCACCCCACTGATCGGTATGGCGTTCCATTTCAGGATCAATAACTGCACGCATACTATCCAATCTTCCCAAAATAATTTCACAATCGAAAGTAGTGTTGATCATATCTGCAAAACGATTGATATAATCAGAAAGAAAATCTTCATTATCCATTAATGCATTTGCAATATCAATATGTCCGTTAGGGTCAACACCACCTAAGCTAAGCGGGTCGCAAGGATCAGCTGTTGGCGAATCATCAGGTACTCCGGTATAATTAATATAATGTCCGAAAGTGGCATCCTCATCCCACAAAACATATCTCCATGTTTTTGCACCGCCGGTAGGGTCGTATCCACGCCACCAGGCTGTATTCCAGTTCAACCAGTCGGTACAAACTGAAAATGTATTCACCAGTATATAATCAATAAGACTTAGTGTATTAAAATTATCAGTCACATAATCGTAGTTTGCCGCAATGGTCATATCATTAGTGGTCACAAATGTCACAAAGGGACCCCAGGGAGCCATGGTTCCATATTCGGCCCAGGTACCGCCCCAGCATTTGATATAATCCATTTCATATTCGCTCTGATCGTAATAATAATCCGTGTAATCGGCATCATCTGCCTTTTGACGGGTATCGTAAACTCCCCAATATTCGCCGTTGAGAAACATGATGTTAAAGAAGGAAGAACGTTCATCCAATTCTAAATGATCCAATTCTGCGATATGATGCACAAAGGCATCACGAACGTGAGCTCCACCATCGGAAGAGGGATAATTATCGTTTGCACCTGCCTTGGATATTAATCGCTGATAAGCCGTTCTGTCGGTAACATCCCCAAAAAATTCATGGTCAATATCATTGTCATATCCGAACTGATCTCTTACTATATAATCATATCCTCTTTGATCGTATGCCCAGGAGTCGTTGCCATGTTCGTTAAATTCACCAACTGCCTCATCAATTAGATTAAAATCTTTATCAAATAATTCGAAAGATCCAACCGGAACAGATCCCCATCCGCCGCCATTTAAAAGGTCGTCGATTTGTTCTCCTGCGAGTGAAATAATTGGAACTTGAGTTGTTTCATCAATAAAATAGGTATTAGTTGAACAGAGACTTGGAAAGGTATCAGATGAGGTTGGATAAGCAACGGTTCTTAAAACAGTTGTTTCATCAATGGTGATAGCGCCGGTGTAAACAGCTGCTGCGGCTGTGGGAAAACTGCCATCCAAAGAATATCTGATAGTCATATTCGGCTCCGAAACAGCTATGGAAACCGTAACAGAACCTGCATAATTACCGGCATTTGGCTCCATATCCGGTTTATCGGCATAGGCAATTTTAACTGTTCCGGTATTGGATGCATTTGGTGTTGGACTTGTATAAATTCTCCAATCTGCACCGCCATTAGGCATTCTCCCCCAACTGTGATCCGTCTGATTCGGATTGTCGAGTTGCTGAATATCAATTATAGTACCGGTGGCATCTGCAAAAACAACTGCTTCGGCACCGGTGGTTTGCGTTAATTTGAAATTGGTATGGTAATTTGTTCCTGCAAAAAGATTTCTGGAAGAACACCAAAAACGCACAAAACCCCCGGCAGTAATGGTTACACCGGCAGGAATGCTGTATTTTGTAGGTTCATCTTCCCGATCGCTCAGGTAGTAACCCGAAAGATCGACGGATGCGACACCTGCATTGTATAATTCAATCCAGTCTTCATATTCGCCATAATTATCTACAACATCGGTGTAGTTTGCAGCGGAATATTCATTGATCACAACCTGGCTGGAAACTGTGATAATAGTTAATAAAAATAGGGGGGTAAGGAGGAGTAATTTTTTCTTCATGATCCTAGCTGTTAGTTTAGGTGTTTTAGGGGCAAAAGATTTGAACTGATAAATTTACGATAGTTTTTTATTATCGGCTTGATTTTCGCACCACAAATTTAATATTAATGTAAAAATTTCATCACAAATAGGCAAAAACTGTCACATAAATTCGTTTTACTATTAAAAAGTAACGGCTAACTTAGCCGCTCAATTAAAAAAATGAAGGCCATTATACCCGTTGCCGGTGTTGGAACCCGACTAAGACCGCACACATACTCACAACCAAAACCATTGATACCTGTGGCCGGGAAACCGATACTTGGTTTTATTATCGACCGTATGGTGAAGGCTGGATTTACGGAATTCATATTTGTTATTGGGTATTTAGGAGAAAAAATTGAGTCTTTTGTTAAGGAAAATTATCCTCACTTATCTACACATTTTGTAATTCAAAATAAACGTGAAGGGTTAGGACATGCAATTTATTTAACACGGGAATTTATTAAACCGGAAGAGGAATTATTTATTGTTTTAGGAGATACTATTTTCGAAGCAGATATAGAATCGGTAATGCAATTATCAACTTCTGCACTCGGATTAAAAAAGGTGGATGATCCCAGAGAATTTGGAGTTGCGGAAGTGGATGAAGATTTTAATATTTTACGCGTAATTGAAAAACCATCCATACCAAAATCTAATTTAGCTTTGGTAGGATTATACAAAATAAAAGAAAGTGAACAATTATTTATTGCACTGGAACAAATAATAAAACACGCATTTAAAACACAAGGAGAATATCATTTAACAGATGCATTAATGTTAATGATTCAGCAGGGAATTATTTTCAAAGGATTTAAAATTCAGAATTGGTACGATTGCGGAAAAAAAGATATTTTATTAGAAACAAATGCCATTTTATTAAAGAAATTACATCCCCCGCAAAACATTATCTGGCCTTACCAAAACACCATTATCATTGAGCCGGTAAGCATTGCAGCAAATTGTGATATTAAAAATTCTATCATAGGACCTAATGTAACTTTAGGTGAAAATACGATCGTAAATTATTCGATAGTACGCAATTCAATTATTGGAAATGATGCAACAATTGATGATGTGGTTTTACACGATTCTGTAATTGGAAGCGATACTTTTATTAAAGGTTTAAGTCAGAGTTTAAATATTGGTGATAATACGGAGATTGATTTGAGTCAGAGTTACGATTGAAGAATTGAAGATTCGAAGGGAGAAGCCTTTGAAGATTCGAAGGGAGAAGATTCGAAGAATCGAAGGTTAAGGATCTAAGGAATAAAAAAGGAAGGAAGGTGTGTAAGGTTAAAAAAAGGGGGCTTCATTATTAATTAAAGAATTTATTTCCTATTTGAAATCTGGAATTGGAATTAATTTTACCTCTTAAATTAAAATAGTCCTATGTCCTATGTCCTATGTCCTATGTCCTATGTCCTATGTCCTACGTCCTACGTCCTATGTCCTACGTCCTAACAATTACAAATGAAAACCAGAATAACAGAATTATTTAATATCAAATATCCCATTGTGCAGGCGGGCATGATCTGGTGTAGTGGGTGGAGATTGGCGAGTGCGGTGAGTGAAGCGGGGGGATTGGGGTTGATAGGAAGTGGAAGTATGTATCCGGAGGTTTTGAGAGAACATATTCAAAAATGTAAGGCTGCAACAAAAAAACCATTTGGTGTGAATGTTCCATTATTATATCCTGATATTGATAAACATATAAATATTATTATAGAGGAGGAAGTAAAAATTGTTTTTACCAGCGCAGGAAATCCTAAAACATGGACCCAAAAGTTAAAAGATAACGGAATTACTGTGGTTCATGTGGTGAGCAGTAAAAAATTCGCCTTGAAAAGTCAGGAGGCCGGATGTGATGCCGTTGTTGCCGAGGGATTTGAAGCGGGAGGTCACAATGGACGTGAGGAGACCACTACCTTATGTCTGATTCCCATGGTGAGCGATGCTTTGGATATTCCGGTTATTGCAGCAGGAGGAATTGCAGATGGACGGGCAATGTTTGCATGTATGGCACTTGGTGCCGAGGGAGTTCAGGTAGGAAGCAGATTTGCGGCAAGTCTGGAAAGTTCAGCCCACGAAAATTTTAAACAAAGGATAATCAATACCGATGAGGGTTCTACGGTGCTTACCTTAAAGGAGATAACACCGGTTCGGATGATAAAAAATGAGTTTTATGCCCAAGTGGAAAAAGCGTATATAAATAAAGCCACTGTGGAGGAACTGAAAATGTTATTAGGAAGAGGTCGCGCTAAGAAGGGCATGTTTCTGGGAGAATTAGAGGAAGGAGAATTGGAGATAGGACAGATAAGTGCAACAATTAAAGAGATTTTACCCGCGTCAGAAATCATACAAAATTTGATGAAAGAATATGATTCTACCTTTGAAAAAATGTCAAAAACGCCATAAAACGGACATTTTTAGTTTTAAAGTGTGCAAAATACTCCCCAAATACCATGTCACATTCACTGTCCCATTGCTAATACAATTCACATTCTGATTGTGGTATCTTAGTCCTCCAATTAAAACTAAGAAGGTATGAAGAATTTAATTCTGTGTTTGATAGCTAGTTTTTTTCTATTCCAGGCTTGTAATGAAGAAGTATTACCAGACACAAAAAAGATCACTTACCGTGTAACCGGTGATGAATTTGATGTAACTTTTTTAAGAGCTGACGGAACTCCAGAGACCGTTTATGCCCAAAAAGGCTCTTGGAAACAAGATGTTTTTGCTACGATAGGCGAGCCTATGTATTTAATGGCAAGAGGTAGCGACGATATTGTAATCAGAATTGTTGTTTCCCACGAAGGGGACACCGTTCGCAAAGCCAAAGACGTTGGTGGCGATCTGGTATTTATTGATATGCTTTTGGATTGATTAATTAAAGAATAATATTTTAGAAAGGCCCGAAAGGGTCTTTTTTTTTGAGCACCGAAATCGTGAGGTGGGGAGTGGTAAGTGGTGAGTAGTGAGTGGTGAGTATACTTCGACTCGGAAAAAAAGTTTAGAGCCTATATCCATAGCTTCAATGCTTAGAGGATCATACTCACTTCTATTCACTATTCACCCAAGGTCACAAGTCACTAGCCTGGATTAAAAATATTCTGCCTCCATGAAAGGGATTCACGCCTCACAATTCCCGATCTTATGGAATTTTTATTTCTCTCGCATCTCCCTCCCGAAACAATTTAATAACCATAAAATATTTAATTATGAAAAGGATCATTCTTTTTTCGGGAGTTACAATTTTATTGCTCACCGGAATAATTATCGCCGGAGGCAAAAAAAACAATTCATTGCCATTGACGGGTACTGCAACCATTAGTGGTGTAATTACGGATGTTGATTTTGGCAATCCTATCGCCAATGCAACTATTGAAATAAAATCCGAAAAGGGAAAAACGGAAACTACAAGCGATTCTTTGGGAAATTATATTTTCTCAAATCTGGAAGCGGATAAATATCAAATAACATTCTTTAAAGAAAATTATGTTTTGGTAGAGAAAAAAATAGAATTAAAAAATAATGATCAATTAAAATTGGATGTTAAATTACAAACGGAGATCATAATAGAGGAAATGGTAATCAGGGAAAAAGAGGATTCGGAAACAGGAATTTCACCGCAAAAAAGAGAAGATAAAAGCTACAAAAAAGTAGAAGCAAATCAAAGTTATTCTGGCCAAATCTATATGGCTGATGCCACTTATGAGGGAATTGAAGCCGATTATGGGCCCGATTTTAATACAGAATCCTATAATGCCATAAATGAAAATATTTTTAAAAAGGTGATCGGCAATCCCTTATCTACATTTTCCATTGATGTTGACAATGCATCCTATTCTAATATCCGCAGATTTATTAATAACGGACAAGTTCCTCCAAAAGATGCTGTGCGTATTGAAGAAATGGTGAATTATTTTGATTACACCTATAACAAACCAAAAGGCAATGATCCATTTTCCATTAATTATGAAATGAGTGAATGTCCCTGGAATAAATCAACAAAATTAATTATGGTTGGATTACAGGGAAAGGAAATTGATTATTCTGAAGCCGATGCATCCAATCTTGTTTTTTTAATTGATGTAAGTGGCAGTATGCAGGATCCCAATAAATTACCACTCGTTAAACATTCTTTAATTTCATTGATAGATAATTTAAATGAAAAAGACAGAGTTGCAATTGTAGTATATGCAGGTGCCGCAGGAGAAGTTTTACCATCCACAACTTGCTCAAATAAACAGAAAATAAAAGACGCAATAAATAATCTCGAAGCCGGTGGAAGTACCGCAGGTGGTGCAGGTATAAAACTCGCTTATGATATAGCAGTAAAAAATTTAATACCGGAAGGAAATAACAGAGTTATTTTATGTTCAGATGGCGATTTTAATGTTGGCACAAGCAGCGATGCGGAAATGACACGCCTTGTAGAAGAAAAAAGAAAAACCGGGGTATTTTTAACGATATGTGGATTCGGTTTAGGAAATTATAAAGACAGTAAAATGGAATCCATTGCTGATAATGGAAATGGCGCCTACTATTATATCGACGATGAAAAAGAAGCAAAAAAAGTATTTACTACCGATATGCGCGGAACCCTATTTACCATTGCAAAAGATGTAAAAATTCAGATCGAATTTAATCCTGCTTTGGTTGAAGAATATCGTTTGATCGGTTATGAGAACAGAACTTTAAATAATGAAGATTTTGATAACGATGCAAAAGATGCCGGTGAACTCGGTGCAGGACATCGCGTTACCGCAATGTATGAAATTAAATTACGTGCAAATCAATATCAACCAAGTGGTTCCAATGAAAAACCATCTGGTGAAACTTTAAAATATCAAACCACCGAAGTAAACAAAAATGCATACAACACCGATGAGATCATGACATTAAAATTGAGATTCAAGGCACCTAATAGTGAAACAAGTAAATTAATAGAAAAATCACTTTCCTCTAAAGCTATTCCATTGGCATCCACAAGTGATAATTTCCGTTTTGCGAGTGCAGTAATTGAATTTGGAATGATATTAAGAGACAGCGAATATAAAGGAGATGCTACCTATGAAGAGGCAATTAAATTGGCAAATTCAGCCAGAGGTTTAGATACCTACGGTTATCGCGAAGATTTTATCAATATGCTGAAAACTTGCACAGGGCTTGCGGCGAATAAATGAGTTCGGGGTTCTGAGTTCTGAGTTCTGAGTTCTGGGTTCTGGGTTCTGGGTTCTGAGTTCTGGGTTCTGGGTTCTGGGTTCTGGGTTCTGAGTTCTGGGTTCTGAGTTCTGGGTTCTGGGTTCTGAGTTCTGGGTTCTGGGTTCTGGGTTCTGGGTTTTAATCCGAGTAGGAACAAACTCAATACTCCCGTCCGACCGGGTCTTTCGGGCGGGCATAACTCATTACTCATTCCAGATCATTGATCGCATCTTCGATGTTCGGGAATTTAAATTTATAACCTGCGTTAATTATTTTATCGCCGCTTATTTTTTGAGAATTTAAAACTGCATTGCTCATTTCGCCTAAAATCAATTTTAATCCAAAAGCAGGAACCGGAACAATTATTTGAAATCCTTTGGAATACTTTTTTACTGTTTGCATTATTGTTTTTTGGGAGACCTGATTAGGGGCAACTGCATTAAATATTCCATGAAGTTTATTTTCCAAAACGAATAAAAAAATACCACAAACATCGTCAATATGAATCCACGAATAAATTTGTTTGCCATTTCCCATAAGGGGTAATATTCCCATGGGCTTTGTTTGGATCAATTCTTTATAGGCGCCACCTTTTTTTGATAAAACAATTCCAATTCGAATAGTGGCGAGTTTTATTGGTAGAGTTTCAAAATTTTTAGTGCTGCTTTCCCATATAGAAACCGATTCGCTGAGAAACCCTGTTCCCGACTTATTTTCTTCATTTATTATGGAATTGGCATTAGTTTCATAAAACCCGATCGCAGATGCGCAAATAACGGTTTTTATCTGATTGGGAATTTCACGTAGTTTTTTTATCAGGAGATCCGTACTTTTTGTTCTGCTTTCAATGATCATTTTTTTTCGGGATGTTGTCCATCTTTCGTCGGCAATTCCCTCTCCGGCCAAATGAATAATAACATCCACCCCACTAAAAGCACTTTCTTCCAAAAATCCCTTATCAATATCCCACAAAAAAACAGTAACACCGGGTATCGTTTTTTTACTTCTGCTCAACCAATTTATGTGGTAACCTCCCGCCACTAAAATTTCGGTCAAACGCCGTCCTATCAAACCCGAACCACCTGTTATCAGAATCTTTTGCATGTTAAATCTATTGTCAAGTAAAAGTAATAATACAATTTAATAGTGTTAAGGTTTAAAAAATGAACCAAATTCATTTACTTTGGTGGTTCAAGTAAAAATTATATCATGAAAATAGTTACCCTTTCCCGGATCAGTTTTATAATTTTCACAGTTGCGGTCTTTAACTCCTGTGGTAACAACAAAAATGGCGGAGATACTGAAACTGTGGGCATCACCGAAAATGTTAAATATATTTTACTTCCTGATGCCGACAGCATTTTGCCGGAATGGAGCAAAGAAAATGTAGTGGTGAATCACTGGGTTGGCGATCCGGATAACCTGCATCCAACCAATGGAGGAACAGCATCCCGCAGTTGGGTATTACAATATACCAGTAACTTTATTTTGAGAAATGATATAATAAATCTTGGAATTTGTCCTGATCTTGCTGTTTCCATGCCGAAAATTTCCGCAGATAATTTGAGTTATTCCTACACTCTTAGAAAAGATGCTACCTGGGACAACGGTGAGCAAATAACTGCAGAAGATGCCATATTTATGCTTAAAGCAAATAAGTGTCCGCTCACAAATAATCCCTCCTTAAAATCCTATTTTGAAAATATCAAAAATGTGGTTGCTGATCCTAACGATAAATTCTCTTTCACCATTGTAATGAAAAAAGAATATATTCTGAATGTTGCATTTCTAACTGATTTTCCGATAATTCAACGCAGTTATTATGATCCCCAAAATATTCTTGCGCAATATAGTTTTGAACAGTTTAACGACAGTACATTTAATGCTGATGGCGAACAAAAATTAGCTGCCTGGGCAAATAACTTTAATGATCCGAAATACGGAAGTGACGTTAATTTTTTAAATGGTTCAGGACCATATAAAGTTGTGGAGTGGACTCCCGGACAAACATTAACGCTGGAACGCAAAAAAAATCACTGGACACAAAAACTCACTGATCCAACAGCATATGAAACATCCTTCCCGGAAAAAATAATATTTAAACTGGACAAGGATCCAAATTCTCAAAAACTTGAAATAAGAGCACAAACCTTTGACGCGACTACCTGGCTCCCAACTGCATCGGTTCTGGAATTAATGCAGGAACCTGATTTTAATAAAAATTATAATATTCAGTTTACCGATAATTTCAGTTTTAATTATATCGGGATGAATTTGAAACCGGATGGAACCACACATAAAAAATATTTCACAGATGCTAAGGTGCGAAGAGCAATGGCTTATTTAGTTCCGGTTGAAGAAATAATTCGTGTAGTTTCTTACGGATATGCCAAACGACAAAATGGAACTATTTCGCCATTAAAAAAAGAATACAATAATGACTTGCCTTTAATTCCGTTTGATGTGGAAGCAGCTAAAAAATTATTGGATGAGGCCGGTTGGAAAGACACCGATGGCAATAATATCCGGGACAAGGAAGTGGACGGAGAAAAAATTCAAATGGAAATTGAATTTAAATATCAATCGGGACAAAAATTTGTTGTGGATATGATAAATATGGTTGTGGAAGCTGCTTATAAGGCCGGAGTTGTATTAATTCCTATAGGAGTGGAAGCAAATACATTGAAAGAACAATTAAGAAAACATGATTTTGATATGTATGCAAGTGCCTGGGCTTCGGGTTCATTTCCGGAAGATTATACTCAGATATGGCATACCTCCTCTTATATTTCAGGCGGATCTAATTATGTGGGATTTGGAAACGCAGAAACGGATGCTCTGATTGATTCTATTAAATATACTCTGGACGATTCAAAACGTATTCCGATGGAAAAGGAATTGCAAAGAATAATTTATGAAGAGCAACCGTATGTAATTTTATATTCTACATCCAAAAAAAATATTTTACATAAAAGATTTGGAAATCAATACATGGTTTTCGACAGACCGGGTGTTATTTTAAATAATATGAGATTATTGTCATTATACGGAATGAAAACGGGAGTAGTTAAAAATAATACTGACATGTAATCTCACTGCAGTTCCATTTTATGTGCAACAGTTAATGTATTTTTACTGCAGTTTCAACCAACTTAGTGATGGGTAAATATATTCTCAAACGAATTTTGTTTTTTATTCCCACACTTATTATAATTTCATTACTGGCATTTGTAATTAGTATTAATGCGCCTGGCGACCCGTTGGATCGTATGGTTTCAGCCAGGGAATCGGGTGGAGAGATGGGAGTTCAACAAAACAACACCCAAAAGGAAGAAGATAGATGGCGCAAAAAATTAGGTCTTGATCTGCCGGTGTTTTATTTTAGTATTACCACCCTTGCAACACCCGATACTTTGTATAAAATATACGATGAAAATGAACGCGATGCTTTGAAGCGCCTTTTGAATACCTATGGAAACTGGCCTCAAATTGCTGCATGGTATCGATCGGTAAAAGATCTGGAACTGGCTATAAATAAAATTTCACCTGACTCCGTTGATATAAATAAATTTGGAAAAAATGCCATTCAGGACAGTATCACAAACTTTAAAATAGAGGTGAGTAATTTGAAAGTGAGTTATAATGATAAACTCATTCAATTGAAATTAAATTATTTAAAACAAAATGCAGAACAACTTTCCTATCTCCATACAATACAGAATGAAATAAAATCGGCAAATGACAATTATCTGGCGATGGAATCCCATTCCACAAAATATAAAAATTACATCCCCTCCATTAATTTTTATAAAAGCAATCAATACCATCGCTGGATATTCGGGGATGGCAACTGGCTAACAGGCAAAGGAAATGTTAATTGCGCAGGATTGATACGGGGCGATTTCGGATATTCGTATGAAACCAAATTAAAAGTATCCGATATCATTTCAGAACGCATGAAATGGTCGTTGTTTTTTACCATGATCTCCATATTATTGGCATATTTGATCAGCCTTCCAATTGGATTAAAAGCTGCGGCCAATAAAAATTCCTTATTTGACAGAACATCTTCTGTAATACTTTTTGTTTTATATTCTATGCCCACTTTTTGGGTTGCAACATTATTGTTGATGGGTTTTGCCAACACAGAAGCACTTTCTGTTTTCCCTGCATCAGGAATTCAACCCGTAACCGGAATTCCGGAAGGATCAAATTTTTTAGAAGTGATACGTTTGCGTTTGCCTTATTTGATTTTACCAACCATTGCTTATACCTATTCACAACTTGCATTTTTAAGCAGGATAACAAGAGTTTCCGCATTAGAAGTTATTTCGCAGGATTATATCCGTACTGCCAGAGCAAAAGGATTGAGTGATGGGAAGGTTTTATATAAACATGTTTTCAGAAACACACTTTTACCGATCATTACGGTTTTTTCCAATGTATTTCCGTTGGCAATCAGTGGCTCTGTTATTTTGGAAACCATTTTTACCATTCCGGGAATGGGGCAACAAATATTTCACGCAATACAAACAAACGATTATCCGGTTATAATTGATGTTTTTACATTAACGGGAGTTCTAACTTTAGTAGGCTATTTAATAGCTGATATTTTATATGCAATTGCTGACCCAAGAATCTCTTATTCAAACAATCAATGAAAAAAAATAAAACGCAAAACGAATTCAGTTTCCGTGCACATGCGCGAAAACAATTCAGGCACAATAAACCTGCGTATATTTCATTGTATATATTATTATTTCTTGCAATAATTGCAATTTTAGCACCTATTCTTGCAAATCAGAAACCACTGTTCGTTAAATATGAAGGGAATAATTATTTCCCGGCATTTTCATGGAAAAATAATTATATCGTCACAAAAAGTGATGGGAGTATTGAAAATATTCAGTTGGATATTGCCGACTGGAAACAAATGGATATGGAAAAGGTGATTTGGGCACCAGTACCGTATTCTCCGGGTAAAACCGACATGTTGAATACAGGATATAAAGGTCCGGGAGATGCCCAATTATTTAAGGATAAAAATGGTCAGATCGTAGAGATGCCGAGACGTTTCAGACATATTTTAGGTACGGGAAGTCTGGGCGACGATCTGATGGCAGGTCTCATCCACGGAGCGCGAATCTCCCTCACAATTGGATTTATTTCCATGACCATTGCTGCAATTATTGGATTATTATTAGGTGCTATCGCGGGATATTTTGGCGATAATAGATTGGTTACCACCAGAGGTAAATTCTGGACTGTGGTAATTGGTGTTTTTGTTGCCTGGTTCTATGCATTTCAAACCAGAAATTTCATTTTACAGGATGCAATAAACAGTTCAGGATTAAATATGTTGCTGCAATTAATTCTGAGTATATTCATTTTTGCAGGGATAATTTTTATTTTTATGTTGGTAGGAAAACTGGTGGGTAAATTACCTTATCTAAATAAACGAATGTTTATTCCTGCAGATACACTTATTTCAAGAACCATTGAAATATTTTATGCAATGCCAACTTTTATATTAATTCTTACCATTGCTGCCATTGCGAGACCTTCCATTACAAATCTCATGGTTATAATTGGTTTAACCTCATGGACAGGTATTGCCCGATTAACCAGAGCGGAATTTTTGAGAATACGGAATTTAGAATATATTCAAGCTGCGCGTTCACTTGGGTTTTCAGAATTAAATATCATAGTAAAACACGCCCTTCCAAATGGAATTGCTCCGGCATTGGTATCCATTGCATTTGGAATAGCTTCTGCCATTTTGATAGAATCAAGTTTATCTTTTCTCGGAATTGGCGTACCATCCGATCTGGTTACCTGGGGTTCTCTCGTAAGCGATGGGAGGGAAAAATTCAGTGCCTGGTGGCTTGTGCTCTTTCCCGGTATGGCAATTTTTATAACGGTGACTGTATACAATCTCATTGGCGAAGGACTGCGCGATGCATTGGACCCCAAACAAAAAAAGTAGCATAGATACTTAACTTTATTATTTACATATGGGACAACCCACACAACAAAACAGCACCCTAAACGTTTTTTATGTAATTTTGATACATTAATAATTGCCCTAAATATGGCAAAAAAAATATGACATTGTGAATAAATCGAGGGTATGGTATTGTTGTTTTATGTTTGTGTTCCTTCCTGCCATTATGCAGGCTCAAAAAATATTTATTTCTGATCCGCAGAAAATCAGCACAGAACTGGTAGGCTATAATATATTAGGCAAAAATAAAAATGGTGATGTTTTAGTCTATAAAAAATATCGTTTTGAAGACGAGATCGATATTTATGACAAACAAATGACCTTTAAACGCAAAAAAGAAATTACCATAAAAACCATGGATTACGAATCGGTGGAAGTGTATAAAAGCGGAGAAAAAATTTATCATTTTTACACATATAAAGAAAATAAGAATAATTACCTCGCAGTCCAGTTATTTAATGAGGACGTGGAAAAAAAGGGTGAGCCCATACTTCTGGATTCAACATCCTTGAAAATAGGTGAAAATTTTTCGGAATTTAAAATAGTCAAGTCGAAGAATAATGCATATTTTCTTATTTACAAATATGAATTCAGTGCAGGTCGTATTGATAAAATGTTTTCATTGGTAATTAACAGTGAAGCTGCATTGTTACAAAAAAACGATATTAATTTGCCTGATATCAATTATAGTCCCATCCTGATAAAAGAATTAATAACCGATTCGGGCATTCCTGTTTTTCTTTTTGAGAACGATGAGTTTAATTGCAAAAAAGATAAAACTGCAGTTCAATATTCTTTTGTACTTCCGAAACAAGGATCTGCTGTTTTATATACGGATATCACCAGCAACGATTTCTGTCTGGACGAAATGAATTTTGCAATTGATAATTCTTCCGGAAATATTATTGCGATTAGTTTTTTAAAAGAAGATAGTAAAGAATATATGGTTGGATATAATTATCAGGTAATTGATCCATCTTCTTCCTCCATAAATTTAAAACACAATTATATTTTTCCCCAAGAGACGTTAGATGAGATTGCAGGCCTTGCAACGGAAAAAGCAATTAAAAACTTACCGGTATATCAGATCGGGAATATTGTACCACGTGCGGATGGCGGTGCTTTGTTGGTTGCAGAATACTACGATAAAACTGTGGAGAGTTATGAGTATACAAATTACGATCCCTATTACGGTTATAGAACCTCCACGCGACAAGTTGAATTTTATGAGTATGATGATATTTTATTATTTTCCATTAAACCTGATGGAACTCCCTCTTGGAATAATGTGATCAGAAAAAAACAAATAAGTCGCGAAGACAGAGGTGTAAATTCGTCGTATGCAATAATTAACAGCAAACAACAGATCACCTTTATTTTTAATGAAGATGTGGAACAAAATTCCAATGTGCTGCAATACGAAATGGAGGCTGACGGCGCATTGGACAGAAAAAGTATTTTTAATGCCAATCAGCAGGAAGTGCAATTACGACCTTCTTCCGCAGAACAGATCTCCTTTAATGAAATTATTATCCCCAGTATTTATAAAAAAACATTATCATTTGTCAAATTACAACTTTAATTAATTTCAGTGCTGCGGCTTTTCCAATCCTCTAATCCGGTATCTCTTATTTTGCTCATAATTTATGCAGCATTGGTAAATCTTAAATTTTTTTTAGGAGGAATACCAACTACTGAAACATCGTATTATTTTATTGGCGACTTATTATTTAATCAATGGATACCGCTAAATAAATTACCCCAAACAGTTGTTCCTTTTTTTAACCTGGCATGTATTGTAACTCAAGCGGTACTTATTAGTATGCTTATGCAGGGAAGTAAAGTAAATACGAAACCTTCTCTCCTACCCGCACTTGTATTTATATTGTTATGCAGTTTTTTTCCGGATATGTTGCTTAATACTCCTGCAGTACTCAGCGGATTCTTTTTAATTTGGATATTGTTTAAAATATTCAGCGCATATAATAAACCAAAAGCAGATACCATTTATTTTGACACAGGATTGCTGAATGGATTTGTTTCACTTTTATTTTTTCCCGCTTTGGTCTTCAGCCTTTACAGTTTATTGGCCATCATAAGAATGAGAAGCATAACTTTTCGGGAATTCGTTTTATTTCTCTCCGGATTTATGGTGATCTATTTTCTCGCAGCTACCGCATTTTTCTGGTTTGATCTGCTTCCTGAATTTTGGGAAAAACAATTTCACTTTGTTCCGGATCTAACAAAACTTTCCAATTTTTTCAGCACTATCGTCATTGTAAAATTGGTATTAATCGGAATTGCGCTGATAATTTCACTCATTTTTTACAGTAATAAATTTACCAGCAACCTCATTCAAGTAAGAAAATATCTGGGTTCATTTGTTTCCTTTTTTCTTTTCGGGATATTGGCATTTTTGTTCAATTCCAATGCCGATGTTGGCGGACTTTATTTTTTGATGATGGGAACTTCGTTTTTTATAAGTTACTATTTCTTCCACTCCAAAAACCGCATGACACCTGAAATAATACATATTACACTTTTGGGTGCCACAATCCTGTTTCAATATATTAACTTTACAGCTTAACTCTACAAAAAATGAGATTTGGCGTTGTTACTTTTCCGGGTTCCAATTGCGATCAGGATCTGATCCATGTTTTACGCAATGTTATGGGTTGTGAAGTAATAGAATTGTTTCACAAACAAAAAGATCTGGGTGGACTCACCACAAAGGATTGTGTTATGCTACCGGGTGGTTTTTCTTATGGAGATGCCCTCAGAACGGGTTCTATAGCACGGTTTTCCCCAATTATGCAGGCAGTGATCAAACATTGCGAGGCAGGAGGTTTTGCCTGGGGTATCTGTAATGGTTTTCAAATATTATGTGAGGCTGGACTACTTCCCGGGGTTTTATTGGAAAACAACAATCAGCAATTCATCTGTAAAAATATTTTTCTCACGGCAGAAAATACTGCCAGCAGGATCAACCGGTATGTGCCTCAGCATCATGCGCTCAAGATACCTATTGCCCATGGCGAAGGAAGGTTTTATGCGGAAGACAAGGTTTTGAAAGAAATTATTGCAAACGATCAGGTGATTTTTCGTTATTGTGATGAACATGGAGAAGTAACGGAAGGGTCAAATCCAAATGGTTCGTTGTTTAATATTGCCGGTATTTGTAATAAGGAACGTAATGTTTTCGGTATGATGCCCCATCCGGAAAGAGCCAGTGAGGAAATTTTAGGAAATACCGATGGCAGGATGATCTTCGAGTCATTTTTAGCCAAAGTGGTTTCCTCTGCATCGGTTTAAGATCTTTTAACAGTAAAAATAATGTCACACAACCTTTTAACGAACCTCTGTGAGGCCTAATTCGTTAAATTTGCACAGCAAAAAATCCGACCTGATGGGAAAAAAGTTTTTTCAGTTTTTATTGGCGATCCTGTTTATCAATCAAACCCATGCCCAACTACTAAAACCCGTTAAATGGGAAACATCGGTAACTGCCAGTGGTGTGCCAAATGAATACATTCTCATTTTTGTAGCTGCTATTGATGAAGGTTGGAAGTTGTATTCGCATGATGTTCCGGAGGACGGACCAATACCAACATCTCTGATTTTTGAGGATTTACCTGAAGGAGTTGAATTGATCGGTGAAATGACGGAACTGGGAAGAAAAGAGGAGGAAGTAGAACCACTTTTCCAAAATCAGGTGATAAAATTTTATCATAAAAAACTCGTACTCAAACAAACGGTTAAGGTTAGCAAAAATGTAACGGTTAAAGGGTATATCGATTTTATGAGTTGTGATGATAAACAATGCATGGCATTTTCACACGACTTTAGTTTTGATCTTACTGCAATTGCAAATACCTATAACGGTAATTTTACCACTGATTATTCTAAAATAAAATATCCTGTAACCTGGGAAATTAGCAGCGAAAAAATCAACGATACCGAATATTGGTTAAAATTTAATGCTACTGTAGCGCCAACCTGGAAATTATATTCTCAGGACTCACCGGAAGACGGCGCTCAACCTATGAAGGTTGTTTTTGAAAATGCCGGGAAAAATTATCAGCTAATTGGAAAGGCAGACGAATTTGGGCATGCAGAAAATAAACCGGAACCTTTATTTCAAAATAAGATAACAAAATTCTATCACGATAAGTTAGAAATTCGTCAAAAAATTAAGGTTGATTCTGCCAATGCAATCATCAGCGGATATATTGATTTTCAAACTTGTGATGCCATACAATGTAAATTTGGAATTAAAGATTTTACCTTTAAATTGAGTGGAGGTGATATCATTGAGATCATTAAAACGGACACTGGTGCCTCTGCAGCTCCTGCAAATATATTCGGAACATTTGCTGTGGATACAGGATATGCCCGGCAGGCACAATGCGATCCCAAAATTGATCAGGAAATTACCAATGCAAATAATAAAGGATTATTCAGCACATTTATTTTAGGTTTTATCGGAGGATTAATAGGATTATTAATGCCTTGTACTTTCCCGATGATACCCTTTACAATTTCCTTTTTTACTAAAAGATCAACCAACAGAAAAAAGGGAATTTTTGAAGCATCTTTTTATGGTTTCAGTATTATTTTAGTTTATTTTCTTGTCTCACTTCCCTTTTTATTATTTGGTTTATCCGGCGATGCATTAAACTCCTTCTCTACAAATAATGTGGTGAACATGGTTTTCTTTTTTGTGTTCATTTTATTTGCTCTTTCATTATTCGGATTATTCGAAATTAAATTACCCTCCAAATGGGCAAATAAAACCGACAGCGCATCAGATGTAGGTGGATTACTCGGTATTTTTTTCATGGCCGTTACTTTATGTATTGTTTCTTTTTCCTGCACCGGTCCAATTTTAGGGTCCTTACTTGCAAATAGTTTAAAAGGTGGTGGAGCTGCATTAAGCGCCGGTATGGTTGGTTTCGGGACAGCGTTTGCTTTGGCATTTACTTTATTGGCGTTATTTCCACAACTCTTAAATAAATTACCAAAAAGCGGTGGATGGTTAAACGAAGTAAAAATTGTTTTTGCATTTATCGAACTCGCATTTGCCATCAAATTTTTATCGAATGTAGACCTTGCTTATCACTGGGGATTTTTAAAACGCGAAATATTTTTAGGATTATGGGCTTTATTTTCGTTGCTCACATTCTTATATCTTATAGGTGTTATCCGTTTCCCGCACGATGATAAAAAAGTGAAATTCGGAATCGCACGAGGAATTTTTTCATTAACCTTTTTAGCGCTTACCATTTATTTTGCCAGTGGGATACAAAAAGGAAAAAATTTAGCATTAATAAGCGGATTTACACCTCCGATGTTTTACAGTATTTATCATTACGACAGCGAATGCCCACTCGCATTAAATTGTTTTCACGACATGGACGAAGCAGTTGCATATGCTAAGGAAGTGAACAAACCTATCATGATTGACTTCACTGGCTGGGCGTGTGTAAATTGCAGAAAAATGGAAGAACATGTTTGGCCAAATGAGGAAGTTTATAAATTAATCAACGAAGAATATGTATTGGTAAGTTTATACGTTGACGATAAAGAAGCGCTGCGTTTAGAAGATCAATATATATCTGCACATACCGGAAATAAAGTACGCAGCATAGGAAACAAATGGAGCGACTTTCAGGCACGTGAATTTAATACCAACTCTCAACCCTACTACGTATTAATTGCCCCGGATGGCAAGGTATTAAATCAACCACGCGGTTATACACCGGACGAAGATGAATATCAGGGATTTTTGGAGTGCGGGATTGAGACTTTTAATAGTATTGGAGTGGTGGCGGAGAAGTGATGAGTGAAAGATTTCATTAATTTTAAAGTTAGAAATAATAGGTAGATTTGAATATTGGTTATTCTCCTATCCTGCCATTTTGGAAGGGTTGGAGAAGTTTATTGGGAGGAAACTTCTCCAATAAACTAGTTAGCGTATATGCCTACGGAACACTTCAACCATAAAAATATCTTATCCATAGACTTCTTTGATAGTTCGTAGGTGTAAAAACCTATGCGCTCATTTCTTACATCATTACTATTGAATAAATTAACCACAAATTAGTTAAAATGAAAAATATTACTACTCCAAAAAATGTTCGGACAGCTGTTATACTTATAGCAATCCTTACTTCCCATCTTCAAACGAAAGCACAATATTTTCCTGATGAAGAAATTTTTGACACCACTGGAATTATCGAAGAAACTTTAGCCGACGGATTGGATACAGTTTGGTACTGGGAGGATGGTATCACCGAAACAGAACCGGAAATTAATTTAAGAACTATATCGGGAATTAATAATAATGCTTATTCAAACAATAATAATCAATATGCAAAAATCAAAGGGGATTCTACAATTTATATCAATTTTGGAAGCGTTCAGAAAACAGTTAATCAAGGTTTGAATGGTTTTCATGTTGCCGGTATTTTTGGCAGAAAACAAATTCCAAACGACAGCTCTGCACTTGATCAATGGAATTGGATGAGCAATTTCGCACCAAAAAGTTTGCGTTTTCCCGGTGGCGCCGACAGTAAATTTATGCATTTATTGCAAGGCCCCGGTTATGGATATGTGTTAGAAGAAATAATACGATTTTATGACAGGACTGATTACAGTGATAATGCACCTGAATTTATTGTAATAATAGATAGTTTGGAAGCTGACGCTTCAGCAAACTTCTATAAAGCATGGATGGATTCAACAGAAATTGATGACTTTAAAAGTTTTGGTAACAGCTATCTTGAGCAACAATTACTGGACAGCACACACCGATATATTGATGATTTTATCGAAATGATAAAAAAGATTGAAACAGAAAATTCAGGACAAAGTGTAGAGGTGGTAGTTGACCTGAATATTATGAATGAAACTGCAACTGAATGCAAACGGATCGTTGATTATTTAAAAGGTACACCACTCGCAAACGGAAATTCAATACACGATGTAAATGTGACCTATGTTGAACTCGGTAATGAAATGTATTATGAGTTTTCCGAAACTATGCTCGGTATTTATTCGTTGGAAGATTATTGGATCTATATAAACGGAGGTATTACCGATAGCCTCGACAGTGTTTTAATTGGCACCGATGTTTGGTTGGACCATGATTATATTTCAGCTTTCAAAAAACCATTGACAGGTTCCTGTAAAATAGCACTACCTGCTGAAAATATTCATGACACAACCTTTGCATTGCAAGCTGCCGGTAAAATTGCAGGTGTTGTAAATTATTCCGATTGGAACGACAGCTTATTTACAAAACGAATGGAAAAAGTGGAAATTACCGGATGGCCGGGCCATTTTCGGAAATCTTTCGATGCTTATGCAATTCACCCGTATTATGATGGACATAATTATGACTCCATACCATTTGATCATTTAGAAACAACTTACTCCTGCAACTTAGGTGATACAATTTCAACTAATGATGGTTGGCGATACGATATTTATGATGAAAGATTAGAAGCAACCTTTGACGGTATCACCCGTAACTTTAAAGATTTTATTAAATCCCGGTATTTGGAATCGTGGGATGAGCATAAAACACATTTAGGTTTAAATCTTTCGTTAGCTGAAGGTGGTAAGGATGTAATTACCTCTGAATATAATTTAAAAGATCAAGGAAATTACAATTCAACAAAAGTAAATCAAATTGGTGTATTTGCACAATCCTTTATCCATTGTACAATGTTGCAAGAATGGTGGTTGAAAAACTTAAAAATTAATTTTAATGGAAATTACCGAAGCAATTTTTTCAAATACGCGCATTTGCACAATTTTGCCGGTGGGGGCAGTAACCCAATCATGAGCCCTGCATCGGACCCTGAACTGGTTTGGCTCGGGAAATATATTTCACCTTATAGCATTAATGATCCGGATTCTGCAGCTTTTCG
The DNA here is from genome assembly GCA_016706865.1 of Bacteroidota bacterium. Lineage (NCBI taxonomy): Bacteria > Pseudomonadati > Bacteroidota > Bacteroidota bacterium. Next base: position 530,641 of record JADJIS010000002.1, on the reverse strand, counting down.
TAATTATTATATGAAGCGTTCAACATTTTATGTAATGCAACTGCTAAGCGAAATAACAAAAAAGGATTTAAAATATCTGCAGAGCAATTTTGTAATTGCAAAAAACAATCCGAATGTGCAACCAACTGTATTCATAGACCCGGAAAAAGAAAATTTTTATATCTATTTTACCAATGTAACAGAAGACGCTCAAAAACATAATTTGAATATTGCAGGTACAACAGGTATTTACCCACCGGACGGTTTGTTATATGTTTCAGACACTGCAACTATTTATTGTGTAACTGCACTAAAACCCTATTCCACTGCCGGAAAAGGTAAAAATACGCTCTTCACACTAAATGAATGTTACAATAATGTTAATGATGTGCCCTACCCGATTGAAATAACAACGATTGACACCATTCAAAATTGTTGCACAGATAATGTATTGTATCATATTGAGGTTCCACCCTATTCTTTCGGTTATATAAAAGTACCTATCAAAGCCGACTACCCTCCCTATGAAAAAATAAAGAAACCTGCATTTAGTGTAAATGTGTATCCAAACCCAGCAAGCGCCTTCTTGCATATTACTGTAAATGGAAAAGATTTCACGGAAATGAGTAACTTTAACGTGAAAATTATAAATATGATGGGTTCGGTATGTTATAATAACAGTATGCAAAATAATGATGCAATTGATATTTCCGCAATGAGTGCAGGGTTTTATTCCCTCACAATTGAGCTATCGAATGGCCTTATTTTGAACAAACAATTTGTAAAACAATAGAAATGGCAACCGAGAATAAATTAGTTCAATATTCAGCTATGGCAATCAGCTTCCTTTTTTTCAAGGAAGCTGATGCCGCAGCCGTTTACACCAATATCGATCCGGATACTGTCGTAAATGACAACCTTGAAGTTTTTAGATTAGACATGGATAACAATGGAACGTATGATTTTGCATTCTTAAAATTTACCGGTACCGGATATACTTATTGGAGTGAAGAGTATTTGTACTTCTTTTACATGCATGCATCCCCTCAAATTTCCAATAATGCCATTGCAGGATTAAGTGTAGTAATTGATCCTTCATATGGTGGATTTACTTTATATTACCCTTATGCTCTTTTAGTTAATGATTTAGTATATGAAGAATTAAATTTTCAAAATGATTTTTATCAGGTGCTTGCAGCTAGGGTCTTAAATGAAGATGGTGTAGCTATTATTGATAGAGGCTTTTGGTATCCTCAAAAAATAGATCATTATATAGGTGTGCGATTTATCGACGATAAAGGATGCAATCATTATGGATGGATTCGCTGTGATGTAAAAAGTAAAGGTGATACTTTAATCATAAAGGATTTTGCGTATGAAACTAAATGTGATGTAGCAATTTTAGCAGGTGACACAATCGGTGATACCATTACGGTTGACATTATGGAGAATACATTGGCAGGTGTAAATATTTATAGTTTCAATAATGACGTGTTTGTTAATATAGAAACTTTAAAGCATAATTACGAAATGTTCATCACTGATTTAAATGGTAAAATTATTTATACCAATATTTTAATAGAAACCACAAATAAAGTATCATTGGAGGACTATTCACTCGGCTATTATATTGTGAAAATTATGGGTGGCAAAAAACAATTTACAAAAAAAATATTTATAAATTGAACCTGATGGTTGGGACATTCGACCTCATGTCAGCACATCCGCTAACAAAAGCTTTGCAAAATGGCTTGGTGAATCGTAAACCTGAAACTTTTATTTTCATTTGATGATTTTAGTGATCATGAATGATTTCGCTTCGAATGCCGCCACTTCGCAAAGCCCGAAACGTTAGCAGTAAGTTTAAAAAACAAATCGTGACATGGGAGCACCCCTTAACGACATAACAATTTATTACCACGGAACCGTTATTAAGGACGCCCCACAAGACTGGGACTTTAGACGAAAAGTAAATTACATCGCTGACTTTTATCACGATAGCTTAAACGGTTTTAAACCTACAAAGACTGGAAGAATATGCTTTCACCTTGGCGCTACAAACAACTGGGCCAAACCAAATTACTTTGGTTCAATTTGCAGTTACGGCAGTGTTATTGATGAAAATAAATATTTAAGTCTTTCTAAAAAAGAAAAATATAAATACATTCTAGAAATTTTACATACAACAGTTATAGAAATTGCAGACATTTATAGTTGGGACAAATCTGCTTTTAATACCGCCTACAAACATATTATCGAAAGCGACTTTAAGTTTGAAAAACATTATCCCGAAAAAAAATCAAAAGACAGAAAACACGTAGGACAAATAATTTTAGCAAAAACCGAAGAAAAATCTAAATTATCTGTAGTAATAAAGACAAGAGATTCGACAATTACAAAAGTACTTCTCGAAAAAAATAATTGGTATTGGTTTGACAGCAATTATCATTATGCCAAGAATTGTAAATGGCTCGACAATTCATGCTTTGGAATTTATAAAAACGGAAAAAATTGCTACTTTTCAACAGAACAAAATAGAACAATTAACGACTTGACATTTAATAAGGATGATTTTTAAACCATCTGAACAGCCTACTGCTAACAGCACATTTGCGCCATCGGGGCGACGACCACCTCCGAATAATTTTCGGTAACCCAAAACTTCGTATTTTTATTAATGATTTTCGATTGCCTTCCCCTCAATTGCAAATCTGTAGCGCATTATTGGCTTTTATTTTACATCACTCCCAATCCAAAATTAAATCTATAACTTGACAAAACACTACAACATAAAATGGTTGATTGACAGCTTTGAAAGAGGAGACACTTTGAAGTATATTTACTTTTGGGGACATACCAATAAATTGAATGTTGATGTCGGCAAATTTTGTTTTAGTCAATGGTTTGAGAGTCCCTTCACAGTTGACAACAGAACTTATAAAACTACTGAGCATTGGATGATGTCGCAAAAAGCACTTCTCTTTGACGACAAGGCCAACTTTGAAAAAATTTTGGCGGCTGAAAGTCCCGGAGAAGCAAAAGAATTGGGCAGACAAGTTTTAGGTTTTGACGAACAAACCTGGAATAACAAACGATTTGAAATTGTAAAGATTGGAAATATTCACAAGTTCAATCAAAATCCAAAACTTGCTGACTATTTAATAAAAACAGGTGACAGAGTATTAATTGAAGCAAGTCCCGTTGACAATATATGGGGCATTGGACTTTCTCAGTACATTAAGGATATTGACAATATTTATGCTTGGCCCGGGCTTAATTTACTCGGTTTTGTTCTTATGGAAGTTCGAGATTTCCTAAAATATTTTGGACATTTCAAACCACTTGAATACACACATCAAACACCTTGGAACAAGTTCCCGCACAATAACAAACACGATTTGTTTTGGCGAACCAGGATAGGAGCTGATTATTTATTGCAGTTTAATAAATATTATAGCGGACTTACCGCTAGAGAAAAAACTATTTTTAAGCTAACAGATCCTACGCCTAATAACTGGGAAAATTTTTACGATTAGTAATCTGCAGGTGAAAAAGACACAATGTTAGCTCAAATTTATGCCAACCGAAAATAAAATTAAAACCAACAAAACACTAAAGTTCATAATTCTATATGGTCTCATTTGTGGCCTTGCTCTTTCATTTAATATATTGTTGGCAAACCTCATTAGCTATTTGGCTATATTCACTTATTTCATTTTGCTATTTTTCATATTCCATTTTTTTATCAAAACCTACAAGAGGATTATTGGTGTAGACGTTAAAGTAGTAAACTCATTAATTGTTGGATTCCCTGTATTTCTTATTGGATGGGGTATTTTCCAATTTTTTAGTGAGGTCGGCTCAATACATCACTATACTAATCATGGCAAACAGAAACTTTTAGTGGAATGGCTAGAGTATGCTGCATTAATGACTATCATACAGGCTTTTGTATTTGTGCCAATTTATAAGTTGATAAAACGAAGAAAAATAGTAGCGAGAACGAAGGGCGATAGCTGATACAACAAGTCCGATTGTTCTGAAAATACCACCACTCCTTAAAATAGTTTTCAATAATTAAAATTTTGTATTTTTATTAAAGATTTTCGATTACCTTCCCCGCTATCGCAAATCTGCTACACGAACGTTACAAGCAATTGCAAACAACTATGAAACAACTGACTTTTTTTCTTTTGACGTTTTATACAGTGACAACAGTCTGAGGACAAAAATATTTGACTGCGGAGATTAGAGCTAAATCAGATAGCATTTTAATTACTTACATTGGCGACATTGTTTTTTCAAATAATTGCTTTTATGATGCTAACACATATTATGAATACAGAGACATTTTTGGAAAACCGCATTGGGAGACATTAAATAGATTTAAAAAGACAAAAGGCAAATTTGTAAAAGTAGATGTACGTTGGAATGTAATTATTCCTTATCCAACTTGTTCAGCTTATGACTCTATAAAGGGCAATACATCATTCGTCCTTGATAGTTTATTACGACCGACACTAAAGGCCAACTTTGACTTTATCCCTGACTTTTATTGGACTAACGATAGTTGCCAACTAACCAACAGAGACGAGGCGTTAACAATTGCTAAACGACAAAACTTAAAGCCAGCTATTGACACGCTTAAAGCGACAATAAATTATGACAAAAAAACAAAAACATTTTCTTTGGAGGTAAGTCAAACTCTATGGATTAAAAAGAATGAACTTAATGATGATTATGGCGAAAGTGAAATTGTCAATATAGATGCAAAAACTGGGAAAGTAATATCACATCAAAGTGTGCGTTTTGACCCCATTTACTAATGACAAACTAAAATGCGGTAACGACCTGACAAAAGACAACTGCAGGACGTTTCGGAATATTGGAAGGCATTTATATTTAGATGCTTGTACAATAAAATAAATAGGAACAACATACTAACATTTGCAGTAACTTAGTGTTTTAAAAAACAGATCAAACACTAGTCGGGAATAATAAATTAATTAAATAAATAATGGAATTTAAAGATTATTACAAAATATTAGAACTAAATAAAAATGCCACACAGGAGGATATTAAAAAGGCGTATCGAAAACTCGCGCGTAAGTATCACCCCGACCTAAATCCAAACAACAAAGAGGCAGAAAAGAAATTTAAGGAAATAAATGAGGCCAATGAAGTTTTAAGTAATGCAGAAAATCGGAAGAAATATGATCAATATGGTAAAGATTGGAAGCACGCCGATGCTTTCGAGACAGAAAAAAAACAACAGAAACAATCCCGGCGGAATACTGGTCAGCAATTTCGAAATGATGATACCGGTAATTTTTCCGACTTTTTTGAGTCGATGTTCGGGGGACAAGAAAGTCAATATAATCAAACAAAATTCAGGGGCCAAGATTTAAATGCAGAACTGCATTTCAAGTTATCCGATGTATATAAAACCCAAAAACAAGAACTAACCATAAACAATAAAAAGATTCGAATTACAATTCCTGCTGGCATTGAAAATGGACAGACTATAAAAATTTCAGGACATGGTTCACCAGGTTTTAACGGGGGACCAAATGGCGATTTGTATATTACCTTTAAAATTGAAAATGATTCGCAATTTAAACGAGAAGGCAATAATCTTTACAAAAATGAGGGAATAGATCTATATACTGCTTTGTTAGGAGGAGATATTGTTGTGAATACTTTTGATGGAAAAGTGAAACTGAAAGTGGCTCCGGAAACCCAACCAGGAACAACTGTAAAGTTAAAAGGAAAAGGTTTCCCTCTATATAAAAAGGAAAATACCTATGGAGATCTATTTATTACTTATCAGACTAAACTACCTACCCAACTTTCTACAGAAGAAAAAGAATTGTTTTCGAAATTAAAAACAATAAGAACCAATGAAAAAAAGTAAGTTAATTCATATCGAACAGGTTTGTACTCATTTTAATGTGGAGGTATCTTTCATTCAATCCCTTCACGAGCTTGGTCACATAGAATTGATAGATGAAAGCAATGATTTTTACATTATTGAAGACCATTTAAAATCATTAGAAAGTTTAATATATTTTCATACTGAACTTCAAATAAATCTTGAGGGAATAGATGCCATAGCTCACTTATTGAAAAAAATTGAAAATCTGCAAAATGAATTAGCAGTTGTTAAAAATAAATGAAGTTTCAATATTAATGATTTTAAATAATAAATGCCCAAACCTTTAGAATCATTACTATACAAACAACAATGAAATTCATAACAATCGCCGACACCCACGGGCAGCATAAAAAATTACAACTCCCGCAAGGAGACGTAATTATCCATGCCGGAGATATAAGTGGGCGCGGTGAGGAAAGTGCTGTAATTGAATTTTTAGAATGGTTTACAAACCTTGACTTTAAATATAAAATATTCATTGCAGGCAATCACGATTTTTATTTTGAGCGGAAATCCGAAGAAGAGTTTAAGAAAATAATTCCCGACAATATTATTTATTTGTGCGACAGCGGTATAACGATAGAAAATATAAAAATTTGGGGTTCACCCGTTACTCCCTGGTTTTATGATTGGGCTTTTAACCGAACCCGGGGTAACCAAATTAAAAGACATTGGGATTTAATTCCCGCAGACATTGACATATTGATCACACATGGACCTGTTTTTGGAAAACTTGATAAAACAAATGATGGGCAGAATGTTGGTTGCAAAGATCTATTAGTAAAGGTACAGGAAATAAACCCAAAGTTTCATATTTGCGGGCATATACATGAGGCTTATGGACAAGTTACGGAGTCAAAAACGAATTTTATTAATGCATCCGTTTTGGATGAACATTATAGACTCAAAAATTTACCCATAACTTTTGATATGAAAAGCGAAATCCAAAAATAATGTATAATTTAGCCTTCAGACTAATTATACCTAGTATGGCGTCCCTAACAGAAGAACAAATTAAAGAAATAGCAGAAATGCTTGACTGCGGATTTCGGAGTTATTGGCACAAACATACCGGTGAACTTCTTTTCATTCTTAATAATGAGGACTATACAGATTTTGATGAAGATCTAAAGGATGAAGACCTCGAAAAATTAAATAACAATCCTGACGATTATTTCGAAATTGACAAACCGGATTCGAACGACAGTTTTAAAATTATGGAAAACTTCGCGTATCAATTAGAAGGCAACGACGAACTTAAATCTGAGTTATTTAAGGCATTAAATAAAAGAAAACCTTTCAGAGAATTTAAGTGGGTAATTGATAACTCAGGGGACTACCGGCAAAAATGGTTCGACTTTAAAAATGCAGAATTGAAACAATGGGTTGTTGACAATTTCAAGGCAGTAACAAATGATAATACAGAAGAGGAGATTGAATGACTGTAATACGATAACTGCCCTTACAAATAATTTCAAGGTTAATATATTTTGTATTTCTATTTAAAAATAACTTTTTACCTCCTACTATCATAATAATTTGAATAGTAAATACTTCCAATATCCGACAAAAAAAACCAGTACAAAATAAACTTTAATAGGACAGTTATTATAACCGGATATTGATATTCGCAAAATAATTTGCCATTAGATAAATTTTTGTAATTTTATTATGGATTTACAGTTTTATGCTGTCTATCCGGAAATCTGTTAAACGCTAATCAGCATATTATGAAACATCCGATAATTGCAGTTTTATTATTTTTAATAATCAGTAATCTTCAAGCACAAGAAGATACGAGTAAATTGGAAATTGATAAATTTATCAACCGATTTAACAGCAAAATGGATACCGTATTTTGGTTATGTGAATATGATAATATTGCATGGTGGACATCTGACAAGGTTTCTGCCTCTTCAGAAGCTGAGCAAGCAAAACTGGGGCCTCAATGGTTCTGTTTTAAACAAGACGATTTATGGCATGCTGCATATGGAAAATTTACAGATGGGCAATATGATTTAGTTTTTCATTATACAGTTGATTCAAGTGCCCGGATAAAACGCATTCATATTGAAATAGATACATTCACTACAAATTCGTTTTGCAGATCGTTAATTAAGGGCAGCGATCTTCTTTCACAATACCTAGATGGCGCAAATGTGAATTTTAACCCTTATATACAAAGGAACAAAGATTCTACTATTTCTGTTTGGTATATGCCTGCTTTTACTCAAAACGGAACGGCGGTTTATGGTGGTGAATTCTATTATTTGTTTGATGCAAGCGGGAATCATGTATTGTCGAAATCAGAAAAATCTTATGGGTATAAAGGATTTAAACCAGATCGTAAAGCTGAAATTTGGCTTGATTATTCATTTGTAGATGAACCTACACTTGGTGCAGTATTTTTTGTATGGTATTATCGGACTTATTTTGATCGCATCATTATTGATGCAAAAAATTACAAGAGTTCAGTATTTCATAACAATAGTGGTTATTACTGGGTACATGCAAAGAAAAATTAATTTTTTTGAATCATTCTTATTTCCATGAATTTTGAAAGTTATCCAAATTTATATTATTACTAATGTAACTTTTCAAAATATTTGTAATCAAAATTGCAAAAAACAAAATCCTATAATCAAAATTGGAATTTAAATTAATAAATAAAAATGACTCCAATATTTTTCCCAACACCTGCCGATTTCAGAAAGTGGTTAAAAAAAAATCACAAAAAAGAAACAGAGTTATTCGTTGGTTTCTATAAAGTTGGAACGGGGAAACCTTCTATAACCTGGCCGGAAGCAGTTGATCAGGCGCTGTGCTTTGGTTGGATAGATGGAGTAAGAAGATCCGTTGATAAAGAAAGTTACTGCAACCGATTTACCCCGCGAAGGAAGAATAGCAACTGGAGTGAGATCAATATCAAAAAAGTTGAGGAACTCACTAAAGCCGGATTGATGATGCCGGAAGGACAAAAGGCTTTTGAGTGGAGGCTGGAAAACAGATCCGGAATTTATTCATACGAAAATATACCGGGAACTCTAGATTCAAAATTTGAAAACCAATTCAAAAAGAATAAGACTGCCTGGGAATTTTTTAATAAACAAGCTCCATCATATAAAAAGGTAATGACTCATTGGATCATGAATGCGAAACAGGAAAAGACCAGAATATCAAGGCTTGAAAAAACAATTAAATTAAGTGGAGAACAAAAACGGATGCTTTAATTTGAGGAACAACAAATTTATTTGACTGTCAAATTAAATAAAATGGAACTCACAAATAAAAAATAGCAAGAAATTGACGGTGCTTATCGGATTCCTTAAGACGCATCAAATTGATCCTTCTACATACATCGTAAACGAATTTAGAGGTACTTTCACCTGGAATTACAGCGCAAATGAAACTATAAAAAACAGACTAATGAAAAAAATGTCGCAGCATTCTATTTTTCAAGAGAGATCCAATCTTTATTTAATCACCACTGACAATCAATTGATCACAATTGATATTGTTTCAGGTGAAATTATAAATCACCAAAACGCATTTGAAACATTAAATCAAAAATTATTTTGGAATCCAAAATCACTCGAACGGAAATATCAAAAGGTTGAGTATCCGGAAAGTTACCTTTTACCCGATTTACAAATCGGAAAAACTTTAGCACAGGGTCTTGCTGAACTCCTCAATAAAAAACTAAGTGATTATAAAGAGGATAGTGCTGTTATTCAAATATACGTTCACACATTATTGATCAATAAGGAGGGTAAATGTGAAGATGTTTCGGTGTCTCCAACCGTAAGAACTGATATTCACATGGATTTTGATTTTAAGTGCAATATGGAATTAAAAGCGGAAATTGAGTTATGGATAAAAAATCAAACATTCGCAACCAATACCATTCCTAAGGGGTTTCAGAAGTTCAAATATTCTGACTTTGTTTATCTTAAATGAGGAGCCATTCTATCCTAGAATGGGTGAAATGCACTAGATTTGCAAAAAAAACCTTATGAGACCATTCTTAACCATTTCCGGGCTTGTGTTTTTTGCCATTTCAACACTATTTTTTTCTGCTGACTTAATTGCACAGTCGAAGTATGATGTTTCAATTCAACCGGCTGCATTTAACCTAAAATTTCAAAAGGATGAAAAACTCTATCTCAATCTTGAAGCGATCGAGTTTGGCCGCACAGGAAATCTGAATTTGATCAACCAATACCATTCATATCCTACAATAAAAAATGAAGGATATGTGAAATACGATTTTGAAAATTTATTGGAAATAGAATATTTTAAAAAGCCGGAGGGATTAAGAACTAATTATATTTTGAATAAAAAACCTGAAGGTAATTCACCCCTTATTTTTCATATCAACATAAAAACTAATCTCGAAATTCAAAACACAAACGAGCAAGTTAATTTTTTTATGCCGGATAAAAATGATTATCAGGTTTTTGAATATTCAGGTTTCAAAGTTTGGGATGCAAATAATAATTTAATTGGTTTTTCAACGAATATTATTTCTGATATCGAAAACAATGACATTAAAATTGAATTTATTATCGAGGATATCGATGCAGTTTACCCATTAATAATTGATCCATTGTTTCGCAGTCTGGTTTTAAACGTTATTAACTCAGATGACGCATCCGCACAGTTTGGAAGTAGCGTTGCCTTAGCTGATGTAAATGATGATGGATATGATGATGTTATTGGAGGTGCTCCTTTTTACGACAAAGGAATTACGGGAGATGGTGGAGTATTTGTTCATTTAACAAACCTATATGGGATTTCTGAAAAACCAAATTTTAAATTATTATCAAGCATTAATGATTCAAGACTTGGTTCTAAAGTTGCAAACGCAGGTGATATCAATGATGATGGATATGAAGATATAATTGCTGGAGCACCTTATCAATATTATACTGATGGAGTGTATGGTTATAATGCAACTGGTGCCGCTTATATTATGTATGGTTGCAGTTATGGTATTGATTCCAACAACATTTTGGAAATACTACCACCACTAGATGATCTTAATGGAAATTTTGGATCTTATGTAAATGGATTAGGCGATATAAATGGTGATGGATACGGAGATGTAATTATCACTTCTTATTATTATCCGGGAATATATGATGGAGCTCGAGGTAGGTGTTATTTATATTATGGAAGTGAAACAGGTTTAAATCCAATTCCGGTTTGGAAATATACCGGAATTTTATACAGTGGTACTGGTCGATCAGTTGGTAAAGGTGGTGATATAAATGGTGATGGGTTTAACGACTTTTTTATTGGTGCACCTTATTATAATTACGAAGATACTTTATTGCATTATCAGGGAGCGGCCTATTTATTTTATGGTACGGCAACAATTCCGGATACCATTCCTTCCTATACATTTTATGGCGAAACCGAACATGCAGGTATGGGTTGGTCAATAGCTGGCGATATGGATGTAAATAATGATGGGTTTGCCGACTTCACAATAGGAAATCCCGGTGAAGGTGGTGAGGCAAATTCGTGTAAGGGCATGGTAAAAAATTATTTAGGAGGACCTACTGGCCCTGTACTTTCATGGAACAAAACAGGGTTATTTAATCATAGTGGCACCACCGTTATTAATGCTGGTGATTTTAATGGTGACGGATATTCGGATCTTCTGTATTCTTCAGGACTAAGTGGATCAGTGTTCGCACCTGAATGTGGAACAGGATCGGAGGGGTCGGCATTATATTTTGGTTCAGCTACCGGATTAAAAAGCGGAGCTGCATGGGCAAATCGATTATATGAATATTCCTATACCAGTTATGGAAAGTCATTAGCCGGAGACGCTGATTTTAATCAGGACGGATTTGATGATTATATTGTTGGAATTCCCGGGTTTAATGCGCCTTTTACTGGCGCTGGAGGTATATTTATATATTATGGATCTCCAAATCTTAATTATATTAATGATGTTGCCGACTCATCTGTAATGCTTCAACATACTTTATATGAAAGTTCTATTTATTATGAAAGAGATGTGGTATTGGATATTGATCTGGATAATAATGGTTACAACGATGTTGTAATCGGAGCACAAACTTATCCCGGATATTATCAAGCTCCTGGAGGATTTGGTATATACTTGAATCATGGTCCCGGTTTAGGAATAGAAACCACGCCTTCTACTATTGTCACTGGAATTGAACTTAGCCAACATTTAGGTGCCGGTGTGGCAAATCTGGGTGATTACAATAATGATGGATTTGATGATGTAGCTGTAGCTTCAAAAGATTATGGTGTTAATGGAGCAGTATATATTTATAATGGTAATGCAACTGGAATTAATACAACACCAACTATTTTTACTTATACTGATAATCCTAATGTTTTAGCCTTTGGAAAAAAAATAATAGCTGAAGATTTTAATGGAGATGGAATTAAAGATCTGGTAGTTGGGGATGATTCTTATAATGAGATTGGTTCACGCCAGGGTGCAGTTTATGTATTTTTAGGAACTGTAGATGGTTATCAAACCCCACCGGCTAATATTTTAAAAGGGTCTGTATCGAAAGAAGATTTTGGTTATGATATTGCAAATGCAGGTGATGTAAATGGTGACGGATATAATGATCTGGTTGTTACTTCAACTTATGCATATAATCTATATATGGCTCCTGATAGTTGGGGTGGAATTAAATTATTTTTAGGTTCAGCATCCGGCCTTTCAACAACTCCAATTTCAAATATAATCGGCACAGTAGATAATGAATATCTTGGTGACCCCGCATATGCTGCCGGTGATGTAAATGCGGATGGGTTTGATGATATACTTATAAAAGACCGTTCTACTCCGGAAAATTTTACTTACGAAGGTCAGATAAGATTATATTATGGGAGCAGCTCCGGAATTTCTGATAATAATAAATGGGTTTTTAAGGGTGGTCAATTGGAAGCTCATTTAGGAGGTTCCTTTGCAGGACCCAATGACATTAATAATGACGGTTATGATGATCTTGTAGTTGGCGCATTGGGATATACGGGATCAGTTGATGATTATAACACTTATACGGAAGGCGGTATTTATATATTTTATGGGAGCTATACGGGGGTAAAATTGCCCTCTAAATTGATTGAAGCCGACACATCCAAAGAACATCAGAAATTAGGGCGACGATTATTTTTCGAGCCGGATTTTACAGGCGATGGCATAGATGAGATAGGCGCATTATCAGTTAATGATAACGAGGAAACACTGGAAATTTTATATTTTAATAGTGCTGCTTCATCCTGCACAACAATACCATCACTAACTTCATCGGCTCTTTCCAATTCTATTTATTTAAGTTGGACAGGTAATAAATTTGATTTTAATTATATCATAAAATGGAAAAGTGCAGGCGATACTGATTGGAATGATACCTTACTTTTAAATCCGGAAGTCAATTTTGAATCATTGGTACCTTGCACTGATTATTTATTTCTTATTCAGAAAAATTGTGAAAGCGGGGCATCTGCATGGAGTGATACTTTAGTTGTACAAACTTCCGGTTGTATAATTCCGTGTTCTTCCATAATTATAAATGGCGTTATAATTTCAGGCATCACAGAATCCGCAGCTCATGTAACATGGGATGATTCACCGGATGCAGTGGTATATGAAATTTTATTTAAACCCACAACCTCCGTTATCTGGGATACATTAATAAATGCAGATGCAATCTTCGATATTTCTCTATTATCAGGATGCACATTCTATGATTTTAAAATACGTGCAATTTGTGCTACGGATAGTGGAGATTATTCAAGTATATATAATTTTCAGACACTTTGCCCTGCATGTGTAAATGCGCCTTCTTACTTAACTATCAGTAATATAACCACTACATCAGCCAAAGCAAAGTATGGCGCAGTGGAAGGAGCAACAAAATATAAGGTCTGGTACCGCGCAACTGGGACAACTGTTTGGAAAAAAGTAACGGCATCAACAGTACAAAAGGTAATTAAAAATTTATTCCCGAATACTACTTATGAAATTAAAGTTCAAGGAATTTGCGGAGTAATTGGCGGTCCCTTTACCCCCGTTGTAAATTTCACTACATTACCTCTCAAAGATGGTGAAGAAAACAATTTCGGCGAAAATGAACTCAATGCATCAATACCAAATAATGAATTAATGCTATATCCAAACCCATCAAATGGGGATTTTGTGCTTGCATTTGAACAATCAATGAACAATGCCGATTATGAATTATATATTTATAATTCATCAGGTCAAAATGTGTATGTTCAAGCAGGAAATATTCTTAACTCTCTGCAAATAAATTCAAATCTTTCGGTTGGAGTATATTTTATAGTATTACAAACAGGAGGGGATATTTACAAACAAAAAATTCTTATCATGCGATAATTAGTGCAACAACTTAAAAATTAAATTTGTAAATACCATGTAATGAAAAAAAATGCATGTAAATCCATAATTACAAAAGGATGATTTTTCCCCTCCGAAAAATATATTAGTATATGAAAGTAACAATTACATCCATTGAACTAAAAGGACCAATGAAATTCTTCCTTTTATCCTCACGCGCCTTAAAAGTTATTAAGCAGTTAAAAACAACCAATTTCAAAGATTTTAAAAGCACAGGCTTCTGGACAAAACATTATACTATGACGCTCTGGAACAACGAAGCAGAATTAAAAGAATTTGCAAGGAGTGGTCCGCACCTGGATGCGATGAAAAAAAGTAAGGAGATCGCAAAGGAGATCAGAACATACACCTATGATGCAAATGTTTTACCTACATGGAAGGAGGGGAAAAAATTATTGGAAAACGCAAAAGTTTTAAATTTCTGAAAATAGGAATTTTAAAAAAGAGCAGTGCATGAATCAGGTAAAATTGTAAATGCGTAAAATTCTGGGGAAACAACAAAATTCAACTATATGGTAACAACAGTTAAAATTGAAACTATTTATAACTGCTCATTAGAAAGAGCATTTAAAACTCCCATGTTATGCAATGTGGCAAAAGTGCACACAGGCTTCGGTATTATGCCAAAGGTAACGCACGCAACAGAAGATGAAAATTGGGGTAAACCGGGATCCACAAAAAAGGTGTTTGTAGCTAAATCCATTTCTCAAAAGGGAGGATTTGCATCAGTTGACAAAGTTATTGAACGCGAAGAAAATAAATATTGGAAAATTGAAGTGAGCGATTTTCAATCTTGGATGCTGGGATTTTCAAAGTTTACAGGCGAATGGAAAACTACCGAAATCGAACCGAATAAAATATTGGTAGAATATACCTACCATTTGAAATCAGATATCGGTTTGCTTTATCCATTAAATTGGTTATTTACAAAAACATTTTGGAAAACCTATATGAAAAGGGTAATCGAAAATATTCGGAAAATGGCGGCCAATAAGGAGCCGTATTTATATCCATAAAGTGAATACAATTTGTTTTAAAAGATAACTTTTATTAAAACGAATTAAGTATGACAGATCATAGCCAAACTCTCCTGTATAAGAAAATAAACAGATTTACAGAGATCTCTGCGGATAGCATTAATAAACTATTTGAGATAACCTCTACCGCGGATCTCAAAAAAGGAAAACTTATATTAAAAGAAGGCACGGTTTGTAAAACTATTGTATTTGTTGAAAAAGGGTATCTGAGGACTTATGTAAACAAAGACGGAATAGAAATAAATACGGATTTTACCTTTGAAAATAATTTTATAACCAATTTAAAAAGTTTACGCTCCAATTCAATATCAGATAGCAATATAGTAACAGGTGAAGATTCTACCATATTCGAATTCGACAAAGACAAATTACTTGATCTTTATAAAGTCTCACCTGAAATTGAATCATTTGGAAGAAAACTCTTGGAACAACTCTTAATTTCGCAGGAAGAGCACAGTAATCTTTTTAAAATTTATTCTCCTACTGAAAGATATCATTATCTCCTCCAACACAATCCAAACTTTCTTCAAAGGGTAAGTTTATCACAACTCGCATCTTATCTTGGTGTAACAAGGGAAACGCTTACAAGAATTAGAAGGAAAAAGTAAGTATAATATTTTGTGACAATTGTCTCAGGTACAATTTTATGGAACGCAACAATTTTGCATTGTATCAGAATAAACTGATACTATAAAAACCAATTTTATGAGATCTTTAAATCTAACAATTATGCTAACACTTGTAAGCCTTACCCTATTCGGACAAAACACAAATAAGGCAAAAGAAGAGATCAGTACTCTTGTAACTAATTTTTCATCGGCAGTTGAAAATAGAGATACCCTTTTATTAGACCCTTTACTGAATGAAAATTTCAGGGTAGTTGCTTTACGTTTTCCAACACCTGACAAAACAACTGTTTTGTCAAAAGAAAAGTATATCTTCCTTTTATCAGCAGGAAAAATAGGTGGCGAAAAACGCAGCGTGGAGATCATTAACCTGGATATCAGCGAATATGTTGCAACTGCCAAGGTGGTATTTGAATCGGATAAAATGATTTTTACTACATATCAAACCTACATATTGAATTCTGAAGGCAAATGGCAGATAATTTCAGATATACCGGTCACAAAAAATAAATAATGTAGTATTCCTGTATTTGAAAAAAAGGGGGTAATTTTCCATTTTCCTGTGCGATCAAACAGGAAAATGGAAAATTGGTATGTATATTAGATTCATAACTCAGTTCAGAAATGAAAAAGACCAAATAGAAACCGGTATGTTTAGCGCCGCCGAATTTTTAAGGGTTGGCGATCTTTTATTTGAATATGATAAAAAAAATTTAGAACAAATAATAAAATGGTTTAGCCTAAATTTAAAAAAGCCGGACAGACTTTCAAATGCAACACGTAAAAATCCGGCAAATGTTTCTTTATCATGGTTTAAAAGTAGCGCAACCGCACATTTAAATCAGATGCATGCATTAAAAGAAATATTAGAAAGATATGAAATGCGGGTTGATATAATTAAAAGAACCAGACCCGGTTATATTGTATATGAGGATGATCATCAGGTGTCAACCATCCCTTACAGAGAGGATAAGAATAAAGTACTTTAAACACGATAAATTTGTTGAGTATTTACCTATAAAATTCACTTTTTCACAATATGAAAACTCTGATATTCATCACAATTTTTCTTTTAATTCCCCTTACCTCATTTTCCAAAACTATCCCAACTGAAACGGAAAAGATCTCTACCTTCTGTAAGCTTTGGGGATTTCTCAAATATTATCATCCAGAAGTTGCAAAAGGTAATCTTGACTGGGACTCCGAATTTATGAATGGAGTTAAATCGATCAATAATTTAAAAACCAAACAGGAATTAAATAATTATTATTCTGAATGGATAAAAAGTTTAGGTGAAGTTAAACATTGTAAAAAATGTAATAATATTTTGCCCGATAGTTTGAAATTCAATCTTGAACTCAACTGGCTGAGTGATACTTCTGTTTTCTCAAATAATATGATCGAGCAACTTCAATATATTCAGCAAAAAAGAAACCAGGGTAAAAATTATTATGTGCAACAAACGAAATTCGTTGGAAACACGGGTTTTAAAAATGAAAAATTATATACAGATTCTGTTTTCCCATCACCAGAATTACGTTTACTTACTCTCTCGAGATATTGGAATATTATAAATTATTTTTTCCCGTACAAATATGTTATTGGTGAAAACTGGGATAGTGTACTGGTAGAAATGATCTCCAAATTTAAATATGCTGATGATACTGTAGCATATCATCTCGCCATATTGGAATTAACTGTAAAAATTAATGATAGTCACGCCGGGTTTGTTACAAAATACACCCAACAATATTTTGGTATTAAGTGGACACCATTTATATATAATATAATTGATAGCAAGGCAATAGTAACCGGTTGTTATAATGACTCTTTGTGCTTAAGGAATGATATTAAATATGGAGATGTATTTTTAACGGTGAATGGCAGAACCATTGAAGAAATAATAAATGAACAATCCAAATATATATGTGCTTCCAATCAAGCAATTAAAATGCGTAAGTTATATTATGGAATTTTTACCGGGAGCACCGATTCAGTTACAGTAACATATGAAAGAGAAGGAAAAACACTTCAAAAGACCATCGCGAGGTATAATTTTTACGAATTTAATTACAATTGGCAGCATGAATCCAAAAATGAGCACTATAAAATTTTAGATGGGAATATTGGATATGTTGATTTAGGCCAATTAACGAAAAACGAAGTTGATAATGTTTTTGAAAAGCTAGATGATACCAAGGCAATAATATTTGATGTAAGAAATTATCCAAATGGGACTATGTATAATATCGCATATCATTTACTTCCTGAAAAAAAACAATTTGTTATGTTTTCGAATCCTGATATTTCATTTCCTGGAGCTTATCGTTTTACTGAACCATATTTTTGTGGTGGGAATAATAAAAATCCTTACAAAGGAAAAGTTGTCCTATTATTTAACGAAACAACACAAAGTCATGCAGAATTTACCTTAATGGCATTAAAAACTGCGCCGAATGTTATAGGGATAGGAAGCCAAACTTCCGGTGCGGATGGAAATGTATCTTATATTCCATTACCCGGAGGTTATAAAACTGTTATGACAGGCATCGGTGTATATTATCCCGATGGAACTGAAACCCAAAGAATAGGGATAATACCCGATATTAAAGTTAAACCAACAATTGAAGGAATTAGAGCAGGTAAAGATGAAGTTTTGGAAAAGGCGATGGAGGTTATAAATGAAAAATAGAAGTTAATTTTACAAGGAATTGAATATCAAAGATTTCCATTTCAACAAAAATAATATTATACATTTTTAAATAATTTCACCTTAAGTTTATTTCTATGAAAAACATACATTTCATTTTAATTATCATAGGTATTGCTTGTTTATTCTCTTGCAAAGAAGAACGTTTAGAAGAAAAGGGATTTCAGGTTGGTCCAACATCTGAAGCTACGGAAGAAGACAGGGGAACGTGGATAAACCAGGACTCTCTAAAATTTGAAACAAGGCCAAGCAATGTCTTATTAACTACGGCACCCAATATTCGTTTGACTACCATTTACAAAGTAAATTTCAATAAAGACAAAAACTCCACCTTTATTGGTTCAAATAGTTTTTACGGAAATTATACTGATCATGAGAATACAGAAGGTAATGAATGGAATTACAATTTCATGCCTGGAATCGAAGCGGTTTATGGTTACAATATGGTAAACATTTCCCTTTATGATATAACAACAACCAAACAAAAAAACTTTTTTGAGAAACCTGTATTAATAAAAACTCTGTATTATCCTGCTTATTCTAAAGATACATTAAACTTCAAGCCAATAAGCAGAAATTATTTTATGGTATCGGTTTATAATGATGATACTAATAAAGATGGATTTATCAATTTAAAAGATCTCAGAAGGTTGTATTTGTTCGATATAAATGGAGACAGGTTAAATCCCCTGCTCCCGGAAAATTATTCTGTATTAAAATCGGAATACGATCCGGAAAATGATTTTATGTATGTGTTTGCCAAATTGGATGAAAACCAAAACGGGCAACTGGAAGATTCAGAACCTATTCATATATATTGGATAGATCTGAATGAACCTAGTAGAACAGGAAGGCAATACTGAATATAATTAATCACTAGAAGCAATTTATATTGTTCAACTGGTGTAATTAAGTGAGATTCATTATTTTTACCAATAAACTAATAAATACAATTATGAACATTTCGAATAAATCCATTTTGTTTTTTTTGTTAATAATCAACTCCATTGTATTATTAGGACAAATTTGGCCTGCAGGGGCACCTCCTTTTGCCAGAATATTTAACATTACTACTTTGATCATAAATGTCTTGATCTGCATAATTTCTTTGAACAAAATCACAAAAAGCGGAAATTCAACAAGATAATAAAAATTGATACCTTTTTTTTGTTGATAATATGCAATTGCTACTATTCAGGCATCTCAAAATAACAAACAAAACGGGATGACCATTAAATTAACTTTACTCTTCGGGATTATTCTTTTTGCCGGATCCAAATTATTACAGGCCCAACAAATCACCAATACAGTTTCGGGCTTCAAATATGAACTTACTTTTGACATTGGCGATATTCCGATTCCGCAGGAAAAGGGGAGTTATGCCAAGAAGCTTCGTATATATGATCAGCGCAACAACGATTTGATTTATGAAGAAATTATTTATGGAAATGCATTAAATGAAACCCATACGCAACGGGACAGTTTTGAATTGGTCCAGATCAATTTTGATGGTATTGCTGATGTAAAATTTACTCACCTTAATCAAACTTACACCTATATATTGTCAGCAAAAAATGAGGAAGAGAGAATAGTATTTTATCAGGAAAACTTATTGAGCAGCATAAAAGATTTTACCCGTGATGAAAATAAAAATCAATTAGTAGGAAAATTTTATGATGGTTATTATGAAACCACCTATACATTAAAAGGTGTGTATTTTGATACTCTTATCAGGTTTCAACAAACGCTCTATAAACCATTCATTGCAAATGAATACCTTTTCTTAAATAAACGGGGATATTTGAAAAATATAGAAAATCCAAACAAAGGGCCCATTATTCCAATCCTGAAAAAGGAGTTTGGAGATTATAATTTTGATGGTAAGGAAGATTTTCGAATTCAGTCGACCGAGTATGATATTGAATGGAATTATTATCTTTTCGACAAACTTTCCAATGCGTATCAAATAGACACTTTATTGAGTTCAATGCAAAATGCATATTTTGATTGGGAAACAAACAAATTTATTGGTAGCCGGAGCATCAGAATAGATGATCTGACACAACAATTTGATACTTACGAATATATGGATGGAAATATTATAGTTACAAAAAGGAGAGTTTGCCGGCAAAAAAGTCAAAGTTCTGAACGCAGCGATTGCACAATTTATGAATTGAAGGATGGAGAAATGATATTTATAGACTTTCAACCTGGTGCGGAATAAAAATCACTCGTCTTTTCAAATCAAGACAATTAAACTCCGTATTTAGACTTTAATAATAATCCCTTATTTTTGGCTTTAAATAAGCTAAAATTGATTTTTATATGTTAACATCTATCAACCCAAAACTCCCAATGCGCGATAAGGCAACAACCAGGGATTTCTATTTAAACAAATTAGGCTTTCAAGAATTTGGCAGTGCTGATTTTGATGGGTATCTAATGGTAGAAAAAGATAATATCCAAATTCATTTTTTCGAATTTAAGGAACTTGATCCGGCAGAAAATTATGGTCAGGTTTATATTCGTACTGATGATATTGAAAATTGGTATCAGTTAGCTTTGGATAAAAACATTAATATGCCTGAAGCCGGTCATTTAGAAATGAAACACTGGATGCAGAGGGAATTTTCTATGCTCGATCCGGACAATAACTTACTTACATTTGGTCAGAGCATAATGTAACATAAAAATATAACTATGAGCAACAAAAAAGTTATAAAAACCTACATGGAAGGTTTCAACGAAGGTGACCACGCTAAAATTTTATCCTGTCTTACTGACAATGTTATTTGGGAAATGCACGGATTATTTTCTCATGTTGGGAAAGAAGCATTCGACAAGGAAATTGAAAACGAAGCCTTTGAAGGAAGACCCACCATTACATTAATCAGGATGGTGGAAGAAGGGAATATAGTTGTAGCAGAGGGAAATGTAAAATTTAAAGTAAAAAACGGTCCAATGATGGATGCTATGTTTTGTGATGTGTTCCATTTTGAGGGTGATAAAATAAAGCAACTTACAGGTTACATAATGACACCTAAATAAAATAAATTTTTCTGATGATGCTTCTTTCATTATGAATAACCTTATCCGTTGCAATTCCGATAATAAAGACTTTCAAAATCTGGTGAAGGAACTTGATATTGATTTAGCAATTCGAGATGGAGACGATCATGCATTTTATCATCAATTCAATAAAATTAATTCCCTTCAACATGTAATTGTTGCTTACGAATCATCAACCGCAGTGGGTTGTGGAGCTATCAAAGAATTTTCTTCCGATACCATGGAAATTAAAAGAATGTTCGTGCTTCCTCAATACCGAGGTAAGGGTATTGCATCTTTGATATTAACCGCTTTAGAAAACTGGAGTCTGGAACTCAACCACCAAACTTGTATCTTAGAAACAGGAATAAAGCAACCAGAAGCCATACGTTTGTACGAAAAAAATAATTATTTCAAAATTCCGAATTACGGGCAATATGCTAATATTGAAAACAGCCTGTGTTTTAAAAAATATTTAATAAAACAATAAATAATTATCAAATGATAGATGAAATATTAAAATACCCGGTCGGAAAATTTAAAAGACCCGAAATAATTACATCAGAGTTATTAAATCAATATATCAATACTATTTCCTTATTTCCTGAAAAACTCAAACAAGAAGTATCTTATCTAAACGATGATCAGTTAAATACGGAATACCGACCTGAAGGATGGACCATCAGGCAGTTAATTAATCATTGTGCTGATAGTCATGCAAACAGCCTTATAAGGTTTAAACTTGCTTTAACGGAAGATAATCCGATAGTTAAACCCTATCTCGAAGCGGAGTGGGCTAAATTAGCGGATAGTACTTCAATTCCAATTGCTCCCGCGTTTAAGATGTTGGAAGGTATACACGAAAGATGGGTGGTATTATTAAATAATATGTCGGAATCCGATTTTCTAAGAGCATTTGTTAATCCTCAAAATGGAAAACAATTTACATTAGCTGTAGCAACTGCACTATATGCCTGGCATTGTGATCACCATCTTGCGCATGTAACAACTTTGAAAAAAAATAAAGGATGGTAACAGTTTAGGTTTCACACCTGAACAATAATTTTCATGTACAAGTAAATTTTACGTATTATTCATTTTCTTTGTAATAATATGCAAAGCGAATTTATAGAATATGTATATCTGATCCTGATCATTTTGGGTTTAGTAATGCTGGCTAATAAACTCAATATAGCCTCTCCCATATTATTGGTAGTTGGAGGCCTGGCAGTCAGTTTTATACCGATTTTCAGCGATATTACTATTAGTCCTGAGCTGGTTTTCTTTATTTTTCTGCCTCCTTTATTATATGAAGCTTCCTGGCAAATATCCTGGAAAGAATTTTGGAAATTCAGACGTGTAATTTCAAGTTTTGCCTTTCCAATTGTAATAATTACCTCTTGTGTGGTAGCAGTGGTATCGAATGCTATTATTCCGGGATTTACATTGGCGCTGGGTTTTTTATTGGGAGGAATAGTTTCGCCTCCGGATGCAATAGCTGCAACAACAATAATGCGTCAGGCGAAAGCGCCAAAAACATTATTAAGCATTGCCGAAGGTGAAAGTTTACTTAATGATGCATCATCGCTCATTGTTTTTCGTTTTGCATTGGCTGCAATTATCACAGGTCAATTTGATTTGAAGGAAGCATCCTTCAGTTTTTTTATTGTTGTGTTGATGGGCATTGCAATTGGTCTTCTGGTAGGTTTTATATTTTATTGCATTCATCGCTGGTTGCCGGTTACTGCAAGTATAGAAATTGTGCTCACAATTGTAACACCCTACTGCATGTATTATTCGGCGGAACATTTTCATTTTTCTGGAGTGCTGGCTGTTGTTAGCGGTGGATTATTTTTATCCAGTAAACGATTGAGCATGCTCAATTATATGAGCCGAATACAAGGAGTAAATGTTTGGAACAGTATTGTATTCGTTTTAAATGGATTTGTGTTTTTACTTATTGGACTACAATTGCCATCAATAGTTCAACAATTGGGTGATGTAAGTTTGATGACGGCAATTTGGTATGGATTAATTATATCATTTGTATTGATAATTACCCGAATAGCCACTACTTTAGGATCATCAGCCTTTACAATATTTATAAGTCGTTTTATTACAGTTGCAGAATCAAATCCCGGATGGAGAATGCCATTGGTATTTGGTTGGGCAGGTATTCGGGGAGTTGTTTCTTTAGCTGCAGCATTATCAATTCCATTGCTTTTGAGTGATGGAGAAGCATTTCCTCATAGAAATCTCATTCTATTTATAACATTTGTAGTAATTCTGGTAACACTTGTTTTACAAGGTTTAACATTACCCTGGTTAATAAGAAAATTAAGTGTGAAGAGCGATCAGGCCAATTCTGAACTTGACCAGGAAAAAATTCTTCAGAAAAAAATAACACAATATTCTATAAATCAAATAGAAAAAATATTAAACAAACAAGGATTTCAAAACGAACATTTATCCAACCTGCAAGCCAAACTTAAAACAGAAATGGTTTTTTTCAATCGCGAATTGGATGAAACAGGCGATACCAATCAAAATGTAAGAAAGGAGTTTAATAAGATATATCTCGATCTGTTGGATCAACAACGCAAATTATTGAATGATATCAATCAGCATTCGGAATACGATGAAGACATTATCCGGAAATATCAATTCCTGATCGATATGGAAGAATACAAGGTGCGGGGCAAATCAGTTTAGAACAATTAAGATGTTTTATATACCTTCGTATGCTACATAAGTTTTACCACACTTTTAAACCTTAAACTACTCGCCATGTTTAATCCAATAATCATTTCAATTGTAGTTGCAACTTTTGTGGATATTGCTGGTCACAATAATACTTACACTACCAAATTTGCAGAACCACAAATCTATGAAGGAAGTAATACAATTTCTGATACTTGTTTTACGGCAATCAGAAAACTAACAGAGTCGAATAATGAAGTAGATATGGTAATAAATGAATATTTACTCGAAACATTATCCCCTATCCGTTCAAATTATAAGAAAATAAATTCAATTGAGGCATGGACCTCTGTAGTATCTAAAGATATTTTTGAAAGTACTGAGGGAGGAGAAGTGGTTTTTTATTACACCCATAATGTATTAGAAAAAATAATAAATCGAAATTATGGTGAAACCTATCAGGAATTGTACGAATATTATTTTCTTAATGAAGCACTATCCTTTGTAGTGGAAAGATCGTGCAAATACAATCGTCCTTTATATTATGATTCTTTAACAATGATTGAGTTAAATGATACAGAGGTTTTTGATGTGGAAAAATCCATATATTCAGAAAACAGAAGTTATTTTGAAAAAGAGAAATTAATTCACCAAATAAATAGTGAAGATTGCGGAGCCCCATTTTCTGAATCCTATCTTGAAAAGGAGGAACTCAGAATAAAATCAAATCTTCAGAATATCCTCAAACTTGAGAAATAATTAAACCTTACGATATGGCATTTAAATATTTTGAAGATCCGGAAGAAATTATCGGACTTAGTGATGAATTAATTACGTGTGATTTCTGTAACAAGGAAAAGAAGTGTTTCGATGGAAGTTCCTTTTTCGGCGAAGATAGTTTTGAGAATATTTGCCCCGAATGTTTAAAAGGCGGTAAACTAAATACGCTGGATATATTTTCCTGTTCAGGCGATATAGAAGAACTCAAACTGCAACTAAAATCCCTCCAACCTGAATTATCAGCTCAGGAAATTGATTCCATTGCAGAAAAAAAGACCAAAGAATTAGAAAAAGAAACTCCGCACCTAATAACCTGGCAGGATTGGTTATGGCCGGTTTCCAATGGCGATTATTGTAAATTTATTGGGTATGGTTCAAAATCCTTATACAATAAATTAGCCATTAAATCGTCAGGCGAACTGTTATTCAAAGGTTCCATTTATAAGGATCTTAAGGAAGATTCCGATGTAGAATATTTATGGGATGAAGTTTTACCGCAAGATGAAATTAATAATTACGAGGAGAGCAGTGAATATGATACCGTATTTTATGTTTTTAAAAGTTTAACCAGCGAAAACATAATAACAATTTGGGATAGTAATTAATATTTATTCAGATTTAATTTATATCACGCATTCTAATTTCATCCTAAAAATCCAATAAATTGAAAGCAAGTTTTCATACAAAATACGGTCCTCCAGAAGTTCTTCAAATTGTGGAAGTAAACAAACCAATTCCTAAAGACGATGAAGTATTAATTAAAATTCATGCTACCACCGTTAACCGGACAGATTGTGGTTTTCGGCAACCGGAATATTTTTTTGTGCGATTTTTCAGCGGTGTATTCAAACCAAAAATTAATATTCTTGGAACTGAATTTGCCGGAACGGTAGAAGCAATAGGAAAAAATGTAACATTATTTAAGGTCGGAGATTCTGTTTTTGGATTAAATACCTTTAAATTCGGCACACATGCAGAATACGTTTGTATTCCGGAGCATAGATCAATTGCGCTTAAACCGGAAAATATGTCGTTTGAAGAAGCTGCTGCAATTTGTGATGGTTTAATGCTAGCAATAAATTATATCCGAAAAATAGATTTCAAATCAACCCCCAAAATACTTATTAATGGTGCATCCGGATCTATAGGCTCTGCTGCGGTTCAACTTGCCAAATATTATGGTGCAGAGATTACAGCAGTATGTCGTGCAGAACATTTTGAATTGATCAGATCATTGGGTGCAAATAAATTAATTGATTATACCAAAGAAGATTTTACAAAAACGGATGACACCTATGATACTGTTTTAGATGCCGTTGGAAAAAGTTCCTTCGGAAAATGTAAAAATATTCTCAAGCCTAATGGAGTATATTATTCCACGGAACTCGGAGATTGGGCACAAAATGTTTTTTTACCACTTTTTAATTCGTTCAGAAATAAGAAGGTAAAATTTCCTATTCCAACCGATAATAAAAAGGACATTTTATTTTTTAAGGAATTAATAGAAGGAGGAAACTTTAGAGCGATAATTGACAGAAAATATCCACTTGAAAAAATTGTAGAAGCAACAAAATATGTGGAGAGTGGAGAGAAGGTTGGGAATGTCGTAATCACGATTTTTTAAGGAGATGGAAACGGTAAAAATAGAGACCCATACATCTGAAATTGAAACCAGAAAACATATTTGGATAGCTATTTCTGAGTTTTACCTCGATACGGAATTATCAGAATCAGATATTAGTCGTATAACATCCATTCTTAAAAGTTCCAATTTAGACCTAAAAATTCTAAAACAAATTGATCTGTACGAAGTATTTCCTGTATTACAAGCTAATTTATTAAGTCCTGCTGGTGTTTGGGATGGCTTTGAGGAAAATTGGTTATTATCCTGCTGTGAAAAATCTTATTACAAAAGAAAGAATAAGTTATATCGGTTGAATTGTAAAATGCGCAACTATTTTCGTTATTGGATGCGTAAAAAATATTGGGATGCAGTAGAGATTTGTTTCATAAATATAACCTAAATTCTAATGTGTTGATCTTGAATAATTTAGGGACATCTTCATTTCTGGGGAGTAACATTAATTTCATTATTATTTTTAGACATATAAAGGTCATTATAATATTAAGAAATCAAGATTCAGCTCCGAGTGATTAATTGCAATTACATCAGTTTTGCCACCTTTTGTTTGACCAAAAGGTGGCGCCAAAAGTCAAGGGCTTCACCATGCGGCTTAAATGTCCCTAATGCTTGCCACCCGGAGCGAAAAAGGCGCCTTTTCATTTGGTGATTTATCATTCGATTTAAAATCTAATTTAAGATCAAAATAGTACTTTACAATATGATGGCGCTTATTTTCGCTCAAATCCTGCTAACATTGGTGCTTTTGTTATGATGTGGCGGCGCATAAGGGACATTAAAGCCACCTGCTGATGCCCGCCCTCTGCTCCGTAAACTAATTTTGAGGATCAAAATTCTTTATTTTAATTTGAGCTCTACAATATGAATTAATTCAATTAATAAATTGAGAGTTAGTGAGTGCAAATAAAAATAAAGGTAATAAGTCTTAATTTCATACAAAAAGATCAACTATAATTATTCATTCCCCAAATTTTACTACTGACCCAAATTTTAAATTAAAAATGTCCGAAGAGTTCATTAAAACTCTTCGGACATTTTTAATACTATTCCAAAAATTTAAATCCTTAAAAAACCGGTTTTTCAGGTAAGGTATAAACTCTTCCTTCGTTTTGTTTTTTAAGATAATCCATTAAAGGAAGAAAATAATCCAACATGGGTTTTGCGCTCATATCGCTGCCGATGGATGCCTTTAAATGTTCACGCCAGTCCACTGTTGCGCCGGGAGCCATCACTTTTTTAAGGAAATCACCTGTTGCAGTGCTTCCCCAATAATTGGTAGCATGCGGATCTTGTTTTAAAATATTTTTTGCAATATAATCGTGGAACTGAAATAATAAAACGTTGCTGATGGAATAATCATAATATTGTGCAGCATCATCATTAATATGTGTTTTAGTTGCAGCATCACAATATTCTTCTCCGCGTACATAAGGTGGAACAATTCCCTGATATTTTTTAACTAATTCCCACCATTTTGCATTGTATTGATCTTTGGGTAAATTTTGTGCGTATAATGCATATTCAAATTCTGTCATTACCCCACTTCCCCAAGGAATATGTACAATAAAATCCAACGCTTCACTTAATAATTTTTGAGTGTCGTCAGTTTTAACACCTGCGGTAATTAAACCCTGACTTTCCAACAAAGGTTTTTGTAAACTCGCCATACCAATCATGGAACCAAATGCTTCATGATATCCGCGATTAGCACCTGTTCTTAAAACATAAGGAACTTCAGGTGTGGAATAAGAACTGTAATAATAAATATGTCCGAGTTCATGTAAAACTGTTCCCCACCATTCTGTATTTGTTTCCACGCTCATTAATGAACGAAGATCTTTATCAAGATCAATATGCCATGCACTTGCATGATTATTTTTTGAATAACCTGCTCCTTCCGGTGCGGGATATAAAGATGATTTTTCATAAAAAGAAGTTGGAAGCGCAGGAAATCCCATGCTCATCCAAAATGCTTCTCCTTGTTTCACAACCCATTCGGCATCATGCGTTTTTAAAACCGGATCAATATCCAATCCTTCCACATTTACCATCGCTGTCCAGTCTTGTCCCCAACGATTTGGCAACCATTCTGCAGGTAAATATTCAGGTACTTCCTGACCATATTTTTTTGCAAGTTCGTAACGTGCCCAGGTATGTAATTCGCGATAAAGCGGCCAAACATCATTTATCATACTATGTGTAAGTTCCAACATTTCTTCGCTTGTCATTCCGTATTCACTTGCCTGATATGCGAAAAAATCTTTATATCCGAGTGGAGTAACACTTGCATTTCGTAATTGCTGCAAATTTGATAATCCATCTTTTAAAGTTTTTCCAACTTCTTTACTTGATTCCCATGCAGCTAATCTCTCTTTAAGATCGGTTGATTCACGTAAAATACCATCAAGTGCATTTGGTGTTACGGGTTTATCTTTCATAGTATATTTAAATCCGAATAGCGCCTCTGTTTGTGCGTTGGTTGCATCAATTCTTTTTTTAACAACATCTCCTGCTGTTTCCGGATTATTTCCTGCAAAAAATAAAATATAATCCAATTGCTTCACTTGCAGATCGGTGAGTTTATCTTTTTCCTTTAAATATTTTTGTGCAGTTTCGATGTTAACCTTACTTCCTGTAAATTTTGAATAGGCTTCATCAGAAATTGCTGCATTGTGTTTTGCCATGGTATCGCCTTCCACAATATGCGTGTTAAGCACCCATTGTCCTTCGGAAGCTGCAGTTACCAATTTTTGATATTCTGCATTGTATTGGTCGAGGTAGGTTTGCACCTCTTGCTGTAAAACACTGTTATCTTCTGTTTTTTTCGACTTACAAGCCATCAAAACAACAGAAGCAGTAAATAATAAAAAGAGTGATTTTTTCATTTTGGTTGAGTTTTGAGCACGAAGTTAAGGCATTATGTTGCGGAGTTCCCAATTCCTTAACAAACCTTACAATTTCAGATTTTGTCAACATTCTGTTTACAATCGTTAAAAATAATTTTTATTGGCAGTGTAATTATTTAGCTTCGCAGATGCATTGACGGGGAAAAAACAAAAGGCCCGAAAATGCAACTAATTTACTTTATAAACCTTAAAAACTTAAAAAAATGGCAGCAGACAAAAACGATGACAAAGCAAAGGCCTTAGGACTTGCAGTAGACAGCCTTAATAAATTGTACGGTAAAGGCACCGTAATGAAATTGGGCGATTCGCCCGTAGTTGCGGAAGATGTTATTCCATCGGGATCCATAGGCGTGGATCTTGCATTGGGTATTGGCGGAATTCCCCGTGGACGTGTGATTGAGATCTATGGCCCGGAAGCATCCGGAAAAACGACTTTAGCGATACATATTATAGCAGAAGCTCAAAAAAAGGGTGGAGTTTGCGCAATTATTGACGCGGAACACGCTTTCGACAAAGGATATGCCGAAAAATTGGGTGTGGATGTGGAGAATCTATTGATCTCCCAACCAGATTATGGTGAGCAGGGATTGGAAATTGCCGATCATTTAATTCGCTCCGGCGCATTGGATGTGGTGGTAATCGACTCCGTTGCCGCATTAGTACCAAAAGCCGAATTAGAAGGCGAAATGGGCGAAAGCAAAATGGGACTTCAGGCCCGTTTGATGAGTCAGGCACTTCGTAAATTGACCGGAACTATCAGCCGCACAGGATGTTGCTGTATTTTCATCAATCAGTTGCGTGAAAAGATCGGAGTTATGTTCGGAAATCCGGAAACAACCACCGGTGGTAATGCACTTAAATTTTATGCTTCGGTAAGAATTGACATTCGTCGTATCGGACAAATTAAAGACAAGGAAGATATGGTTGGTAACCGTGTTCGCGTAAAAATTGTGAAGAACAAAGTTGCACCTCCTTTCCGTCAGGCAGAATTTGATATTATGTATGGAGAAGGAATTTCCAAAATAGGTGAAATTGTAGATCTTGGAGCCGAATGCGGAGTTGTTCAAAAAAGCGGAGCTTGGTATAGTTACGAAGGCACCAAACTCGGACAAGGCCGTGAAGGTGTTAAAGAATTATTAAAAGACAATCCGGAATTAGCAGCAGAGATCGAAAAAAAGATCAAAGCAAAACTTGCAATGAATGCACCTGTGATTGCAGAGGTGAAAGAAAAATAAATACTGATCATTATTAAACCAATCCCGGATGGAAGTGAATTCTATTCGGGATTTTTTTGTGTTTTATATCCACTTTTGCAAAACATTCTATTAAAATATCAAAATATAAATTCACCCCACCCTCACACTCTGTGCATACCTCACAACATCACTTGCATCATATTTTTTCTTCACCTCCTGCAACCTCGGATAATTGTTTCCATAATACGAATTTTCCCAATTGGCGAATTCGGTGCTGCAATAATTGATGTATTGTGAGGTAATTCCGTTACTTTTAAATATATCCAATATTTCTACGGAAACTGTTTTTAATTTTTCTTCACGGGAAACATCTTCCCAATAGGCTTGTAA
The DNA here is from genome assembly GCA_016706865.1 of Bacteroidota bacterium. Lineage (NCBI taxonomy): Bacteria > Pseudomonadati > Bacteroidota > Bacteroidota bacterium. The sequence continues at coordinate 499,273 of JADJIS010000002.1, read as the reverse complement.
TTCGGAAATATAATTGTAAGCACGATGAGGGTAACAGGAAACTTTTTCAAATTCAGCATCATTAATTTTTCCTGCCAAAGTATTTAATTGATATATCATTCCGGGATTATGAATTATTTTTTCAAATACATCAGCAATGAAGCCTGAAATATCTTTATAACTTTTATACAATCCTGCAGATGAATTTTTGAAATTTACCGGAGCCAATGATCCGTAATAATTCTTTAATTTTTTAGATAGTTCAATTGGTGCAACTGATCTGAATTCATCCGTGTGCTGAGCAAGTTCCTTCAAATTTGTTTCCAAAGTGGAATTATGTTCACCAAAATTTGTCACCAGAATATTTAATGTACTGCCATTTAATACAAATGCCGAAAAACAGGTGTCCGATAATTTTGCTGTAAATTCAAACCACTTTTCTAAAATGTTTTTTGCACGTAGTGCATCCAGTTTTCTTGCTTTAAAATGATGTGACCTCATTACAGAAGGAGCTTCCTGTGTGCGAAATACCATTTCTGTTACTACTCCAAAATTTCCTGCACCACCGCCACGCAGCGCCCATAATAATTCAGGGTCATCTTTTGTAGAATGTATTTTTCCGTTACCATCAACAAAAGTTGCTTCCAGCAAATGATCGCAAGTCAAACCAAATTTTCTGGAAAATAAACCATATCCACCTCCCATAGTTAAACCGCCGATGCCAACGGTTCCACAAGAGCCTGCAGGTAATAATCTTTTTTTAGGAAGTATTTGATCATATAAATTAAACAAAGTGCAACCGGGACCAACTTTTATATTATTGTTTTCTAAAAATTCCACGGAATTCATTTTCGACAAATTAATAACAAGCCCTCCATCATTAGATGAAAATCCCTCCATACTATGTCCGCCACTTTTAATTGTAACTGCCAGTTTATTTATTTTAGCATATTTAATGGCTTCTGAAACATCTTGTGTTGATGTACAAAGCGCAATTATTAATGGAAATTTATTAATGCGTTTATTAAATCCTTTACGCAATTCTTCATATTCCATATCCTCTTTTCGAATTAATTTTACGGAATATGTAAACTCGTTTTCCTCTTCAGGCAGATTCAAAGAATCTGCATACTCCTCACTGCTTTCTCCTCTCTCCTTTCCCCCTCCTGCACCACATGCATCTAAAATTAATCCGGCTCCGGCAAGTGTAGTTAGTGTGATAAAATTTTTTCTGGAGAATTTATTTTGCATTAAAAAATTATTTTAAAAATTCCTTAATATCAAAATTACACAAAATGAATAAAGTTGCAGAATGTATCATCATAACACCAACTCTTGAAACAACCTCTCTGCAGTTGCATCCAAATTGTAGCACATGCCGGGATGCGGTCGGGAAACCTGTATCGCAGAACTCCGAACAGCAGTTAACCATCGAAAACGAGAAGGGACATCCAATTCAGCAATCGGACCCGAATTTTTTTCACCATTGGCAATTTTTACAAGGGATTCCAGATTCATTTTGATTTGCTGTACATCAACATCCCCGGAAAAAACTTTTAATTTATTTTCATTGATTGTATAAAGTACCTTAATATAATTTGCCTTTTTGGAAAACAATATAATACCCACATTGAGAAATTCTTCCCGTTCCACAACAGGCAAAACACGAATTATCGCATACTCATATAGATATTTCTCTGGCATGTATGGCTTCGTTTATAAAGATATCAGAATTATTTAATCGCGAAATTAAAAAATGAAAATACATGTTACGCAAATCGTCGGGCGTTTCTTCTGTTCCTTCCCAAAACAACCATTCATCGGGAATCAACATCGTGATATACCGCAATTTTTCTTCCGTCAAAATTAATTTGAAATCCGCATTAATTTGCTCCAGCATAAATGCTCTTGATAATAAAACATGGTCCTTTATCAAACTAAAAGGACTCAAAGCCTGTTTTTCCCAATTGGAAATATTATGATGAAAATACAAACATGCGCCGTGATCTATCAGCCATAATTCCTTATGCCAGATCAACATATTTGTATTTTTAAATGTTCTGTCAACATTGGTGATAAATGCATCGAGCCAAACAATTTGCGAAGCCAATTTTTCATCCACCTGTGTTACAACAGGATCGAAAGTTATTGCTCCGGATAAAAAATGTAATGCGAGATTTAATCCTTTGCTCCATTGTAAAATATCCTGTATCTCCTCATCTCCTTCCGTTTGCCCAAAAGCCTCATCTAAATTTGCAAAAACCAATTCAGGAACTTTCAAACCAAGTAATCGCGCAATTTCTCCACCAATTAATTCTGCTATCAACACTTTAGCACCGTGACCTGAACCTCTGAATTTTAATACGTATTTAAAATCATCATCAGCCTCGGCCAATGCAGGTAATGAACCACCTTCACGCAAAGGCATGATATATCTTGTAACATTTACTTTTCTTAAATTTTGTTCTGTTTTTAACATGTATAATTATCTTTCAGAAACATTCTGAATATCGTCGATTAACCATTTTCCATTTTCCAAACTCATTGCATACGCAAGTTTCAAACCGTAAGGAAATTCCAACATTACATGTGCATTATAGGTTCCGCCGGGATGTGTATTAATTTTCACCTGATCCAGAAAATTTAGATCAAAATCCTGAGACAACATGATCAGATCTGCATCAAAACCCATAGGAGGACCATCATATTGTTTTTCCACTTTTAGTGTATCATTCCATTTTTTAAAATATGCTCTGGTATTTTCTACATATTTTTCAGAAATAAATCCGCTGGCCTTTAGTGCAGCAATATATTTTTCAGTTTCTGAAAAATTAACGGAATATGGTTTATCCGGTTCCGGGGTTTCATTGCCATTATTCGTTACCAGCTTAAAGGCATTTAGATCCATCATATGCACTTTATACCATGTTAAAAAACCTATTACCGACTCAGATGCCTGAGATGCCGGAACAATGGTATCAGTTTTTTTAATTTCTTCCGAGCTCTTTTTTGGCGAACAAGCTGAAAAAAATATCGTAATTACCAAGAACACAACAATTTGAATTGATCTATTTGAATTTTCCATATTTGATTTTTAATTCAATAAGAAACCATATTTTATAGATAAAGCGCTTGTCAAAAATACATATAATTAGCATTTGACAGGGAACTTCATTTTGTATCAAAGCTACAAACTTAAAACCAATAAGATATGAGCAGGTAAGTATTGGGTAAGCTCATTTTCCGGTATTAAAAATTATCCTAACTTTAACGCAGAACAACAAGCTGTATATGAAAAAATTGTTTTCCATATTTATTCTAACCCTTATTTTTACCCGAGGCTTTTCTCAGGGAAACGCATATGTAAACCAACTCGATAGTGTTCTTACCCAATTATACAATACTGATCGATTTAACGGGACGGTGCTGTATGCCTCTAAGGGCAAAGTATTGTATAAAAAAGCATTTGGGGTGACTGATATTAAAACCGGGGAGAGTTTACAAACCTCTTCCTCATTTAACCTCGCTTCAGTTTCAAAACAATTTATCGGAATGTGTATTTTGATACTTTCTGAAGAGGGGAAACTGACGTTAGATGATAATATAAAAAAATACCTTCCGGAATTACCTTATGTTGATATCACAATTAGAAATCTTTTAACCCATACCTCAGGCATTCCCGAATATTTTGATCTGTATAACAACCACCGGGAAACTTTGGATACACTCAACAATGAAAAATTGATTCAGTCGTACAACACCTATTCTCCACGATTAGAATTTCTTCCCGGAACGAGTTGGAGTTATTGTAATACAAATTATGTTTTTCTTGCTACAATAATTGAACGAATCACAAAACAACCATTAAATATTTTTTTTAAAAACAATATTGCGACTCCGTTAGGATTGAATGACACTTATGTTTATCATTTATTATTGCCTGCAGTGCCAACCAATCATGTATATGGATTTTCGGAAGTTAACGGTGTAAAGAAATTAAATGATCTGATCAATGTAGATGGTGTTACCGGTGATGGAAATATTTATTCCTCCGTAGAAGATCTGTATAAATGGGAACAAAGTTTAAAGACCGAAAAGCTCGTAAAAAAAGAAACCTTACAACAGGCATTTGAACCTGTTAAATTAAAGGATGGTTCCACATATAATTATGGATTTGGTTGGGGTATTGATAAACCAAACGAACAATATTCACATACAGGTGGTTGGGCGGGATTTATAAATGTGATCTGCAGAGATATTAAAAACGACCGCACTCTTATTGTATTGAGTAGTGGAGATAATCATTTAGGTGCTTATACTGCAAGAAATATATTTAACGGACAACGATTTACAATTCCGGAAACGTTTTTAATTACAAATGTAAAAGTTATAGATGGTACAGGATCACCTGCACGAAATGCTTCTGTAAGAATTGAAGAAGATAAAATAATGGCAGTTGGCGATCTCAAAAAATTTGATGGTGAAAAAGTTATTGATGGCGGAGGTAAAATTCTCGCACCGGGATTTATCGATAGTCATAGTCATTTAGAAGGTTCGTTTAAAGAACATCCGGATGCACTTGCAGCTTTAAGTCAGGGTATAACAACTATTGTAGCGGGGCAGGATGGAGATAGTTATTATATTAATCCAATGAAAGGTTATTTTTCACCAGCTATTAATTATGCAACTTATACAGGACATTCCACACTTCGTGAAAGTGTGATGGGCAAAGACCAATTAAATAGGCCTGCAACACAAAAGGAGATAAATACAATGAAAGATGTTCTAAGGCTTGAAATGAAGAATGGTTCTCTCGGTTTATCAACGGGATTAGAATATGAATCAGCATTTTATTCCAACAGAGATGAAATTATACAATTGGCGAAAGTTGCCGCAGAATATAATGGAAAATATATCAGCCATTTAAGAAGTGAAGACATTAGCATGGCAGATGCCATCGACGAAATAATTGAAATAGGACGACAGGCAAAATTACCCGTTCAAATTTCTCATATTAAAATTGCATTAAAAGATGATTGGGGAACTGCGCCGGCACTTATCGCCAAATTAGAATCTGCACGTGCAGAAGGAATAAATATTACTGCCGATTGTTATCCCTATACATTTTGGAACAGCACTGTTCGGGTGCTTTTTCCTAAAAAAGATTTCACGAGTATAGAAGGTGCAAATTTTGCGGTGGAACATTTATTTGATCCAACAGGTTCTGTTATGGTGCGATTTAAACCTAATAAGGAATATGTTGGAAAAACGGTTTCCGAAATTGCGAAACTGCGCAACGAAACTGCTGCTCAAACTTTATTGTATTTAGTTGCTGCTTCAGAAGAATATGAAAAATTGCACCCTGAGGAAGATGGAATAGAAACTATCATGGGTAAATCGATGAGCGATGCGGATATAATTCCATTTTTAAGTTGGGCGCATACGAATATTTGTTCAGATGGAGCAAATGGCGGACATCCGCGAGGTTATGGAGCATTTACCCGGGTTTTGGGATATTATGTGCGCGAACAAAAAATTATGAGCCTGGAAAATTGTATCAACAAAATGACGGCATTAACTGCTGAAAATGTGGGAATAAAAGAACGTGGAATAATTGCCGCGGGATATTATGCAGATCTTGTTTTGTTTGATGCCGCAACTGTTATTGACAAAGCAAACATTGAAGATCCAAAAGCGCTTTCTGATGGCATATTAATGGTATGGGTGAATGGAAAAATGGTTTATCGCGATAAAGAATTTACCAATGTATTTCCAGGAAAGTTTTTAAGCAGGACCGGTGAATATGATAGGGTGATAGCGGATTAGAATTTAATATCTTGTAACTCGATAATGTCTTAATTTATATTTAAATATCATTAAAATAATATTTTGAATAATATTAACAAACCCAAAGCCATAGTATTAACTGCCGGCATGTTGCACGAATCGGATGCGAAAACTGCACATGGTTTAATTCGCGGCAGCGAACGATTTGATATTGTTGGAATAATTGACGCCGTTCATGCCGGAAAAGATGCAGGCGAGGTGCTGGATGGCAAAAAAAGAAATATACCAATATTTAGTGAAGTAAAAACTGCATTTGAGTCGATACCGGATATCCGTTATTGCATAATCGGTATAGCCACGGTTGGAGGAATTTTGCCAAAAAGTTTTAACCCAATTATGGAGGATTGTATAAGCAAGAAAATGAATATTGTAAACGGCCTTCATGAATATCTTTCTGATATACCTGAATTGGTTTTATTGGCAAGACAATATCAGGTGGAATTGATAGATGTTCGAAAACCAAAAAATAAAAAAGACCTTCATTTTTGGACCGGAGAAATTTATTCTGTTGATGCACCTATAATTGCGGTGATAGGAACAGATTGTGCCATGGGTAAACGCACAACATGCAGACTTATTCGTCAGGCCTGTGAGGCGGATAATATTAATGCACAAATGATCTATACCGGTCAAACAGGTTGGTTACAGGGGGGTAAATACGGTTTTATTTTTGATTCCACCTTAAATGATTTTATTTCCGGCGAATTGGAACATGCGATAGTTTCCTGCTGGAAAGAAACAAAGGCTGAAATAATATTAGTAGAAGGTCAATCCGCATTACGGAATCCCAGTGGACCTTGCGGTTCAGAATTATTAATATCGGGAAATGCGAAAAACGTAATATTAGTACATGCTCCAAAAAGAAAATATTACGAACATGATATTGCATGGGGAGAAATTCCTGATGTATCCTCAGAAATTGCATTGATAAATATGTATGGCTCCAAGGTGATCGCACTTGCATTAAATACAGAATTATGCAGTGAAGAAGAAGCAATATCTTATCAAAGACAATATGAAAACGAATTAAAAATTCCTGTGCTATTGCCCATATTACAAGGGGTTGAAAAAATTATTCCTTTGATAAAAGATCTAATTAAAAACAATCCATGAAGATCAAAGCAATAAGGACCAATCTGGAAAAAATTCCTTTGACAAAACCCTATACAATTTCGTATCAGACCTTTAGCGACACGGAAATTGTTTATTTGGAAATTGAATTGGAAAATGGGATAATTGGATTAGGTGCAGCAAATCCATTTGTGGAGGTTGTTGGCGAAACTCCGTTATCGACATTATTGCATTTACAAAGTGATTTTGTTCAGCAACTCATTGGAAGAGACATTAATGATTTTAGTATCATTATCGAGGAAGTGATTTCTCATTTTAAAGGTTTTCCTGGAACACAGGCTGCAATTGATATTGCTTTACATGATGCGTTTGGAAAATTTACAGGAATTTCCGTGCTTGACATATATAAACGAACTACAGGCCCACTTCCCACTTCTATCACAATTGGAATTAAAGATGCCTCAGAAATGCTGGAGGAGGCTAAAGAATACTTTGGAATGGGTTTCAGAGCTTTAAAAATTAAAACTGGTCGAAATATAGAACAGGATATTGAATGTGTGTCGAAATTATCAAATTTTTTTGGACATTCCATGCGCATTCGAGTTGATGCTAATCAAGGTTATAACATTAAAGAATTATTTCAATTTCTGGATGCAGCAGAAAAATTAAAAATTGAATTAATTGAACAACCTTTGCCAACCGGAATGGAAAAGGAATTATTAGCTATTCCCTACAAATTTAGAAAAATACTTGTTGCAGATGAATCGTTGATAGATGAAGATTCTGCAATTTATCTTAAAAAAATAGGTAGCCCATACGGCGTTTATAATATTAAATTAATGAAATGCGGTGGTATACAAGCTGCAAATAAAATTCAATGGATTGCATATGAATCCGATTGCAAATTATTTTGGGGCTGTAATGACGAAAGTTTGATAAGTATAACTGCTGCACTTCATGCAGCTTATTCGTGTATCAATACCAAATACCTTGATCTTGATGGTAGTTTAGATGTTATGGAAAAAACGTTTATGGGAGGATTCATTCTCAAGGATGGATTAATGTTTCCAAATGATTTACCGGGTTTGGGAGTGAGCAAATTATAAAATTTATGGGATTTCATTTTCCAAAATCAACCCGATCAATTTGTCGTCTCTGAAAAACATAGTAATTGTATGCCCAAAACTATGTTCTGCAAAAGGCTTTCCTTTTAAGTCCCTCTTATGATCATAGTAGTAAATATCTCCGATAAATTTCCATTGGAGTTTTTCTACACCATCAAGAATCGATATGGTATCGGGTTTTCCATAAATATCAATTGCCTTTTCTTTAGTATCTCCCAATACAAACCCTTTATTTGTAATAAAATATTTTGGTGAGATAAGAGTTGCTAGTTTTTGCAAACTCAAAATTCCATTAGCTTTATTTTCTTCGGTAGCATAATTTCCGGATTCATCATATAACACTAACCTTTTCAATAAACCAGATGGTATATCATTATTATAAAAATGAAAGGTATTCATCCTGAAATAATCGGTATAAATTTCAAAAATTAAAGTCTCATTAAGTGAATCATTCGAATACCAAACTCTATCTATATTACGTAAACCAGCAGCAATCAATACATCATTGCTTAATTTAAACATAGAATCGGTAACAGGATAATCGTCAACTACAAATTTTGAAACGGAATCGTCATTGTGTTTTAATGGAATATTTGCAATTTCGATGTCTGAATTCTTTAATGAAAGTTCAGAATAAAACTGTTGTGCAAAAATATAATTTGAGCTAAATAATAACCATACAAGAATAAGGATCTTCATTTCAAAATATTTGGTAATCAAAATTAGAAAATATTTATCTTAAGCAAAGTCTTTTGAATTTTTTGAATCACTGTTCGATCAATAATGTTAAATTATTCTGGAAGAAAGGATATAAATTATGAATCTTGGTTTTTCGGTCAAAAGCTTTAGAGTCGATTAAGTAAATATCAGAATTTATAAGACCTATTTTCGGATAAACTTCCTGTATACTTCCTGCTTTGATCCCATCAACAGCATTTATAAATGGTATTGCTGCAAGGTTTAAAACCGGTTCCTTCACTGTTGTTGTAAACAATGTTTCATAACCGAGATCAAAAACCCATTTAACTAAGTTGTAAGCAAGCAGAATCACTTGTTTTTTATGACCGGGCAAAAAAGCAAGTTGTTCGAAATAACAAAGTTTTTTATCCTCCCAAAACGCCAGATCAATAAACCAGTTCGCTTGATTTCTGCGCAACCACACATCAGAACTTCGAAGCATTTCATCAGGGAAAATTATTCCGAAACCTACAATTACATTATTCACCTCTGCAACGAGGCAAAATGCGTTTTCAATATAATATTCGTAGGTATTTAAATCGGTTCCAAGCAGAAAACCTCCAGTTGTGGTAGATCCATCTGTCCTCTGAATAGGAAGTTGATCTTTGATCGCAACAAAGGCAGCAGCATCTTGTAATTCGGCAATTCTAATCCTGCTTTTCATATACTATTACAGGGCCTTTGAATTGGTTGAGAATTGCTTTAAAAAAATTTCGTGTGTTTTGATTTTTTGTTTCGAAGGTTTCCGGTAGCGGTTTACTTTTAATGGGTAATTCATACCAGGGGATATTCGGATATTGGTGATGTGTCGCGTGTTCATTAAAATTCATAAGTATCCAGGAAAATACCGGAATACGTTTTACAGATCGCACGTTAAATCTTACTTCATCTCCTTTGGTGGTATCATAATGAAAAATATACACTAATAGCGACAATACCCAGGCAAAAGCAAGCATGGGATATCCTAAAACATATAAATAAATTGTTCTGCCGAACAAAAACAAAACGGCAAGGTGAAAACCTACTCCCAATAAAAATAGTACAATTGATCGCAACTGATCCTTTGGCGTCCAGTTGTTAAATGCGGGGGAAATTTTAACCGAAATTTTTGGGGGTATGAATAAAAATAAAATTACCGAAATAAGGGAATGTAAAAAAAATCCACCCAAAAACACACTCAGATACCAGAGAATATAAACATATAGTTTTTTTAACATGGTTGGTTTGCCTTGTATCACATAGGTATCCAATGCAGAAGTATGATCATTTTTTCTATTAAAACCATGGTGAAAATAATGAATTTTTCTGTAAATAGTGATGGGCACCATCAGGGGAATCAAAATAACAGATCCCCAAAAATCATTTATTTTAGCATTGGAAGGAAATAATTTTTTGTGTGCAGCTTCATGACCTACTATATAAAACCGATAAAACCAAAGACCTTGAAATAATAACACAGGAATGTATATGGTCATTTTGATCCCTGCAGCTACCGATAAAGTACTGATAAATATTGCCAGACAACTATTAAAAAGAAAAACTGCAATAGTTTCGAGGATCAATTTAGCATTTCTTGTCATGAATTACGAAAATAATTGAAAAATTTGAGATAGTCATAAATACAATCAAAAATTAATCTAAAGGTTTCACAACCAATTCCTTAAATCCTGTAACATCGTCAAACTCCCGCAAATAAGTTACATCATCAAAAACTGCTATAACAATTTCTGCTGTGGTAAAAATTAAACAACCGTTTAATAGATGTCCTCCCCTCACCAATCCATTGCGATCGGAAATTGCCATATGCAAGTGAGAACCATTAATAGAGAGTGTTCCAACCAGTGAAACAATTTCGAATTTTTCGGTATATGTAGTAGCATTTTTTTCATTTGCCATTCGCAGTGCAACTTGCTTTAAACTTCCCACACAAGTAATTACGGCAGCGGCTGCAATATTTTTCTCTACAATAAATTTCTGCAAACCCAGTTTAAGATCGTCGTTCGGCATTAACCGCAGAGTAAAAGTTCGCATATTTTATTTTAGATTTTTTTGCGTTTTTAATTAATGATGATTTTAGAACCGAAATATCTGCTATAGATCAAAGAGTTTTCACTTTTAATAATTGTCGAATTACTACAATATGGGAGAATAAAACAATGGGCACAACACAAGATGGCAACCAGTTAAAAGGGAAATATAAAATTGCGATATTGGGCTGGTCGAATGCAAACTTTTGAAAAGGAAATGGTGCGGAAAATACTGCATTTATAACAATATTAAAAAGGAGCATCAAACATAAAACATTCCAAATTATTATTATTTTATTACTTAATTGTTTTTGCACAAATCCAAAATAATAAATGAGAGGTGCGCTAATTCCTGATATGACATCAAAATTTCTTCCTTCAAAAGTCATAAGTTCAGGAATCATTATATATATAAATAACCTGAATAAAACAATTTCAACCGGTACTCGTACGATATGCAATAATGTTAATGCTTTTATATCCAAACTATCAATAAATATTCGACCTTTATTGGTAGCAAATAGCAGAATGATAAATAGTATTGGTGGCATTACCAATAACAAAAATCGTGGTGGGATTGTATCTGTAACAGTATAAAAATTTGTCAGAGCAATAACTGCCTGAATAACCAACCAAGTCAATAAAATTACTAGAGAAAGTATTGATCTGTTTGTTGCCTTATAAAATAATCCCACCGTCAAAAGTGTGATGAGACCAAATAAAATTGAAATATAAATTGGCAAATTTTCCATAATTTCATTTTGAATTCATGATCTCAAAATTAAAGAATAAAATAATACAAGTCTCCTATTAAATTAAATCAAATATAATTTGAATTAGAAGCATAAATTTACAATCAAAGTAAGTCTTTTGTCTCGTGTCTCGTGTCCCGTGTCTCGTGTCTCGTGTCCCGTGTCCCGTGTCCTATATCTAATTATATATCCACATAAGCACAGGTTTTTTTACCGCCATTAATATTGGGTCAAGAGTAGTGAAACTGTTGTTGGAGATCACAGGACAGCCCCAGCCTTCAGGTGTGCCATTTGGATACACTTCCACATCTGAAATTGCCTCCCAGGAATGGAAGACGATATATCTGGAAAGTGCATTACTATTGGTACTTTCCAATCCATGTAATACATATTTTGTTTTTACTCCCCAATAAGTATAAGCTCTTTCCCCTATCTTGTATTTTCCAAGGGAGGAGCAATGACTTCCATCCACATTACTGAAGGTTGGGTCTTCTTTTGATTGATCGCTGCTCCAGGCATTGTTGCAACATCCGTGACCCACCAAAAAACTGTAACTGATGGTATCCTTTGTAAAATCCCAAACAAAAAAGCGTTTAACACCGGAATGCAAACTCATATCAATCAAAATACAAAAATCAGTATTAAATTTTTTCGATTTACAATATTCAAGTGCTTCAGCTGCCTTTATACGTGTGGAATCAACATTAACAGCAGGTTTTGTTTCTTCAGGACTTATAGTTGGGTTTCTGCAGTCGATGAGCATTACAGACATCAATAAGCAGAATACTGTAAACAGGAATTTCATGTTGAAGGGTTAATATTCAGGGCTTTTAACGATATGTTAATTACACAAAATAAAACGCAGTAACATTTCAAAAAATTGTTTACTAAAATACTTTCATGAAATATCTGAATCCACAATAATTCAAAGTTTGAATAAACATTAATTTTTATCCTACCCATCCACAGAGTTCGCTGCGCGTAACTCTGTGGAGACACCACAGCATGAATTATCCTTAGAATCCACTTCAATTCTTTTGTTAATTCTGCCGAGCCACAAGATTGCAAACAACATCCGTCATAAATCATTTTACATCGTCCTATATCATTTTACATTGTCCTATATCAAGTCCTATGTCCTGTGTCCTATGTCCTACTTCCTATTTCCCAGTCATATATTCAGTTTCCCCTCTACCCCATCATCCATAACCTTACCACTCACCATAGATGCAACTATCTTGAAAAGTGAAACCATTTTATTGTGTTTGGTATCCCAATAACTGCTTGTATCAGGTCGGACGCTAATTAAGGTAAGCATTGGATCTTCCGGGCCTTCCTGAAACCATGCTTTTGCCCAGGATGTCCATAATTCCTTGATCTTTTCTCTGTCGTGCGAAATTGTTGCCTGGCCATAAATGCTCAGATATTCGCTTGCACTGGAATTTTCGAAAAATAATTGAACATAAGGATCTGCAACTATCTGCGCATTCTTATCAGAATTTACAGCGCTAAAAAAATGCAAGGTTCCATCATTATCCACTGCCTGAAGTGCCATAGGTCTGCTTGGCAGGGGACGATTTTCGGAAAAGGTAGTGAACATACAAATACGCGCACCTTCTGCAATCTTTTTTAATAAATCAATTGCTTCCTGACCACTAAGATTTTTGATGTTATTTTCTTCATCATGAAAATTATGTTCCATATATAAGTTTTTATACTTTTTTAGAACAAAATCATGCCATTAGAAAATATGCTTTATGCAAGGGAACAGGATGATTAATATTGTAGAATAAAAAGAAATTTTTTACATTATATTCTTATTCTTGTTGAATAATTTCTACAGAATCATATTATAAAAGAAAAGGAGGGAGGGAGAGAGGAGAGAGGAGTTTAAATTTCTTGCGAAATTTTACCAGATTCTACCGTTTGTTTTCTTGATACTTGATTCTTGATACCTGATACTAAAAAGGAGAAAGGAGAGAGGAGAAAGGAGTTTAAATTTCTGGCGAAATTTTACCAAATCCCACCGTTTGTTTTCCTACTTCCTAGGTCCTATTTCTTAATTCGAAAAAGGATTTTTCTTGCGAAATTTTTTCAAATCCCATCGTTTGTTTTCCTGATACTTGATTCCTGATACCTGATACTAAAAAGGAGAAAGGAGAGAGGAGAAAGGAGTTTAAATTTCTTGCGAAATTTTACCAAATCCCACCGTTTGTTTTCCTACTTCCTAGGTCCTATTTCTTAATTCGAAAAAGGATTTTTCTTGCGAAATTTTTGCAAATCTCACCGTTTGTTTTCCTGATACTTGATTCCTGATACTCGATACTAAAAAGGAGAAAGGAGAGAGGAGAAAGGAGTTTAAATTTCTTGCGAAATTTTACCAAATCCCACTGTTTGTTTTCCTGATACTTGATTCCTGATACCCGATACTAAAAAGGAGAAAGGAGAGAGGAGAAAGGAGTTTAAATTTCTTGCGAAATTTTACCAAATCCCACTGTTTGTTTTCCTGATACTTGATTCCTGATACAATTTTGTTTTCCTATGTCCATTTTCCCATGTCCTATGTCAGTCCTACTTCCTATGTCCTATGTCCTAAATCCTATTTAAGGTACTTCAACTTAATAATCTCACGTTCCGTCAAATATCTCCATCTTCCTCTGGGAAGATCGCGTTTTGTTAATCCGGCATATAAAGTTCTGTCGAGACGCTCAACTTTATAACCAAGTGATTCAAATATGCGGCGGACAATTCTGTTTTTTCCGATGTGCAACGAAATACCTAAAATATTTCTTTGGGTATGATGTGCGTAATCTATTCCGTCAACAATGGCCAATCCATCTTCCAGCATAACACCATCAGAAATTTTTTGCATATCAGCTTGTGTTACCGGTTTATCCACTTCAACTTCGTAGATCTTTTTAGCTCCAAAACTAGGATGAGCTAATTTTTGTGCGAGGTCGCCATCGTTGGTCAACAATAATAATCCTGTGGTATTTCTATCTAATCTTCCAACAGGAAATACACGTTCTGTAGTCGCATTGGAAATTAATTCCATTACTGTATTTCTACCCTTATCATCATCTACCGTTGTTAAATAATCTTTCGGTTTATTCAACAAAATATAAACGTAATTAACAGGTTTAATGGGTTTATTTTTATATTTTACGGAGTCGCCGGGTTTTACTTTGTAACCCATTTCGCGCACTACTTTTCCATTAACGGTAACTTCTCCTTTTTCAATTATTTCATCACATTTTCTGCGCGCCGCAACACCTGAATTAGCGAGATATTTATTTAATCGAGTTCCATCTTCTGATAAAGGAGTTGGTTTTGATAAATTTAATGTGGAAGGATTTTTTACAAAACCCGGCTTTTTATTTAACTTTCTTTTTTCGCTGAATTTTTGCAGATTTTTTACAAACTTTGTTTTTCCGCTTTCTTTTTCTTCGCGTTTATTTTCACTTACATTTTTATCGCGACTGAATCTGTTTTCTTTATCTTCATTGCGCGTTGAAAATCTTTTTCGATCAGTATCTTTGGAATGGTTGCGGTTTTCTTTAAAAGTTCTTTTTGATTCGGTTTTATCTCCGTATCTGCTTTTCTTTTCCTCTCTTCTGGCATTTTTAATATCCTCTTTTTTTAGATCATAACGTTGAGGCTCAGAAAATTTGCTGTGAAAAGGTTTTTTATCGAATGGCTTTTTTATTTCGCCCACTTCCGGCTTTCGAGTATCTGTATTTTTTTTGCTTAATGACGGAGTATGTCTTACGCCATTTTCATCGGGCTTTTTGGAATATTTTTTTGCCCTTTCCAAACGCTCTTGTTTGCGATTGGGATTGCTTTTAGGTGCAGCGTCTTTTTTGTTGACATCCCCTTTAATTTCAGGACGTTTACGATCAGATGTAGTTCGGGGAGATTCTTCAGTTCTCTTCCTGCTGTTCGTTGTCTGGCTCTTTCTCTTCGTCGGACGATCCGAGTTCCTGTTCGTCCTGTTGTTCGTTCTCTTCATAATTTTCTTGTTGGGCATCGTCGCGACGCTCGTTAGTCAGGACCTCTTCCTGATTGTTATCTTCCAAAACGGTGTCAGTTTCCACTTCCATTTCCGTTTCCATACGGCGATCATTATTTAATGTCACCTGATTATAGGCATCTTCTTCGCTCATGGTTTCCATGATCTCGGAAGGAGCGCCAATACTCATATCTTTTTGCTCAAATTCTTTTAATCTCGGCAATTCTTCCAGACCGTTTATTCCGAAATAATCCATAAAATACTGGGTTGTTCCATATAATAATGGTCGTCCCGCAGTATCACTTCTACCTATTATTTTGATAAGATCGCGTTCCATCAGTTTTTGAATGGTATGATCGCAGTTTACCCCGCGTATCTGTTCGATCTCAATTTTTGTGATCGGTTGAGAATAAGCGATCATTGATAGACACTCCAATGCCGCAACCGATAATTTTCTTTTAGCCCGGTGTTGCAATAAAGTGGTGATGGGTTTGTGATAGTATGGTTTTGACAAAAACTGATATCCACCGCCGGTTTTAACGATCTCAAACACATAATCGTCGCTCTCATATTTAGTTTGGAGCGCATCTACATGTTCCTGAATGGCTTCCAAACTCACCTCTTCACCCGAATAGGTAAATAAAATTGTTTGCAATTCAGCTGCAGTTATAGGCTGTTCGGAGCTGAAAATAAGGGCTTCTAATAGTTTATGCAATTCATTCATCACGACGCAAAGCTAAACAATTGTGCCGTTTGAAGGGGAGTTTTGGAGAGATTTTTGTGATGTGGCAGCAGCATTTCTATCAAATGTTTAATTTTGGATCGATGAAATATATTTTAGTTTTCTGCTTCCTGCTGGCTCTTTCAAATACAAATCTTCAGTCGCAAACCATCAATTTCAGGCCTTTAACCCTGGAAGAAGCAGTAAAAACATCCGCTATTGAAAAAAAACCGGTTTTATTCATGGCGTATCAGGCAACTTGCGGACATTGTGAAAAAATGTTGAATGAAGTTTTTATTGATACTGCGCTTGCAAACTTTTATAATAAAACCTACATCTGCGTAAAAGAAGATCTTCAGGATACCGAAAAAGCAAAAGCCTATTTAAAACGATTTTACATCACTTCCTTTCCTACATTTATTATTTTAAACAGCAATGCCGAATTGCTCTATCAATTTGTAGGAGAATTTAAAGCGGAGGAATTTATTAATCAGGGAAGGCTGGCATTAGATCCAAAAAATCAGATACCAACAGTAAAAGCAGCCTTTGATAAAAACACAAAAGATTCCACCGCGTGTTATAATTATTTATTGGTTTTATCTAGAGGAAGATTACAAACGCAATCAGTAGCTAATATGTATTTCCATGCACATGATAAAAATCCGGAAGTAACTCCTGCAAATTGGAAAATTTTTAGCATGAGTGTAAGCGATATGGGATCAGAAGTATTTAAATACATGATCGCAAATAAAGACGCCTATGCAGCAATTGTCACACAAAAAAAAGTGGACAGAAAGATCTATCTCACTGCCGCATATAATTTACAATCTCCAGCAAATGCAAACGATACTTTAGTATATTTTAAAAATCGCAAAGCTGCAGAACAATTACATTTTCAAATTGTAGATTCTCTCATTTTTATCAATGATCTTAATGTGTATGAAAAAAATAAAATGTGGGATGATTATATGCTCGTTTCCCTTAAGGGCGCTGAAAGATTCGTTTGGAACGACGCTAATGTGTTGCGAAGAATATGTGATGTTTTTAACAAAAACGCAAGCGATCCAGAAGCATTAAAAAAAGCCGTAAAATTTGCAGAACGCGCCGCAGATTTGCGTCCTGAATATTATAATTTTCTGGCAGCAGCAAATTTATATCTCAAAGCAAAGGATAAAACTCACGCCAAAGAATTTGCAATAAAAGCAAAGGAGCTCGGACTAACTAATAATATGAATGTAAGTGAGGCAAATTTAGTGCTTACACAATGTGAAAATTAAATTCATAATTACGAAATAATTTTCTTTTTATTCCACAAAGGCATAAGCGAAACAATGGCCCAAATTCCCTCCAATACAACGAAGGGATAAAATTGCAACAAGAGTGAAGAAATACATGCTATTACAGCACCTGAAAAATTAAGTGCAATATAAAATATTCCGGTATGCGATATTATATTTCTTAAATGCAAGAAATACGCGAGTAATAATAAAGTAACTCCTATTGTTCCGAGAATATTTGAAATTTCCATGTGTTCAATTTTAATATCCAAAAATAGGCAATAATGATTGTACACCAAACACTTTGTATATTTCCTGTATTATTCAACTGGTTTTGCCATCCTTTTCCAACCCGTCAAATATTTTTACATTTATTATAGGAGATCATCACCAATAAAAATTTATTCAAAACGGTAAATAGTTAATTTTTAACAGAGACATAGAGCAATTAGTTGGAGGGTAATAAAAATCTGGGAATAGAAAAAAATGATTAGTAGATAAATTTAGTTTCTGTAATTTCGCCGTCTCTACTAAATGATATGATATAGACACCCTTGGCCAATGATGGAATTTGAAAACTTACGGTATTGGCACCTGACCCCACATATAATTTATGGGAAGCAACAGCTGCCCCGGTCATATCATATATAAAGATTTCGGATTGACCAACAGAAGTAGAAAAAATTGTTAGATCTAAATTATTATCCTTTATTATTTCATTATTTACTATCACTTGATTATTCGATACTACACCACTATTAATTGCTATTATACTGGAATAAGTAAATTGCTCATTTTCATCCAGTTGTTTTAATCGGTAGTAATTTACCCCTTCAAAAGGTTTGACGTCGATAAATCTATAATCGGAATTTTGATTTGTAGTGCCATTACCTTCAACGTTTCCTATAGGTTCAAATTGTAATCCGGTAGGTGATCGTTCGATTATAAAACCACTATTGTTTTTTTCTGAAGCAGTAACCCAGTTGAGATAATTTTTCTTATCCTGATTATAACCACTGAAACTGAGTAGATCTATTGGCAATAATAAACAGTTATTGGTAACGGTAACATTATCTGTTGCAGTATTTCCGCATGCATCCGTTATAGTTAAGGTATAAACGGTAACACCCATTGGAAAAACCACAAACACAGGACTGCCGGTTAAAGGCCCAGGTGTCCACGTATAAGTATAGCCCGGCACGCCATAATTTGGTGTTGAAGCTGACAAATAACCTGATTGATCAGCACAATTTACAACGGTATATGCGGTAGCGCCTTCTGCAAGTGCCGTTACTTCTACAGTTCTGCCCTCAACTATTACAGATTGATCAGTTATTCTTAAGCAATTTGTGGTACATGCAGTAGGTGTACCTCCTGCACAATAACCTCTTAACATTTGCACTTCAAAGGGCACAACCTGATCTGCGCAAGAAGGCGGAAAGCAAGTTACTAATGCAGGAATACTTAGGCCAACTGCTGGAGTCCATACACCACCAACATCACAACCAACACAACCCCAATACCCACTAGAAGTACACGATGTAACGTAGGTTATAAATATATCACTCAACCAACAAGTATTTGCGCAAGCAGTTCCGGTTCTTATTGTGTGGTAAAGAGTGCAGTTTGAAAAGGTTGAATTTGCCGGCAAAGTAATGTCAAAAATCAAAGAACAATAATTAGGGTTGAATGCACTTCCATTAGATCCTGCCCAAACCGTTGAAGCTGTAACTAATGGATCAATTACAACAGGGAAAACTCGATTTTCTGAAGTTAGCCATTCATTATTCAAATAAATTTGAAGCAACCATTTACCATCTTCCTTGATAATTTTGTAACCTATTAATTTAGATTCAAATCCTGAATATTGATTTGAATCTAAGCTATTATCATGTAATGTAAGACCACTGTATCTAATAATTTCTCTGCCCAATTCATCATTAATTACGAGTTCACCATTCCATAGATCATCACTAATAAATTCTCCTTCATATTGATCATATTCTAATGAATAATTTGAAGGGATATTTATTATTTCTTCTATAATTGTATAATCACTTTCGGGATCAATACTGTTTAAATTATAAATTGTAAAGATGGATTCAATAGATCCTTTGCCAAATAATTCTTTCATTTCAATTCCATCCCATGCATTCTCATAAATACATCCATCTTCCCCTATCGTTACATGCGTGTTATTTATTTTTTCGTTACCATCAGAAGTTTTTAAACTAAGAAATTGATTGAATTGATATTCAAATTCTGGTGTAATTTGTATTGCTGCAAAATGGGATTCAATATTTAATCGTGTAGGATTAAGTTGCTGATTGGCAAAAAAAATGTGATTGTTTTCCGGAGACGGTTTTAACCGAGGGTCAATGGTCAGCATTTCTCCTTTTTCATTTTTATAATGCAAGTCGTTATATGAAGTAACCACCGAAAATAATTGACCGGACGTGTTTTTATCAACAAAATATTTGGAATTAGGAGTTCTTTTTTGAATTAATTCGTAACAGTCGGTACATGGGGCTCCATATTGCAGGGTCCCAAATTCAGGATGAGTTTGAAAATTTTCAGGGGTAAGTTGGGTTAATTCAATGTTAACCTCTTTAGGAATTTTACTAAAACTAGTAAAATTATACGTCTTGTTTTGATTTAAAAATTGAATCTGTGCAGGCAACTCCCACGAAAAAAATAATGTGTATAATCCGATAAAGGCACAGAGAATTTTCCTTTTCATTGCAGTTCAATTAGTAACTAATCAATTTATTCTATTGGTTACTTGTGTTAGATTTGTCTGATTTTAATAATAATTGCTTAACTTTTATATCTAAAAAGATTATAATATTTCTTAAATAAATTAAGGAATAACAACCGCTTAATAATTTACATTTGGCGCAAACTTTATCCTTTTGTGAACAAAATTCGGATATTTTTTATAGCTGCTTTCCCACTAATTTTGTATAAAACTATATAAAAATGATACCATTTCAAAAAAAACGCTAAAATTTCTTGTCCAACTTGACAAATTTTAACCTATTGTTTCATTACCACCAGGAGCTGTTGCGAAGAAAATTTTTTGTAGCTTTATTAAGAGAGGACTAAGCTTTGAGCAGAGAGTAGTAAAAAGTGGGCAGTAGGCAGATTAAAGCATTGATAAATATAGCTTGGTAGTTAACCAATTTCAACTATTTTAACTACTTGAACATTATCAGGGAATTTACATTTCTTGAGAAATTTTTGGTCTAAACCGTTAGTGAGACCCTCGCGAAGAGCGAGAGCCTCACTATCTCCGAGTTAGGAACTTTACAAAAACCACTGTTTGTTTTCCTGTGTCACATT
Organism: Bacteroidota bacterium; assembly: GCA_016706865.1. Classification (NCBI taxonomy): domain Bacteria; kingdom Pseudomonadati; phylum Bacteroidota; species Bacteroidota bacterium. The sequence continues at coordinate 478,386 of JADJIS010000002.1, read as the reverse complement.
CCAATATCCATGTCTGTCCAGTGTCTTGTGTCCTTTATCCTGTATCACCTCCCCCTATTAATCCACGAAGAAGTTCAATTAAAAAATATCATTTAAATCCAAAAGAGATTTAACCCCGGATAGGGGTGGCATCATTATAGAAAAACCTTTAATGCAGAGGAGATTTAATCCGCCGCGGCGGATGCCATTATATCCCATCATACCGAACCATTGTGCAAGGTAAATCAAATTTGAATACTATAATTCGCAATTACCTAATTAACTCAACATTCATTTATTCTAAATCCGATGTTTGATTAAATATGATATCCTGAAGATTATTTACTCAATTTTACATATCGTGTTTAAACTGTGAGATATAATACCACCCCTACCCGGGGTTGTGGTTTTTTTTATTTCTGGATTTACTATAATAATACCACCCCTACCCGGGGTTGTGGTTTATTTTATTTCTGGATTTACTATAATAATACCACCCCTACCCGGGGTTGTGGTTTTTTTTTATTTCTGGATTTACTATAATAATGTCACCCCTACCCGGGGTTTTAGGAATTTTTTTATTCCAAAAATTTATCACTTTAAATCCGCAAGATCCGCGTCATCCGCGCCTGCCTGCTGACCGCGTCAGGCAGGTTCCCCTTTTTCCACCATACAAATGAACACATTTTGTTTTCCTATGTCCACATTACCTTGTCCTTTGTCAAGTCCTGTGTCTTGTGTCCCTTGTCGCGCGCCTCGCGCCCGCTTACGCGCCCTGGAGAGCGGCGGCACCGCTCACGATCTCGGTCAATTCTGTGGTAATTGCAGCCTGACGAGCACGGTTATAAGAGATTTTGAGTTCTTTAAGTAATTCATTTGCGTTGTCGGAAGCTTTGTCCATGGCAGTCATACGTGCACCGTGTTCTGATGCGTTGCTGTCGAGAATATATCTGTAGAATGTAGTATTCAATATTTTCGGAACAAGTTCTTCTATCATTGCTTCTTTTTCAGGATCGAAAATATAATCGGCTTTGGTTTTCTTTTCCGTTTTATTTTCAATTTTTTTGATTGGAAGAAATTGTTCTGTTTCTAAAAATTGTGTTGCGGCATTTTTAAAGCGGTTGTAAATTACCATCACTTCATCAAATTCTCTTTTCACAAAACCTTCTTTAATATAATCTGTTGCACGGGTTACATTTTCGAAACTCACTTTGTGAAATAATTCTTTAAATTCAAGTATCTGCGGATAATTTGTGCGCTTCATGACATCATGCGCCTTTTTTCCGATGAACATCAATTTAATATGCTGATTATTTAAATGACTATAACGTTCTTCAATTAATCTTTTTGCTGCTTTAACAACGTTACCGTTAAATGCTCCGCATAATCCTTTATCAGAAGTAATTAAAACGATCAATACATTTTTTACCTCGCGTTCTTTGGCAAATTCAATTTTTACATCGCCCTGAGAAGCACCTGCAATATTACTTAGCAGTTCCCCCATTTTCATGGCATAGGGACGCATTTGTACCACTGCATCCTGTGCTCTGCGCAACTTGGCAGCACTCACCATTTTCATGGCCTTTGTGATCTGCTGGGTGCTTATTACCGAAGTAATTCGGGTGCGGACTTCTTTTAATTTACCTGACATGTATTGTTATGCAGTTTTATATTGTTTACTCATGTCGGCACCAATTTTTTCCATTGTAGCCGTCATTTCGTCTGTTAATTTACCTGCTTTAAGGTCGTTTAATAATTCTTTGTTATGCGCCTCTAAATAAGTAACATAAGCATCTTCAAATTGCTTTATTTTTTCAACAGGAATTTCAGTTAATAAACCTCTTGTTCCCAAATAAATAATTGCAATTTGTTTTTCAACCGACATTGGTGAATATTGTTTTTGTTTCAATATTTCCACGTTGCGTTTTCCTTTATTTAATACTGCCATTGTTGCAGCATCTAAGTCGGAACCGAATTTAGAGAATGCCTCTAATTCGCGGTATTGTGCCTGATCTAATTTTAATGTTCCGGCAACTTTTTTCATCGATTTGATCTGTGCATTTCCACCCACGCGACTTACAGAGATACCTACGTTAATTGCGGGACGAACACCGGAGTTAAATAAATTGGTTTCCAAAAATATCTGACCATCGGTAATGGAAATTACGTTGGTAGGAATATATGCAGAAACGTCACCAGCCTGCGTTTCAATAATTGGTAATGCTGTTAATGATCCGCCACCTTTTACTAAATGTTTAATAGTATCAGGAAGATCGTTCATTTGTGATGCGATAAGATCGTTGTTGATGATCTTGGCTGCGCGTTCCAATAAACGACTGTGCAGATAAAATACATCTCCCGGATATGCTTCACGTCCCGGTGGGCGACGTAATAATAATGACACCTCACGATAAGCAACAGCTTGTTTCGAAAGATCATCATAAATAATTAATGCAGGACGTCCTGTATCTCTGAAAAATTCTCCGATAGCAGCACCTGCGAAAGGAGCGTAAAATTGTAAAGGAGCAGGATCAGATGCTGAAGCTGCAACAATTACTGTATAATCCATCGCACCGTGATCAGTTAATGTTTTTGCAACCTGTGCAACGGTCGAATTTTTTTGTCCGCATGCAACATAAATACAATAAACAGGATTTCCTGATTCAAAAAATTCTCTTTGATTGATAATAGTATCAATTGCAATTGCCGTTTTACCTGTCTGACGATCGCCGATGATCAACTCACGCTGACCTCTTCCGATCGGGATCATGGCATCAATTGGTTTTAAACCTGTTTGTAATGGTTCGTTTACCGGCTGACGATAAATTACCCCCGGAGCTTTTCTTTCCAAAGGCATTTCATAAAGATCTCCCTCCAACGGACCCTTACCGTCGATAGGTTCCCCCAATGCATTTACCACGCGGCCAAGCATGCTTTCGCCTACTTTAATGCTCGCGATATTTCCTGTGCGTCGAACAGTATCTCCTTCTTTAATATTATCGCTTGCACCCATTAATACCACACCCACATTATCTTCCTCAAGGTTCAAAACGATTGCGCGAACGCCATTTTCAAAAGATACAAGTTCTCCGGATTTTGCATTATTTAATCCATAAATACGTGCAATACCATCTCCAACTTGCAAAACTGTTCCAACTTCTTCTAATTCAGAACTTGTTTTAAAGTTGCTTAACTGCTGGCGAAGAATCGCGGAAATTTCATCAGGTTTTACGTCTACCATGATTGTTTATTTAGTAATTTGTTAATTATAGCTATTTGTTAGTTTGTTAATTGTCAATTTGTTAATTTATTGCTCCGTTTTAAAGTTTATGCCCCCAATTATCCAATTGAAAATTAACAAATTGAAAATGTTTCAGAATTTTCTCACATAATCATTATTATCAAACTCATCCTTCAATATTGTCAATCCTCTTCTTATGCTGTTGTCAATTAATTTATCTTCCCACTGTAATATATATCCACCCACAAGATCAGCATCTATCTTTGTTTCCAGTTGAATTGTTTGAAGATGTGCTGTTTGTTTTAATTTGTTGAGCACTTCGTCAATTGCATCTTTGGAAAGTTCTGTTGCTGAAGTGATAATAACAGGTGTAATTCCTTTTAATGCATTATATTGATGAATAAAAGAATCAATAATTTCAGGAAGATGTGATTCGCGATTTTTGCGCATCAAAATATCCATAAAATTTTCCGTGATATCGGTTATTTTACCATGGAATATTTGTTTGGTCACTTCCATTTTTTTATCGCCTGTAACTATGGGACTTTTCAGCATCAAATAAAATTCACGCACCTTATCGGTGGTTTCATTTAATAAACGCATATCATTAGAAACCTCTTCCAATTTCCCTTTTTCAAGAGCCAGGTCTATGATAGATTTTGCGTAACGGTATGCGAGTTTTGTTGATGACATTGTAATTAATTCACTTTAATTTCGTCAACTAATTGTTTGATATATTTTTCCTGATCTGCTTTATTATCCAATTCTCTTTTTAAGATCTTTTCACTCACTTCCAACACCATATTTCCCACATTATTTTTGATCTCAATTAAAGCGGCCATTTTCTGATTGTTGATAGCTTGTTTTGCTTCATCTACAATACGATTGTATTCCACATTTGCTTTTTCACGGGCTTCGGTTATCAGCATATCTTTCGCTTCTTTTGCTTCGCGCAACATTTTGCTTCTTTCCTCACGCGCTTCATTTAAAATGCGTTCGTTATCAGCCTTCATGTGACTCATTTCCTCACGCGCTTTTTGTGCCTGATGTAAAGATTCGGTAATACCATCTTCGCGTTTTTTCAATGATGCTTTTATCGGACCGAAAGCATATTTATTCAGCACCCATAAAACCACAAGAAATACAACAACCGTCCAGATAAATAAACCCGGATCCGGTGTTACGATGTCAAATGATCCTAGTATTAACATATGATAATTATTTTAATTTATTAATTTGTTAATTGTCAATTTGGTAATTTTTTACTCCGATTAAAAATTGAACTCCCAATTATTAAATTGTCAATTACCAAATTGAAAATGAAAATTTTTTCGGCAGCAACCAACCGTTGCCACCGAAAAATATTTTTTGATCACCCTTGTAAAAGGGCAATAACCACAGCGAAAAGGGCAACCCCTTCCACCAAAGCCGCTGCAATGATCATGTTGGTTCTGATATCACCTAACATTTCAGGCTGACGAGCCATTGATTCAAGTGCGCTACCACCGATACGACCTACGCCGATACCAGCTCCGATAGCTGCTAAACCTGCTCCGATAGCTGCGATACCTTTAACACCGCCTTCAGCTGCTTGCATAATAGTTAATAAATCCATGTTACTGTTGTTTATAATTGATTAAATAATAATTAATGATGTGCATCGGCCGCATGATCGTGATGTTCTTCCTGCGCCAATGAAATAAATAATGCACTTAACATTGTGAAAATAAATGCCTGTAAAAATGCTACCAACAATTCCAGAAAACTCATGAAAATTGCGAATGGAATTGCCACAATGGATGCACCTAAACCTGCACCTAAACTCTCTCCTGCTTTTCCGAAAATAAATATCAAACCAACCAAACTGATAATGATAATATGTCCTGCAGTTATGTTTGCAAAAAGACGAATCATCAATGCAACCGGTTTAATAAATATTCCTAAAAATTCGATAGGAACTAAAATGATCTTCACCCAACCCGGAACTCCAGGTGGATTAAATATATGTCCCCAATAATATTTATTTGCGTGTAAATTCGTCATTAAAAATACCATCAGCGCCAATGCTGCTGTAACTGCAATATTTCCTGTAAGGTTAGGATTGGAGATAAATGGAATCAATCCGAGCATATTCGATATCCAGATAAAAAAGAATACCGTTAACATAAATGGAAGATAACGATCTGTTTTATTTCCAAGATTTGGTTTTACCACTTCATCGCGAACGAAAATGATAAGTGGTTCCATAAAACTTTGTAACCCTTTTGGTGCTTGTCCTTCTCTTTTGCGATATGCTTTTGCAACAGAGGTAAACACAAATATCATGATAAGCGACACAATTAATAATGTAGCAACATTTTTAGTGATGGAAAGATCTAAAACAAAAGCACCATCCTCATGAACAATTTTTCCACTTTCGTTATAATAAAATCCTTTATAGGTCTCCTGAGTGTGATGATCGTCGCCAATTAAACCAAGTGAACTGTCGTGATCATGTCCATGAAGTGTATCTGCCACTGGCTGAATTGCATGAATTTCTTCTGTTCCATGGTGAGCTTCCGGCATTTTATTGCTCATAAAGAAATTAACGCCTTTATGAATCACTATACAAGGAAGCGGGATACTCACATTTCCAACAATATGCCATTCATGCGCATCAGCAACGTGATGCATGGCAAATTCCTTCGGGTCGTATGCACCTTCACTGCCCGATGCCGAAACATCAGAAATACCAATGGTAACAATACTTAAAAAGGTAAGAAAAATGGTGGTTACTAGCTTCACTACAGGTGTTTTTAAAATCCGCCGCAAAGGTAGCCTTTGAAATCCAAAAAAAAAAGCAAAATGAAAAGTATTAAAGCTAAACCTTCATTTTTCGAAAAACCCCAAATTAGCTGGGGTTTTATTTGTATTTATTCCGTCAAAATTTTAGATTTGATTTCTAAACACTGCTATTATGAAAACTATCCAAACACTCTTTTTTGCTCTTTCCCTATTTTGTTTATCATCTACAGCTTTTTCCCAGTCCATTATGTGGGAAAAAAACTACGGAGGCGACCAGTACGACTGGGGTCGCGACATTTTAGCCTTGGAAAACGGGCACCTTATTTATTTGTGCACGGCACGTTCCGACGAACACGACCTAAGTACTGCCGGAAACCATGCTTTGGGCGATTTTTGGGTGGTGGAAACGGATGATATGGGAAATATTCTCTGGAGTAAATGTTACGGTGGAACAGGTATAGAACATGCCCGTTCCATAATTTTGGATGAAGATGGAAATTATGTTGTATGCGGTCACAGCGCTTCGGCTGATGGCGATATTACAGGCAACCACGGTGTAAACGATAGTTGGGTGATAAGAATATCTCCAACCGGCGCTTTATTGCAGGAAAGAAGTTTTGGTGGAAGCGGGGAAGAATATATTTATGATATTATTGAAACCAGTGATGGAGGTTATGCCTTTGCCTCCGGAACACGCTCCAACGACGGCGATGTAAGTGGTTTACATACAAGTCCCGGTCGCCAGGAACTCGATTTTTGGGTGGTAAAACTTGATACCGATTTTAATATTGAATGGCAGCGTTGTTTTGGTGGAACCGAAGCAGATCAGGCGCAGGATATTATTGAAACCCCCGAAGGTGACTTTATAGTTACAGGCTGGACCAATTCTCCTGATGGCGATGTTACAGGTTATCATCCTGCAGTTGATGGCGGTGGGGGTGGATATTACGATTATGACGCAGCTAAAATATCTGACCTATGGTTGATACGCATTAGTAATTCGGGAGATCTGATGTGGCAAAAAACCTATGGTGGAAGCGGTTACGATTTTGGAAAAAATCTGATTGAGGATGGCTCCGGAAATTATATGGTGGTTGGATATTCGTCTTCGGCCGATTATGATGTAAATGCCTGTGAATATCCGGGAGTATGGACTTTAAGAGTGGACGGAAACGGAAATATCCTCAAACAATATTGTTATGGTGAATCGGGAGATTATTGGATGGCGGCTTCGCGCACTTCTGATGGCGGATATATTTATACGATGGAAGCCGATGAAAATGAAGGAGTTGCGATGTGCGAATTTGGTGTTTATGATAATTATTGGGTATTTAAAACCGATGCTCAGGGTCGCATTTTATGGCAAACCTGCGTTGGTGGTAATAGTTGGGATTATCCTTATGCCGTGGAAGAAACATCCGATGGTAATTTTATTGTTATAGGTTCCATTGCCGATGATGGTATAGATATTAATAGTATCTATGGTGTAAAACACGATATATGGGTGGTAAAAATTGCCAATGATGCACCTTCCAACTCTATTTTTATTAATACTTTCCCGGGTGAGGCATTATGTCCGGGAACAGATATAGAAGTTCCAATGGCTGCATATGGTGTTTACACAACCGGAAATGTTTTTTCCGTGGAATTATCAGATGAAAACGGAACTTTTGCAACACCACAGATAATTGCATCGGTAAGTAGCAAAAAAAGCGGTGCGCAGGATATTGAAGCAACTTTACCCGGTGATATGATTCCGGGCGGCGATTATCGCATTCGTGTTACAAGTTCTAATCCTCCAACAATTGGAAGTTCTAATCAGGGGGATATTACAACTTGTCCTACCCCTGCAACGGCAAACGATATGGTACTTTCTTCCACCAGTGCACAGTTAACCTGGAGTGCGGTAAATTGTGCTGAGTCATATACCATCAGTTACAGACCTGCTTCATCTCCAACTTGGCTTACGGCAACATCCGCTTCAGAAACATTAATACTTACAGGATTAATTCCTGACACAAAATATAAATGGAAAGTACGTTCCAATTGTTCTGTAACTCCAATTGATAATTCACCTTACACGGCAGTATTGGAAAGTTTTAAAACGCTTCCTTTACGTGATTCTGAAATGCCTGCAAATGAATTTAGTATTTTCCCAAATCCTGCAACGGAAAATATTACTGTTCAATTAAATTACGACAGCAACGCACAATTTGAAATTTATGCTGCTGATGGAAAATTAATTTCTTCGGGAAATATTAATGGAGAAAATAATGTTTTAAATATTAGTGATTTGGCTGCGGGGATGTATGTGATGTTTATTTCGGATAATAGTATTGTTTCTACGCATACTTTTGTGAAGGAATAAAAAGAATTAAGGAATGAAAGAATTAAAGAATGAAAGAATTAATAAAAAAGCCGGCGACTTGCCGGTTTTTTTATTCAATAATTTTTAATGGTTGGGGTTGGTAAAAATTTCAATCTTGCTTTATTAACTCTTTCTCTTCAAATCCATCTTGCGTAATCATTTTCACCAAATAAACACCGCTAGCATAATTGCTTATATCAATATTCCGGGTTAAGTGTGTCCCCACAGAGTTACCGAAGGAACTCTGTGGAAGGGCCGTAGACGATGAATAAACCACCTGCCCCGTAATATTAATTAGTTGCAGCTCCACCTCACCCTCATAACTATATTCGACAAATAAAATATCCTTTGCCGGATTTGGATAAATGTTGAAAGTATTAATTTCTATGTTATCCAAAGCCAACCCTTCATCAATTAATTGATTACAATCATCATCCACACCATTTAATAATTCTTCCGCACCGGGATAAATATTTGGATCGGTATCATCGCAATCGGTGGAATCGGGGATGTATCCGGGAATACTTAAACAGGCGAGAGTATCCACAAGTGCATTACCATAATTATCTCCGTCTGCATCCGCATATAACCAAGTGTATAATAAATTATCATCAATAAAACCATCGCAATCATCATCCAGATAATTACAAATTTCCGTTGCACCGGGATAAATTAAATTATTTGAATCATCACAATCAGTAGAATCAAAAACATATCCAGTTATAAGATCTAAACAAGAATTAATAAATATTATCGGATCACCAAAAGTATCACCATCGCCATCCATATAAAAAGTATTTATTGTTAAACCTTCATCTATCTCGATATTACAATTATCATCCAGTTCGTTACAAATTTCGCTTGCATCAGGATTATTTTCTGCATCAGCATCATTACAATCGGTATTATCCAATACATATCCGCTTAAATCAAAACAAGAAACAGAATCAATTGTTATATCTCCGAAATTATCCTCATCGCTATCAAAATACCAGGTAAAAAACATTACATCCTCATCAATTAAACCATTGCAATTATCATCCATTGCATTGCAAATATCTTCTGCGGTTGGATATATTAAATTATTTGTATCGTCGCAATCTGTGCTGTCGGTAACATATCCTAATGGTAAATTACAGGCAAGAGAATCATTTAATAAATCGCCGTACCCATCGCCGTCTGTATCGGCGAAATAGGGAGTGTTGCAATAACCTAATTTTAATAACCAAACATCGCCACCACCAATTGGGGAAGTTACATCGCCATCAATAGAGGTCGTTCCCCCAATTATATATATTTCTTCCTCGCTCCACTCAACAACAGATGCCGTCCCGTCACTGCCTGTTCCTCCAAGAACCATAGACCAAATAATCGTTCCAATTGTATCAATGTTAACAATCCACATATCCATTGAATAATATACCCCATAATGAAATGGTAGGTCTCCATCATCTGAACCGGAACTCCCACCAATTAAATAAGTTGTGTCCTTATAAGTTTTAATAAAGTACGGTTGGTCTGTAGCGCTTCCACCAAAAGTTTTTTGCCATTCAAGTGTCCCGGAACTATCTGTTTTTACTACCCAATAATCGGAATATCCGCCTTTAAAGTCGGTAATATCAAAATCGGAGGAACATGCATATCCGGACAATAGGTAGCCACCATCCACTGCATTTATTACAGACCTGCCAAAGTCAGAGTCTGAACCTCCAAATGTATTTTCCCATAATAAGTTACCCGATGCATCAATTTTAAACAACCAATAATCCTGATCGCCTTTATTTTCAGCAACATCATAATCATCAGATTCAGAAAATCCGCCGATAATATATCCTCCATCGGTAGTTAATTCAATGGATCTTGCCCTGTCATCTAAACTTCCTCCATAGGTCTTTTGCCATTCGATTTCTCCAATACTGTTTATTTTTATCACATATGCATCTATATAGCCGTGGTTAAAAGTAATATCTCCATCAACAGATTTAGTTGATCCGACGATTATATACCCACCATCGCTTGTCTGTTTTAAAGCTCTGCCGTCGTCAAATTCCGACCCTCCATAGGTTTTTTGCCATTGTAAAACTCCAGTAGAATCTACTTTTACTATCCATATATCGGCATTTCCATGGTTGTAAGTTATATCTCCATCAATAGAATAGGTATAGCCACATAAAATATAACCGCTATCTGCAGATGCTTCTATACTATAAAGAGTTTCAGGAGAAGTACCACCAAAACTATTTTCCCATTTCAATATACCATTTGAATCCGTTGCTAACAACCAATAATCACCATCACCAATGTATTCTGTAACATCTACGTCGTTTGACAAACTGATAGCAGCTATTACTATTAATTTATTTTGGCTAAGTATATAACCATAAGGGCCATCAACATTTGTCCCACCATAACTCATATCCCATTGAATTTCAGGAACTTGAGAAGTAGAAATATAATAATTGAAAAGTAAGGTCAAGAATAGAAAACTATATAATGGCTTTTTCAATATCAAAATTTAGTAGAAAATTACAAAAAAGTATTGATTCCGAATACGGTTAATTTATTTTAATAATTTGTGATTAAATTAAGCAAAAATTTATAGTTGATATTTCATTGTAAAATTTTGATATTTCAAATTTATCTGTTGGTGAATATTCCGTTGCGATAAATACACCGTGATTAAAACCGGAAGCGGAAATCAAGTGGAAATAATCTCTTTTTATTTACCTTAGCCTCATGAAATGGAATTGTATCAGTATCTTATTATTCTTCACCGTAGGTTGTTCTTCTCAAAACAAAGACAAACCAAAGGATATTGAAGTAAAAGAAGTGAGCGAAACAAAATCCATTTCCCCTCTCGAACAACAAATGATCTCTGCCGGATTAATAAATGTTCAGGAAAAAGAACCCGGTATTTTAGTTGAACTTAAATATTCATCCACCGATAATTTTTTAAATACAGATGTTTACGGCGAACTGGAAAATGCTTATTTGCAACCTGATGTATTAATTAAATTACAAAAAGCATATCAATATTTAATTGATAAAGACAGCACACTCACATTTATTATTTACGATGCAACAAGGCCGGTAAGTGTGCAACAAAAAATGTGGGATATTGTGCAGGAAAACTATCCCGAAAAAAGTAAATATGTTTCCAATCCGAAAAATGGATCTTTACATAATTATGGAGCTGCAGTTGATATTACTGTGGCAACCAAAAATGGTGTAGCACTGGACATGGGAACACCCTACGATTTTTTTGGTGAGGCTGCGGAACCACAATTGGAAAATATTTTATTAGCAAACGGAACACTTAGCGAATTACAAATACAAAACAGAAAAATATTGCGTGAGGTTATGGTGAAAGCAGGATTTGTTCAGCTGCCTTCTGAGTGGTGGCATTATAATTCCTGTTCGCGTGAACAAGCAAAAGTTTTATATACAATTTTGGAATGATCAGATCTTAAAACGAAGAAATCCAGCAGCAAAAGAAACTGTGGGACTTGCTTCGCCGAACCAGGTCATTACATCGCGTGTTGCAACTCCAAGTTCCCAGAATTTGAGATCCAAACCTATGCCTGCAGGAATATTATAGTTGTACCCACCACCGGTTGATAATCCTGCCGATAATTTTAGCACTTTAAACATTTTTACCTCTCCCCCCACACCCAAAACCGGTGAAGCTAAAGAACCGGCTACGGTATTTACGGGAAATATCGCATCAATTCCAACATTAAAAATATCACTCACTTGCAGTGATCCACCTAAACGCACTTTAGTGGGTAAACTCACTTCAAATTCCGACAAACCTGAATATTCAATTAGGTTTTCTTCCTCAAAAATCTGACTAATTAATTCAATTGGGTCTGTTGTATTTACTCCGCTGAAAGCAACGGTATCCAAAACAAAATCATTTACTTGTAACACGTTTGCATCGTAGGTCATTTTTCCGATATCGGTAATTGCGAGTCCCAGCGTTAAAGTTTTTGCAACTTTTGCACTTAATCCAAGATCAAATCCCACACCTTTTCCTACAGGTTCTGCAGCAGAACTCGTAATTGGAAACGGAGTATTTAGATCTTCCACATCCAAAATATCCAATCCCAAAGCACTTACTCCATTTAAATTTCCCCCTTCCGATGAAATATCGAGATATGCGAATCCTAAAATAAATTTAACTCCGGCACCTCCATATAATGCAAACTTTTCATCATCACCCAAAATTTTTCTTCCATAAGCGAGATTAAATTCAGAATTTACATTTAACATCAATTCTGTATCTTCAAATAACTCCGATAAACTCAAAGGTTCGTAGGCAACACCATAAATAGTTTCACCATCAAAAATGATAGTATCAAAATATTCCTCGTAATTATATCCCTCAAAAATAATATTTGCTGCCTCTCCACCAAATTGTGTTCTGTAAGCAACATTTGCTTTTATACTCAATCCGATAGTTCCGAATTTGGGAATTTCGAAACTCACCCCAACTGGCATAATATCAACATTGATGGTAAATCCTTCATTTAAAAATTCTCTTGCCAGAAATTCCTGTTCGGCAACTCCAATAGTATCCTCATTATTAAAAAGAATATTCCGCACATCGTCTTTAGCCAGAGCACCTGAGTAAAATCCATATCCGAACTCCCCAATTCCCAAAGCAATATGAAAATCGGTGTCGAAACCCAAATTGGCGGGATTAATTCCAATCGCCTGATAGTCGGTTACAAAGGAAGTTGCAGTTCCGCCCCTACCCGTAGCACTAAAAGAAGAGCCTTCCACCTGTGCAAATGCACTGGCGCCAATGGAGATCAGCAGACAAACGAAAAGTAAATTTTTTCTCATACTATTTCTATTCTAATCCAAAAATAGAAATATATCTGAATGAGTGCATTTTTTTATTCACATTGCACCATAACCTTGCTGCAACTGAACTATAAATTACAAGCCTGAGCCACTTTTGCCCGTTTTTATTTTGGGAGATAAGGACTTTTTATTTGTTTAATACTGATTAATTTTGAGCATAATTATTCTAAAACTATAGTAGGTATAGTATTTGAAACAAAAGTTGAAATTTTTTTAACCCTTTAAAAAGAACCATTATGAAATATTTACAATTTTCTGCCTTATTCCTTTTATTAACAACAGTTACCTCTGTTTTTGCCCAAAAAACGGTAGAAGTAAAAGAAGTTGTATCCCCTTTAAGTATGGGGGAGAGAAGTGGTTATTCTGTAAGCCTTGGCGACAGAAGTGAAAAGGATGTAGTTAAAGCCTTAAAAATATGGATAAACGATATTCAGAAAAAAGTGGAAGTGGATGAAACGGGTAAACATGAATTTAAGGCCACCAATATTACCGCTCCAACCTTGAGTGAAAATCCCTCCAATATTTATTTTTTATTCACTACCGAAAAAGACGAATTAATTGTTACAGGTTTTTTTGAAGTGAACGGAGCTTTTGTTTCTTCCACAACAAATCCCGATAAAGTAAAAGCATGCGAAACATTGATGCAAAAATTTGTTTATCGTCTCGAAAAGATCGCAATTCAGGAAACGGTAACTGCTGAACAAAAAATATTGGAACAAAGAAATGATGAACAAACATCCTTGGAAAAAAAGAACAAACAATTAAACGACCAAATAACAGAATGGGAAGAATCCATTAAAAAAGCAAAATCAGAATTAGAAACCAACGCAAAAAATCAGGAAGCTAAAAAGGAAGAAATTGCTTCTCAACAAAAAAAATTAAACGAGATTCAATCGGAGTTAAAAAAGTATGAGAGTTATTAAAAACTAACTCATCAAAATACTAAAATAAATGGGTCACCAACGCGCTAATCTGCCTGCCGGCAGACAGGGACACTAAGCATTCACTAAGCTTTGTTTTGTGAAGCCTGCGTGACTTAGTGGCAAAAAGAATTAAACTTAAGGCAAATTTCAGATAACAAAAATTTTCTTTAATAAAAAATAAAAGTGTTAATTCAGTATATAAATAAAAATACACCATCCATTTTTCCTTCGCGAAACTTTGCGCCCTTTGAGCCTTCGTGGCCTCTTTTTTTTACTTTTTATTAAACGCGCTTTTTCTATTATGCCTCTTCTTCTAAAAAATAAAAAATCCATTCTCTTCAAACAGGAGATCATCCTTGTTGGAGAAAAAGAATTTCGGGTTTTTGTTTATCACGAAATGCGCAACGATTGCAGGGCGAGTATTGGGAATAAAGGCATACATATCCGTTTATCAAAATACCTTAATGATACGGAAAAATTAGACCAGGAAATGCAATTGCTCGACTGGGCAAAAAAATATATCGCGAAACACGAATTACACAAAAAACCACCCTTATATCGCAAGTATCATGATGGTGATATTTTAAAAGTAATGGGACAAGAATTTTTAATCCGCATAAATTACACTAAGAAAAAAAATGCAAGCAATGGCGAATTAAAAAATAATATCATCATGTTATTACTCTCCGAAGGCATGTCTCCCACACAAGAACAAAAACACAAAACATATTTGGTTGGCAGATTAATTGGCAATCATTTTCAACCTGCCATAGCACAACGCGTACAAATATTAAATGATCTGCACTTTCAAAAACCCATAAAAAAATTGACGCTTCGCGATAGTATTACCAATTGGGGAAGTTGTTCCTGGGATGGAAATATTAATATCTCCATTCGTTTATTATTCGCGCCTCCCGAAGTAATTGATTACATCTTAATTCACGAACTCGCCCACCTCGTAGAACACAACCACAGCCATCGTTTCTGGAAACAAGTGGAACGCGCAATGCCGGGTTATGAATTAGCAGAAAGCTGGTTGAGGAAGCATGGGGATCAATGCATTTTTTAGGACACAGGACATATGACATAGGACATATGACTTGACGTAGGACATGGGAAAAGGGACATAGGACAAAATTGTAGCGGGTATCAAGTATCAGGTATCAGGAAAACAAAAGGTGGGATTTTAAAATTTCGTTGGATCGGGCGGATTTAAAAAGGATAAATTTGGTAGGATATAATTATAAAATTGGATATGAATTTTCAATCTGTAAATAATCAAAAGTCCTGAAAGGACGGTCCATCTTGTAACAACGGACTTTAGTCCGTGGTAGTTATATAGGACATAGGACACAGGATAAGGACACATGACGGGACATAGGACATGGGAAATAGGGCATGACAATGAATAAACGATAGAATTGCAAAAATTTCTTCAAATGATAGTGAGGCTCTCGCTCCCAGCGAGGGTCTCACTAACGGCATAAGACCTAAAACCTTTTTTCAACCTTACCAACCTTCCTTCCTTTCTCAGCATTCGTAGCTTTAGCGAAGGATGCTCCTTAGAACCTTCCCTTCGATTCTTCGAATCTTCTACCTTCGAATCTTCCATTACTTCTACCTTCGAATCTTAAATAATCTCTCCCTCCCATTCTTATACGTTTTGATCTTTATCAACTTCCCTGTTACGGAATATACGTTCACCTGACCATTACCATCACAAAAATTACCCGGATCCAAAATATTTCCATTTTGGTCGAAGTAGGCAACTACATTCCAAAGTTTATCGTTCTTAAATTCGATGGTGTTTTTTAATTGTCCGTTATTGTGATAAAATGAACTCAAACCTTCTTTTTTATTTTTTACCGTTTTTACAATGGCAATTATATTTCCATTGGGATAATAGGTATAAGAATTAACCTTATTACAATTGCCGGTTTCTTCAGAACAAAAACGGTCGAAGGTATTAAATCCTCCAATATTAAATTCCTGTTGCCAGCCGCTTTTAATTCTTTTTCCGTTTTTTAAAAGATATCTTTCCAGATACCAATATCGATTAACATCAAATATCTCAACGTAAACAATAGTATCATTTTGTTCTATTACCTGCAATTTTTTTGTGTATTTTTTATATACTGTATCTCCGTTATAAACACTAAACTCCAGATTCGAAATTTCACCGGCATTCAATTTACTTATTGGTGAAACTGGGGCAGTATTTTGACTCCGTGCAATAAATGCAGAAAAAAATAATCCGATTATAAAACAGTATTTTAACATACGCAAGTGCACTTAATATAAATGCCAAAACAATAAAATAGTTCGATTTTTATAGAGAAAATATATATCCC
Source organism: Bacteroidota bacterium (assembly GCA_016706865.1). Classification (NCBI taxonomy): domain Bacteria; kingdom Pseudomonadati; phylum Bacteroidota; species Bacteroidota bacterium. The sequence continues at coordinate 461,871 of JADJIS010000002.1, read as the reverse complement.
AATCCTTTAGGATACAATTCTTTTTATTAAAACTTGGGGCAAGGTATTCTTCTTTCCCGATGAGGTAAACCTGTAATATAAGAAAGCGAAATTTCAGGACCGCCATTATTTTTGCTTGCCTCTGCAAGAGAAGAAATATTTACATCATAACTCACACCTAAACTAATTTTATCATAATCCAATCGCGCTGCAAGTATAGTTGCTTCGGCTTTTGTAGCAGCTTCCACATCACCCACAACCCTTTGCCAAACTCCGAATGATATTGCGGTTGAACTCCACTCCATTCCTTCCAAATAAAATTTAAGATTTGCTCCCCCAAAATATTCGGTATAAGGTCCTTGAACATTCATCATAAAAGCGGGCACCACCGAAGTCATTTTTCCCACTGGAATTTGGGCACCGGCATGACCGGAATACTTCATATATAATTTATCATCCTCGGCACCAATAGATTGGTTGGGTTCATTAACATGGTAAACAGATCCACCCAGATACATACTGAATTTATCTTCCTTAGGAACTAAATACCACATCAAACCTGCAGAAAGGTCGAGATAACCACGTGTATCAAAACCAATGGATTCCCCCGTTCCTAAAGTTGGATCGTAATAAACCCCGTCAAATTGGTTTGCGAAAGTCATTGCAAGATAATTCACACTTTTTTGCGCATATCCACCTTGAAATCCCGCCGACAAAAAACTGGGATGATATTTATTGCCTAAAGTTTTTATGTAACAAAAGGTCATATTAACCTGAGTACTCGAATATTTTGTATCACCTGCCACGTCGGAAAATGCGCTTAATCCGAAACCCATAAGGTCGTGCTTCAAAAAACTCTGACCGAAATTCACATCCACTGAAGCCGCAAAAGTGTTAAAAGGCGCAAAAGAATTCCATTGGTTTCTATAATTTACGATTCCGCGGATATTCCCGTTAAATGCTCCCGTTAACCCCGGATTCAGGGTTAACGGTGACGCATAAAACTGAGAAAAATGAATGTCTTGTGCGTGTACCGACAACGATAAAATACATGTAAATAGCAGTGTAAAAAGTTTATTCATTCCTCCAGCCGGTTTGTTTTGGAGCATGAAGTTCCAACTAATGTATGATATTTCAAAATAATTTCATGAGCGCTAGAAAGCGGAATTGCACAGTCACACGCAATTAAAGGGTTATCTTTGCTTAAATGCAGGAAAAGCAGAAAATAGCAATACGTGATCTCAGTCTGGAGGATTTAACGGAAAAGATCATTGCTTTGGGAGATAAAAAGTTCAGAGCCAATCAAATACATGAATGGTTGTGGAAGAAAAGTGCCGTGAGTTTTGAGGAAATGAGCAACCTTTCCAAGGAACTTAGAGGAAAGTTGGAAGAAGAATTTGAAATACTTCCGCTCCAGATCGACATGGAACAAAAAAGTAGTGATGGAACTGTTAAATGTCGTTTTAAATTGCATGACGGGCATTTTGTGGAAGGAGTTTTGATCCCAACAAAACACAGAATGACTGCTTGCGTTTCGAGTCAGGTTGGATGTAATCTCGGTTGTACTTTTTGTGCAACAGGATTTATTAAAACCAAACGCAATTTGCAACCACACGAAATATACGATCAGGTTGTTTTATTAAATAAAATTGCCCTTAAAGAACACGAACAGCCATTAAGTAATATTGTATTTATGGGAATGGGTGAACCATTACTCAATTATAAAAATGTTTTGGAAGCAATAGATAAAATTACTTCCGAGGAAGGATTAAATATTTCTGCAAAACGAATTACGGTCTCCACCGCCGGGCTGGCAAAAATGATAAAAAAATTGGGTGATGATGATGTTAAATTTAATCTTGCATTATCTCTTCATGCCGCAGATGATATTAAACGAAGCAAATTAATGCCGATAAATGATGCAAATAATTTAAATGATCTGGTGGAAGCATTAAATTATTTTTATGAAAAAACCGGCAATTCCATAACTTTCGAATATATTTTATTCGACGGCATTAATGAAAGTATGGAGGATGCAAAAAATTTAGTTTCTTTATGTGCAAGAGTTCCCGCTAAAGTAAATATTATCGAATACAACGCCATTCGGGAAGCTGATTTTCACAAATCGAAGGAGGAACAAAGAGAACGATTTATTAGTTATTTAGAGCAGCATAAAGTAGTAGCCGTAGTTCGCAGAAGCAGAGGCAAGGATATAGATGCTGCATGCGGGCAATTGGCAAATAAATAAAATTTAAATTTCAAAAAAAGTAGATTGATGAGATTAATCAGAGCATCAAACAAAACGATCTTGTATATTTTTTTATTGGGGCTTGGATCTATTTTAAATTCCTGCGATAAAGAATTTCGTTGCGATTGTTACCAGGATGTTTCCGGATTTGATACTACCTATACTTTAGTTGGTGAAGGCAGAGATGCAAATAAAACCTGCGATGCCTTTGATTCGGAAACCACGGATTTCGGAATTACCAAAACAGTGGATTGTGAACCTTTTTAAGTTTTTTTGATATCCATGAAATTAAATTCCAAATCTTTCCTTTTTCTCTTTATCAGAGTTCTGTTAGGAACGATATTTATTTTATCTGCGATATTCAAGTTAATCTCCATTGATACTTTCGAACTATACATTTTCAGTTTAAAATGGTTCAGCTTCAATGTTGCCGCGGTTCTTGCACGTTTGGTTATTAGTGTGGAATTACTTTTGGGAATTTTATTGATCACCAACATCAAGTATAATATTGTATGGCGAACAACAGTTACTCTCCTCACCCTATTTTCTCTTTTTCTTTTTTATCAGGTTATAAGAGGTGAAAAAGAAAATTGCCATTGTTTTGGAGAAATGCTCCGCTTGTCGCCACTGGAATCTCTTATAAAAAATATTATTATGTTAGGATTACTTTTTCTTATCAGGAAAGAGCATTCTTATCAATTGAAATATCGATCCAATATTTTATTATTTTCATTTGTATTTTGTTTCACGCTTCCCCTTGTAATATCTCGTCCCGATTTTTTGATCAACTGGGAAGACCCAAGTGGTTACACAATGGAAACTATATCCGCCCGAATTCATGATTCAGAAACTTTAAACAATTTAAAGGTTGGAGAGAATAAAAAAATGCTTTGCCTGTTCAGCGTTACCTGCGAATATTGTATACATGCGGCCAACAAAATTTCACTTATTTCGAATAAATACGACCTAAACAATAATACAATTTATGTTTTTACCGGTGATGTAAATTTATTAAATACCTTCTGGGAAGAAAGTAATTCCGCAAAATTTACCTACGACTTTTTACCAATGAAACAATTTTTTTCCATTGCCGGTCCTTCTGTTCCGAGTATTTATTTACTTGAAAACGGCAAGGTTGTAAAACAATATAATTACAGAAGTATAAATGAAAAAGAAATTCAGGATTTTTTTGAAACGGAATAAAGAAGACATCCCTTTATTATTGCAGCATAAAAAAAACACGAACATTACTGATCGTGTTTTTAAATAGAAAAAATATTTTTTAAATTAATTCTGCGCTTTCCGCAACCACTTCTTTCACTTCCGGAACCATACGTTTTAATAGTCCCTCAATACCCGATTTTAATGTAACCGTAGAAGAAGGACATCCACTGCATGATCCCTGCATCATTAAGGTAACAATTCCATTGTCGAACGATTTAAATTGTATTGCTCCACCATCCATTTCCACGGCTGGTTTTACATATTGATCCAACATCGATTTTATTTTGGCGATTATCGCGTCGCCATCCAATTCGCCACTAATATTGTCAATTTCAGGAATCTCACCCACCACGGTTTTTCCTTCACTCACGAAATTCTTAATGAATTCGCTAATCCCCGATTTCACCTCAAACCAATCAATTTCCGCCTCTTTTCTAACCGTAACAAAGTTATTCATTATAAAAACTCCCTTTATAAAGTCAAATTTATTGAATAACTCCTCCGCCAAAGGCGCGTAACTCACATTGTCTCCCCTGTCAAAGTCAACGCTCTGCCCCGTCAACAACATCTTATTCATCACAAACTTCAAACTATCCGGGTTCGGCGTTCCTTCTGTGTATATACTCACGATAAAATTGCTCATAGTCTTTTCTTTATGCAAAGGTATAAACTACAATCATGGGAAAAAAGTTCTGAGTTCTGACATGTAGTAGATCTCCTGCGTCGATCACTACATGTTTCAGTTCTGAGTTCGGGGTTCTGAGTTCGGGGTTCTGAGTTCTGAGTTCTGGGTTCATACGGAGGGGACTACTCACTCTGCCTGAAACTTTTTTGTCGTTTGGTTGAAAGGGTTGAAGTAGTTGAAGGGGTTTGTTACGGAGGAATATCTTCCGGGTGAGGATTTGTTTAATGTTCTTTATTCCTTGTTCTTTATTCGATATTGGATTGGGTTGGCAAGGTTTATTACGGAGGGGAGCTCCGATTCAACCTGAAACGAGGTGAGAGAAGTTGAAGTAGTTGAAGGGGTTTATTACGGAGGAAAATCATATGGGTGTCGATCCGATTAAAATTTTTTATTTTTTGATTGTTATTGGATATTTATTTTGTTTGTTACGGAGGAATATCTACCGGGTGTCGATCCGATTAAAATTTTTTATTTTTTGATTGTTATTGGATATTTATTTTGTTTGTTACGGAGGAATATCTTCCGGGTGTCGATCCGATTGTTATTTTTTATTTTTTGATTGTTATTGGATATTTATTTTGTTAGTTACGGAGGAAAATCTTCCGAGTTGGAATCTGTTTATGCCTGCCCGGCCACTGACGGGTTCTTTATTCTTTAACTGCCTGACGCTGTCGGCCGGCAGGTTCGATATTAATATGCTTATCAGGGATTTGTTCGAAGGGTGAATCTCGTTGGTTGAAAAATGTTTCCTTAGTAGAGATGCAATGCATTGCGTCTCTACTAAGGAAACGTTTTTCAACTATTCAGAATTTGACTGTTTACTGAGACTGTGACCGCTACTTTCACATAAATGGTGAGCAATGAGTTCAATCCCACTCGGATCAAACTCATTACTCATAACTCCCGTCCGACCGGTCATCCGGGCGGGCATTACTCATTTCAAAACTTAAACCCAAGTTTCGCAAAAATCGCCGTTCCATTGTATCCCATTTGCACTGCATCCCAGGCGCCACCGGTTTCGGTTTCGTATGGATCAGTTGGATCGGGATAGGTGTTCAGGAGGTTTGCTGCTCCAATTGTAAGGTGTGAATTTTTTGTTATGTCATATCCTATGCTTGCATCAATGGTTGTTTTAGCTGCATAAGTATATTCTAATCCACTGTAATTAATTAAATTAATTTCTCCGAAATAATTAAAGCGCAATGTTGCATTTAATTTTTTAGTCGAATATTCTGTTGTTAAATTCATTTTTGCAGGCGGCGCACTGGCGAGTAAAAAATATTGTTCGCGCACACTAAAATAATTTTCTTCTTTACCTGTCAGCAATTCGTTGGTATAAATATTTTCTATGGTCATCTGATTAAAATTACCTGCATAGGTAAATGTTAAAACATTTTCCTGCATATAAATTTTATAAGCAAGAATTACATCAACACCCATTGTTTTTGTATCCACTGCATTGGTAAAAAATCTTGCATATCCAACATTCAGATCAGAAAGAATTCCACCGATAATATCATCATCCGTTCCAAATCCATCTGTTAACACGATACGATCATTTATGGCAATATAATATCCGTCAATCGTTAATGATAATCCTGAAATTGGTTTTGCTGTAAATCCGAAACTACCATTCATACTTTCTTCTTGTTTTAATGCCGGAATTCCGAGTTGACGTGCGATCGTACTTTTATTATCTGCAATAACTTCATCTATAATAACACCACCTTCCACATTTGTATACGTGGAACTAAAATATATTTGTGCCAACGATGGAGCACGAAATCCTGTACTAAATGAACCTCGTAAAGCAAATTTATTATTAATTGCAAAACGGGCTGCCAATTTTCCATTTATCGTATTTCCAAAATCAGAATAATTTTCATAACGTATTGCAGCATCTGCAGAAAATTGTTCTGTGAAATTTGCTTCCACGTCAAAATAAGCGCCTAAATTTGATCTGAACTCATTGGTTACATCCTTAGGCTGAAACCCTGGAAAACCCTGCGATCCACCTGGTCTGCCGATGGTATCTTCTCCATCAATCAGAACAGCTCCGTAATTATACCATGATGCTTCTTCGCCTGCGAATATCTGATAATTATCGATGCGATATTCCGCTCCATAAGCAATATTTAATCCTTTCAAAACACTCGAAAAATATTTTGTAAAATCAAGGCTTGTTGTATTTTGTGCAAGTGAAAATCCTCCATCATCAAATTCTGTTGGCGAAGCATCTCCCATGGAAGCATTTAATGTTTCTCTGCCATAATAATGCATTTTATTCGCACCAAATGTATTATTAAAATCAACATCCCATCCATGAATATCTCCGCGAATTCCACCGGAAATTGATTTGTCGGTTACAATGGATGCAATAATTGGATCAAATCCTTTGGGATAAATGGAAGTAACCGTACGAGGACTACCTGCATCTCTTGTATATGCATAAGCAGCAACATCTCTCGTATTATATCCACCAAATGCATAAAAATGTGCATTGTCCGAAAGCTGATATTTCATATTGAACCAGGCAGAAAAATCGGTAACTTCTGCATCACCATATTGATTTCGAACATCCACATTATCAGGAAAATCGCCGGTAAATTCTGCGCGATTTGTATGACCGCGGTAATGATAATCTGCAGTAACATTCATAAATCCTTTTTCACCAATATCAAATCCATAGTTTCCATTTATCTGCAAATTTTGCCCATCGATAGACCCCTGATCAAAATTATATTGCGCTAAATTTCCGGATGTATTTACATTACCGGTAAATTCATTTACATCATCCTTTAAAACAATATTAATTACACCTGCAATTGCATCAGAACCATATTGTGCAGATGCACCGTCACGCAAAATTTCTATGCGATCAATTGCAGCTGCGGGAATTGTATTCAAATCAGTTCCCGTATTTCCTCTTCCTCTTGTTCCGAAAATATTGATGAGAGATGATTGATGATATCTTTTTCCATTTACAAGAACAAGAGTTTGATCGGGACCTAATCCTCTTAAAGTTGCAGGATCAATATGATCGGCGCCATCGCTACCACTTTGACGATTCGAATTAAAAGAGGGTGCGGCGTATTGTAGTAGCTGATTCAGATCCAATTGCCCATTTGCAGCAGTAACAGCACTTACATCAATAATATCGATAGGAACCATGCTTTCAGTGGAGGAACGATTCAAACTTCTTGTGCCCAATACCTCAACCTGACTCAAACTATAGGAATCGGCTTCGAGTATAATACGCAGTGTTGTTTGTGCAGTTACTTCAATTTCCTGAGGGGTAAATCCCACATAGCTAAATACCAGTGTAGCGGGAGTTGTATTGAGGGTAATGGTAAAATTACCATCAACATCGGCCAGAGTGCCATTGTTAGTTCCTTTTTCAACAACGGTTGCTCCAATAAGAGCGCCTCCGTCGAATTCGGAAATATGGCCTTTTATTACGACCTGCGAGTTAATAATATTACATACAAATAGGGAAACAATTAATAAGTAAAGGTTCTTGAGCATAAGGTTTGGGTTTAGTTGATGCGAATGTAAAAAAATTATTTATGCCGCTTTATCCGATATACACAGGCATTTTGTTTGTAATCTTAAACATAAAACACATCCATCCCGCAACTTATTTTTGAAATTAAACCTCAAAAAAAAGACCGGATCAATTCCGGTCTTCTTATTAATAAATATCAAGATCTTTTATTGCAGTATTACAGTTTTGGTATTCGAATAACCGTTTTGAGTTACCTTAACAAAATAAGTACCTTTTGGCTCCGAAGAAAGTGTGATCGTTTTATCATAAGCACCTGAAAAATTCATCAATGTTTCTTCATACACTTCTTTACCATTAATATCGGTGATCACAATTTTTGCATCACCTGCTTCAGGTAAATTAAATTTTACATTGAAGGTACCATCACTTGGATTGGAATAAACACTCACACTATTTTGTTCAAGTAAAGGGTGAAATGCACCTGCAGAATTACTATTAGGTGAAGGTGCCCTTTCATCCGTGTTTTTTATTGCAGTGATACAAATATTTATATTTCGTTTTCCATCACCTGAATTATAACTATATGCACTTCCCGGAGGACATGGAGCAATACGGTCAATTATTATATTTGGGGAATAACTACCTTCTTTATCATCACCATTAAAATAAAATTGCATGTTTTTTACCTCTTGTAAAGTTGCGTCAACTGTATTTTTTTTGCCGTTACGTTCGTAGGAGATTTTTATTTTTTCACCGGGCACTGTTGTTTCCATAAATTCCATCATCTCATCATAGGTAATTATTTTTTTACCATTTAATTCTGTGATAATATCACCCTCCATTAATCCTGCTTCTTTAGCTGCGGAATTATCTTCAACCCCTGAAACTTTCACCATTCCTTCCTCGTCTTGTAAATACACACCCAAATACCCTCTAGTAGGCGCATTTATTTCAATTAATTGGTCTAAATTATTATCCCAGTTTAAATTAAAACTGTCACTAAAACCTTCCATTCCCGACCAATTGCCAAAATCATTTTTATTTTCTTTTAAAACGGCATTTACAGTTTCTGTTTTTCCGTCTCTTATGAAGGTAACTTTTATTGTTGCCCCAACTTCATACATTCCGATCACTTCACTCAGATTATTAGGTGATTCAATTGTTTTTGCATCTATACCTGTAATAATATCTCCTTCTTTCAAACCTGCATCAATTGCTCCACTTTCTACTACCAGACCGGTTATTTTCGCACCTTCGGGAACCTTATCCGTATAAACACCAAGAATTGCTTTATTTGATGACAAAAATTCCAATTCCTTCAGGTTTTCCAAATTGGGAATTACAGGCATTTCGGGCATTTCGGGCATTTCAATATTTTGAAGTCCTTCCATCATTTCTTCAAAAGCTTGTTCATCCCATTCGAAATTAAATCCCGAATTAATGTCGATATTAAGCTGACTTAATTCTTCATCCAATCCTAATTCTTTTAATAAACCATCAATATCAAAATCGCTTAAAGCGTCGATGGAAGTATCTATCTTCACCTTTTCACCGTCAACATTTGCATCAATCTTAATTCGGATCTGACCATTTTCAGGGTTTTGGCCAAAGGTTAGGTTACAAAGGGTAAAAAGGCTGAAAATTAAAAGGAACTGTTTCATAATTTTCGAGATTGGTTTAATACTTGATTTTCGTTGATTATAGTTCATTATGACCATGGGATGACAAATTTAGCACCTATCACAATTGAAAGTAGTTAAATGACCATTAAAAGATGTTAATGTTGCGTTAAACCGCTGTTTTCACGATTTTAACATATGTAAATTTGTAGAAGATGTTAAAGAACCGCATTTGGCTTATTGTGATCTTAATGAGTTCCGCTCTGTTAGGGATCATTTTGGTTCAGGTATACTGGATCCAAAATACCATAACACAGAAGGAACAGGTTTTTGGATATCATGTGAATGAGGCACTCAACAAAGTTGCTGATAAGGTGGAAACTAATATTGCAGCATCAGTTTTGAGCAGTCAGACGAGTTTATTTTTTTCAGATTCTACCTATTGGCGAACAGGAAACGACTCGCTCAATATTTATGAAGGCATTGTGAACGACAGTATGTTAGCCGGTGCACTAAAAGCATCGCGCATCGACAATGGCTATTATGAAAAAACCGAAATATCTGGAATAGATCCTTATAAAGATGCAATGTCGCCTATACAAACCAAGGGTGAACGACCAACCATGATATTGGAACCACTGGAATACAGTGGAGATTTTTCTTCTGCCAACAGCGACCTTATCACCCAAATTTTAAAGGATATTGACAGGCAATTGATGATCAATTCGCAGCGTATTAAAAAAGCAATGGAACAAATGATGTTTCAAATGATGCAGCGCGGAATTAAACCTGAGCAAACAATTGATACCGTATTCTTAAAAAATACACTGGTTCACGAATTAAAAAATAACGGAATAACCACTGATTTTAATTTTGGTGTTTTAATGGATGATGAATTTTTTATTACCAATACAACAGAAAAAGAAGAAGTTAAAGAGTTAGTTGCCACGCCTCATAAAGTGAGCTTATTTCCCGATGATATGTTTTTTAACAACGATGTTTTATTAGTGAATTTCCCGCACCAAAAAAGTTTCATCCTCAGTTCGATCTGGTCGTTGTTAATAGGTTCGCTTTTATTTACATCCATCATAATCGCCGTATTTTATTATACTGTATTAATATTATTCCGTCAGAAGAAATTATCGGAAATAAAAAATGATTTCATCAACAATATGACCCATGAATTTAAAACTCCATTGGCCACTATTTCGCTCGCAGTAGATGCGGTTAATAATCCGATGATATTGAAGGATGAAAATAAGATCAAACATTATACGCATATCATAAAGGAAGAGAACAAACGCATGAACAGTCAGGTGGAAAAGGTTTTACAGATGGCGCTGCTGGATAAAAATCAGATCAATTTAAGCAAGGATGAAATAGATATACATGATATTATTTATCGCGCTGTTGAAAATATCAGTTTACAGGTGGAAGAAAAAGGTGGCAATATTATGACAGAACTTGCCGCAGAAAATTACGAACTTACAGGCGATGAAGTGCATCTCCAGAATGTGATTTTTAATTTACTGGATAATGCCAATAAATACTCCCCGGATAAACCCGAAATTAAAATATCAACGCAAAGCGACAATAAAGGAATTTATATTACTATTGAAGATAAAGGTATAGGAATGAGTCAGGATAATATTAAAATGATATTTGAAAAATTTTATCGTGTGCCGACAGGAAACGTACATAATATCAAAGGATTCGGACTCGGTTTAACTTATGTAAAAGCAATTATTGTAGCACATAACGGAACAATAGAAGTAAAAAGTCAACCCAAAAAGGGATCACAATTTAAAATATATTTACCTATAACATTATAATCTATACTTATGGAAGAATTAAAAACAAAAATCTTATTAGTGGAAGACGATCCGAATTTCGGAGCCGTTTTAAAAGATTATTTAAGCATGAGTGGCTACGATGTTCGACTTGCCACTGATGGTGAAAAAGGGGAAGACCTTTTTTTTAAGGAAGAATTTAATTTATGTGTACTGGATGTTATGATGCCTAAAAAGGATGGTTTCACACTTGCTGCACAAATTAAACGCATCAATCCTGAAATGCCTGTAATTTTCCTCACTGCAAAAACTTTGCAGGAAGATGTTTTGGAAGGATTTAAAGTAGGTGCTGATGATTATATTACCAAACCATTTAACAGCGAAGAATTATTATATCGCATTGCCGCAATTTTAAAACGCGGAGGAAAATTGCGCACCAATAATCAGCAAAAAGAATTTACGATTGGAAAATATCATTTTAATTACAAAACCCGCCTTCTCAAAACCGATGGTTCCGATGCAAAACTTTCACCAAAAGAAGCCGAATTATTGCGTTTATTCTGCATGAAAGTAAACGATATCGTTTACCGCGAAGAAGCCTTAAAACAAATTTGGGGAAGAGATGATTATTTCACAGCCCGCAGCATGGATGTATTCGTAACCAAACTCCGCAAATATTTAAAAGAAGATCCAACATTGGAGATCGTGAATATTCATGGGAATGGGTTTAGGTTGAATACGGAAGAGGAGGCGGTGGTGTAAAGAATTGAAGATTCGAAGGGAGAAGGGAGAAGATTCGAAGGGTAAGGTTCTAAGGTTAAAAAAGGAAGGAAGGGTTGGGAAAGATTGAAAAAGGGGGATTACTTTTTGATTGGAAATTTTATATCCTAATTTAAATTTTACTTGGCTTTATAAATTTTCAATTAAAACAAACTGTCAAGTGTAATCAGTCTTGACGTCCGTATCTCTTTATTAAATTTTACTAAATTTGGCAAGTCCAGCTGAAACTCCATTTGATTTTATTAATTCAATAAAATACAACCCTTGAGGTAGATGCTCAATATTTATACTTTCTCCAACCACAAAATTTTTGTTTTCAATTACATTTCCTGCAAATGATCTAATGGTATAATTTAAAATCCCATTTGAAACATCGGAAATGTCTATCGAATAGTGAGCAGGAACCGGGTAAATAGAAATCTTATTTTCCAATTTTAAATTTTCTTCCACTGTTGTTACTAAAATAAGCGAAGTTGTAACATCATCACTACATGCATTTGCAGCAGTTAATGAGACATAATAATTACCAGGTTCCGGGAAAATAAATACCGGGTCAACGAGATAGGATTCTCCCACCGAAAAATCCCAAGTATATGCTATTGCATTTGTGGAAAAATTAATACAAGATATAGTTAATCCAGATAACGTATATGTAAATTCTGCATTTGGTATTCCCATTAAATTTATTTCAAGGGTATCAGAATCCTCGCAACCCGTAATAGGATCTATCACCACTACTGAATAAACTCCAGAATCAACTACAACAATAGTTTGTGTATTTTCTCCTGTATTCCAAAGAAATTCAGATCCTGGATTAGCGGCATCTAACACTATAAAATCACATATATTGATATCGGCTCCCAAATCAACAATTGGGGTTGTAAGTACATTAAGTTGAATACAAATAGTATCATTGGAGGCGTCATCATCAGGCCATATCGTCCAGGCGCATAAGTCATGCCATCCAGGTTCTGAGAGATCTACAGTAACTATAAAATCGTAAAAAATGGATTCGCCAGGCATTATTCCTGCAAAATCTATTTCCATCGGAATTGCCTCTGCGTCAAGTTGATATGCAATTGTAGCTGAAAAAACAGATTCATCACCATAATTTGTGATTTTTATCCTAACGACCTCTTCATCGGTTAATCCACAACCACTTACTGGAGTAATAATTTCAGAAATACCCAGGTCAATTGTTGCTGATAAATTGTTGACAAAAAATAAAAGGAATAAAAACAAAAACAAATGCTATCCTGAGGGCTTATATTTTAAATTATGCTTAAATGTTTTCATAAGACTAGTTTTTGAGATGGCAAGGATCTCATTCTTTAACAATAGTAAGAAATTATTATCAAAAAATATAATATTGTTGTGCCCTATTCATTTTCAAATACACCAGAAGGCATTTCATCCACCACATAAATATCTTCCAATTTTCCCTCTACTCCGCGGTCGCTGGAGATGAGTAATTTATCGTATTTTTTGTAGTCGCTCCAAGTGTTGGAGAATTCAGGAATGGTGTCTGTATATTTATCGAAAAAATCCCATTGGATTATTAAATAGGAATTCATATCAACGTAGATCCAATATTTATTTTCAGGGGTAAAACCGACATTTTCAAAGGTCATTTCGAGGATGGAGGTATTTACAGTATTTAAAAGTGTGTCTTTTACAAATTTTAAATTTACTCCCTCATCCAACAATTTAAAAGGCATGAGCAGCCAATAAGAATCGTTCGCCCAAATTCTTTTTCCCCGCGTACTATATTTGATCAGCGAATCAGCATCCGTGATCTCCGATCCATTTATGAATAATTTTGTTTCCTCTGAATTTAGGGAGGTTATAATAGTTAATTCCTTTTTGAGGTAGTCAACCCTAACTCTATCGTTTTGTTTATCCCATATCAATTTTCTACTTCCAAAAAATGACCAGCCAATAAAATTTGTTTCCTCAAAATTTTCATCTCCTCCCATTGCACTTATCACGCGCTTGGCAATGCTGGTTGCTTTTAATGCGGAAGTGTCATGAGAGATGGTTTGTGTATTTCCGATCGCAGGAATAAATCCAAGGATCAAAAAACTAATAAAATTTATTTTTAAATAACATTTCACAATTGGTCTAATTAATTGTTGATCAATGAATGATAAATAAAACAGGTCATTAATTCTTTCGGCAAACCATTTTTTTCGTGAGGCGTGAAGCGTGAGGCGTGAGGGGTAAATTTTCTTCGAAAATTAAAATTCATCCCTTGACCTGCCGTCCTCTCAAATTAACACGGACTAAAGTCCGTTGTTACAAGATGGGCCGTCCTTTCAGGACTGTATCTATCGCAAATTGCAAACTCCTTCTTTCATTTTAAAATTAATCTCAATTTATTTTAAAATTTTTATCCTTTTAAATCCGCCAAATCAGCGTCATCTGCGCCTGTCCGCCTACTGGCGGGTTCCCTCTTTTAGCACACTTTTCATCCAAGTTTACTTTCATCCACCCCTTTCAAATACCCATCCAATTCACCAACAATATCTGCAAAAACATTTACCTCAAACGGTGATCTAAGGTTGGCGTATTCAACTAATTCTAAAAAGGATCGGCTTCCACCAGCTTTACATAATTGAACATAATCGTGTAATGCTGCAACATTATCTTTTTTAGCTTTTAACCAAAATTGAAAGGCACACATTTGTGCAAGGGTATAATCAATATAATAAAATGGTGATTGATAAATATGTGCCTGTGTTTGCCAGAAACCGCCGGCATTTAAATAATTATTATCATCATAATCTTTTAGCGGAAGATATTTTTTTTCTATGTTTCTCCAAAGCGTTTTTCTTTCTGTTGGTGTAAGCTCAGGTTTTTCGTAAATATGATGTTGAAATTCATCCACTGCAACACCATAAGGTAAAAATAAAAGCGATTCCACTAAATGCGCATAACGATATTTATCTGCTTCCTCCGCAAAAAAATCATCCATCCATGGATATGCAAAATATTCCATACTCATGGAGTGAATTTCCGCAGCATCACTCGTTGGCCAATAATATTCCGGCACTTCAAACCCGCGACTCATATACACCTGAAATGCATGTCCCACCTCATGTGTAAGCACATCTATATCGGCACTTGTCCCGTTAAAATTTGAGAAAATAAAAGGCGATTTATATCCTGATATATAAGTGCAATATCCACCCCCCGCCTTCCCTTTTTTTGCTTCCAGATCCATGAGGTCGTGGTCGAGCATGAAATTAAAAAACTCTTTTGTTTCAGCGGATAATTCTGCATACATTTTTTTGCCGTTATTAATTATCCATTCAGGTGATCCTTTTGGATCTGCATTTCCGCTCTTAAATAATAATGGTTCGTCGTAGTATTTTAAGATATCTAAATTAAGTCGTTTTGCCTGTTCCTTTTTTAATTCCGATGCCATGGGGACAATTTGTTTCAATACCTGTTCACGAAATCCTGCCACCATATCAGAAGTATAATCGCTACGCAACATCCTGAGGTAACCAACCGCGACAAAATTTTTAAATCCCAACTCTAAAGCAATAGTGTGTCGTGTTTTTACTAATTCATCAAATATTCTGTCGAAAGCATTTTCATTCTCTACAAAAAAATTCCAACGAGCAGATGATGCTTCTTGCCTTACATTTCTATCTGTCGAGCGCAAATAGGGAACCATTTCTGCTATTGTTCTATCGGCTCCATCGAAATTGATCAGTGCACTTGCAATCAATTCCTGATACTCAGTACTTAATTTATTTTCCGTGATAAGATCATTAATTATTTCCGGTTTAAAAACACGCAATTGCATATCCGCGATACGGAATAATTGTTTACCAAATTTTTCTTCCAATTCTATTCTGAATTTAGAATGTATCAGTGCTTTATAATAGATACTGGTAAGTTCTTCAAAATGCGGCAAATTTTCATCAAAAAAATCCTGCTCCTTATTATAAAATTCATCCCTGGTATCAATGGAATGACGAATTGCACAAAGCTGATAATTGGTATCAAATGCCGAACGGAGTTGATTAATTTTATCCATAGCATCCATTTGTCCTTCCGCGTTTTCTGCTAACTCAAAAGATTTAACCAAATCCATAAAGCGCTCCCTCAAAGATTCAATTTCCGGCCGCGTATAACTGTATTCTGAAAAATGCATATCGATTTATTAAAGGTGCAAATTTAAGAAGATATTGATGGTGAGGGGGGAGTGGTGAGTGGTGAGGAGTGAGTGGGAAGGGAAAGGGTGAGTGGGTGGGTTTGGAGATGAGAAATGAGTTATGCCCGCCCGGATGACCCGGTCGGACGGGAGTAATGAGTGGGGAAATAGCTTGAGTGAAAATTTTAGTCCTGCAGGAAGGTCAAAGTATCATTGTTAAGTAATAGCAAGACTCGATCAGAGCTAAATCACACTTCGCCCAGCAGTGGTTGGAGAAAAACACCAAACCACGGCGTACGGGGCGGAGCAAAACTATTCGGCTAACTCGGAGTAAGCTCACTATTCACCACTCACCACTCACCATTTTCCCCTTCCCCAGTGAGACCCCCACTGAAAAAGTGGGAGCCTCACTATTTGATCGTAGCATTCTCAGCACTCACTACTCACCACTCACCCCATCAACAGTCATTAGTCAAGAGTAAATCTATCCGGCTTTCTCGGATCAAACTCATCACTCATTACTCATTACTCATTTTCTTACCTTTGCACCCAACAATAACGCTCAACTTGTCCGATCCAACTTCAGAACAACGCAAACAAGATCATATCGAACTGGCACTCAAGAGCCAGACGGGAAGTCTTGAAAATGATGTGAGGTTTTACTACGAACCCGTTTTGAGCGGGCATCATGCTGTTTCTTTGGAGAAAGAATTTTTAGGAAAAAAGCTCGCAAATCCTATCTGGATAAGCAGTATGACGGGTGGAACGGAGCAAGCCGGGGTGATAAATCGCAATTTAGCAAGTGCATGTAATGAGTTCGGAATGGGCATGGGTTTGGGCTCCTGTCGTCGTCTGTTGAACGATGATAAGTATTTTGATGATTTTAATTTAAGACCCATCATTGGAAAGAACCTGCCCTTTTTTGCCAACCTGGGAATTGCGCAGATAGAACACAACCTGGCCGATAATACGGTAGATGCCATAAAAAAAATGGTGCAATCGCTTGATGCTGACGGACTTATAGTGCATATTAATCCTTTTCAGGAATGGTTGCAACCCGAGGGTGATACCTTTACAAAATCACCTTTGGAAACCATACAAAAATTGCTGCTTGAGGTCGATTTTCCACTAATTGTGAAGGAGGTAGGACAAGGGATGGGGCCTGAAAGTGTGAAAGCCCTGTTGCAGCTACCTATTGCTGCTCTTGATTTTGGCGCATATGGCGGCACTAATTTTGCAAAATTGGAAATGTTGCGCTCGAACAATGCCGAAGGATCTGTGTTTAAAGAATTAGCGTATATAGGACATACAGCAGAGGAGATGGTTGGATTTGTAAACCAAGCCGCTGCAACATTAGGGAACGATTTGAAGTGTAGAGAGGTGATAATCAGCGGTGGAGTGAAAAATTTTTTGGATGGATATTATCTCACCGAAAAATTGAACCTAAACAGTATTTATGCTCAGGGTTCCGGTTTCCTGAAATATGCACAGACAGGATATGCGGAGTTGAAAACATATATTGAAAGTCAAAGAGATGGGTTAATTTTGTGTAACAATTTTTTAAAAGTAAAATAAGAAGTACTTTTATTTGATTGTATTTGAATAATAAATTTCAGAGTGGCAAAAATAAAAGGGTTTTCCAAACTCAATAAAACAGAAAAAATTGCATGGCTTGCAAAACATTTTCTCACCAGTAATCCATTGGATATTGCGCGGGAATTTTCAAGTTATATGCATGCCAATGCCGAATTACAAAAAGTATTTGATGGCATCTCTGAAAATACCCTTACCAATTTTTATTTACCATATGGTGTTGCACCAAATTTTGTAATTAATGGCCGCACTTATGTAGTTCCAATGGTGATAGAAGAAAGCTCGGTTGTTGCAGCCGCAAGTGCAGGAGCAAAGTTTTGGAGCGAACGCGGAGGTTTTCATGCCGAAGTAATTTCAACAATAAAGGTTGGTCACGTTCATTTTTTATGGCGTGGCGACAGTGAAAAATTATTGCATTTTTTCGATACGGAATTAAAAGAAGAATTAATTGCCGGTGTTCAACCTCTGGTTGAAAATATGAAAGCGCGTGGGGGCGGATTAAAAACTTTGGAATTAATTGATTGTTCCGATCTCGAACCGGAATATTATCAATTAAAAGCAACATTCGAAACTGCGGATGCAATGGGTGCTAATTTTATTAATTCCGTTTTAGAACATTTTGCCGGAAGTCTCGCAGAAGAAGTTAAAGAAAATAAAAAATTTACCGGCGCTGAAAAAAATGTAGATGTTGTAATGAGCATTTTGAGTAATTACACTCCGGAATGTCTGGTAAAAGCCTGGGTGGAATGTGATATAAATGAATTGGGATCTTTTGAAGAAGCTAATTTATCTGCCCAACAATTTGCCAGAAAATTTAATACTGCAATTAATATTGCGAAACACGATGTGTATCGCGCAACTACGCATAACAAAGGAATATTTAACGGCATTGATGCAGTAATTCTTGCTACAGGAAACGATTTTCGTGCAATTGAAGCATGTGGTCACGCCTATGCATCGCGCAATGGACAATATGCAAGTCTTTCCAGTTGTGAAATAAAAGGAAACAAATTTATTTTCTCTTTAGAAATTCCATTGGCTGTTGGAACTGTTGGCGGATTAACAAAATTGCATCCGTTGAGCAAACGTTCTCTGGAAATATTAGGAAATCCAAGTGCTAAAGAATTAATGAAGATTGTTGCATGTGTTGGATTGGCACAAAATTTTTCCGCAATAAAGGCATTGGTTACTTCAGGTATACAAAAAGGTCACATGAAAATGCATCTCACAAATATTTTGCGTCACTTTGGTGCAAGTGAAAATGAGATTCAATTAGCAGCTACTTATTTTACTGATAAAACTGTTTCTTTCAGTTCGGTGAGAGCTTATTTAAACGACCTGAGGGGTGAAAACTTCTCGACAGAAAAATTATAAATTTTACTTACTATTAATAAATCTTGGTGAAAAAAACTTTCTATTCACACGGCAAACTATTAATCAGCGGCGAATATTTAATATTGCGCGGTGCTTTGGCATTAGCTGTTCCTACAAAACAAGGTCAGCGCATGGAAGTAGAAGAAAATGAAAATGAAGAGAATATTTTATTCTGGAAAAGTTACGACAATGCAAATAATGTTTGGATAGATGTTCAATTTAATAAAAAAGATCTCAGCCCTTTCAGAGAAACATTAAAAAATATTGAAGCTCCGGTTTTAGAAACATTACAAAAAATATTAATTGCTATTCGCAAATTAAATCCGGAATTTCTGAAAAATAACGGATCCACACATCTTACAAATTATTTGGAATTCGACAGGCACTCCGGTTTAGGAAGTAGTTCCACCGTTATTAATAATATTGCAAAGTATGCAGGAGTTGATGCATTTGCGCTTAATAAAATTATTTTTAGTGGCAGCGGTTATGATATTGCCTGTGCCAATGCAAAAAAACCTGTTCTCTTTAGAATTGATGAAGAAGGACCTGTGAATGATACTGTACATTTTATGCCTCCAAGTCCGGAAAAAATATTTTTTGTTCATCTTAATAAAAAACAAGATTCTAAAACGGAAGTAATTAATTTCAATAATAACACATCTAAATTTACTGAGGAGATTGAGATCATTTCCGAAATTACTGAAGCATTACTTTTTTGCGACGACTTTCATGATTTTAAACAATTATTGGATGAACATGAAGAATTGATGCAATTTGTATTACAGGAAGAAATGGTGAAAACTAAATTATTTCCTGATTTTACAGGAACAGTTAAATCACTTGGTGCCTGGGGAGGAGATTTTGTTTTGGTGGCAAGCAGCATGGAAGAAGTGGAGGTAAGAGATTATTTTGAAAAAAAACAATATAATACCATTATTCCCTATCATGAAATGGTTTTATAATCCGCTTTCATTATTCAGAGTTTTGATATTATGCATCTAAATTTGTAAGTATGAATATTACCTGGAAAAGTCCTTCAAATATAGCACTCATTAAATATTGGGGGAAACACGGAGAACAATTACCAAACAATCCTTCTCTTTCACTTACCTTAAGTGATGCTAGTACAACAACCTCCATATCACTCAAAAAAAAACGAAGCAAAAAACCTATTGATCTGGATTTTTCTTTTGAAGGAAAAAAGAATCCCGCTTTTTCTGCTAAAATTTTAACCTATTTAACAGGGATTCAAAAAGACTTCAATTTTTTAAGTGAACAACGTATAATTGTAGATTCAGAAAATTCCTTTCCTCACTCTGCAGGAATTGCAAGCAGCGCATCCTCCATGAGTGCAATGGCATTGTGTTTAATGTCGTTAAAGGCAACTACAGAAAAGAAAATGTATAATTATGATACATTTTTACAACAGGCATCAGGATTCGCCAGATTAGGAAGTGGAAGTGCATCGCGCAGTATCTATCCCGAATTTTCTGTATGGGGAAAAACAACTACTGTTCCGGGTAGTTCTGATAAATATGCAATTCCATTTCCAATTAATTACCATAATGATTTTTCTGATATGGAGGATTCTATTTTAATTGTAAATGAAAGTGAAAAATCGGTGAGCAGCAGAGCAGGACATGCTTTGATGAACGATCACCCTATGGCGAAACAACGATATGTAAATGCCAATAATAGATTTAAACTTCTGTTAAATGCATTAAACACCGGTGATTGGGGATTATTTTGTCAGATCGTGGAAACAGAGGCATTGGAATTACATGCATTAATGATGACAAGTACGCATTCCTTTATTTTAATGAAACCGAATACCTTAGAAATTATTGAACGAATAAGAAATTTCAGAGCAGAAACTAAAATTCCTGTTTGTTTTACTTTAGATGCAGGTCCCAATGTTCATGTTTTATATCCACATTCTGAAAAAACAAAAGTGCGCAATTTTATTCAAAGTGAGTTGTTGCCATTTTGTATAAAAAAGAAAGTGATCTACGATCATATGGGAAAAGGCCCTTCGCAAATAATGAATGATTAGTCTCCATTACCAAATTAATAAATAGAAAATTGAAAATGCCTCAAACCTATCCTTCCAAATTATTATTGTTCGGCGAATATGCCGTGTTGGTAGGTGGAGAAGGATTTGCAATTCCCTATCCAAAATATAGTTCTGCATGGCGACAGGCAGATTCTCCCATTGATATTATACATGATCTGCGACCATTCTATAAATTCCTGAAAACATCTGAAAAATTTAATACAATTCTCGACCTCGAAAAGTTTATAGAGGATCTACAAAACAATTATTATTTAAGATCCGATATTCCTATTGGAATGGGATTAGGAAGTTCCGGTTCTGTTGTTGCGGCTGTGTATGATAAATATAATAATCAGGCAATTAAAACCGAATATGCCTCCGATCTAAAAACTTTAAAAAAAGAACTCGGGGAAATGGAGAATTATTTTCATGAAACCAGTTCCGGACTCGACCCACTAGTAATATTATTAAACAAACCTATTCATCTTTTGCATGGAGGTGAACCAAGAGCGGTAAATGAAGAAATTCATTTATTAAAAGATCTCAATATTAGTTTATTCAACACAGGCTTAGAAAGAAAAGCATCAACCCAAATTGAAATATTTATTAATAAAATGCAGAGTGAAGATTTCAGCACGTTGATAAATGAAGAATATTTACCGTTGGTAGCATCTGTGATTGAGAAATTATTAGAAAACGATAAAGAAGGATTTTATTTAGACCTAGCCGCACTCTCCGCATTCCAATTGCAACATTTTTCATTTGCCATTCCTGATTCAGTGCAGCACCAATGGCAGGCAGGATTGCAGTCCGGAAAAGAGATATATAAATTATGTGGCGCCGGTGGTGGTGGTTATGTACTTTGTTTTAAAAACTAATTAATTCTATATAAACAGGTAGGTGATCAGAATATCCTCCTATATATTTAATTCCGCTATAAGTTCTGTCGGGTGAATCTCCGTATTTATCGTGGTGAAATAACATCCAATCCTGCTTTACGATCTTCACAGTATTAATATTTGCATCAATGGAAGTTTTATTTAATAAACTTTCCGAAACAATTATCTGATCCAGTATTTGCCAGTTTCCTTTAAAATTATAGGTTCCTTCACCTGCTTTTTGTTTTTCACTCATCATATTAACAAGGCTTTCATCAGCATAACTTGCACCGGCTTCCTGCGCCATTAATATTTTTTGAATACTGATATCAAAAGGAGTATCATTAAAATCTCCCATAATTATTATATTAGGATCGGTAAATTTATTATTTAGAGAATCGATCACATGTTTTAAAGTTTGTGCAGCTGCAGCTCTCTTTGGCGCAGACACTTCCTCACCTTCTGATCGACTCGGCCAATGATTAACAAAAATATGGAGATCCTCTTTTTCACCATTTATATTTATAGTACCTGAAACATATAAAATATCTCTCGTGTAGTCCACAGAATCACCAGGAATTG
Source organism: Bacteroidota bacterium (assembly GCA_016706865.1). Lineage (NCBI taxonomy): Bacteria > Pseudomonadati > Bacteroidota > Bacteroidota bacterium. The sequence continues at coordinate 439,396 of JADJIS010000002.1, read as the reverse complement.
TTACATGAATTGGAGTTTTATTTAATGGAGTAAAAACATTTTTATTATACAATAAAGCAACATCAATTCCCCTTTCATCAGGCGAATCGAAATGCACTACCGAATAATTTGCGGCAGATAAATTAAGTGTTGCCGCAAGATCATTTACTACCATTAAATTTTCTACTTCACAAAGTCCAACCAACACAGGCATTTCATCGGCTCCTGTTGCTATCACTTTAGAAAGTTGTTTTAATTTCTTTTTATACTTTTCATCATTCCATTTTCTGTCAGCACCGGGAAGAAAAGTTTCATCATCAACCTTGGGATCATTTATTGTATCATATAAATTTTCGAGATTGTAAAACATCACTCCATAACTCATTGCCTTCTCATTCTGGTTTTGTGATGCACACTGTAAACTTGCGAGTACGGGCAATAATAATAGGATATAAAATTTCATGATCAATAATTTATTTGTAACACTAGACAGTACTTTTATAACTCCAGCAACAATTCAATATTATCGAAACCAAATAATAAATTTTCCGGTTTTTCTAATTGTTCTTTCACCCGCACCAGAAAACTTACCGATTCTTTTCCATCAATAATTCTGTGATCATAACTCAATGCAAGATACATCATAGGTCTTATTATAACTTGTCCGTTTAAAGCAATGGGTCGTTCCTGAATTTTATGCATTCCCAAAATCGCACTTTGTGGTGCATTAATTATTGGTGTGCTCATTAATGATCCGAATACTCCTCCGTTTGTGATCGTAAACGTTCCACCCTGCATTTCTTCCAGGCTCAAAGTTCCATCTCTTCCCTTAACTGCCAATGATTTAATTGTTAATTCTACTTCGGCCATACTCATACTTTCGGCGTTGCGCACTACCGGAACAACTAAACCCTTTGGAGTAGAAACCGCTATAGAAATATCACAATAATCATTAAATATCATGGTATCCTCATTAAAATAGGCATTTACGCTTGGAAATTCCTGTAATGCATTGCAACATGCTTTTACAAAGAAGGACATGAACCCCAAACCGACACCAAATTTCTTTTCGAAATTAGCTTTGTGTTTTTCCCGAATTGCCATAATTGCGCTCATATCCACTTCATTAAAAGTGGTGAGCATGGCAGTTTCGTTTTTAACACCAACTAATCGTTTTGCAATTGTTTTACGAAGTTTAGAAACTTTTTCTTCATGCTGGGTGCGCAAATTTTTTCGCAAACTTTTAACAATTTCTTTCCCATCAGTTCCACTTTTAATATAATTTAAAACATCTTCCTTCGTAATTCTTCCTCCACTTCCGGTACCTGATAATTTTTGAATATCAACTTTATTTTCTTTAGCAATTGTAGATGCCAAAGGTGATATAGCCGGCGCGTGTTCCTCTACCGGAATTTTCTTTTCTTCCTTTACTTTCTCAACAACCTTTTCTTCCTTCTCTTCTTTCTTTTCTACTACTTCTTCTTTCGTAACTTTTTCTTCCTTTTTTGCTTCACCTGTTGCTGCGGGCACAGCATCTGTATCCAAGGTAGCAATTACATCTCCTATTTTTAATTCGGTTTCTTCTTTTACGAGTAATTTTATTTTACCGGCTTTCTCAGCTGGAAATTCCAGTGTGGCCTTATCACTTTCAAATTCACATAGTGATTGATCTATAGTAACAATATCACCATCAGCTACAAGCCATTTTGAAAGTGTTACTTCATTAATTGATTCTCCAATTGTAGGTACTTTTAATTCAAGTATCATAAAAAAGTATTTAGTATATAGTATTTAGTAATTAGAGAACAGCCGGCTTCCTACTTCGCCCAATGAAACCGACTACTCACAACTTAAAACTCTGCTCCACAATATCCGCTTGCTCCTGAGCATGAATCTTTGCAAATCCCGTTGCCGGTGATGCACTTGATTTTCTGCTCACCTTTTGTTTTATCATAGTTCCCATCAAATTCCAAATATAAAACCATGCACCCATATTTCTTGGTTCTTCCTGCGTCCACATTAATTCTGCATCAGGATATTTATTTAATTCTTCTTTTAATCTTGTCATCGGAAAAGGATATAATTGTTCCACTCGTAAAATTGCAATATCCTTTCTTTCATTTTTTTGTTGATATTCAAACAGATCATAATATACTTTTCCACTGCATAAAATAACGCGTTTTACCTTTTTCTTATCAGCATACGTATCTCCTATCAGCGGTTCAAATTTACCTTCCGATAATTCAGTTAGTGGAGATTGCACCAAGGGGTGACGCAACAAACTTTTCGGACTCATAATGATCAGAGGTCTGCGAAAATCAAAGGCAAGTTGTCTTCTTAATACATGGAAAAAATTTGCAGGAGTAGTAATATTGGCAACAATTAAATTTCCTTCGGCACATAATTGTAAAAATCGCTCCAAACGCGCACTGGAGTGCTCCGGACCCTGACCTTCATATCCATGAGGCAATAACATAACCAGTCCGCTCATACGCTGCCATTTGCTCACACTTGCTGATATAAACTGATCGATTATTGTTTGTGCGCCATTATTAAAATCGCCGAATTGTGCTTCCCATATTACCAATGGGTCGGGACATGCAAGACTGTATCCAAATTCAAATCCCAATACTCCAAATTCGCTCAATAAAGAATTATAAATTCTAAATTTACCTTGTTTTTCGTCGAGGTGATTTAAACGAATATATTCTTCATTCGTATTTTCTTCACGCAATACTGCATGACGGTGACTAAAAGTTCCTCTTCTTACATCTTGTCCGCTCATGCGAACATCTTGTCCATCTAATAAAATAGTTCCGTAAGCAAGCAATTCAGCTAATGCCCAGTCAATTTTATTTTCTGATAAAAGTTTTTTATTCGCTTCAAATAACTTTTCAATTTTTTTCAATTTCACAAAACCTTCAGGCACTTTAAACATGTTATCCGTAACCTGTTTAATTTTTTCTTTGTCAACTTTTGTTTCCGGTGTATTGCTAAAGTCTACGGCAATGTCAATTATTTTTTTCAGTTTTCTCCACGCTTCTTCCGGAGCCTGATATTGATACTTAAGTGGTTTTTGTTTAGTGAGATCTAATCTGCTTTGTAATTCATTCCAGAAATCTTTTTCCATTTCTGTTGCGAGTTGTTTATCAATATCGTGACTCGCTAATAATTTCTGCACATAAATTTCACGCGGATTTAATTTATTTTCAATTAATTTATATAAAGCAGGCTGAGTGTATTTCGGATCATCCCCTTCGTTATGTCCGTGTTTTCTGTAACACAACATATCAATAAAAATATCCTTATTAAATTCCTGACGATATTCCACTGCTAATTCACAGGCAAATACCACTGCCTCTGCATCATCGCCATTCACATGAATTACAGGCGCTTGAATTGTTGCAGCATAACTTGTACAATAATTACTTGTGCGTGCATCATCAAAATCAGTAGTAAATCCTATCTGATTATTAATTACAAAATGTAAAGTACCTCCAACTCTGTAACCTTTCAAATTGCTCATTTGCAAAACTTCGTAAACAACTCCTTGTCCGGCAATAGCAGCATCACCGTGAATTGTTATCGGCATTATTTTATCCCAATCCTCATGGTATAAAACATCCGTTTTAGCTCTCACAAATCCCTGCATCACAGGATTAACTGCCTCTAAATGCGATGGATTTGGCGTTAATTTTAAATGCACTTCTTTTCCTGAACTTGTTTCCACCTGCGATGAATATCCAAGATGATATTTCACATCGCCATCACCCATGGTAGTATCAGGAATGGAGGTTCCTTCAAATTCATTAAATATTTGCTCGTAGGTTTTTCCGAGAATATTAGCCAACACATTTAATCTTCCGCGATGCGCCATTCCGAATACAAATTCCTCCACTCCCATTGCCGCACCTTTTGTAATAATTGCATCTAAGGCCGGAATTGTAGTTTCTCCCCCCTCCAATGAAAATCGTTTTTGACCTACGTATTTTTTTTCCAGAAATTGTTCAAATACAACAGTCTCATTTAATTTTTTGAGTATACGTTTTTTTTGTTCGACAGGAAACGAAATATTTTTTCCCGAGATTTCTATTTTATCCTGAAACCATTTTTTTTCTACCGGATCAATAATATAATCATATTCAAATCCAAGACTTCTGCAATAACAATTTTCGAGATGTGTTATGATCTCCTGTAATGTGGCATTTTCCAATCCAACCAAAATACCAGCACCAAATTTTTTGTTCAGATCAGCTTCACTAAATCCCAATTGATCCAAATTTAATTGTGCATTGCGATCCTTACGCGGTTTTAACGGATTTGTTTTGGAGATCAAATGGCCCTTTTCCCGATAGGCCAAAATTGCACTGTACACTTTTAATTCCGCTGCCAAATTGGATACTGTAATATTTTCAGTATGGCCATTGGAAGAAAAATTCTGCTGTGCAAAGTCAAATCCTTCAAAAAACTTTTTCCATTCCGAGTCAATTTTAGAAGGATCTGCTATATAATTCTGATATAAACTCTCTATATATTGAGGTTCCGCATTTGCTATGTATGAAAACTTGTCCATTTCTTTTTGTTTCTTATCCTGATTTTTAACAAGTAAACTGCCCGTTTAGTTTGAAGGTACAAATATCGGTAGTTTTGGGCAGGATACAATTAGATTTTCTGCTTAATATTGTTTTGTGATACAGGAAATTCAAGCAAAAACCATTCTCAATAAAAAGAAAAAACGCGATAGCTGGTTTTTAGACGAATTTACCGCAAATGCATATGAAGGCTGCAGTATGAATTGCCTCTACTGCTACGTGCGTGGGAGTAAGTATGGGGAGAATATGGAAGAAAAACTTTCCGTAAAAATAAATGCCCCTGAAATATTGGAGAAACAATTGCAATTCCGTGTAAAAAAGCAACAATACGCATTTGTTGTAGTATCAAGTGCTACAGATGCATATATGCAGGTGGATGTTAAATATGGAATGACAAAAAAGTTTCTGGAATTATTTGTGAAATATCAATTTCCTGTGCATATTATCACAAAATCTGATCTTGTTTTAAAGGATATTGATATCTTGAAAAAAATTGATACAAATGCAATTCTTCCTGACGACCTGAAATTGAGTTTAAATCGCGGAACATTGGTCACTTTTTCAATATCAACTTTGGATCAAAAAATCAGCGATCATCTTGAACCCGGTGCAATTCCTCCTCTAAAAAGACTGGAAACCATGCAAAAAATAAAAGAGGCCGGTTTACTCACTGGTTTGAATTGTTTACCGGTATTACCATATATTTCCGACTGTGAAGAAAAACTGGAGGAGATGATCTACCATGCAAAAAAATATGGTGCTGATTATGTTTTAATTGGAGGACTTACACTTTTTGGGGAAGATTCCGCATCCTCCAAAACCCTGTATTATAAATTTCTCGAACGATATCATCCGGAACTGGTGGAACAATATAAAAGTTTGTATGGAAATTGGCCTTACCCACCAAAACAATATCAGGAAAATATTAATGCGATGGTGAAAAAATTATGTGCGAAGTATAATATCAGGAACAGTATCTTAGCAAATTAATATGGAACAACAATTATTAGCATATCGCGATGGAAAATATTTACCGAAAGATCAAATAAGTATCGGCATAGATGACCTTGGTTTCGAACGCGGTTTTGCAGTGTTTGATTATTGCAGGGAGAGAAATGGTAAGATCACTTTTTTGAAGGAGCACCTGCAGCGTTTGGAGCACTCGCAATCCTTACTGCGCTTGCATTTCAAAGCAGATATGCATGAAGTAAAAAAAGTATTGGAAACATTGCAAACCAAAAATAATTTACAAGATTCTTATTTTAAATGTATCATTTCCGCAAGAATGATAAATAAAAATATTTCTGCAATAATCACTGTATATCAAGATGTTTTTATACCATACGATGTTTCCATGTTTGATAATGGAATCACGCTCATCCTCCATGAATATGCAAAACCATTTCCGGAATATAAAACTACATTTTACTTAGGTTCTTTTAGAGAATACGACAGAATGCTGGAAAACAATGCAGAGGATATTCTGTTTTATTACGACAATATTGTACGTGAATGTTCCCGATGTAATATTTTTATTATTAAAGGAGGATTAATATACACACCGGATAAAAATATATTAAAAGGTGTAACACGACATCATGTGATGAATTGTTTAAAAGAACAATTTATGGTGATTGAAAAAGATATTTCGATTAAAGAATTATTTGAAGCTGATGAAGTATTTATTTCGAGTACAACAAAAAACATTATGCCCGTAGTAAAAATTGAAGATCAAATGATCGCAAATGGTGTTCCCGGAGAGATCACAAAAAGTTTAATTACCATATTTGAAAATTATTGTATTAATTATGTCTCTGAATAAAATTAAGAAAGCATTAAAGGCTGCCGGTCATCCCGACAGAATTGAGCAGTTGAAAATAGTTGCCCCAGGTGCTACAGGAGCTTACGGAGTGCGTATGCCTGTTATCAATGATCTGGCAAAAGAATATAAGGATGGGGGATTTGAACTTGTAGAGGAATTATGGAAATCGGGTGCTTATGAGGAAAAAATTCTTGCCGCGAAAATAATTCGCCTCATCGCAAAACAGGATCCGGAAAGAGCAATGGTTTTAGTAGAAAAATATGCCGACGGGATAGATAATTGGGCAGTTTGTGATACACTTGGAATGCAGAGTTTAAAATCCATCAATAAGATCAGAACGAAGGAGGTGTTTGAATTAGCTAACAGATTGTCTGAATCAAAAAATATGTGGCTCAGGCGTTTATCCCTGGTTTTAGTAGAAGATTTTAATAAACGACCTGAACTTCATCCAGCAATACTAAAGCTCATTAAAAAACAAAAAAGTGATAAGGAATATTACATTAAAAGAGCAGTGGTTTGGCTTGAAAGCAGCATGGATAAACACGTTTGAATATCCTCCAAAAATTGAACTATTTTGCAGGTATTTTGTTTAGGTAATGTAAATAATTATTTTAAAGGATGGATTGGATAAAATTAACTTCAGGAGAAGAACTCAACGAATTAATAAGCAGATCACATGAACAACCACAGGTAATATACAAACACAGTTTGAGATGTGGAACAAGTTATTTGGTGAAAGAAAATTTAGAGGATTCAACTTCGCCTGTAAATGCTGATTTTCATTTATTAGACCTTATAAATTTTAGATCAGTTTCAAATCAAGTATCCGATTTATTTCGCATACGACATGAATCTCCGCAGGTTTTGGTGATCAAAAATGGAATCTGCGTTTACAGTAAAGCGCATATTGGCATTAAAATGACGGGGATTGAGAATGCAATTGCTAGCGTTGAAATCTAAAACTTAATAGCTGAAATCATATTGCTTTAGTTTTATCTTACTATAAGGGCATTTCACAATATAGGTCATTTTCAAATTTCACAAGTTGGAATAAGAAATGATCACAATACACTAAGTTTTTTCTTCATTTATTGACTATACTACCTAAAAAACGATAGGCGGATTTGCCGAGCTTCATCCTACTTTCCAAACGTGGTAATTTGGCCCGAAAGGAGGATCCTAAAGAAACGTTAGAAAAAGTTTAACATTCCATTTCAAAAAAGCTTTCTATTTTAGCCGAACTATTCAGCGAAACAGGCGTTTCACCACTATGCATCTCAAAGAAGTTAAAAATACTGCACTGCTACTTTTCACGCGATCTGCGGAAGAAGAAGCTGTAGCTAAAGACTTCACAGATGCACACTCCTTTCATGCAAATTTATTAATTGCAAAAAATCTCATCAGTCACAGCGAAAAAATTGCAAGAGAAAGTGGTCTCCCATGTTTCACAATTAATACTGACCTCCAAACCGGAAATTCATTTGGGGAAAGACTGAATAATGCATTTAAAGGTATTTTTAAGCTTGGTTTTGAAAACGTTATCGCAATTGGAAACGATTGTCCCACCTTGACTCCATCTGACCTTGTTTTCGCTGCACGTGAATTGCAGATAAAAGATGTTGTTATTGGACCTGCAACAGATGGCGGATTATATCTTATCGGGCTCAAAAACAATTTTTTACGAACTGAATTATTTAATACCATTCCCTGGGGAACTGATCAGGTAAGCACTGCATTTATTCAGTATTTAGATGCTCTTTCTGCCGATTTTATCATAACTGAACAAAAAAGAGATCTGGATCATAAAACAGATCTTATTAAAACCATTTTAGATCCATTTTTATCTTTTTCTTTCCGAAGAATATTAGCCGGAATTCTGGCTTCCATTGACAGTTTTAGTACTACACTTTTCCGCAATCCACTTACAACTTTCTTTCGTAAGTACTCCTTATTAAGGGGTCCGCCTGCTGTTTGATTCAATACATCCGATTTGAACATTTGTAGTTTGCTTCTGTTTTGGAGCCAAACGCAAAACAAATAATTACAGCAATATTAATTTATTAATTCATTTAAAAATACATAATTCATAATGGAACGTTCAACATACTACGACCCAAAAGACCTCAAAAATTTCGGCAAGATCAGCGAATGGGATGGCGAATTGGGAAAAGCATTTTTTGATTATTACGGAAAAGTTTTTGCAGAAGGTGCATTAACTGAACGTGAAAAAAGTTTAATTGCACTTGCAGTTTCTCATGCCATTCAATGTCCTTATTGCATTGATGCATATACACAAGATACCATGGCAAAGGGTTGTGATGAAGAACAAATGATGGAAGCAATTCACGTTGCAGCAGCAATACGCGGAGGTGCAAGTTTAGTACATGGAACACAGATGATGGCGAAATTTAAGGAGATAGCCATGTAGGATGGAAAGTGGTGAGTAGTGAGTAGTGAGTATGTTCCGAGTAGGAGCGGACTCACGATTCACGAAATGAGTAATGAGTAATGAGTTATGAGTAATGAGTTTACGTCCGTTTAAAAATTTACGTCCTGACCATTGACTCTTGACTATTGACTCCTGACTAATGACTCTTGACTAATGACAACTTAATATATGAAGACAACAAAATCATTACATGCCCAACATCACAAATTAGCGGATAACGATTATCAGCTAAAGGTGTTGGAAACACATGAAATTGCAGCTGCGGATTTTGAGCGGTTTGATAATAAATTAAACATTATCAATTTATTTCCGTTAAAGCCGACAAAAACTGAAATATTTCAGGTGAATGTAGGTTATATGTGCAATCAAACCTGTGCGCATTGTCATGTGGATGCAGGTCCTGATCGCAAGGAAATTATGACGAGAGAAACCATGCAGCAGTGTTTGGATGTTTTGGCTCAGACCGATATTCCAACTGTTGATCTTACAGGTGGTGCACCGGAAATGAATCCTGATTTCAGATGGTTTGTGGAAGGTATTTCAAAACTCGGCAGAAAAACAATGGTGCGTTGTAACCTCACCATCATTATGGCAAATAAAAAATATCACGATCTTCCACAATTTTTTGCCGATCACAAAGTGGAAGTAATTTCTTCCTTGCCCTTTTATAATAAATCGAGAACTGATGCGCAACGCGGTGATGGTGTTTTTGAAGATAGTATTAAAGCACTGCAATTACTAAATGAAGTGGGCTATGGAAAACCCGGAACAGGTTTGATATTAAATTTAGTGTATAATCCAAGCGGAGCATTTTTGCCCGGCTCGCAGGAAACTTTAGAAGCGCAATTTAAAAAAGAATTAAAACGCCAGCACAATATCGAATTTAATAGTTTATTCTGCATTACAAATATGCCAATAAGCAGATTTCTCGATTATTTAATTCAGAGTGGGAATTATGAATCGTATATGCAGCAATTAATTGAAGCATTTAATCCCGTTGCAGCACAAAATGTAATGTGCAGAAATACCATTTCCATTGGTTGGGAAGGAACAATTTACGATTGTGATTTTAATCAGATGTTGGGATTGAAAGTAAATCATGGCGCTCCAAACCATATCAGTAACTGGGATCTGGAAAAATTAAATAACAGAGAAATTGTATTGAATCAACATTGTTTCGGTTGCACTGCAGGAAGTGGCAGTAGTTGCGGAGGAACCGTTGCTTAAGTGAATTAATATTCATATCGATCAATAAAAAATAAAATGTCGAATAGAAAAGCCCTCGTAATAATGTTAAAGAATCCCGTTAAGGGAAAAGTAAAAACCCGCCTTGCAAAAGAAACGGGTGATGAACTGGCATTTGATGTTTACAAAAATTTATTGTCGCATACACAAAAAATTACCGCAGAAATAGATGCGGATAAATATATTTTTTATTCTGACCTGGTAGAAAGAAATGACATTTTTGATAATGCTGTTTATAAAAAATATGTACAATGCAGTGGTGATCTGGGAGTCCGTATGGATTATGGTTTTTCCATTCCATTTAAAAACGAATACAAAGAAGTGGTGATGATAGGCGCAGATTGTTATGAACTTACCTCAGAACATATTAATAAAGCATTTCAGGCTTTGCAAGATCACGACTTTGTAATAGGTCCCGCAAACGACGGTGGTTATTATTTAATTGGTATGAAAAAGTGGAACCGCTGGATACTGCAAAACAAACAATGGAGCACCGAACATCTGTTTAAAGAATCGAAAGCAGAAATTGAAAACAATAATGGTAAATTATTTTTGCTGGAAACATTAACTGATATCGATACAATTGAAGATCTAAATTTATTTCCTGACCTAAAACATGTGATAGCATGATAGCAATTATAATTTTATTAGCAGCTTGTTTTCTTGCATTTTCTAATGGAGCCAATGATAACTTTAAAGGTGTATCTACCTTATTTGGAAGCGGAACAACGGATTATAAAAAAGCAATTAACTGGGGAACAATTACTACGCTCGCCGGCTGTTTATTTGCAATTTATATTGCGCAGGGATTAATGAAAAATTTTTCGGGAAAAGGATTAATTCCCGATGAAGCATTAAAAGATCCTTCGCTTGCAATTGCTGTAGCACTTGGCGCTGCCATAACCGTATTTTTAGCAACCAAGATCGGTATTCCTATCTCCACAACGCATGCAATTGTAGGAGCATTGGTTGGCGCAGGATTTATGGCTGTTGGAAGCGAACTAAATTTAACTCAATTAGGGCAAGTATTTCTCAAACCATTATTATTAAGTCCCTTTATTGCCTGTGCTGCAAGTATTATTTTATATTTTATTTTCCGACAACTTCGTTTGTTACTCAAAATAGATAAACAAACACATCTTACAGTTGATAAACCATCCTCTGATACAAATAGTATTGCTGCATCCACCATTTCGATAAGCAATGATTATCGCGAAAGTTATCATGGAAATATTGTCGGCATCAGCGCTCAAAAAATATTGGACGGCTTGCATTTTTTATCTGCAGGTGCAGTTGGATTTGCCAGAGGAATGAATGACGCACCAAAAATTGCAGGATTATTATTATTGGTGAGTTTTTTAAATGTTCCCTGGATGATCATCATCGTTGCAATAGTAATGGCAATTGGTGGATTATTAAATTCCAAAAAAGTAGCCATGACCATGAGTAAAAAAATTACTTATATGAATTCAGGGCAGGGATTTACTTCTAATTTAATTACGGCAGTATTAGTTTGGACGGCTAGTGCAAGTGGATTACCGGTGTCAACAACGCATGTTTCCGTTGGTGGTATTTTCGGGATTGGTGTGGTGAATAAAAAAGCAGATTATAAAATGATAGGTAAAATAGTTGGCTCATGGGTACTTACTTTGCCAATTGCAGCACTTGTTTCTGCACTCATTTATGTTATATCAAATAATATTATTTAATACTAAAATAAATAAACATGTCGACAGGTTATTTAGAAACTACAAGAAACGTTTACAAAGAAGCAGCAGAAAATCCACAGGAAGGATTGTGTTGCACAACCACTCCAATTTGGCAATTACCCGGACTTGTAATTCCGCAAAAAATGTTGCAGATGAATTATGGATGCGGAAGTACTGTAAATCCGCGCGATCTTGTAAATGAACCTACCATAATGTATGTAGGTGTTGGTGGTGGAATGGAATTATTGCAATTCGCATATTTCTCCCGTAAAAAAGGTGGTGTGATCGGAGTTGATGTTGTTGACGAAATGTTGGATGCCTGTCACGAAAATTTATTGGAAGCAGAAAAATTAAATCCCTGGTTCAAAAGAGAATTTGTTGATCTTCGCAAAGGTGATGCATTTAATTTACCGGTGGAAGATAATTCGGTTGATATTGCTGCTCAAAATTGTCTTTTTAATATTTTCAGAGAAGAAGATCTCCAAAAAGCATTGGGAGAAATGTATCGCATATTAAAAAAACACGGTCGTTTGGTAATGAGTGATCCAACCTGCGAACAAACAATTCCTGAAAACCTGAGAGACGATGAAAAATTACGCGCTTTGTGTTTGAGTGGATCATTGCCTTTGCAGGAATATATTAACAGAATTACCGATGTTGGTTTTGGTACAATAGAAGTGCGTGCAAGAAGACCTTATAGAATTTTAGATCCTTTACATTACGAAACGTCAGAATTAATTTATATCGAAAGTGCAGAAGTATGTGCAATTAAAGATCCAATGCCTAATGATGGTCCTTGTGTATTCACCGGAAAAACCGCAATCTATTACGGCGTTGCAGAATATTTCGACGACCACAAAGGTCACACCCTAACTCCAAATCAACCGCTCGCCGTTTGCGATAAAACAGCAGGTAATCTTGCCGCCTTAAATAGAAATGATATTTTTATTTCCGGCTCTACTTACTTTTATGATGGAGGAGGATGTTGTTAAGATTTTTTTTCTATTGAACTTTAATTTCGAACGATGTTCTGGGTTCTGACATGTAATAGATCTCGTACGTCGATCACTACATGTTTCAGTTCTGTGTTCTGAGTTCAGGGTTCTGCGTTCCCAAGCCCAAACGTTTCCCCACAGTGTTACGCCATGAAGCAGAGCTCCTGCGTCGCTCGCTACATGACGAACTCTGTGGATTCGGAGCTCATAGTTTATGGATTAGTTAAGCTTTTGGGTTCATTACGGAGGAATATCCTCCGGGTTGTCGATCCGATTAATGTTTTGGCCCCCGACCCCATAGGGGAGTAGGTTTATTGTTACATTGAAACTTCACTACGGAGGAAATTTATTCGGGTTATGGTTCCGATTAATGTTTTTTATTTTTTGATTATTATTTGATATTCCTCCCAATATAATTCGGAGGAATATCCTCCGGCTTGTCGATCCGATTAATGCCTGTCCGTCTCATGACGGATTCTCTATTCCTTGTTCTTTATTCGATATTTTTATAAGGCTAATCCTTTTCTCCCCCTTCCCCACCCCTTCCTTCCTTTTTCCCTCTTAGAACCTTCCCCTTCTCCCTTCGAATCTTCTCCCTTCGAATCTTCCACCACCTCCCTTCGATTCTTTTTTTAACCTATCTTTCGCAAAAATTCCAAAATGCCCACAAATTGGTCAAACAACAATATCATTCGAACAACTTTATTGATCCTTATCACACTTGCTTTGGTATTTGGTGTTGTTTGGCTGATATTGCAGATCACTACTATATTATTTTATTTTATCATCGCAGCAATTATTTCCATTATAGGAAAACCAATTTGCGATTTTCTGGAAAAATTTAAAATCGGGAAATTTAAAATTCCCAATGCACTTTCTTCTTTAATAACAATTTCTGTTTTATTCGGAATTATATTCGGGATCGTTAAAATGTTTACACCTTTGGTTGTGGAACAAACGAATAACATAAGTAATATCAATACCGAACAAGTTGCAATGGGACTACAGTCGCAAATGGAAGCCCTCGATTCTTTGGTGGTGCGTTTTCAGGATCCGAATGTTCCGCAGCAATCTGTTGATCAGATCATAAACAATAATTTAAAGGAATGGATAAATGTAACATCCATCACCCATATTTTTAATAATATTTTGGGCGGACTTGGAAATATAATTGTTGCACTTTTTTCCATCACCTTTATTTCTTTTTTCTTTTTGAGGGATGAAAAATTATTTTACAATATCGTAATGATACTCACCCCAACAAAATTTGAACCCAATGCCAAACGCATATTACAATCCAGTAAAAAATATCTCACCCGATATTTTGTGGGATTGATCATTCAGTCGCTTGTTGTATTTATTTTAATTGCAGTAGGTTTATTGGCATTAGGTTTCGGGCCAAACAGCTGGCTTATTGCATTGTTTGCTGGTATCATTAATATCATTCCCTATATCGGACCAATTATCGGAATGTTGTTCGGTATGTTCATAGGTATTACCACTAATTTAAGTGTGGATCCAAGTTTTGATATCACTCCCATGTTGATCCAATTATTTATTCTTTTCCAGGGAGTGCAGCTCATCGATAATTTTATTTCCCAACCCATTATTTATTCCAATTCGATAAAGGCGCATCCACTCGAAGTATTTTTTGTTGTGCTCGTATTCGGCTCATTGGCCGGAGTTCCGGGAATGATTGCCGCAATGCCCGTATATGCATTTTTCCGTATCATAGCAAAAGAGTTTTTCAGCGAATTAAAAATTGTAAGAAAAATGACGCAGGGCATTGATTGACCTATTCCCTCCCTTATATACCCAAACCTATACCAGGAAGTTGAAGCATTGCTTCCAAACAAACAGTTATCCTATTGGATTTCAAATGTTTGCAAAGTTCATTTTTATAATGCACCTTTAGGCTGTCCCAATTCAATATTTTATAACCACCTAATCTTAAAAGTTTATTATGAGAAACCACATTTCACTTTTCATTATTATTTGTTTATTCTGTAATTTCAATTTCGGCCAAACCGTAACATTAAAACCTGTTGCTAAAATGGTTTCGGAATTTAAGATCACTAATCCAGAATTTAATAAATCAGCACCATTTCAAAGAATTAATTCACCGGCATTTAAAACCACAACCGATCTATTTGCCAATAATATTACTTATGCTAAAATGGATATGAAAAAAATATCCGGATTATATCATACTAAAAATGCAGCATTAGAATTAACTATACCTTATAAAAATAATAGTCTTATTACACTTGATCTTATATCAGTAAATATTTTTGCGGATGAATTTTCTGTGCAAACAGACGTGCCGAATGAAGAAGCGTTACATTATCAACCCGGAGTTTATTATCAGGGCATCGTGCGCGATGATCCTAATTCCATTGTTGCGATAAGTATTTTCGAAAATGAATTAATGGGTTTGATCTCCACATCTTCAGAGGGAAATATTAATATCGGAAGATATGGAAAAGGGGAAAGTGATGACTACATGATCTTTTCCGATCGTGAAATATTAGTGCAAAATAATAATGCGGAATGTGCAACCAATGAAGATGATATAGACATGGGTCAATTTCATGATATCATGAATATAGATGGCTCATCAAGAATAACAGCTTGTCCCAAAATATATTTTGAAGCAGATTTTCAACTATTTCAAAATAAAGGTTCCGTAATAAATACGACAAATTATATTACAAGTATTTATAATAATTCCGCTGTTATTTATACCAACGAAAGTGTGCCTACACAGGTTTCCGGAATTTTTATCTGGACCTCCAGCGATCCCTTTGGAAGCGCATCTTCCGATGAGGCATTGGATGATTTCATGACAGTTCGACCAACATTCACAGGCGACATCGCACAACTTTTAACTTTAGATCCGGGTGATCTTGGGGGAGTTGCCGCAACCGTAAATGGTTTATGTGGACCTTTAAGATATTGTTACAGCGACATTGATCCAACCTTTGCTGATTTTCCTACATACAGCTGGACAGTTATGGTGGTAACTCACGAAATGGGTCATTTATTCGGTTCATTACATACACAGAATTGTGAGTGGATTGGCGGACCAATAGACAATTGTGCGAGTCCTGAGGGAGGATGCGCTCCTGGACCTGAACCAATTGGCGGTGGAACAATTATGAGTTATTGTCATTTAACCGGATATGGAATTAATTTAAGTAATGGTTTTGGTCCACAGCCCGGAGATGCAATTCGCAATACAATTTCTGCTTCCGGTTGTGTAACATCCTGTTTATTTGTTGGAGGATATTGTGCTTCCGCCGGATTACACACTGAAGATATTTGGTTACAAAAAGTAAACCTTGCCGGAACTATAAAAAATTCAGGAAATAATGGAGGTTTTGCAGATTTTACAGCTACAACTTTTAATTTAGTTTCGGGTGGCACAACATCATTTACTTTATTTCCAGGATATCTTGGTCCAGCTTATCCTGTAATATTTTCTATATGGATAGATTATAATAAAGATCTTGATTTTATTGACCCGGGTGAAAATGTTTATAATTCAGCGGCAGTTTTGACACCAGTAAGCGGAAGTTTTGTAGTTCCCGCAGGATTGACCGGAACAACCCGAATGAGAATTTCCATGAAATATGAAACTGTTGCAGGGCCTTGTGAATCCATCGAATTTGGTGAAGTGGAAGATTATACTGCTTCTTTCAGCGGTGGAGGAATTACCTATTGCAGCAGTGCCGGAACTTCCAGCAGCACACGATATATCGATCTTGTTAAAATTGGTACCATTACTAGAAATTCGGTAAGTGATGGCGGATATTTTAACGCAACAGCATTGGTTACAAATGTTGCAAAAGGAAGTACCTATAACTTAAAATACAGTGCGGGTTTTTCCGGTACAATTTTTCAAATGTATTGGAGAGCATGGGTTGATTTTAATCACGATGGTGATTTTACAGATGCCGGTGAACAAATATTTCAAAAAACAGAAACAACATCTTCTAATCTCAGTAAAAATTTTCTGATTCCATTAACTGCAACAACAGGTGCAACACGCATGCGTGTCAGTTCTAAATTCGGAGGATATCCTACTTCTTGCGAAACATTTACAAACGGAGAAGTGGAAGATTTTACACTCAATATTTTGCCCGGACTTCCATTTGCAGAAGAAACTTTTTCATTGGATATTTATCCAAATCCTTCTGATGGAATATATCAATTAGAATATACCAATGCAATAAATGGAGGAATTAATATTGATGTTTTTGATATACTTGGAAATAAAATAATTGTAAATTCCATAGAACAAGAGCTGGGTGTAATAAATTTAGATATTACCAATGCCGCTCCGGGATTATATTTTATAAAAGTTACACTCACTTCGGGTGAAACTCTAATTAAGGAGATCATTAAAAATTAATTAATGCTTTTGCGATCTTGCGTCTTTGTGTGAAGATTTCACGCAAAGGCGCAAGCATTAAAGAGACATCCTAAAGTCTATTTTCTTATTCAAACTTTAAAGTAATGGGTGTGAAATAAACATATAATCTACTTCAACCTCCTCCCGTAACCTTTCCGCCCTTTCCGTGTTCCCGGCGAAATTAGACATAGGAAATAGGAAGTAGGAAATAGGACTTGTCTGTCCTACTTCCTATTTCCTACTTCCTATTTCGTACTTCCTATTTCGTACTTCCTATTTCCTACTTCCTATCCCCCCCCCAAAACAACCCTTTTCCCTCCATCCATCATCCTAAAACCAACACTTATACCATTTATTTGCAAAACTCAAAAATTAAATTCATCTTTAGGTACCATTCCTTCGGCAGACATACACGATTTTTTAACCCAAAAAAGTTCTGCTATGAGAAAATTATTTACCTCTTTTATTTCCGCATTAATAATTGTGTGCGTCGGCAACACTTTATTTGCGCAAACAACGGCTTTAAAACCTTTAGCCAAAATGATCTCCGATTCAAAAACTGCGAATATCCAATTTAAAGATGTGACGCCTTTTGTATTAAATACATCGGCTCCCTACAAAATAAATACGGATGCATTTGCAAATAATATTACTTATGCGAAATTAGATATTGTGCAGATAGGCAATCTGCACAAAACTAAAAATGCCGCGATCGCATTAAATATTCCTTATAAAAATAATTTACTTTCCCTTGAGCTTGTGGAGGTAAATATTTTTGCAGAGGGTTTTAAGATCAGCACCGATATCGCGAATGAAGAAGCGATTAATTATCAACCCGGAGTATATTATCAGGGAATAGTAAAAGATGATCCTACTTCCATAGTTGCAATAAGTATTTTCGAAAATGAAATAATGGGAATTATCTCCACAACCGCTGATGGTAATATTAATATCGGAAGATATAAAAAAGGAGAAGCGGATGATTATATGATCTTTTCCGATCGCGATATCTTAGTGGAAAATAATAATGCCGGATGTGCAACAATAGAAGATGAATCCTATCTCGATCAGTTTCACGAGATCATGGAAATTGATGGAAGTTCCAGAATTTCTTCCTGCCCGAAAATATATTTCGAAGCAGATTATCAGTTATATCAAAATAAAGGTTCGGTAACAAATACGGCAAATTATATTACCGGAATCTATAATAATTCCGCAGTAATTTATGCCAACGAAACTGTTCCAACACAAATTTCTGAAATATTCGTATGGACAAGCAGTGACGGTTATTCCGCTGCTTCTTCATTTGATGCTTTAGATGATTTTATGGCATTTCGCACAACATTTAATGGAAATATTGCACACTTATTAGCATTGGATCCGGGAGGATTAGGTGGAGTTGCTGCAACAATTAATGGATTATGTAATTCGTATAAATATTGTTACAGCGATATTGATGCAAGTTATTCCGACTTTCCAACTTATAGCTGGACAGTTATGGTTGTAACACATGAAATGGGACATTTATTCGGAAGTTATCATACACAAAATTGTGCTGCATGGGTTGGTGGTGCTTTAGATAATTGTTATACAACAGAAGGAGGTTGCGCCGCTGGTCCTCCACCGGTTGGAGGTGGAACTATTATGAGTTATTGTCACCTCACCGGTTACGGAATTAATTTTAATAATGGATTTGGAACGCAACCAGGTAATGCGATAAGAAATACAATTTCTGCGGCAGGTTGTGTTACCTCTTGCGGAGTTGTGCCAGCATATTGTGCATCCTTAGGTTTATCCACTGCCGATGAATGGATTCAAACAATAAATATTGCAGGAACAATTAATAATTCCGGAAATAATGGTGGGTATGAAGATTTTACTGCAACAACTATTAATTTAACTTCCGGAGGAACGGCGACATTTACTTTAACTCCCGGATTTACCGGTACAACTTATCCGGAATATTTTTCTATTTGGGTAGATCACAATAAAGATCTTGATTTTACCGATGCCGGAGAAAATGTATATAATTCCGGTGCCGTTACCGCTGCAGTGAGTGGAAGTTTTTCTGTACCTGCGGGATTAACAGGAACAACCCGCATGCGCATTACCATGAAATACAATGCACTTGCAACATCATGCGAAACATTTGATTACGGTGAAGTGGAAGATTATACTGCATCTTTTACACCTGCTGGAGCAACCTATTGCACTAGTGCTGGAACATCAAGTGCATCAAGATATATCGACTATATTAATATTGGAGCGATAACAAGAACCTCAGGAAGCGATGGCGGATATTATAATGGAACCGCACTTTCCACTAATGTTTCTAAAGGAGGAACTTATCCATTAAAATACAGCGCAGGTTTTTCCGGCACTGTTTATCAGATGTATTGGAAGGGATGGATAGATTATAATCTCGATGGTGATTTTACAGATGCCGGGGAACAAATATTTCAAAAAGTTGCAACCTCTTCCTCCATATTTAATAAAAATGTAAAAATTCCTCTAACTGCAACCACTGGTTTAACACGTATGCGCATCAGCAGTAAATATGGCGGATATCCAACGTCATGCGAAACATTTACCAACGGTGAAGTGGAAGATTATACCATAAATATTTTACCGGGATTAATTTTTGAAGAAGAAAATAATTTCTCTCTTAATATTTATCCAAATCCATCAGATGGTATCTATCAACTGGAATATATCAATGCGGTAAACGGTGGAATAAATATTGATGTTTTTGATATTACAGGAAATAAAATAGTTGCAAATACTATAACTCAGGAAGAAGGTGTAATAAATTTAGACATTACCAATGTTGCTCCGGGATTATATTTTATAAAAGCAACTCTTTCAAACGGCGAAACCGTAATTAAAGAGATCATTAAAAATTAATATCAAAACTTTGTGTCTCTTGCGCCTTTGTATGAATATTTTTTTTCACGCAAAGGCGCAAAGACGCAAAGGGTATTTTCTGTTTAATAACACAAAATAATTTTGCTGTTTCTTTGCGACTCTGCGGCTTTGCCTGCAATATTTTTTTCTCGTAAAACCGAGTTCACACGAAATCACAATAAGATACAAGATATTTTGTGTTTAAAATAGTGTACCTTGTGTGTTCCTTTGTGCACCTTGTGGTAAAAAAGAATAACAACAAAGCTCTCAAAGGAACGCACAATGGACACAAGGTATTTTTTGAGCTTAAAAAACACAAAATTATTAAGGTTGTTTCTTTTGACAATGCGTGACAATTTTTTAAATCCATTTTTGATTTCCAATCGTATCTTTAGAGATCAAAACATATTTCAATGCGCTTATTATCTGGTCTTTTTATACTTTTTCTTATAACTGCTGTGGTTTCCTGCAAAACGATCTCAGGTATTCAAACCGATTCAAAACCTATAAGTCACGATATTTTTAATGGTCTCCTCAAGAACAATGTAAATGAAGCAGGATTTGTAAATTATGAAAAATTTATTGCTGATAGCCTGAAACTAAATTCCTATCTGCAATTAATAGAAACAAATTATCCCAACGAAAAAACCTGGAGCAGAGAAGAAATTTTAGCTTATTGGATCAATGCTTATAATGCATACACCATTCAATTAATCATTCGCAATTACCCGCTTGCAAGTATTAAAGATATTCAATCCGGAGTAGCATTTATTAATTCTGTGTGGGATATTAAATTTATAAATATTGAAGGGCAGATCTTAGATCTCAACAACATAGAACACAATATCCTCCGCAAAATGGACGAACCACGCATCCATTTCGCAGTAAACTGTGCGAGTTATAGTTGTCCCAAATTATTAAATGAAGCTTATACTGCAAATAAATTAGAAAAACAACTGCAGCAACAAACAATTGATTTTATAAACGATCCCACCCGAAATAAGATCTCCACCGACAGCGCTCAGGTAAGTTCCATTTTCAACTGGTTCACCGGCGATTTTACAAAAAACGGAAGTCTGAAAGAATTTATAAATACGTATTCGAAAGTAAAAATTAGTGAAGAGACAAAGATCGAATTTATGGAGTATGATTGGAGGTTGAATGAGGTGGGGAAATGATTTTTTAATGAAGCTGATATGTTTAAATTTCAGACTTTTATTAAATCAGACTAAATAGATCTATAAGAGAGGTTGAAATTGTTGAAGGTGTTGAAGATTGCTGCCCGGATAGAGAGGAAGTATAATAAACATTCATATATCCAAAACAATTCTTAAATTCTGTTTAATATGTATTTTTTGTTCATTTGAAAGCTGCCCGATTTTTTTTATAAATCTCGAATTGTCAATTGCACGCACTTGATCTATTAAAATATCACTTAATTTGGTAAGCTGTCCCTTTTTCAAATGTACACGAAGTAGCTCTATTTCAGGTTCTACATTTGTTGTGATTGGACAAATTATAGTGGAGCGGTGCGTTTCGTTTAATAAATCAGTTTGCACAATAACAACTGGTCTTGTTTTTCCCGGCTCCGTTCCTCTTCTTGGGTTTAGATCAGCCAACCAAATGTCGTATTGCTTAAGCTTCATCAATTAATTTTTCAAATTCACGCAAAATTTCCATGGAATCCTTGCTGGTTAGTTTGGATTCTTTGGTTAGCTGCTTTTTTAGAAGTTGCCTTTTATTAAATAAATTGTAGATACTGACAGCTTCGTTGATGTACCTGTTTCTGGCTAAATTAAGTTTCGATGTCATTTCTTCAGCATCCTTAAAAATTTCGTCATCGAGTTTCAATGATAAAGTTTTCATATTAATAATGTTTATACAAAGGTATATACTTTTAGTATATACTACAAATTTAGGAGGATCTATTTTTGGAAGCTATCAAATTTCACTGCTTTCTTGTCATTAGCCCTAGTCTTGACTAAAAATTTAAAACAACACTCCCGTACTAATACTTCCTGGCGTAAACAGGATGTCATCCATATTATATCCTCCGAAAGGAAAAGCGAAATTTATTCTAAAATTAAATTTTCCTTCTATTAATGGTTGGAATCTGTATCCAATTATCGGATATAACCAATAATGCTGGTCTAAACTTCCATGAAGTTTTGTGCTACCAATGCCTACTTCGAAAAATTTCTTCATTTTTCCAAAATTCATAGTGACACTTGCAGGAACTGATAAATACTTTTCAGTGGCGGTTTCACAATCGTGAGGAAAAAGACAAAGTCGATACTCCTCGTTAAATCCCAATCCGATTCTACCCGC
This sequence comes from Bacteroidota bacterium, assembly GCA_016706865.1. Classification (NCBI taxonomy): domain Bacteria; kingdom Pseudomonadati; phylum Bacteroidota; species Bacteroidota bacterium. The sequence goes on along the minus strand of JADJIS010000002.1, from coordinate 416,959 downwards.
AAGCAAAAAATTCTCTCCAATTTTGAATAATCTTTCATAACTAAGTGATATTCCCGAAGCATCACCCAGATTTAAATTAAAACTATTCATGGGTCGGGGTGGTATTGTATCTATATTAATTTCTTGGGAATATAAGATTTTGCACACTAAAAGAAAGAGGAAAAATAAGTGGCCTTTAAGTGTTTTCATATAGGATGTAATTTAATGGTTGCTTGGTAACCAAAGTTTGGTTTTTATCCCAAATCTAATTGAAAGGATTTTCCAATAATTTCAAATACAGTATCATAAGTTCTAAATACGTAATGTTTGAAAGTATCATCAATTTTACCGATGTCCCTAATTTTATTCTTTTTTATCATTCTTATAATTTGTTTTGAGTTTTCCACCATATCAAAAGAAGATTGGTATTCAATTTCATCAAAATCTAGTTCAATCATTTTGAAAAAGCAGACTTCCTTGAATAATATTTTATAGTTTTGAAAACCTTTACCATGTAAATTTGAGCATAACACGATACTAAATTGGCCAACCAATTCAAAAGTAGTTTCGTCAATCACATGTACTTTATCAAGGAAAATAGCATCTCTTCCCCAAATTTTTCCGACTTCTGTAATTATTGGAACTATTTTCTCTGCCATTTTAACCTAGTTATTATTTACCAATCATCAGAAATTTCTGCATGACCTGTCTGAGAATACTTGTCGAGAAATAATTGCGGAACATTTATTTTTTTTGAAAATATTCCAATAACATTTCCATCAAACGCTTCCATTAAAGTAATATCATTGCATTTTATTGTCATGTTTTGAAAATAGTCTACTATAGATTCGTTTAAAATAACACTTTTCAGTTTTTGCTTATTCTCTGGTGTCAAGAATATTTTGTAGTAAAAACTAAATTCAGATTGCATAAATAATTCTCTAATTTTAGAATCATCATCAATACTTGGACACTGAATATAACAGGTCGAATTATCCGGAACAATTCCAAGAATGTCAATTGTAAAGGATTGTTCTATAGTCATATTTATTACAGGTTGATTTGTCACATTAGCATGCCTGTAATTTTTGGCAGATTTGCGAATATCTTGAGGTCAACTAAAAACCCTATAAAAATACAAAATTTCAGATCAGTCCTTTTTCGATTTTTCAATAATCTATAAACTAAATACAACGGAATTAACGTAAGTAAACCCGAAGTACTCGCTATAACACTAAAAATTATTATCCCCACCAAAAATCCAATAAAAAATGCATCCAGTAGGGATGATTGTTTGATTCGTTTCTTTTGTTCAATCGATTCTTGGTCTGAAAATTCAGGCATACTTTTTTCATTCATAGGGCTATATTTTTCGCTTGATACATTAAATTCGGTAACTGTAATTGTCAGTTATTTGATTCCGCCACTTCCTTCAATTTAGCCATCGCTTTTGGCCACATTTCGAGAAACATATCATACCATTCGTCCACAACGTCCATACTTAGTTTAAACTCAGTGAGATCATCCCCGATTTTGCTTAAGGTGTAATTTTCATATGATGGAGCCCATTTTTTAACCGCATCACTCGTTGTATCTTCCACACCCATAATAATATAACCCAGGTGACGAATGGAAATAAATTCGGGGTAAATACTTTCCGCAATTTCGGAGATCATTCCTTCTTTTTCCCCTGCCTCATTAAGGCCAATAAATCTTATCGTATCTCCTTTATTCCATCCTCCTTCAAAAAACGATCCCTCATTGAAAGCAGCGGTCCATATACGGTACTTTGAGACATTTACTATCGCATCCCAAACTTTTTCTTGAGAGGCGTTTATCTTAATTTCTAAATTTAACTTTTTCATAATGTAAATTTTTGAAATATAAAATTAGGGCAGAATGGTTAAAATGAAAAGTGTTTTGCGATTTTTGTGATATTGAGAAAAGTGTATAGGTTGGAGGGCACAAATCAAATTCCACTATTTCTTAGAAAGTCGATATTCCTATTTCTAAAATATTGTTTTCGATTTTATAAATAAATCATCCCTCCTACATTGCAGCTAGGCATTGTTTATTGCTGCTTTGATGTCTTTCATTTTTTTGATTCATATTTCGCGCTGTATCCCATTAAAATACTTAAAGGTGCGAGTATATAATAGGTCAAAAGTTGGATTGACCATGGTGGATTTGTCACACGGATTTCGTCCTTATGTTTTAGACCCATCAATGGTAACTGCAAAAAAGGAGGCATTCCCTTATCACTAAGTTTACCGTCATTTGCGAGTGCAAAAAAGGATTCGAAGAACTCATCAATATGAAGCGCGGGGGAAAATTGTTGAATAGAATGAGCTTCTATTTCATCCTCATTCCAAAAACAATGTGGAGCACCAGCGGGAATGGTAATTTTTTCATCTGGCCCTATAATTTGTTCCTTGCCATTAACTAAAAAATGAAGTTTGCCTGAAATAACCTTTGCAGAACTTTCTTGTTTAGGATGAATATGAACTGGCTCTCTCATGTCCGATTTGGGATTGAAGGATTCAATTTCCAGGAGTTGCCCATTTGTTTCTTTTCCTGTTTGAAGAAAAATCATTCTTTGTCCTGTCCGTGCGTTTATGATTTTGTCACCTTGCTTTGCCATTTGAATTTGATTTTAGCTTATCAAATTTATAAATTTTTTTGCTGATGATAAAATTTTTTAGGAGTTTTCGCATAACCTTTAGTAGATCTACGACAGCCAAAAAGGCAAGCGAATAGCTTTATAAATCAGAACTAGTTTTCCAAAATAATTACTTAACTATCACTTTAATTAATTTAAACCCCGATACAGCATATCCCTCAGTCTCTGAATAAAAACTTGTGCAACGAATTGAAGTAATATCAGTAATTTGTGTTTCTGTCCAGCTGTTTCCGGAGTCTGTGGTTTGAATTATTCCACCATAATAACTCCCGAAACATCCTCCGGTGTATTCGCCGGATCCAAAAATTAAACAACTATTTTCTGACAAAGGATTCAAAGCATAAGAAATATAATTGGAAGTATAATTTTCAGCCCAGGAAACTCCATCGTTCGTGGTTTTGTAAATTGCATTATTATTTGCGATACAATATCCGTTGTCCTGATTAAATTTTATATCAGTTGCATATAATGCATCAAGGGTAGTTGCGAGAATCCATGAATTACCCTCATCACTACTTTTAATAACGTTTCCATCCATGCCTGTGCAGAAACCAAATCCATTATTAAAAGTTATTTTATGTAAATCGAAATCAAAACTATCAATTATTATCCAGCTCATTCCTGCATCACTACTTTTCGAAATTCGTGATAATTTTCCGTTTGAGATAGTAAATATTTCCCCTAATTCATTAGAAGCAATTGATTCAAATGTCACTCCGTTTAAAAGGTAAATATTTGACCAGGTTTCACCACCATCTGTAGTTTTTAAAATTGTTCCACCGGCTGGTATACAATCGTTTCCTCCACAACCTGTATTTCCTCCAACAACATATCCAATATTTTCATCTAAAAACAGAATTTGAAAATAAATCTGATCGGGATGAGGATCAATAAATTTTAATTCCCAGGTAACTCCCTTGTCTGATGTCCTGTATATTTTTCCATCATTAGTTATAGCTATTCCCTCTGATTCGTTAAAAAAATGAATATCGCGAATAAAGGACGGAACTGAAGAAGCAGCAAGTTCTAACCTGATATCACCGTTTTCAAATGGAAGTGTATTCCCAACTGGCTCCAGAGATTGCTTTTGACAAGAGTATAGTGCCAGAGTTAATAGGAATGAAAAGAAAATAACTTTTTTCATCTTTTGGGGTCTTTGTCCAATTAAAGGTTCCAAAACAGAAACCATTACTAAAAATACAAAATATTATTGAAACTCAACAAGGTTGGACGAATTGATCTCCAAATTGAAATTCAAAACAACAATCCCCTCATTTACCAAACTTTCACAAATCCCCTGAACTTTTCCCATAATCTTCTTATTTTCACAATACCTTTATTCAAATTACTTTTAGGCATGCATATCGTAATCATAGGAAACGGCATCACGGGCATTACTGCTGCAAGAACGATCAGGAAAAATTCTGATCATAATATTACTGTGGTTTCGGGGGAGACGGATTATTTTTTTAGCAGAACGGCACTCATGTATGTGTATATGGGGCACATGAAATTTGAACATACGCAACCTTACGAAAATTGGTTTTGGGAAAAGAATAGAATTAAACTCAAAAAAGCTTGGGTAAAAAATATTGATGTCGAAAATAAGAATGTGGAGTTTGAAAAAGGAAAACCACTTGCTTACGATAAATTATTAATTGCAACGGGTGCAAAATCCAATAAATTTGGCTGGCCCGGACAAGACCTTAAAGGTGTACAGGGAATGTATTCTTATCAGGATCTTCTGGCACTGGAAGAAAATACAAAAAATGGAATTTCACGCGCAGTAATTGTAGGTGGAGGATTAATTGGAATTGAAATAGCAGAAATGTTGCACTCGCGAAATTATCCTGTTACCATATTAGTTCGTGAAAGTAACTATTGGAATAATGTTTTACCTGAACAGGAATCCAATATGATCTCCAAACATATTCGCGAATATGGTTTTGATCTGCGGTTAAATACGTCGATGAAAGAAATTATTGGCGACAGCAAGGGCAGAGTAAAAAGTATAATTACGGATAAGGACGAAGAAATTAAATGTGAAGTGGTGGGATTAACCGCCGGTGTATCACCAAATATAAGCTGGTTAAAAGATACAAAAATTAAATGTGATCGCGGAGTAATTATCGATAAAAATATGCAGACCAATCTGGAAGATGTCTACGCAGCCGGCGACTGTGCTCAGTTTCAGGAAGCCCTTCCCGATAGAAAAACAGTGGAACAAGTTTGGTACACCGGCAAAATTCAGGGCGAATGTGCAGCATTAAACATGATAGGTGTAGAAACAAATTACAATCCCGGACATTGGTTTAATTCCGCAAAATTTTTAGATATCGAATATCAAACCTATGGAACTGTTTTAAATAAATTGCGCGAAGGAGAAGAAGAATTTTATTGGGAACACGCAGATGCAAAAAAATGTATACATCTAGTTTTCAAAAAAGAAGATCATCTATTTATAGGAATCAATAATTTCGGAATCAGATTACGTCACGAATTATTTAATACCTGGCTTAAAGAAAAAAGAACGGTAGAATACGTTCTCACTCATCTGAAAGCCGCAAATTTTGATCCCGAATTTTATGCGCAATTTGAAGAGGAAATTATTGATTCCTGGAATAAACTTCATCCGAGAAAAAAAATAATTTTAAAAGAAAAAAAGAATTTGATGCGAATGATATTTAAATAGTGGGCAGTGGCAGTGGGCAGTGGGCAGTGGGCAGTTTGTAACATTGGAAGATTTAGCTTCGGGTGGAACTTTCAATAAATGAAAAGATAATTTCCTTTTGAGCTGAAGCTTAAAAGAAATAATCTAAAAATTAAAAAAATGGAAGATAAGAAAAGTTAAATGCGAAGATCAAAGTATAATGCGGACAATCAATCCGCCGCGGCGGACAAATTATCAAACTAACAAATTAACAAATCAAATCAATGGCTGATTCTAATATATCAATGTCGATTTCCAACCCCCATCCTGCAAACTTTAATGGAACGCAAAAAGTGGGGTTATCTGTTACTGCCTTGGGAGTACTCGCAATATTTCTGGCCTGGGCAGGCGTTGGAAATGAGCAACCGCTTATTTTTTTATTGGTTACCATCGTTTGTGTATTTGCGGGGACAATTATTTATACTTTGGGATCTTATGGAAATCTTCCTGCAGGAATAAAAAATAATCGCACCATGTTCACTTCCATGTCGTCGCGTGGAGCCTTGGCATGGATGTCGGGAATAATTATTACCGGTTTCTATGTTTGCCTTTATTGGAAAGATTATTGGCAAAAAGTTTTCGGGGTTGATCTTTTGGGTGGATTGATAAATATGTTCAATCCTTTGAGTGAAGCGATACGAAATTCTCCTTCTGACCAATGGTTCGTGTATGGCTCCTTTTATACCATCGCTGTTTTGGTAATGGGATTTAAATTCATCTATAAATATCGCCACAATAATTATCAGATCATAAGAACAATTTCGGTAATGTTCTTTCAACTTGGGTTAGCATGGTTGTTACCGGCAGTAATGAAATCACTTTACAACTACGAACCATACCTCACCTATTTCTGGCCTTTGGATTACGACGCGATATTTCCTTCCACACTCAGTTATTTTCAAACGCAAGGCGCTTTTGGTACTTTTTTTATTTTTTGGGGATTAGTACTGTCTTTTGTTGTAACACCAATTCTCACCTATTTTTTTGGCAAACGATGGTACTGCAGTTGGGTTTGCGGATGTGGAGGATTGGCAGAAACTGCAGGCGACCCTTTTCGCCATCTTTCCGACAAAAGTTTAAAGGCCTGGAAAATTGAAAGATGGATGATACACTCCGTTTTAGCAGCAATTATTATCATAACAGTGCTTTTATTGGCAGATAATAGTTTTAAAAATCAATTATTGGGTTCATCAGCAAAAGATATTGCAAAAGGCTACAGTTTTGTTATCGGAATGGTATTCAGCGGTGTTGTTGGGGTTGGATTTTATCCCATTATGGGAAGCAGGGTCTGGTGCCGGTTCGGATGCCCCATGGCTGCATATATGGGACTGATCCAACGATTTAAATCGAGATTCAGAATCACTACAAACGGCGCCCAGTGTATATCCTGCGGAAATTGTAGCACCTATTGCGAAATGGGGATTGATGTTCGTGCCTACGCCCAGCGCGGACAAAACATTGTGCGCGCAAGTTGTGTTGGTTGTGGCGTATGCGCTGCCGTTTGTCCGAGAGGAGTTTTAAAGCTGGAAAATGGTCCGGATAACGCCAATCGCACCCAAATATTATTCAGTAGCGACGATTTGAAAATTCTTTCTTAACATTATTTAAATATCTTTTACATTTCACGTAACTTTGTGCACTTTTTGAGGAAGGGGACAGGCCAAAACCATGCAAAAAATCAATGTCATCATTCCGGTTTTTAATGAAAGTGGTTCTATTGGTCATGTTTTACAGGATATTCCTGCAAATCTGGTGAAAGAAGTAATAGTAGTGAATAACGGGTCAACCGATAACACCGCTGAAATTGCACACCAAAAGGGCGCTACTGTTCTATTAGAAGAAAGAAAGGGTTACGGGTCGGCTTGTTTAAAGGGTATTAACTATATCAAAAACAAGCCAAAAGAAGAGCAACCCGATATTATTGTGTTCATTGACGGAGATTATTCCGATTATCCCGAACAAATGCAAATGCTTGTTCAACCTATTATCGATCAAAATATCGACATGGTAATTGGCAGCAGAGCTAAAGGGAAAAGGATAAAAGGGTCCATGGCACCGCAACAAATTTTTGGGAACTGGTTGGCAACTTCTCTCATTAAAATGTTTTTCGGAGCTAAATTCAGTGATCTGGGTCCATTCAGGGCAATAAAATGGCAGCGATTGCTGGAATTGCAAATGGTGGACACTAATTACGGATGGACTGTGGAAATGCAAATAAAGGCTGCCAAAAAAAAGCTGACCTTTGTAGAAGTGCCAGTGGATTACAGGCCGCGCATCGGAAAATCGAAGATAACAGGAACCCTTAAAGGAACAGTAATGGCAGGATATAAAATCATCACTACCATTTTTAAATATTTTTGAACCAAACGATTGACATGTCAATCTCTATAATAGTAATATATACCATCGCGATTACCCTGCTTTTCTTTTATTGCATAATGCAATTGAGTTTGGCCATCCATTACATAAAATTCAAGCGCACCTTGCAAAAGAAGATGCAAAGTTTGAAATTCCTGAAGAGGAATATCCGCTTGTAACTGTTCAACTTCCGGTTTATAATGAACTCTACGTTGTTGAACGTCTGATTGATGCCATTGCAGCCTTCGATTACCCTAAAAATAAGTTAGAGATACAACTGCTCGACGACTCCACCGACGAAAGTTTTGAAATAGCACTTCGAAAAGTAGAATACTACCAAAATCTTGGAATTGATATCGTTCAAATAAAACGCCCCGAACGCAAAGGATTTAAAGCCGGAGCTTTGGAATATGGATTAAAAATTGCAAAAGGCGAATACATCGCAATATTTGATGCCGACTTTACTCCTTATCCCGATTTTCTTAAAAAAACAATTCCTTATTTTTTAGAGGATAACAAAATTGGTGTGGTTCAGGCTAAGTGGGAACATTTAAATAAAGATTATTCCATTCTTACCAAAATGCAGGCTTTTGCATTGGATATGCATTTTACCATTGAACAACAAGGTAGAAATGCAGCAGGGTATTTTATTAATTTTAATGGAACTGCCGGTGTTTGGCGTAAACAATGTATTGAAGATGCCGGTGGATGGAAAGCCGATACACTTACCGAAGATCTTGATCTAAGCTACCGCGCTCAATTAAAAGGTTGGAAATTCAAGTACGTGGAAAATGTTACTGCTCCAGCTGAATTACCTACCGACATGAATGCATTAAAATCGCAACAATTCCGTTGGAACAAAGGTGGCGCTGAAACCGCGAAAAAGATAGGCAGAAGTGTGATGAATTCTGAACTTCCGTTGCGAATTAAATTACACGCAATTGCGCATTTATTTAATACCACGAATTATATTTTTATTCTGATAACAGCAATTTTAAGTGTTCCGCTGTTGTTCATCAAAAACCATTATATCGATTTCAACTATTTTAAATACGCGAGTATTTTCTTGTTAGGATCGTTGGCCATTGCATATGCCTATTATATTTCCACCATGCAACGCGAAAAAACAGTGCGTAAAACATTACATATCTATATCACGCGTTTTCCTATCTTCCTTGCCATTACAATGGGTATGAGCCTCCATAATGCCTGGGCGGTATTCAGAGGCTGGATAGGGCAGAAAACAGACTTTGTACGCACTCCTAAGTTTAATATTATCAACGGGAAAGATTTATGGAAAAACAAGAAATACGCTGCTACTAAAATAAGTCCTATTACTTATCTGGAAGGATTATTCAGCATGTATTTTTTAATGGGCATTATCATGGCGTTTTATTATGAAGATTATGGTTTATTGCCTTTCCACATTTTTGCATTTACCGGTTTCGCATTGATCTTTTACTTTTCGCTCAAACATTCCAGGTATAACTCTTAACAATGATCAAAACTGCAATTACCGGCACCTGGAGATTTGCTGTGTATTTGCTGATGGTCGCTGTTTTTGTATTAATAGGGTATTTTACCTCGCGTGAAGATTTCCTGCAACTATTTGTTCTCTACAGCGCCGCCTTCGGTCTTTATCTTGTTTTACTAAAATATGCAGATACTAATGATCTTGTGAAAGAAGGCAGGTATCTCGGAATATTCCTTCGTTTCGTTTTATTATTCAGCATACCAAATCTCACCAACGATTTCTATCGCTTTATCTGGGATGGAAAATTATTATTAAATGGAATAAATCCATACGCATTTTCTCCCGAACAGATTGCTCTTGATAACGTACATCACACAAACCTTACGAATGTTGTTGATACACATTTATTTAATGAGCTCAATTCAAAACAATATTTTTCCATTTATCCTCCGGTGTGTCAGTTCCTTTTTTCAGGCGCTGCATTTCTATCTTTTAATAATACTTATGTAAATATTGTTCTTCTCAAATTTTTCATTTTTTTGTTTGAAGCAGGTACCATTTTATTGTTGCCAAAATTATTGGAGCAACTTAAAATGCCTGTTAAATATCAGCTGATCTATACCTTAAATCCATTAATAATTCTTGAGCTAACCGGCAACATGCATTTTGAAGCGATAATGGTATTTTTTCTTGTTCTATCAATTTATTATCTTGTAAAACAAAAAGATATTTTTTCAGCCATAGCCTTTGGATTCGCCATAGGTTCTAAACTTTGGCCGGTGATGTTGTTGCCACTGTTCTTTAAATTTATCGGATTTAAAAGAACATTACAATTTTGTTTGATCAGCGGAGTGGTTGCATTAATAATTTTACTACCCATGTTCCTGCAATATAAAAACATAGCAGGAAGTTTAAACCTCTATTTTCAGCAATTCGAATTTAATGCGAGCAGTTATTATTTCTTCAGATTTATAATTGGTAAGGATGCGAACTACGATACTTTTTTATTAATGCGAAAATTATTACCGCTATTCACTGTTATCGGGATAACTCTACTAAGTATATTTTATAAAAAACAATATTTTCTTACCGCTTTGTTATTGGCATTTTCTTTATACTGTTTATTTGCAACTACCATTCATCCCTGGTATCTCTCACCGCTGATAATTCTATCTGTTTTCTCCAATTTTAGATATGCTATAATCTGGTCGTTTCTGATCTATCTTTCCTATATTACCTATATCACACCTGCTTATATTGAGAATTATTATTTGATTGTTTTGGAATATGTAGTTGTGATTGGGTATTTTGTTTTTGAATTGCTAGTAAAAAAGAAGGTGAAATTTTCAATTCAGTCAAGGTAATATGATAATTATTGAATTACATTAAAAGCAACATTAGAGTCTAATAAATCAGATGACAAATTATTTTCTTTATCAATATTAAACTTTATTACTAAACGATTCTCCGATATGCCCTGATTAAGTAGATATTTGGTTACAATTTTTACTCTTGCCATTATAAGTTCTTCATTTTCAGTATTATTGATACTTCCGGATACATTCAATTTAAATTGCGGATATCGTTTTAATATTTCAAATACCTGGTTTAAAACAGGGAGGTCCTCTTTGCCTATATTAATTGAATTTACATCAAAAAATATCATTGGGATTCCATGACAATCAAGACCCCTCCATTTTGATTCACTGTCAGATTTTATGTCGCATCCGCCGACAATTATATTAACACAATTTTCAATCGGAATTACCGGAGAGGAAAATGGCTCCATATCTTCAAAATCCAAACAACCATCATTATCACTATCCACCGAAACACCAAATACATCAACAGGAAAACCCGAAGGCGAATTTATTTCCTTATCAAATTCATCAAGCACACCATCATTATCCGTATCCACAATAATTGAAGCAGATTTAACCTGCACCGAATTTTTCTCCACCTGCTCATAAGGAAAATACAAATGAGGAATTTTTTTCTCCACCACATTTTGATTCTGCCCATTAACAGAAGTACAAACAAAACAAACTACAGATATGATTATTATTCGAAGCATTATCTAAATCCATATAAAACTAAAAAATTACTTCAACAAACTAAAATCCGCGCAATCCGCGAAATCCCCATAAAATCCGCGATCCAAAAAATAAATCCGCGCAATCCGTGTAATCTCCATAAAATCCGTGATCCAAAAAATAAATCCGCGCAATCAGTGAAATCCCATTAAAATCCGCGATCCAAAATCCTTGACCCTGTGATAAAAAAATAAGGGGTGGATATTACTCCACCCCTTAGGCTGTCATGATTATATGTATATATCAGTATTAATTCTTGATGATGTGGAATTCCACACGACGATTCATTTGGTGTTCTTCATCATTTTTGGCACCTTCAATAATAACTTCAGATTCACCTTTATAAACGATCTTCATTCTGCTTTCAGGAACACCTTTTTTAGTAAGGTAAGCAATAGCTGATTTAGAACGATTTTCAGATAATTTCATATTCATTGATTCGCTACCTTGAGTATCGGTGTGACCTACAACATTAACTTCTAATTTTTTGTATCTGTTCATGATCTCAGCAACCTGATTTAAGGTAGGTACTGCATCCGGACGGATATCATATTTGTTTAAGTCAAAGAATATATAAGGTAAGATCCAGTCAGCAGCTCCACCGCCATCGCGGCTTACGCCTTCTAAAGCTTTGTCAACATATGCTTTAACTTCATTCATTGTTACATGAACGTTTTGGCAATTTTCCATAGGAAGAACAGGAGAAGAGAATGGTTCAGGATCTTCTGAATCCGGACAACCGTCTTTATCAGAGTCTAAACTAACACCATGTGTGTCAACCGGAACTCCTTCTGCTGTATTTGGTTCTTTATCTAAGTAATCGATAACACCGTCGTTATCTGAATCTTTTAATAAGTTTTCAGGATCGATAGATGCAACTTTATCATACAAGTATGTTAAAGGGTTTAATTCCCAAAGTGGATCTACTGATTCAGATTTACCTAAGTTGATACCAAAGGTAAGGTTAGTATATTGGAACATGTCAAAGTGATCTGTATAGTCACCATCCAATTCCCAACGCTGACCATCTGCTAAGTCGTCGAAGTAATGAGAAGCTCTGTGCTCTAAACCGATTTCCATGTTAGTTCCGATTCTGTAAGAAAAACCGAAACCACCTGAAATACTAGGGTTACGAATCCAAGTTCCTCTAACTTCACCTTCCGCACGTGCAGCTGGTGCAGCAACTTCCGCTTGTGTTTCATATTCACCATCCAAAACAGCATGTATCGCATCGATACGCTCTTTTTCTGATGTATTCTGAGAACCGAAAGCTCCGAGAATGGCAGCGTAGTCATATGGTGTTTCACCATTCAACGCATCCATTTTCGTATTAAACATAAAACCACCCACACCTACAAATGCATATACTAAGAATTTAGATGATGCAGTGTGGAAATTAAGGTTGTTAATATTAACCATAAGGTCCAATGATCCATGACCTATGGTTGTTTTGTAATTTGGTACCCAAACGTTACCGGTATAATCGGCACCTGTTGAGTAGTTTTCATTTGTGCTGTTTGAAAATGCACCATTAAGTGTTTTATTAAATGCAAATGAACCTTGAACGAAGTCCTGTCCGTAAGCAATGCCCATACATACCATGCAAACGCATTGATAAAAGATACCCTAAACTTTTACGGATGTTTAAACCAACACCAAAAGCAGGCGTGTGGTTACCACCAAAAGGTTCAGATTTAATATCACCCAGAATCTGGGGAACTCCAAGGTTCAATCCAAGTTGCCATTTATTGGCAGGTTTTGGAGGAAATGAAGATGTTTGGCTTTGGCCAATGGTAATGATGCCAACCAGCAACAGTACCGCAAACGTGAGTTTTCTACTAATCATGACGTATTAATTAAAGTTAATAATATTTTAAATTCTATAATGTATAAAATAACCTAATATGTGGGCAAAACTATAACCCCTATTGTTCTTATGCAAATCGGAGTCGCAATTTTGTCAACTTTTTTTGCGAAATTTTAAAAATAAAGGCATTCTTTACCTATTTTTAGTTAATCGAAGCTCCATTTTAACATAATAAAAATTTCGATCAACCCTTACTCTCGCAATTAATTGAAACAAAGCTATAGTATAAAACGAGAAAACCAAAAAAAAATTAAAAAAAAATTTGCACGCATGCAACCAATTAATTGGCTATTGCACCAAAAGTAACTGCTTTGTGCACAAACTTACCTCAAAAGTGTGACTGTACCGGATTTTGATATTGGCGTATTTAGTGTTGAAACCGACTTGATCTCATAAATGTAAACCCCAATTTCCTGTGGTTTTCCTTGAAAATTACCATCCCAGCCTATCCTCACGTCATTAGAAGCAAAAATAACAGAACCCCATCGGTTATAAATTGTGATACTATAAGAAATAAGAAGATCGGTTTGTATATTAAACAGGTCGTTTAACCCATCTCCATTTGGAGTAAAGGCATTGGGCACATTAAAATCTATATCCACCCAAACAATTACAGAGTCGGTGGCAGTGCAACCATTTGCATCGGTTATGGTAATATAATATGTAGTATTAAATGTTGGAGAAGCGGTAGGTTGCATACAATCGGTGCAACTTAACCAATCAGTTGGTGTCCATACTATGGAGGTGATCGGGTCGGATGGTGAAGTAGCTTCCAGTATCACAGAACTTCCATAGGGAACGGTTTGGTTGGGACCTGCATCAACAATAATAGGTGCCGGCTGGTCAAGCACAACAGTGCTGAAAGTGACAGTGCAACCATAGGCATCTTTTACATAAAAAGTGTATACTCCTGCATACATGGTGGTAAAATTGCTATCTGTTTGCCAAGTTACTCCATCGAAACTAAATAAATAAGGCAAAACACCTCCGTTTGGATCCAACTCCACAATTCCATCATTCCCCCCAAAACAAGTTATGTTTCCGGTCAATATGGTATCTAAGGTTAATAATGGCGGTTCGGTAATGATGATCTCCTCAAAATAAGCACATCCATCTTCTTCCTGAATGGTAATTGTATAAACACCGGGCCCAAGATCGTAGATGCTATCGGTTATATCACCTGTTGACCAGGAATAAGTGATAGGATTAACATTCCCAGAAACATCTACATCTATCCAGGCATTGGCATCTCCGTTGCAGGTTATATTTTGAACATCCACTACCACATCATATGGTGTAACTATGGTTACCGTAACATCGTCGGACACAATAGTTCCATCACATAAAATTACGTCTGCGGTATAAGTGGTGGTTACAGTTGGCGATACTTCTATACTATCACCTGTTCCAATTTCTATACCTGTGGCTGTTTCATACCAGGTAATTGCACTTGGCAACCATATCCAGGTTTCGTTTGTCGCCGACCAGGCAGTGGCATTTCTTCCTGCAATAGCATAACCCTGTGTTCCGTCTTCATTTAATATGCCTTGAGTTGCAATACCAAGGTCCCACCCCGCACAAACATCAACGGAAGTGAGATGATTATCTATCTGATTTGTGGTTTCATATAATACGATCTGAAAAGTTCCTTCGAAACCGGTACAGGAAAATAAAGGCACATCCTCCCAACTCACAATCAATTTTCTGTTAGGTGCAGTGCCAACTACTTCGTGAAAAATACAATTTGTACACAAACCGGAGTGCCAGTCTGTCCAGGTACCAAATATTGCCGCTTTAGGAACTCCTGCTGCTGCATCGGGGATGGGACCATCGGGAGTCCAGTTAACATCCATTGCTCCACTTGGAGTTAAAAAACTGATCCAACCGTTGGACGCAATATAAAACTGTGTATAGACCTCTCCAAAATAACAAAAATCAAATCCTATTGAAAAAGGGCCCACATGCGTATCATCAACCATATTATGTACAGTTCCTGAAATCGGTTCGGGTGCATAAGGCACCGATTCATAGGTATATTCTTCTGTTCCGTAACTTCCATCTACTGTTGTAAATAACCATACAGGTTCTGAACTGCAGATCACCGTATCCGGATATGCGATTATGCTCTGGGCAAAATTGATCCGAAATGATAAGCTCAAAAGCAATAAAAGGAGGAGGCTGCGCATTTCAAGCATGAAAGTAATCAATTTTCCGCTATAAAAAAATGAGCATCGTCATTTTTCCGCCCTGTGTAAAAATAAGACCAAAGGATAAGCTGCCTTGTAACATTTAAGAAGCTCACTTAAAAAATCGGGTGATTGAACTTCCTTATCTGTAAAGTATTTGGAGACAACAAAACTTCTGTTCTTAAGATATTCAATTGCCGGATTATCGATGGTATATCCTTTAGGAACAGTTTTTAATCTTTCAATATCATCAAATCCATCAAAATATTTTTTAAACGAAGCAGCCTGTATAATTTTTTTAAAGGCTTCGAGATCGTAATCAATTTCTTGCCTTATACTCTGCAAAATTTCCGGTGCCGGCATATAGGAACCAATTGCGGCAAATGATTTATTGCCTGGCTGTAAATGGAAATAATATCCCGCTGTCATCATATTTTTTCCCCCTTTACTCATGGCAGTTCCCATGTTATTTTTATAAGGACTTTTATCCTTCGAGAACCGCACATCCCTGTTGATTCTGAAAACCGTTTTTTTAGGATCCAACCCCAGAAGGGAATTGTCCATTTTTTGCATTTTGGATATAAGTTCGGTATTGAATTCCAAAAAGTTGGCTTTGGCTGCCTCAAACTCAGGCCTGTGCTGCTCAAACCATGGTTTGTTGTTGTTTTTGTCGAGTTGAGCAAGAAATTTCAAGGTTTGCTTTTGAAATATTATCATTTTACTATATTTTTAGGCAAAATTAGGCTTAAGTCAGTATATATAATATTCGATTTTTAATCAAAAGCCGATGTAGTTTATTGCTGTTTTGTATGAAATACACAGTTGTTATTCCTTAATTTATTCAGGCTATTTTACAATCCTTTTAGTTAAAATAGTTCAATAAATAGAATTTAAATCAGAAAAATTTAACACACAAGTAACCAATAAAAAAATTGATGCGTTACTAATTGGACTGCTATGAAAACGAAAATTCTCTGTATCTTATTTATCGGAATTTGTCTACTAATTTCGAGATGGGAGGCTTATGCACAGGTTCAATCCTTAGGTCCCAACAGAAATTATAATTTTAGTGGGTTTAGTAAAATACAAAAGGAGATTAATCAGGAATTAACTCAGCTCACCCCTGAAAATTTTCTAACTCATCCCGAGTTTGGAACCTTACAATATGGGGCGCCCTGTACTGACTGTTATGAATTAATTCATAAAAGAACTCCTAACTCCAAATATTTTGTAGATAAAAACTCCTCGGGGCAATTATTTTCTTTAGTTACTTCTTATAACGATTTACATTATAAAAATGAAAAAGGAGAATTGCTGACCATTGACCCTAGGTTAAAACCTTCTTCGGAAAACAATCATATTTTTTATGCGAATCAGCAACTTAATCCTACCCGATTAGATATTGAATCCCATTTTGCAGCAATACAAATTACCCCGGAATTTGAATATAAATTCAATCAATTTTTTAGTTTAAAAAAATCTTACGGTGACGAAAAAATAAATAACACGCATGTTACGGTAGGGGAAGATGGATGTATTTATGAAAATGCATGGGATGGAATAGAATTGAAAGAATTATTTGGCAAAGGATCTGTAGAATCCATTTTTACAATATATAATTTAAACAGTGTTGATATTGAGAGTGAATATACAATTATTGAGGAAACTATAAATATCCCTTCCAATTATTCTTTGGAATACGATCCATATGAGGGGGAATTTATTGGTGATGGGCTCTGGAAAGGAGAACTTATAATTAATGATGCATTCGGGCGAGAATTAATACGATATAGTGGGCTTACAGTAAATGATAATAGTATGGATTCAACTCAGTATAAGGGTTTTGAAAACAATTTGATAGGTTATAAAATTAAACATGCAGATGATAAATGGTTACTACAAATTTATTTGAATAACAAATGGATTACATCAGAGAACAGGGTGTTTCCTATTGTGATCGACCCCTTTGTAACTGTCTCAACTGTGTGGGCAGGCACAAGTGGAAGTGCTTATGTTCCTGATTATTGCCCGTTAACATTTGATATTACCTTACCTGCTAATTCAACCTTCACAAATTGCACCGTTAATCATACAATTAGAACCGGAACTGCTTGCGGGGTTAGTTGTTGGTTAAGTAATATTTATTTGACCTATGTTACCACATGTGCTACAAGTGGATATTGGATATGCAATATGTGTAACTTTGGTGGTGTTTGGACACCAGCAACTGGAACAAGCATTCCTTCCTTAGTAACCTGCTTTCCGCCTTCTTGCGTAGATCAGATAGTGCCTTTTGAGGTTCAGTTATTAAGAAATTATTGCCCGGGTGGAGCACCATCGACCTGCACTAGTACTTGTCTTAAAATAACAGATCAATCTGTTGTAGTTCAGGGAAGAACTGTCGAAGTAACCGCCCTTGCAGAAGGCGCAACTGCATATACCGTAGTAAATTGTGCAGATCAATCAGGGTATTTGTCAGCATCTACTCCTAATTATGGTGTCCCGGGATATACCTATACCTGGACCCCGGGGCCTTTAACCGGCAGCCCAGTATTTGTAATTTTTCCTATGGGTGTTACGGTATATACATTAACTATTACGGATGCATGTGGCAATACTGCAACTGATAATGTTACCGTTACCAACAACTGTTTATTGTTGCCAATTGATTTATTAAGTTTCAGTGGATATAATCAGGATAAGAAAAATTATCTTAATTGGGTTACAGCTTTAGAAAAAAATAATAGTGGTTTTATAATTGAACGTTCGCCTACCGGTTTACAATTTGATCCGATTGGAAACGTTGATGGTAATGGCACCACAAACCAAAATTCCAATTATGGATTTATCGATAAAGATCCCTTTGAAGGAGTTAATTATTATCGATTGAAACAGGTGGATGAAAATGAAGAATTTTCCTATTCCAATATAATTGCAATTAACAGCGGTGAAATTACGAATACCTCTGTGGTTGTTAATAATGAAACATTTACAGAAAATCTTTTGGATTTAACCATATTTTCACCGTCTTCAGGTTCGTCTGAGATAATTATTTATGATTTGAATGGGGCTATTGTCACTTCACATCAACTTTATGTTGGAGCGGGAGCAAATACAGTAAACCTTCAAATGCCTTCATTGGCTAAAGGTGTATATATTTTATCCTTTATTAGAGATGGCGAAATGGCAGAAACTAAATTTATATACTAGTTTTCCTTCTCTTTCACAGATATTTATTATCCTCCTTACCTTTGCACCATGATAGCAGTGCAAAATTTATCTATTCATTTTAGTGGTGAGTTTTTATTTGAGGAGGTTACTTTCGCTTTAAAAGAGAACGACAGAGTAGGTTTGGTGGGGAAAAACGGTGCCGGAAAATCCACGCTTTTAAAAATATTGAGTGGCCTTCAAAAGCCTGATAGCGGACAGGTAATTCTTCCAAAAGACAGTCTTATAGGCTATTTACACCAGGATCTGAGTAAAATGAAGGGCAAAACGGTGTTTGAAGAAACGCAATCTGCCTTTAATGAAGCACTGCAATTGGATGCACGTATGCATCAGATTGAACATGAACTTACGGTTAGAACGGATTACGAAAGTGATTCATGCCACGATCTGATAAATGAGATTCAGGAAGTTTCTCATCGTTTGGAGATCATAAATGTTGCTACCATTGAAAAACAAATTGAATTGGTTTTGATGGGATTGGGATTTATGCGTGAGGATTTTAATATGCCGGTGGAAACATTCAGCGGTGGTTGGCAAATGCGTATTGAACTTGCGAAAATTCTTTTGAGTAAACCGGAATTGGTTTTATTGGATGAGCCAACCAACCATTTGGATATTGAAAGTATTCAATGGCTGGAAGAATATCTGGAAACATATCCCGGAGCAATTATTATTGTTTCCCACGATAGAACATTTTTAGATAATGTAACGAAACGAACTATTGAGATCGTAAGTAAAAAAATATACGATTATCCTGCAAATTATTCGCAATTCGTAGAGCTGAGAAAAGAAAGAATTGATCAGCAAAAAGCGGCACAGAAAAATCAGGAAAAATATATTGAACACACCGAAAAACTAATTGACAAATTCAGGGCAAAGGCAAACAAAGCAAAGTTTGCACAATCACTCATAAAAAAATTAGATAAGATAGAAGAGATAGAAGTGGATGATGAAGAAACTGCAACCATTCACTTTTATTTTCCAAAACCACAACGCTCCGGAAAAACGGTTGTAACAGGAAAAGACCTTTCTAAAACCTATGATGTAAAATTAATTCTCGATAAAATAGATTTTGAAATTCATCGCGGAGATAAAATTGCTTTTGTGGGGAAGAACGGGGAAGGTAAATCAACCTTGTCGAAAATAATTGCAGGGCTTGAAAGATATAGCGGCGAGATGGAACTCGGGCATAATGTTAATCTTGGATATTATGCACAAAATCAGGCAGAAACATTAAGTGGTGAGGATACCGTATTTGATACTATTGATAAAGTTGCTGCGGGTGAAATGCGTTCCCATATCAGGACATTACTCGGAGCATTTTTATTTGGTGGAGAAGCATCGTTCAAAAAAGTAAAGGTTTTGTCGGGAGGAGAAAAATCGCGTCTTGCCATGTGTAAATTATTATTGGAGCCTTACAATTTATTAATTCTGGATGAGCCGACCAATCACCTCGACATGCGCAGCAAGGATGTATTAAAAAATGCATTAAAGAATTTTGAAGGAACGGTAATTGTGGTTTCCCACGACAGAGATTTTTAAAGGGAATTACGAATCGTGTATTTGAATTTAAAAATAAAGGCATTAAAGAACATATCGGTGATATTTACGATTATCTGGAAGCAAAAAAAATAACTTCTCTTGCCGAACTGGAGAAAATAGAAAAACCTGTAAAGAAAAAAGAAACTCCTGTTATAGTTAGTGCACCAAAAGAAAATTCTGATGATAAAAAAAACAAGGAACGCGAACTTGTTAAATTGAAAAAGGAAATTGAAAAAACAGAAAAGGAAATTGCTGCCTTCGAAACCGAGATCACTGAAATAGAAAAGAAAATGAACGATCCTGAGTTTTATAATTTGCCGAATACTGCTGATATTTTTGCCAAGTACAATAACTTAAAGGACAGCCATGCTAAAAAAATGGAAGTATGGGAGGAGATGCAGTTGAGGATTGAGGAGTTTTCGAATGTTTGATTAAACGGTCCAATTATATTTAATTAGTTTCTACTTAGGTTAAGGGTCTGACAAACCATCATTTTAGCGATTTTTAGAAAATTTTCTTAAAATAGTTTGCTTATTTGAAACCTTTCATCGTATATTTGCGATATAAGATTAGATATGGCTTATTCAAAACATCTGGAATTTAAGGAAGACGAGGTTCAATTGGCAGCAATAGCAAAGGCTTTGGCGCATCCTGCCCGCATTGCCATCCTCAAAATACTCTCTAATGGCCAATGTGTTTGCGGGGAGATAGTGGACGAACTGCCGCTTTCTCAATCCACCGTTTCACAACATCTGGCTGAACTCAAAAAGGCGGGTTTAATAAAGGGAGAAATCGATGGCCCCAGGGTATGTTATTGCCTCGATACACAAACGTGTTCCATGGCGCTTAATTTTTTCCAATTATTATTTAAAGAAATTAAGTGTTGCTGAAATGGAAACAATAAATCTTAAACCGGCAGAAACTGTTCAATTGGAGGAAATTCAAAATCTTCTGAAAAATTCAGGGTTGCCTTTTGAGGATATTAATAAGCATTTGAAGGATTTTTTATGTTTGATGAACAATGAGGAAATAATTGCTGTGGGGGGATTGGAAATTTATGATGATGTTGCATTACTTCGTTCGCTGGCAGTTGTTGAAGGAAAACGCAACCAAGGATTAGGTCAGTTGGTTTACTCCGCATTAATTGAACATGCAAAATCAAAAAATATTAAACAAATTTATTTACTTACAGAAACAGCAGAAAAATTCTTTCTAAAAAATGGGTTTATAAAGGTGGAAAGAAATAAAATTCCCGAAACAATAAAAAATACTTATGAATACAAAGTATTGTGCGCAGAATCAGCGATCGTATTAATGAAAAACATTTAATTAAAAATATAAAACAACTATTATGCAAAACGAACAAAACATCAAAGAACTGGTAAAAGAAAAATATTCTGAAATTGCCACACAGTCGAAAACACAAAACGAAACTTCTTGCTGCGGTGCAGGCTGTGGATGTTCAACAATTGATTATGCCATCATGTCGGATGATTATACATCTCTGGAAGGATATTTCGCAGATGCCGACCTGGGGTTGGGTTGCGGACTTCCAACGGAATTTGCGCAAATTAAAAAAGGTGATACTGTGGTAGACCTCGGAAGTGGTGCGGGTAATGATGCATTTATTGCGCGTTCCATTGTTGGTGAAGACGGAAGAGTTATTGGAATTGACATGACCGAAACCATGATAGATCTGGCAAGAAAAAATGCGCAGAAATTAAAACTCGAGAATGTGGAATTTCGTTTAGGAGATATAGAAAAAATTCCTATAAGCAATAATAAAGCAGATGTAGTAGTGAGCAATTGTGTGCTGAATTTAGTACCGGATAAATTAAAAGCATTCACCGAAATGTATCGCATAATAAAACCCGGTGGACATTTTAGCGTATCGGATATTGTATTGGTTGGAAATTTACAGGAAACGATCGTAAAAGAAGCAGAAATGTATGCGGGTTGTGTTTCGGGAGCAATTCAAAAAGACGATTATCTTGCCATGATAAGTAATGCAGGATTTACAAAAGTGGAGATCAACAAAGAAAAAGCGATCACTATTCCTGATGAGATATTATCCAATTATTTGAATGAACAACAATTAAAAGATTTCAAAGAAAGTAAAACCGGAATTTTCAGCATCACCGTTTACGGCGAAAAATCGAAAGATTGCGGTTGCGGAACTGATTGTTGTAATTAAATTACAATTGATCCGAATCATTTAATTAACTTTGCCCTGAATAGTAAATCTTTAAGTATAATACTTACTTTAAAAAATTTAGAGATTTTCTACTCAGGGCAAATGAATATCGGCGACTGGATACAATTAGGAATTATAATTCTTGTTTTTATTGTATTGGCAATAATTATATTCAGCATACTTATGTGGTTGTGGTGGATCACCGTGCTGATAGTTTTGGCCGCAGCCATTGCATTGTACATCATCAACCGATACATCAAACTCTGAAAATAAATACTTACCTTTGCGGCACCTAATTTATTATAAATGAGAACCGTTAAAGCTTACAATTATTTAATTGCGATCACCGTAATCATGTTTATTTCTTCATGTGGAAACTCTTCACAGGAGGCCATTAAAGAAAAACGCCAGGAAGAAATGCAAAACAAGGAGAACAGAGTTAGTCCTCCCGCAACTGCAACTGCAACCATTGGCACAAATACAATAACCATTGTTTACAGTTCTCCATTAGTGAAAGGCCGCCCAATTTGGGGCGAACTTGTTAAATACGACGAAGTTTGGAGAACAGGTGCCAATGAGGCAACTACCATAACATTTACACAAGACGTTACCATAGAAGGGCAAAATCTCCCAAAGGGAACCTATTCCCTTTTTACCATTCCAACAGCGGAACAATGGACCATAATTTTTAATGTGAACGAAACGCAGTGGGGTGCATTTAAATACGATCAAAGTGAAGATGCATTGAGAGTAAATGTAAAACCTACCATGGTTGAAACAGTGCAGGAAAATTTGTTGTTTGAAGTAATACCTGATGCAATTCCTAATACCGGTATAGTTCGTTTGAAATGGGAAAAACTACAGGTTGATTTCCATTTTGTGAATGCAGCGGAGTAATTACTTTTAATAAAAAAGCATTTCCACAAAAGAAGTTGTATTTGCCGGTGTAGTAACCGAATCAATTACATTAGAAAAGGCTGGATGAACACAGCGGATATAATATTTATCCTTATCCAACCCTCCTATCTCACATTTTCCTAAAGAATCGGTTGTTCTTGTAGCATCAGGATAATATTCTGTGAGAAAATCTTCATAATTTTCATAAACTGTAATTATTGCACCGCCAACCGCCGAATCAGAAACCGGTGAA
Organism: Bacteroidota bacterium; assembly: GCA_016706865.1. Taxonomy (NCBI): domain Bacteria; kingdom Pseudomonadati; phylum Bacteroidota; species Bacteroidota bacterium. Next base: position 393,498 of record JADJIS010000002.1, on the reverse strand, counting down.
AAATCATATACATGGTATACTTCAAACTTTATTGTTCTGTTAAAATTTTCGGAAGCATTAAAATTATCATCCGGAATCTCTTCCTTATTACAGGAAACAATAAATAGAAATAGGAAAACAGAAAATATTTTTAACACATAACTCAAGGCATATAATTTTAATTAAAAATATTAAACCAAACTCTTTAAAATATTATTCATGTCCACTTTTTCGCTTACAATTTTTAATACATCATTCATAGAAATTCTTTCCTGTAACATACTATCGCGCTCACGAATGGTAACGGTATTATCTTCCAATGTCTGATGATCAACTGTAATACAATAAGGAGTTCCAATGGCATCCATTCTTCTGTATCTTTTTCCGATAGAATCTTTTTCCTCATAATAACACTGATGATGGAATTTTAAATTGTTAAATATTTCCATCGCCTTTTCGGGCAATCCGTCCTTTTTAATCAATGGCAAAACAGCAACTTTAATAGGTGCTATCACCGCCGGCAAACGCAATACTGTTCTTGTATCCTCATTCACCGGTTCTTCATCATAAGCATTGCACAACATCGCCAAAAACATCCTGTCGCAACCTATGCTTGTTTCCACAACGTAAGGTATATAGTTTTCATTTAACTCCGAGTCAAAGTATTGTAATTTTTTTCCGCTGAATTCGGTATGGCGACCAAGATCATAATTTGTTCGCGAATGTATTCCTTCCAATTCCTTAAATCCAAAGGGAAAATTAAATTCTATATCCACTGCTGCATTTGCATAATGTGCAACCTTATCGTGATCGTGAAATTTCAGCATGGAATCAGGAGTTCCCAATGCTTTATGCCATTGCATGCGCGCAGCTTTCCAGAATTCGTAATATTTTAATTCCTCACCGGGACGAACAAAAAATTGCATTTCCATTTGTTCGAATTCGCGCATACGAAAAATAAATTGACGCGCAACAATTTCATTCCTGAATGCTTTTCCAATTTGTGCAATTCCGAAAGGTATTTTTTGTCGCGTGGATTTTTGTACATTTAAAAAATTCACAAATATTCCCTGCGCAGTTTCGGGACGCAAATAAATAGTATCCGCATCTTCTGCCACAGAACCCATTTTAGTGGAGAACATTAAATTGAATTGACGTACATCTGTCCAATTTCTGCTTCCCGATTCAGGATCTGCAATTTCACAATCTATAATTATTTGTTTTACTTCCTCTAAATTATTCTCGTTCAATGCTTTTACAAATCGCGCATGAACTGCATTTCTTTTTTCTGCAATTTCCAGCACACGACCATTTGTTGTGCGAAACATTTCCTCATCAAAATTCTCGAAACGTTTTTTCGCTTTTTCAACTTCCTTATTTATTTTATCATCCTGTTTTGCAAGATAATCCTCCACCAAAGTATCTGCACGATATCTTTTTTTCGAATCTTTATTATCGATTAAAGGATCATTAAAAGCATCCACATGTCCGCTCGCTTTCCAGGTGGTTGGATGCATCAGAATGGAAGAATCGAGCCCCACAATATTCTCGTGCATCTGTACCATGCTTTTCCACCAGTACTCCTTGATATTGTTTTTAAGCAAAGCTCCATATGGGCCATAATCATATACTGCACTCAATCCGTCGTAAATCTCTGAACTCTGAAATATAAAGCCATACTCCTTTGCATGGCCAATCACTTTTTTGAATTTTTCACTGTCGTTTGCGATCATGGGGCAAATATAGGAAGATTCGAAGGGAGAAGATTCGAAGAATTGAAGGGGAAGGTTCTAAGGAAATGAAGGAAGGAAGGGTTGGATAAGGGTAAAAAAGGAAAGATAAAACAGTGCACTAGGCAATATCGAACCTTTCTGCCAGCGGTCGCCAGGCATGGATAAATCGGATCGATAACCCTGGAGATATTCCTCCGTTGTGAACCCTGAGGAATATCCAATAACAATCAAAAAATATCAATCGGATCGACGGCCGGGAGATTTTCTTCCGAAGCAAACCTTGAAAAATAATATCGAATCCGCCAAAGGGCGGACAGGTATCGAACAAGGAATAAAGATCTCTAAACAAATCGACATCCCGTAAGGTTTGCCTCCGTTGGGAACCCTGAGGAATATCCAATAACAATCAAAAAATAAAAAATAATAATCGGATCGACTACCTGGATGATTTTCCTCCGAATTGAAACTTTCAATGGAACTATAAACTTACTCCTCTATGGGGTAGGGGGCCAAAAACATTAATTGTATCGACAACCCTGGAAATTTTCTTCCGAATCAAACCTTGAAAAATAATATCGAATAATGAACAAAGAATAAAGAACAATAAACAAATCAACAACCAGGAAGATTTTCCTACGAAGCATACCTTGAAAATAAATATCGAATAAAGAACAAAGAATAAAGAACAATAAACAAATCGACAACCCTGAAGATTTTCCTCCGAAGTGAACCCTGAGGAATATCCAATAACAATCAAAAAATAAAAAATAATAATCGGATCGACAGCCCGGAAGATTTTCCTCCGAAGTAAACCTTGAAAATAAATATCGAATAAAGAACAAAGAATAATGAACAATAAACAAATCAACAACCCTGAAGATTTTCCTCCGTTGTGAACCCTGAGGAATATCCAATAACAATCAAAAAATATAAAATAATAATCGGATCGACGGCCGGGAGATTTTCCTCCGAAGCAAACCTTGAAAATAAATATCGAATAAAGAACAAAGAATAAAGAACAATAAACAAATCAACAACCCTGAAGATTTTCCTCCGTAGTGAACCCTGAGAAATATCCAATAACAATCAAAAAATAAAAAATAATAATCGGATCGACAGCCGGGAGATTTTCCTCCGAAGCAAACCTTGAAAATAAATATCGAATAAAGAACAAAGAATAAAGAACAATAAACAAATCAACAACCCTGAAGATTTTCCTCCGCAGTGAATCCCTGCAAACCCTGCTAACCTTTGCAAACCCTGCCAACTCTATAAACTTACTCCCCTATAGGGTCGGGGCCCAGAACATCAATCGGATCCACAACCCGATATATATTCCTCCCTCTCAATCCCTACCAACCCTAAAAACGTTTTCAAACTCAGAACTGTCCTATGTCCTATGTCATATGTCCTATGTCATATGTCCTACGTCCTATGTCCTACGTCCTATGTCCTATTTCTTCAAAAATTCATACTTTTACTCATATGCGAAAAAATCCCACGAAACTATGATCTTATTTATAGTGAGTTTAATTTGTGCGCTGACTGCAATTTTTTTATTTAGTTATAAAAAATACCTGATCACGGGCTTTTTTATTTTTTGTTCTGCATTATTTATTCGTTTTCATTATATATCTCAGGATCATTATTTACACGACTTTGATGAAAAATATCACGCACTTGTTGCAAAAAATATGATGAGCAAGCCATTGGCTCCCATGTTGAGGACAGAGCCGGTTTTAGATTATAATTATAAAGACTGGTCAAATAATCATATCTGGTTACATAAACAACCATTGTTTCTCTGGCAAATGGCTATCAGCATGAAAATATTTGGAGTTAATGAATTTGGCCTTCGTTTTCCAAGTGCGTTTCTCTGTGCATGTTTAACACTGCTTTTATTTCGTATGGGATTTTTAATGAAAAAATCTCTTGTTGGTTTTTGTGCCGCAATGCTGTTTTCATTTTCCTTTTTCTCCATCGAACAAACAACAGGTGCAATCGGAATGGATCATAACGATGTAGCATTTTTATTTTACGTAACTGCTTCCATCTGGAGTTTAATGGAATATCTCCAAAATAAAAAATGGTATTGGCTGGTAGCAATAGGAATATTTTCAGGTGCCGCAATTCTTGTGAAATGGCTCACCGGACTTCTCGCGTATGCATGCTGGGGATTATTTATTTTATTTACTAAAGGCAGACATCTTCGTTTAAAAGATTTAAAAGCCCTGTTTTTAGGTGTTGCTATCACTACCTGTGTGTTTTTACCCTGGCAGATATATATTGCTCTGCATTTCCCCTTGGAATCATCCTACGAAAGGGAATTTACCAATTTGCATGTTGGAAAAGCCGTGGAGGGACATATCGGCGATTTTACCTTTTATTTTATCCATTTCAATGAGAATTATACCTTGTTTATTTTAGCTCTTTTGATTACGGGAATATTCATACTCGTACGATCTTCCATTCCCAATCATTTTAAAACCATTATTATATCGGGAATACTGATCATTTATTTTTTCTTTTCCATAATAGTTTCCACCAAAATAATAGGATATGTTTTTGTAATTGCACCCTTAATTTTTTTGGCGGTTGGTTTCAATTTTGATCTCCTCCTCCAATTACTATCGCGAAAAATCAATCCCATTTTTACAAAAGTTATCGTATTTACCTTATTGATAATCAGTTGCTATTTTTTACTTAAATACGAAACCCTCCGAAAGTTTCATGAGCGCGGAATAGCAATTTATAATTACGAAAATATTAGTGTCAAAAATCACAACACCGATATCTATAGAAAACTGGATACTTACCTGAAAGGAAATTATATCATTTTTAATGCTAAGCCGAATGAACAAATAGAAGCTATGTTTTATTCCGATCAGAATATTTATTCTATTTGCCCCGATTCTCTTACAATTAATGAACTGCAATTACAAGGTTATAAAATAGCAGCCTTTACCGATCACGATGATCAATTATTACCGGAACATTTTAATAATGATAGTGAAATTGTAATTATTGATATGGTGCTGAAATATTAGGGAATAAATGGAAGAGCAAAATAAATATCCAATAACAATCAAAAAATAAAAAATAATAATCGGATCCATAACCCGGAAGATTTTCCTTCGAATCAGACATTGATAAATAATATCGAATAATGAACAAGGAATAAAGAACATTAAACAGATCGACAACCCGGGAGATTTTCCTCCGCAGTGAACAAGGATTAATATCCAATAACAATCAAAAAATAAAAAATAATAATCGGATCCACAACCCGGAAAATTTTCCTTCGTGGTGAACTTTCAATGCAACTATAAACTTACTCCTCAATGGGGTAGGGGGCCAAAAATAATAATCGGATAGACACCCCTGAAGATTTTCCTTCGAGGTGTACTTACAATGCAAATATAAACTTACTCCCCTATGGGGTAGGGGGCCATCGGATCCACAACCCGGAAAATTTTCCTTCGTGGTGAACTTTCAATGCAACTATAAACTTACTCCCCTATGGGGTAGGGGGCCAAAAATATTAATCGGATCGATGGCCGGGAGATTTTCCTTCGCTTCAGACCTTGAAAAAATAATATCGAATAAAGAACAAGGAATAAAGAACATTAAACAGATCGACAACCCAGGAGATTTTCCTCCGTAGTGAACAAGGATTAATATCCAATAACAATCAAAAAATAAAAAATAATAATCGGATCCACAACCCGGAAAATTTTCCTTCGTGGTGAACTTTCAATGCAACTATAAACTTACTCCCCTATGGGGTAGGGGGCCAAAAATAATAATCGGATATACACCCCTGAAGATTTTCCTTCGAGGTGTACTTTCAATGCAACTATAAACTTACTCCCCTATGGGGTAGGGGGCCATCGGATCGACTACCCGGAGGATTAACCTTCGAATGGGACCCAAAAGAAATATCGAATAAAGAACAAGGAATAAAGAACATTAAACAGATCGACAGCCCTGAAGATTTTCCTCTGAATTGAACCTTTGCAAACCCTGCAAACCTTGTAAACCCTGCCAACCCTATAGTCCTAAGCCGGATTCACGGCTCACGATTCACGATTGCCACGTCACGTTTTGAACTCTCAACTATTCTACCTATATTTGCACCTACTTCGAGAGAGGGGACACTAAAAAGTCCCCTCTTTTGTTTCTGGAACATGAGCAACAGGGAAAAAATAGTAGCCTTGATGGCACCAAAACTGGAAGAACTGGGATGTTTTCTGGTGGATGTGAAGATCAATCCTTCGGTAAATAAATACGAGATCTTTATCGATAATATGGAAGGAGTTACTATTGAGGCCTGTATGAAGCTGAGTCGTTATCTGGAATCACAAATTGACCTGGATGACAGTTTTCCGCAGCAATATAGTCTTGATGTGTCGAGTCCCGGAATGGAAAATCCCTTCAAAGTGCCGCAGCAATACGCCAAAAATATTGGAAAAACGGTGGAGCTGGTTTTAAACAGCGGAGTTAAAAAAGAAGGAATTTTAAAGGAAGCTGACGACGAAAAACTGAGATTGGAAGTGCATATCCCTCCTCCCAAAAAAGGAATGAAACCAAAGATAGAAGAAGCGGTATTTGCGATGGAGGAAATAAAATCAACAAAAAAGAAGATCACTTTCTAAATATTATAAAACATTAAAAATCATAAATAACACAAAAACCTTCAGGCAATTGCTCCTAAATACAGTGGCCTGAATTAAAAACTAAATACTATGAACAGTATCGACCTCGTCGAATCCTTTTCGGAATTTAAAGACGTAAAAAACATTGATCGCCCAACCCTGATGAAGGTATTGGAGGACATTTTTCGTACTTTGCTTCGCAAAAAATACGAAAGCGACGAAAATTTCGACATCATTGTAAATACAGAAAAAGGAGATCTTGAGATCTGGCACAAACGTTCCATCGTGGAAGACGGAACAGTTGAAAATCCGGTTACACAGATATCTCTGAGCGATGCATTAAAAATTGAACCTGACTTTTCAGTAGGCGAAGAAACCTATGAGGAAGTAAGTATTGAAAGTTTTGGTCGCCGAGCCATTCTCGCGGCTCGTCAGGCTTTGGTGCAGCGTATCATGGAATTGGAGAAAGACGAGGTTTATAAAAAATATAAGGATCGTGAAGGAGAAATAATTACAGGAGAAGTATATCAGATCTGGAAAAAAGAGATCCTGTTATTGGATGATGATGGCAATGAACTTATTCTTCCTAAAAATGAAATGATCGCAGCTGATAATTATAAAAAAGGGGAAACATTAAGAGCAGTAGTTAGAAAGGTGGATTTCCGCAATAGCAATCCGGTTGTAATTGTTTCAAGAACAGATCCTAAATTTTTAGAGAAATTATTGGAACAAGAGGTTCCGGAGGTTTTTGACGGATTGATCGTAATTAAAAAGATCGTTCGCGCACCGGGAGAAAGAGCAAAAGTTGCCGTTGAATCTTATGACGACCGCATTGATCCGGTTGGAGCATGTGTTGGTATGAAAGGATCAAGAATTCACGGCATCGTTCGCGAATTACGCAACGAAAATATCGATATCATCAATTACACAAATAATAATCAGTTATTGATACAACGCGCTTTGAGTCCGGCTAAGATCACATCTATAGAGCTGGATAATGAAAGAAAGAAAGCTGCTGTGTATCTTGGTCAGGATCAGGTTTCTTTGGCAATTGGTAAGGGAGGATTAAACATTAAACTTGCCTGTCAGTTAACCGGTTACGACATTGATGTATTCCGCGATTCGGAAGAAGAGGAATATGATATTGACCTGGATGAATTTGCAGATGAGATAGAAGAATGGATCTTGGATGAGTTAAAAGCCATCGGTTGCGATACCGCAAAAAGCGTGTTGGAACTTAGTTCTGACGAGCTAGTTCGCAGAACAGATCTTGAGGAAGAAACGGTAAAAGATGTACTTAAAATATTAAAATCGGAATTCGAAGAGGATTGAAAACAGTAAATTAAGAATTATTTCATGTGTGATGAAATGATAATCCTATCTTTGTGAACCTAAGGAACTGAATGTCAGAAGAAAAAAATATACGATTAGCTAAAGCCGCCAGCGAATTCAACGTGGCAATATCTCATATTGCCGACCTGTTGAAATCGAAGGGGTTTACCGTGGATCCAAAGCCTACAACTAAGCTGTCGGAGGAAATGTACAACCAGTTGCTGAAGGAATTTGGCAAAGACAAAGACCTTAAAGGCAAGGCCGACTCGTTGAGTATTGGCATTGGCCGCAAACTGGAAAAGGAAAAAACCGACAAACCGGAAGAAGTTGCCGTGGTTGAACCTGTTAAAAAGGTGGAAGAAGTTGAGGTGGTTGAAAAAGTGGTTGTTCAGAAGGAAGTACCTGAGGTAAAAGAAATTAAAGAAGAAATTCCGGTAATTGAGAAACAAAAAGAACCGGAAGTTGAGGTTATAAAGGCCAGAAAGGAAAAAGTAGAGGAGATCAAAATTGTTGGCAAAATTGACCTCGACAGGAAAAAAACCAAAAAACCGGTAGAAGAACCGAAGATAGAAGAACCTGTTAAAGAAGAAGTAGCTCCTGTTGTTGAAGCAAAAACGGAAATAGAAAAACCGGAAATAAAAGAAGAGAAAAAACAGGAAATTGTTGTTCCTCAGGTTAAGGAAGAAACAGAGAAAAAATCGGATGAGCGTGAAATGATCGAGACCAAAAAGGTAACACTGGAAGGGCCGAAGATCGTTGGAAAAATAGAGATCAAAGAAGAAAAGAAACCCGAAAGACGCCCACACACTCAGGTTGGCGCCAATAATGCCGATAATAAACGCAAAAAGCGCAAACGCATCAAAAAACATGAGCGCATTAACGTTGACAAATTAAAAGAGGAAGAGCGCCAGAAAGAAAACAGAGCGAGAGAAACAGGTACTGCAACAAATCGTTTCATTAAAAAACCGGAAGTTGTTGACCCTGAAGCGGCGCAAAGAAAAATACAGGAACAAATTAGAAATACACTTGCTAAATTAAGCGGTGGAGTTCAGCGTGGAAAGGGCGCCCGTGCGGGTAAACAAATGAAACGCGAACGCCGTGAAGCTGCAGAATTAGTGGAAGCAGAAGCAGCGGGAAGCAATGTATTACAAGTTGCGGAATTTACTTCACTTTCCGAGTTGGCGAGTTTGATGAATGTTTCACCTACCGATCTGGTTCAAAGTTGTTTCAACTTAGGTATGATGGTTTCCATAAACCAAAGATTGGATGCGGAGATCATCGAACTACTTGCCGATGAGAACGGATATAAAGTGCAATTCATCAATGCAACCGAAGACGATCTGGAGGAGGAAACTACTGAAGAGGATCCTGCATTGTTGGAACATCGTCCGCCGATAGTTACCATCATGGGTCACGTGGATCACGGTAAAACATCTTTGTTGGATTATATCCGTGAAACAAATGTTGTTGCGGGTGAAAAAGGTGGAATCACACAACATATCGGTGCATACGAAGTGGATCTTCCAAACGGAAAAAGAATAGCATTTTTAGATACTCCGGGTCACGAGGCCTTTACTGCCATGCGTGCACGCGGAGCTAAATTGACCGATATTGCAGTAATTGTAATTGCTGCCGATGATCAGGTGATGCCGCAAACCAAGGAAGCGATCAGCCATGCTCAGGCAGCCGGCGTTCCAATGGTTTTTGCATTAAATAAAATTGATAAGGTTGGTGCCAATATTGATAAAATAAAGGAACAACTTTCTCAAATGAATGTTTTAGTTGAGGATTGGGGAGGTAAGTTTCAGTGCCAGGAAATTTCTGCAAAATCAGGAATCGGTATCGAAACACTCTTGGAAAAGATATTATTAGAATCTGAATTACTCGACCTAAAGGCAAATCCAAATAAAGAAGCAATAGGAACTATTATAGAGGCATCCTTAGATAAAGGAAGAGGATATGTGAGCAATATCATGGTGCAGGAAGGAACACTTAAAGTTGGTGACATGATGGTTGCAGGACCTTATTATGGTAAAGTGAAAGCGATGTTTGATGAAAGAAGCAAACGCATCACGGAAGCTGGTCCATCCACTCCATTACTTGTTTTAGGTTTAAATGGCGCACCTCAGGCAGGTGAGAAATTCAAAACCTTCGACGATGAGGCAGAAGCTAAAAATGTGGCAAATAAACGCAGCCAGATCCTTCGCGAACAAGGTATAAGAACGAAAAAACATATTACCCTCGAAGAAATTGGACGACGCAAGGCTCTTGGTACTTTCAGAGAATTGAATATCATTATCAAAGCCGACGTGGATGGTTCAATGGAAGCATTGACAGATAGTTTATTAAAACTCACCACTGCAGAAGTGCAGGTAAATGCAATATTTAAAGGTGTTGGTCAGATTACAGAAAGCGATGTAATGCTTGCTTCCGCTTCTGATGCAGTAATAGTTGGTTTCCAGGTTCGTCCGAGCAGTGCCGTGCGAAAATTAGCAGAAAAAGAAGGTGTGGAAATAAGACTTTACAGTATCATTTACAATGCAATTGAAGAGATCAAAGCAGCCATGGAGGGTATGCTTGCTCCTAAATTGGAAGAAAAAGTTACTTGTATCGTGGAAGTACGTGAAGCCTTTAAGATCTCCAAGGTTGGAACTGTTGCCGGTTGTATGGTAACGGAAGGCAAAATTACCCGTCAAACCAAAATACGTGTATTGCGCAATGGAATTGTAACACATACCGGAACACTCAGCTCACTGAAACGATTTAAAGATGATGCAAAAGAAGTTCCTTCAGGAATGGAATGCGGATTGACGATAAATAACTTTAATGATATTGAAGTTGGCGATCAGATAGAGGGTTACGAAGAAGTAGAAGTAAAACGAACCTTATAAAAGTTCTAAAATAAATTTCTGATCACATAAGAATAAAAAAATAAACCCTTTCAGTACATACTGAGAGGGTTTTTTATTTAAAATACATTCTGTGATAAATTAAATTAAAAAAGGCGACATGAGGGAGCCGCCTTTTTATTTTTGAATAACAACTGGAGTATCATTATTCAGCCTAACCTTCAAAGTTTAGGATTTATTGGTTTTCATGGGAGTGTTTCAATAGGAACCCCCTTTACGTGTTAACACAGTTGGTTTTCATGGGGATCTGTGCTTCCATATGTAAAGAGACCAAAACCAGACGGATTCCACAACCCACTTTGAGCGAAATACGGTAAATATCATGTGAAGTAGTGTTTTAACTTAGCGAAGTGATGTAGAAATTATTAATAAACGGGGAATTTAGCCCTTACATCAGGTTTACCTGCACCAAAGTGCCGTGGTCGTCGGGATTAAAATCAGATTTATCATGAATAATGATATTTGCCTGATATCCGCTTAATTTATTGAGTAATTCCAGCCTTTCCCGAATCATCTGAATTCCGAGTGAATTATGTCCTGATTTTTTGCGTTTTTTACTTTCATTTATTCCAATACCATTATCATCTACCAGAACCTTTATGGAACCATTTAACTTTTCGAAGGATACATTCAGATCTCCATTTCTGTTGGTTGTTAGTAATCCATGCCAAAGTGCATTTTCCACCAGTGGTTGGATCACCATATTAGGTATTTCTATCTCTTCATTCAGGAGTGTTTCATCAACAGATATCTTATAATTAAGTTTATTTCCGAATCTAACTTTTTCAAGTTCGAGATAATAATTTAATCGCTCCAATTCTTCACTTAAGGGGACAAAAGTTTTTCCGCCTGAGTCGAGCATCATGCGAATGAGTCTCGCAAATTTTCCGAGATATTCTGTAGCCTCTTCTGTATTATGTGCATTAATAAAATGTTGAATGGAATTGAGTGCATTAAAAATAAAATGCGGATTCATACTTGCTGCAAGAGCCTGATGTCGAAGTTCAGAAATTTTCGATTGCAACTCCAGTTTTTCCTGTTGCTTTTTTCGTACGGCTTCAAATTGCCATCTCAAGATCAGATATGCAGAAAGTGCAATAATAAAACCCACCAGAATTTTAAACCAACTTGTAGCCCAAAAAGGAGTTTGCACTGTAATGTTCAGTTTAGCGATCGGGCCTTCCAGATCGCGCTCTCCAATTGATTTGAGATAAAGTATATGTTTTCCGTACGGAATGGAGGCAAATTCAATTTGACGTCCTACCGACGGCTGCCATTCCGCATCATCAAATTTATATTGAAATTTTATTCCCTCCGGTGCCGAAAAATGAATTGCTGAAAACCTTATAGTGAAATTAGTGGTGGTATAAGGCAAAAATACATCCGTTTGGTTTTCCATATTTCTATAAATAGAATCAGGTGTTCTTATGCTTTTAAATATTGCAGCGGGTGCATTAAACTTAGTTTTATTAAATGCATCAATATCAATTCTCGACATTCCGAAAGTTGTTCCAATCCATATATAATTATTTTTTTCGTCGTATTCCAATGCGTTTATTTCATCGGATAGGAGTCCATTTCGAGTATCAAATTGCATAATTGCATCGTCATCCATAATATATAACCCAGCTAAAGTCCCGATCCAAATTCTATTATTGGCATCCATTTCGAAAGAAGTAATATTTTCAATATTCCTCCCTTTTAAACTTTTAAAAGTTTGAAAACTTCCGTTCTTATATTTTACTAAACCATGATCAGTTCCTATTAAAATGTTGTTATCTCCATCGTACATAAATTTGGAAATATTAGTACTATAAAAACCGGTATCTATTTTTTGATATTTTCCTGATGGGTCTAAAATATACAAACCATGTGTGGTGCCTATCCAAATATTATTTTTTTTGTCCTGAAATAATGCATTTATTCTTCTCCATACCGCAGTTGAATCATAAAACATTACAGTGCCGTTTCCAATTTTTCCATCAGTTACAGGAGCACTCCATAATTTTTTATCCCATTTGCTGTAATAAATAGTGTTATTACTTATCATGGAACTACTTGCTAACAGATATGTTTGTTCAATACCATTTAAATTTGTGGTTGTTAAATTTAATCCCGGGTTTTTAAAGCCGGCAATATTCACAAATAAATGATGATTATTAACTTCAATTCCCCGAATAAATTCCAAAGTTCCCGGAAATAATTTTTGTTGTTTAATAATATTATTCTTCAAATAATAAAGACCATCGTAACTACCAATAAACAGATTACCTTCCGGATCAGTCTCCAGTGCAGTAATATATTCATTTACGAGCCCGTCGCTATTTGTGAAGTTAGAACAGTATAAATGATGAATACAAAACGCGCCTTTGCCATAAGTTCCCAGCCAGATATTTCCTTCTGCGTCTTCAAATATTTTGTTGACGGAAATTCCATTAATTCCCAATTTAGAGGAGATATCCGTTTCCAATCCTTTACTTATTAATATAAGGTTGTTTTGTGGAAAGGTGGCACACCAAATATTGCCATACCTATCTGCCAATAAACGATTAATTATTCCTCCTAAATTTAATTTATTTTCTGTGATGACATTGTTTTCCAATATATAATACACTCCATCTCCACCGGCATAGATCGTATTTTTATTAACACAAATAGAAAATATCTCTTTTGTGAAAGTTTTATTAATAGATTTAGGTATTTGATGGGCTTTTACACTGTAAATTCCTTTATTCGTTCCAATAAAAATTGTATCTCCACCAGCCTTAATAATAAAATTGGGGATAATATTCTGATCCTCAAATTGTAGTTTGGTAACCACCCCTGGATTTTTAAGATCAACAACAGAAACATATTGCCCTTTTTTTAAGGAATAAAAATAATTCCCTGCAATGGCTATTTGTTCATTCTGCAGAGAAACATTTTCATTGATCACTTTTTTAAAGTTATTCCCGAACTTAAATACTCCATTATATTTAGTTGCTGCGAAAAATTCACCTTTATCACTTTCGGCAAGTGCATACACAATTGAGCCATCTATACCTTCCTTAAATAAATAATTGGTGAATTTAAAGCCATCGAATCGGCTCACGCCACGTTCTGTGGCAAACCAGAGATAGCCGCGGGCATCATGCGTTATATCATATATATTGGAATTGGCAAGTTCATTTGCCGCAGTATATTGTCTTGCCGGAAATAATTGAGCTTGAACAATAGGAATAAACAGAATGATCGCTAAAAAAGAAAAACAATATTTATAAAGGAGTGTTTTCAACTTCGAACCTTAAATTGAAATGGATAATTTTTTCATTGCATCCATAAAATCGCTATAACGTGCTTTGGGAAGTTGAATTTTGGCTTCATCCACCATTACGATAACACCACCATCTTCCCGCAAAAATTCTTTTACAAAAAGGAGATTAATTATATAAGATCGATGCACGCGGAAGAAAATATTGTCTTTTAAATTATCCTCAAATACTTTTAGTGGCTTTGATACGAAATACGATTTTTTTTCCTGCACAAATACACGCGTGTAATTACTTTCAGCTTCCAACCTTACGATATCCTTCATTTCAATTACACTGAAACCGCCGGTATGGCTTAGAGTTATTCGACCTGGTTTCTCATTTTCTGTAACAAGATCCGATTTTTTCTGATCGAAATGATCGGTTATTTTATTTACAGCCTGTTGTAATTCTTTTATTACAATTGGTTTTAAAATATAATCTATCGCCCCTGCCTTAACCGCCTGAATTCCATGATCTTTATGTGCCGTAACAAAAACTACTGCAAAATCTTTTTTGGCAAGTGAATCAAGGAGGTCGAACCCATTTAATTCGGGCATATTAATATCGAGAAACAATACATTAGGGGTAAGCGATAAAATTTTTTCCTTTGCTTCAGCAGCGTTGGAAGCTTCGGCAATTATTTCAATTTCAGGGCAATATTTTTCCAAAAGAACACTGAGGTTTCTGCGACCAGGCTCTTCATCATCGATCAAAATGGCAGTGTATTTATCCATGAATCTGTTTTTGGGTGTTTAAACCAAAGTTAGACATAAAAACCTAATCTCTTCTTGTTGCAATAAAATGATTGTTGTGATATTTTCATGTATAATCGAGTCCTCTTTTTAGATCTTACCAACCTTCCTTCCTTTTTTCCCTTAGACCCTTAACCTTCTCCCCCTGCCCGACGCGGTTAGCAGGCGGGTTCGATTCTTCTCCCTTCGATTCTTCCTTATATCATATAAACTTCCTGATCTCTTCCAGATAATTGCGTTCGTTACTTAGCCTCGGCACCTTGTGTTGCCCTCCCAATTTACCCTTCGATTTAAGCCATTCGTAGAATGCGCCTTTTTTTGCAACATGCACCACAGGCATTTTTAACGCGAGGTCCTTATGTCTTTTTGCTTCGTAATCGCTGTTTACCGATTTAAGTGTAGCATCCAAAGTATTAATAAATAGTTCTAAATCATTTGGCATCTGTTCAAATTCTATTATCCACTCGTGCCCGCCTTTTTCATTACCTTCAATATAAATAGGTGCGGCAGTGTATTCGGTAACTTTTGCATTAGTGCGCACACTTGCTTCCTCAATTGCTTTATCTGAATTGTCCACTATCACTTCCTCCCCAAATGCATTGATAAAGTGTTTCACCCTGCCTGTTATTTTA
Organism: Bacteroidota bacterium; assembly: GCA_016706865.1. Taxonomy (NCBI): domain Bacteria; kingdom Pseudomonadati; phylum Bacteroidota; species Bacteroidota bacterium. The sequence goes on along the minus strand of JADJIS010000002.1, from coordinate 378,216 downwards.
ATTCTGTAAGGATCTTTTGAAGTAAATTTTATAGTATCACCAATTTTATATCTCCACAATCCTGCATTCGTAGAAATAACGATAGCATAATTTTTATTCAATTCCACATTCTCCCAGGTAATAGTTTTTGGATCCTCTTTTTCAAATTCTTCGAGCGGAATAAATTCGTAATAAATTCCGTAATCTGGCATCAATAACATTTCCTCAGATAATAATCTGTCCTGAAATGCAAAAAATCCTTCGCTCGCATTGTAGGTTTCTACATAATGCATGTTGTCGCCTCGAATTAATTCTTTAAACTGATTTCTATATGGTTTGAAACTAACCCCACCATGAATATATAATTCCAGATTTTTCCAGATATCATTTAGATTATTTTTTCCTGTAAGTTCAAATAACCTGCGAATCAAAACGATGGTCCATGTTGGCACTCCGGCAATACTCGTAACATTTTTATTGATGGTATGATTTGCCATGGAAGAAATTTTACTTTCCCATTCATCCATTAATGCAATTTTAAGAGAAGGGGTCATTGCATATCGGGAAAGCATTGGCATATTTTGCATCATAACTGCACTTACATCACCAAATTTTGAAAACTGATTTAATTTATTGATCTGATGACTACCACCCATCAATAAAGTTTTGCCGGTAAATAATTTGGATGAAGGATTATTGTGCAGATACATGGCGATCACATCTTTTCCTCCCTGGTAGTGACATTCCTTTAAAGCATTTTGACTTACGGGAATAAATTTACTTTTATCGCTTGTAGTGCCCGACGATTTTGCAAACCAGATAATGGGTTCATTCCATAAAATATTTTGTTCCCCCTGCATTAATCGGTCGATATAGGGTTTTATTGTATCATAATCCTGCACAGGAAACCTGTTTTTAAGATCGCTGATATTCTTTACAGATTTATAGTCGTGATTTTTCCCCCACTCCGTATTTTCACCACCTGAAATTAATTTTTTAAATACTTCTTCCTGCGCCCTTACAGGATCATTCACAGCAGATTGGATGCGGCTAACATGCCGCTTAAAAATGGTGGAGGTAATAGAGTGAATAATGTGCATTATTGCCGTAAAAATAAACTCAATACATTAAAAATAGCTACTTCCTATCTAATTATTAAATTGGAGTAACCGTATTCTCTTCATTGCGTAAGTTTTTGCGCAAAATGAAATTTTGACCAAGATACACTTTTCGCACCTGAGGATCGTTTGCAAGATCCTCGGCCGAGCCTTGTTTTAAAATTTTCCCTTCAAACAATAAATACGCGCGATCAGTAATAGAAAGGGTTTCCTGTACATTGTGATCGGTGATCAAAACGCCTATTTTTTTAAATTTTAGTTTTTCCACTATTTGCTGAATATCCTCCACTGCAATAGGATCAATTCCGGCAAAGGGCTCATCCAACAAAATAAATTTAGGGTCAGTGGCAAGTGCTCTGGCTATTTCAGTTCTTCTTCTTTCGCCACCACTTAAAACATCGCCGTTGCTTTTTCGCACATTCTCTAAACCAAACTCTCCTATTAGTGTTTCTAATTTTTTCTTTTGATCTTGCCTGCTCAGTTTTGTCATCTGCAACACACTTGCAATATTGTTCTCGACACTCATTTTTCTGAATACACTGGCTTCCTGTGGAAGATATCCAATTCCTAATTGTGCTCTTTTATACATCGGATAATCAGTAATATCCTTATTATCAAGATAAACTTTTCCTGAAACAGGTTTTATCAACCCAACTATCATATAAAAAGAGGTGGTTTTACCGGCACCATTCGGACCTAATAATCCCACGATCTCACCCGGATTCACTTCCACACTTACCTCGTTCACAACTGTCCGGTTCTTATACTTTTTTATTAATTTTTCTGCACGTAATATCACAAACTAATATTTAATTTGAATTTAATTAATCTTTATTTCCCTCACATTAAGCTGCAAACTTTTCATATCTCTGAAATTATTTTCTTCAATGGTATAACAAAGATCAAAACTTGAACCTTTTGCAATTTCATTAAAATAATTACCCTTTTGAAAAGCGATGGCTTCCACATTGTATAAATTATTGTCCTTAATGCTCAGTTTTAAGTGGTTGTCGCCAACAATTTTTGACTTGCCGCTATTTTTCAATTTACCGGTCATAAATACAGGATACATATTTTGTGGGCCGAAAGGAGCAAATTGTTTAATGATATTATTAAAATTTTCTGTGATATCTTTTAATTCCAAAGCAGCATCAATTTCAATTTCCGGAATTAATTGTTCAGGTTTAATAGTTGCTTTTACTACCTCTTCAAAACGCTGTTTAAATTTTTCGAAATTTTCAGGACGCATCGACAAGCCTGCAGCGTACATATGTCCTCCGAACTGGTCCAACAGATCGTTACATTGTTTAATGGCTTCGTAGATATCAAAATTTTTAACAGAACGCGCACTTCCAAAAAGCATTCCATTGGATTCTGTAAGTAAAATGGTAGGCCGGTAATAATGGTCTAAAAGCCGCGAAGCAACAATTCCAACCACACCTTTATGCCATTCGTTGCTGCACAAAACCGTAGTTACTTTATTTGCAACATTTTCATCTTCCTGCAACATACGAATTGCATCGAGTGTTATTTTTTTATCTATCTCTTTTCTGTCAACATTTTTTTCCTGTAAAATATCAGCGCCATCTTTTGCTTTTTCCACCGAATCAGAAACCAACATCCGCACTGCTTTATTTGCATCGTCCATGCGACCTGCTGCATTAATTCTTGGGCCAAGTCCAAATACTATATTAGAAATAGAAAGCGGTGCATTATATCCTGTAATTTCTATCAATGCTTTTAAACCGGGTCGTGGATTTTTATTTAATTGTTCCAATCCGCAAAATGCCAGTACACGATTTTCACCGGTAATAGGAACTATATCACTTGCAATACTCACCACCACCAGATCAAGCAAAGGAATAACTTTTTCCATGGCAATATTATGTTGAATTGCAAAAGCCTGTACCAATTTAAATCCAATGCCACATCCACTTAATTCCTTATAAGGATAATTACAATCGTTTTGATGCGGATCTAAAATAGCAACTGCATCAGGTACCTTATCTCCCGGAATGTGATGATCACAAATAATAAAATCAATATTTCGTTCATTGGCATAATCCACTTTATCATTTGCTTTTATGCCGCAATCCAAAGCAATGATAAGGGTGCAATTATTTTCTTTTGCATAATCAATTCCTTTAAAAGAAATACCATATCCTTCATGATAACGATCGGGGATGTAATAATCCAAATTGGAATATATTTCCCGAAAGAAAGAAAATACTAAAGCTACAGATGTAGTACCGTCCACATCGTAATCGCCAAACACCAAAATTCTTTCGTTTTTTGAAATTGCCAATACGATCCGATCAACAGCTTTTTGCATATCCTTCATTAAAAAAGGATCATGCAGATCATCAATTGTTGGTCTGAAAAATTTTTTTGCCTCATCAAATGTGTTAATTCCACGTTGAATAAGCAGTTTACAAATGATCGGATTTACTTTTAATTGCTGTTGCAAAGAATTCACCTTATCCTCATCTGTTTCCTTAAACACCCATCTTTTGTCCATGCACTAAAAAGTTATAATTAATGTTGAATGATAAAACTGGAAGTAAATTTATTTTGAGAATTTAACTCATTAATTCTCAAAAAATACAATCCATCCGGGAAGGCATCAACAGATAAACCCATTGACAACTCAGATGGCTCTGAAATAATATTTGAATAAACCAACTGTCCAGTTTCATTAAAAATATTTATCAGTAAACTTTCTTTTAATATATTATTGGAAGAAATAAATAATTTTTCGGATACCGGATTTGGGTAACAATTTAATGCGAAAGCAGTATTTTGATCATCAATATTATCACCGGAACAATATCCTGTTTCCACTAAATTATTTAATGCGTGAAATACATTTAATCTTCCGTTGCTAACGGTTATTCCATTCAGATCATCTACAAAATCAACTCCATTTAAAATATAATCTTTCAGTAACAAGGCCATGGATGAAGGATTATATTTATAATCCAACATAAATTTTTCGCAAGCTGCAGAAAACAATAAAGCAATTGTTCCGGCAATGTGTGGAGCCGACATAGAAGTGCCGGATTGAAATCCGTATAAATTATCGAGTTGGGTGGAATATACTAATTGTCCCGGAGCGCCCAGATCAATGGAATTTGGCCCGTAAGCCGCAATAAATAAATTATCTGCTTTATCTATATTTGTTACTGTTACTAAATGATTGGATGGACAAGCAGTTGGTATATCTAAAATAACATCAATATTCGCCGAAAAATTTGCAGTGGCGCCTACGCTTAAAATTCCCAGTGATCCTAATGAATCGTACATTGCACACCAGATAGGAAAAGAATCCGGATTTCCAAAATCAACTCCGAAGGAAGAATTTGTTGCAACAATAAAAGCCCCTTTTGCACCATCCGTTTGATCATATAATTCACGCATAACAAAAACATAAGAATAAGATGCAACTGCATCTGCTTCATTGGAAATATTATGCACCGGTAATATTTTAACATTCCAATTTACGCCTGCAACGCCAATTCCATTATTTCCTTTTGCACCAATAATTCCTGCAACGTGCGAACCGTGAAATCTGTTATCAGGAACAATTCCATTCGTATCTGTTGAGTTCCATCCATCATAATCATCTATGTAACCATTGCCGTCATCATCTATTAAATTAAGAGGTATTTCATTATAATTTTTCCAATAATTAAGATCCTCATGGTCAAATTCAGCGCCTTCTCCTACAACTGCAACAACAATAGTATCACCAAGCGCAGTTAATCCACCGGTTGCAATATCCCATGCAAGTTCCGCATCTATATCCGAATCTTCCAAACCTCCTGTGGTGCCATCGTTATACATATTCCATTGCTGATAAAATAGAGGATCATCCGGAAGAGAACGCTGTTGAGTAACATGATTGAATTGCACATTTGCAACAAGTGGGTGTGTGAAAAAAATATTATAGATCTTTTCAGCATTTATAATTTCAGCATCAAAATTTATTGTATAAATATTCAGTCTTTCAGAAAGTGTTTTATTTATTTTTATTTGTAATGCATTATCAGAATTAATTTTTGAAACAACATTTTCTATCGATACATCCTTAAATAATTGTACTATTAATTCATCAGGGATACGTTGTGCATTTTGCGCAAAAAGTGCACCCGATAGAAGACACAAATAGAAACAATATTTAATTTTTCTGACCATAACTACTTTAGTAAAATTACAGAACTGTTTTCACATTCTGTTATTATTCTTTTATCCATACAGAACGACAAACATCAGAGCTGATTGAATCCTGAATTATATATTCCCAATTTATGGTATCAGCACCCGAACTCATGGTACCAATACCGTTAAAAGAAATCGCTGCTTTAATGGTATCGAGTGTGAGAAATTGATTGTATTGACCGTAAACGGGTAAATTAAATGAAGCGGATAATCCGAGATTACTGATATTAGCGACCGTAACCACAAAATCTTCACAATCGCAATCTTGCACTAATCCGGTATAAAAATAATTTCCTGAAGTACAGGTATCAAAAGCAGAATAATTCTGATGGTAATAATCGTATAACGGAAGTATGATCTCCACATTACGAACTTCCTGACTTGTATTTCCCGCCTCATCTTCCACTACATAGGTAACGGAATAGGTTCCATAGTGATTGATATCAACTTCATTTATAACCTGAAGGGATGCAGAAAGGTCGCAAGTATGATTATCTGCTACCTCGGCTCCTGCATCTATGTATGGTTCGGTGCGGTAGTGAATACTATTCGGGTCTGCATTAACAAGAATAACAGGAGATATAGTATCTTCCTTTTTACAGGAAATGATCAAAAATCCACAAAGGGTCACAAAAATTGAGAGTCGCAAGTTCATAACTCAACAAAAGTAGGAAAATTAGACAGGCTTATAAAAAGAAACACCCCGATATGCGAACATATCGGGGTGTTTTTATAAAATTTTAAGCTTAAATTTTCACAAATTCAGCCTGACAAGGAACAATTACAGGGCCGTCTTTCGCTGTATAATCGAGATCAAACTCAATATTACCAACCTCTCCTCTGGTTACAAGACCATCTGCATCAAAATAGATGGTAGTTCCAGGTAAGTTATAGTCATCTACTAAAAGTTCATCATTCAGGTCACCCAAAAAGAAAACAGGAACAACTACTTCAACGCCATAAGCACCGAAATTTTCGAAAATAAGTTCGTCAGGATCGCCACCGGCAGAAATGGTTACAACATAATCGTTGATCTCAAATTCCACATCAGCTTCACCATAGATACCATCTTCATCCATATCGCATATTTCATGCACATTGTAGATTCCGGTATAGGCTGCTTTAGTCATTACAACACGAACAATACGGGTGGTAGTTCCAACATTTCCGGCATCATCCGTAACGCTATAACTTACTTCGTATTCACCGATCTCATCAGTATTTACATCAGTTTCGTCAACAACTACATTTGCGCTGATGTCGCCATCCTCATCATCAGTAGCGGTAAATCCAGGATCAGTATAGGTACCGCCAAGTTCAACAATCATCGGATCATCACCATCAAGAACTATTGTTGGTGTACTAAGGTCATCTGTACCGCAACCTGTAAACATAAGAGCTGTTGAGGTTATCACGGCAAGGGTTAAAATTGAAATTTTAGTCTTCATAATTTGTTTTGTTTAAAAAAGTTTCTCGAATTGAGCTTTGATTATTTTTATTATTTTACCTTTGTAGTCAAATACTATTCCAAAAATTTCAAAAACAAACAATATGAAAATCAAAATCTTATTATTCGTTGTATCCGCAGGTTTGATCCTTGCATCATGTTCTGATAAAGAAGCCGCAGACAAAATGGCTCAAATGACAAAGGACATGGCTGCATCTGACAGTGCTTGTATGGCTGAAAAGACCATGATGATGGATTCTATCATGAGCATGCAAAAAACGATCATGGAAATGTCTGTTGCTGCAGCTACCAGTTCAAAAACAACTACTACAACAGTAAAAACTACTACTCCTGAAATTAAAAAAGCTGAAGTTGGTAATAAATCAACTGACGGTAAAAAAGTTGATATCAAGAGAAAAGGTGGAGCAACCGGTGGAAATTAATAATTTCTAAAATCATACAATAAAAAGAGCCCTTTCGAAAGATTGGGCTTTTTTATTGAACGTTTGGGGTTCTGACATGAAGTAGATCTCCTGCGTCGATCACTACATGTTTCAGTTCTGGGTTCTGAGTTCTGCGTCGAAGTCGAAGTTATTATTTTGATCATAGGTTTTATTGAGACCTTCGCTTAGAGCGAAAGCCTCAATTCCTTACAATGGGAACTTTTAGACTGTGACTGCGACTGCTAACTTTTCATTTCGAAGCGAAACTCTCCAATGTTACAAACTGCCCACTGCCACTGTTGACTGCTCACCACTCCCCCTCATTAAACAACATCCCTGCGATCTCCTCAAAATACTCCGTTTCCCATTTATTTTTAATATCAGGCATTGTTAAGATTTTATCGAGAACGGTGTTTTGGCGTTTATATTCTTTTAATGCATTACTATAAGGAAGGTTGCTAAAGGAGACCATGGAGTATACAGGAATAAATTTTGCAGGATAAACCTGATTTACTTTTGCGGCAATTTTTTTCTTGAATTGAAAATCAGCGTCAGCAACAAGGTCGCGCATCTCGATAAAATTTAATTTGGCGAGATCTGCTATGGCATCGCTATTTTTTTTCCTCGAGGACTGGAAATTGGGTAAAATTTTACTCCAATTGTGATTATTTTCATCAATTATTGTGTCTAAAACGGAACAGTCCTCAAATCCGCAATTCATTCCCTGACCATAAAAAGGAATGATCGCATGCGCCGCATCCCCTATTAAAAGAGTATTTCCATTCACCCAAGGGAAACACTTAACTGTCATAAGGGAGCCTGTAGGATTGTGAAAATAATCCTGTTTATAGTCTGGCATCAGAGGAATTACATCTGGAAAATAGGTTTCAAAAAAGTTTTGCAGATCATCCTCCGTCTTAATGGATTCAAAGGATAATTCCCCTTTAGCATGAAAAAATAAAGTGCAGGTAAAACTTCCGTCCTGATTGGGAAGTGCTATCAGCATAAAATTTTTACGAGGCCAGATATGGAGTGCATTTTTTTCCAAAAGCCAGGTATTATCAGGGCCTGGAGGAATGGATAATTCTTTATAACCATGCTCCTCATATACCTGTTCGTAGTTGAATTTTTCCGTTTTTATCATGGTATATCGCGCCAGACTAAAGGCTCCGTCGGCACCAATAATCAGATCGGGCTGCAGTTTATATAGTCTTGCGGTATCTCCATCTTCCATATTTGCATAGGTTCCTGCCAGATCTGTTTCTACAATTCTCTGGTTAAAATGGAAGGAAATGCCCCTTTTTTCGGCCTCATTTACCAAAGAAATGTTCAAATCGCCTCTGGAAACCGAGTTTATAGCCTCACCCGGCTTACCGTAAGGTTGAAAGGTTAAACTTCCATCGAGGGTATGCACCATCCTGCCGGGCATGGGAATGGCCATTTTTCGAATTTCTTCCTCCATATTTACTCCCGCCAAACCTTTCCAGCCCCTTTCACTTATGGCGAGGTTGATGGATCTTCCTCCCGCCGCTCCTGTTAAACGCAAATCCGGTCTGCGCTCATAAACAGTTACATCATATCCCTTTTTTTTCAAATACATACTCAGGAGAGATCCTACTAAACCTGCTCCCATTATGGCGATCGTTTTTACCTGCATTGTTATATATTTATTAACTCCGACAAAAATAGGTTTATTTATAAAATGTGGATGTGACTAAAATCGTATCAAAAATTATAATGTTAAAATTTTTATATTTTTATCATCTAAACCCAAATCAAATGAGAAAAGCAACCACCTATTTACTCGCAATTATTTGCTCAACATTAATTATTTACAGCTGTTCAAAATCCACTGAAAAAACCGGTGAGGAAAAAACAGCGATGACTCCGGAAGAAATGATAAAACGCGGAGAGTTTTTAGTTTCCTGGGGAGGATGTAATGATTGTCATACACCAAAAACTATGACTGCTCAAGGACCCGCGATGGACATGAGCAAAATGTTATCCGGGCATCGTGCAGATGCAACACTGGCACCCTATGATTCTGCAACTGTCGGCCCCTGGGTATTATTGTATTCAGAACTAACAGCAGCTGTCGGACCGTGGGGAATTAGTTATGCCGCAAACCTAACTCCGCACGAAACAGGAATTAAAAACTGGACCGAAGAAACTTTTTTAAATATTTTCAAAACCGGAAAACATTTAGGTTTAGAAAATGGAAGACCAATAATGCCGCCCATGCCATGGGAAGCATTTAAAATGTTATCTGAAGAAGATATGAAAGCAATTTTTGCCTATTTAAAATCTATACCGCCGGTAGATAATGTTGTTCCTGCTTATACACCACCGGGGAGTTAAAAATGAAGGAATGAAGGAATGAAAGAATGAAGGAATGAAGCCCTCGACCTACCAGGTTTTTTTTAACCTGTGAGGTCTGAGGGAAGGGGAAGTGAATGAAAAAAAGGGGAACACGGATGACGCGGATTGGGCGGATTTAAGGGATAAAAAAAGATTGAAGGAAAAGTTGATGCCTTTTGTAGTGTCAACTTTTTTTATTTGAGGTTTTGTTTGTTGATTATAATAAAGATTTTTTTAGGTAAAGTAATAAAATGACAAAATAATTTGAAATTATCAGATTGTTTTTTTATACCTTTAAGTATTAATGCAAAATTTTCTTTATTTCACCTAATTCATTTTAAATCAAAAATTATTCCTTTGACAAACATTATTCTTTCAGAAACCGATTCAAGAATTGGCATTCAGGCTCAACATATAATGCATCAAATAAATGGTACAACTTATCATGAAATAATACCAATAATTGATGAAGAGCAGGAGGAAATTGCAAAGGTTATTCAGAAAATGGAAATAAGCGAATTAAATACCATTGATATTTACCCAAATCCTGTCAGCAAATAGGGAGTAATACAAATTAATCTAGATAATGAAAATAATAATGCTAAATTAATCATTGCAAATCTTACCGGAAAAGTATTAAAAGAATATGAATTAAAAAACGGTATGAATTATCTAGAAATAAATAATACTATTTTAGACCAGGGTGTTTACATATGTTATATTGAAAATATGCAATTTCGGAAATTGGGCAAGCAATTTATTATTATTCAATGATTTATGCTTAAATTAATTATTATATACTTTCTTAATTTGTTTCTGTATATAAATTGTACAGGGCAAATTACTTTTAGTAAAATGTTTTATCACTTTGAACCAGCATATACCTGGGGTAATTCTGTTATACAGGACAGTGGATATTATTATATTTTTGGAAATGGCTCAACCGAATTTTTAGGTGCAGGCCACAATTCAACTTTTTTTTTAAAGACGGATAGCTTCGGAAATGAAATAGCTTCAGTGAATTTTGCTGAAATTAATACCGCTTGGATCCCAGGAAATCCAGGGTCTTTAAAAAAAATTAAAAATGGTTTTATAGCTTCTGGGATTAAAATAAGTTATGATACCTTGTTTCCTATAAATGAAAAAGGCACTGGTCACCTTTATTTTTTTAATACCGATTGTGATACTCTCTTTTCCAAACAATATGTTGGTGACGGTTATACAGCATTTTACAATACCGATATTGTTAACGATACCATTTTTTTATTTGGTGCTACACGCGACACACTTAATTATCAAACCTATATGTATTTGGTTACTGCAGATACTCTCGGCAATATACTTTCTGAAAAAAGATATGGCACTGGTATCATTGACGAAATCGGATTAAACATTGATCATTTTGAAAATGGAAACCTAGTGCTAAGTGGTGGTATAGAATACGATGGAACAGGTTCATTAACTGACGGCAAAATCTACAAAACAGGCAGCGATGGAAATCCCTATTTTTCAGAAACTTACGGAACACCCTATGACGATGGTCCATTTTACGCAAAGCCCTCAATCAATAATTTATCCTTGGTCGTTGAGCAAAGTATTGACACTTTGATTAATGAGGGTGATCATAATTATGCACGCTTCATCGGAAAGATGGATACAAGTGGAAATTATATTTGGCGTACTTTTTTTAACAGGTCAGTTTTTTTAAATTTTTGGAATTTTAGACCAAATATTGACGGTAGTATAATAGCCTGCGGCACAACAAAACCAGATTCATTAGAAAACTTACATGGGTTTATTACAAAGTTGGATTCTAATGGTATAATACTTTGGGAAAGAACATACACGACCGATAACTATTATGATGCATATTTTTTTGATGTACAACAAACAACTGATAAAGGATTTATCATTTCAGGAAGTGCAGTAGGTGATATACTGGGAGAACCAAACCAACAAATGTGGTTGGTTAAATTAGACAGTATGGGTTGTTTAGAGCCGGGTTGTGCAGATACCTTTACTTACATAAAACCGATTTTAATTCAGAATGCAATTTTTAATATCTTTCCAAATCCGGTAACGAATACCTCCACTGTCGAAATAAAAATCCCTGAAGGATTTCAAATAATCTCTGGAAAAAAATTAATTTTAAATATTTACGATATCACAGGAAAATTAGTAGATAATTATTCCAATATTCAAATACATAATTCCAATGAAGTAATTCGGTTTAATATTTATAAAAAGAATCTAGTAAGTGGAATATATGAAGCCGCTTTATTTTATGGGGGAATGAAATTGGGAGTAATTAAACTTCAATATTCCAATTAAATATCAGGAGCCCTTGGTCAAGAGTCAATAGTCATTAGTCAGGTGGAAAAATTTCCGATCATGAAATTCGGATTCACGATTCACAGTTCACGATACACGAAAAAAGTCAGGAGTCAATAGTCATTAGTCAGGTGGAAATACTTTGTGTTAAATATAAACCGGACTCACGGTTCACGATTCACGATTCACGAAAAAAGTCAAGAGTCATTAGTCAGGTGGAAATACCTTGTGTTAAATATAAACCGGACTCACGATTCACGGTTCACGATTCACGAAAGTTGTCTCTTCAAATATCTGCACAAACCTCCACACATCCTCAAACGAATTATACAATGGCACCGGTGCAACCCTTATCACATCTGGTTCGCGCCAGTCGGCGATGATTCCGTTTTCGGTTAATTTGTTGAAGGTGTTTTTTCCATCTTTTTCCATTACGATGGATAACTGGCAGCCGCGTTCTTCCGGGTTGGATGGAGTAATTATTTTAAAATCTTTTCTTTTTCCATTCAATAACAAATATTCGAAATAAGCTGTTAAAAGCAAACTTTTTTCACGCAAGTTTTTTATTCCTGCATCATCAAAAATTTCCAGTGATGCGCGATGTGCAGCCATGGAAAATATTTGTGCGTTGCTCATTTGCCAACCGGCAGCACCTTGTTGTGGGAAAAATCCTTTTTGCATTTTAAAGCGCGTACTTTCTTCATTTCCCCACCATCCGCTTAAACGCGGTAAGGTATTATTATTTGCATGTTTTTCGTGAATAAAAACTCCACTGCTTCCTCCGGGCCCCGAATTTAAATATTTATAGGAGCACCATGTAGCAAAATCAACATCCCAGTCGTGTAAACTTAATTCCACGTTTCCGGCTGCGTGAGCAAGATCATATCCGACCACAATTTCATCAGAACATTTTTTTGCTTGGGCTGTTATTTTTTGCATATCAAATAATTGTCCGGTGTAATAATTTACTCCGCCTATCATAATTAATGCAAGTTCATTTTTATTTTTTTCAATTGCAGACATAATATCTTCTGTGCGCAAAGTAAATTCTCCCTCTCTCGGCATTAATTCAATAATGCTTTCATTCGGATCATATCCATGAAACTTAACTTGATTTTCTACAGCATATTGATCGGAAGGAAAAGCCATATATTCCATCATGATCTTATATCGCATTTTCGTTGGGCGATAAAAACTGATCATGAGCAGATTTAAATTTACGGTGAGTGTATTCATCACCACTACTTCAATCGGTTTTGCTCCAACTAATCGCGCAGTTTGTTCTTCCAGAAAATGGTGATAATACAACCAGGGATTTTTTGCGTGTAAATGTCCTTCCACTCCAAATGTTTCCCAGTCCTTTAATTCCTGTTCTATAAATGATCTTGTCGATTTAGGTTGAAGTCCAAGTGAATTCCCAGTAAAATAAATCGAATCTTTTCCATTGAATTGTGGGAAATAAAATAGTTCTCTAAAATGTTTCAGGGTATCCTGTGCGTCGAGATCTTTTGCAAATTGCAGATCATTTTGAAATTGCGGAAACGTTTGCGCCATGCCACAAAGTTAAATCTCCCCGCAACAATACCTATAATGCAATGCTACAAATTTTCTATATTTGGCTCCTTAAGTTTATCCTTTTAAAATGACCCTTATTAAATTATGCAAAATCCAGATGCCTCGAATGAAATATTTCGAATTGCCGCCGAGCTGACCAAGTACACCTCCAAAAACATTTTTTTAACCGGTAAAGCAGGAACAGGAAAAACCACGTTTCTGCGTTATATCCGACAAAACACCCGAAAAAACCTGGCTGTAGTCGCTCCCACCGGAGTTGCAGCAATTAATGCCGGCGGAGTGACCATGCATTCCTTTTTTCAATTGCCATTTGAACCCTTTATTCCCGTAAAAAAAGCTTTTTCGGGGAATATGCATGTTGTTGACAAACACAATATTTTCAGCAAGGTACAACTCAACAGTCAGAAGCGCGATGTAATGGAAGAATTGGAATTACTCATCATAGATGAGGTGAGTATGATGCGCTGCGATAAATTGGATACCATTGATACCATTTTGCGCGGAATCCGAAAAAAGAATATTCCCTTTGGGGGAGTGCAGGTCTTATTTATCGGAGACATGTATCAATTGCCTCCTGTTGCTCCCGATGCCGATTGGAATATTTTAAAAGAACATTATACCAGTCCGTTTTTTTTCGATGCACATGTAATTAAAGAAATTGATCTGGTATATGTGGAATTAAAAAAAATGTATCGTCAGAAACAACAATCTTTTATTGACTTGTTAAATAATGTGCGGAATAATACTGTAACTGAATTCGATTTTGAATTATTGCACAGCAGATATAGACCTATTTATGAATTAGAAAATACAGAAAAGGCAATTACCATCACCACCCACAATTATAAAGCAGATAAGATAAATAACGATGAGTTAAATAAACTTCCTGCTCCTGAATTTGTTTTTAAAGGAAATATTGAAGGTGATTTTTCTGATAAATCGTTGCCAACGGAAGTAAATCTCACATTAAAAGTTGGCGCTCAGATCATGTTCATTAAAAATGATACCGGTGAAGATCGCGCTTTTTACAACGGTAAACTTGCAACCGTTAAAGCAATAGTCAATGATAAAATAACGGTCACCATGCAGGATGATGGATCAGAATTTGAATTGAAAAAACAGACCTGGGAAAATATCAGATATAATTTCAATAAAGAAAAAAACGAAATAGAAGAAGAGGAACTTGGAAAATTTACGCAATATCCAATTCGACTTGCATGGGCAATAACTATTCACAAGAGTCAGGGTTTAACTTTTGAAAATGTAATTATTGATGCGGGACAATCATTTACTCCCGGTCAGGTTTATGTTGCTTTAAGCCGATGCACTACACTGGAGGGCATGACCTTGCTATCGAAAATAAATCCTTACGTAATTGCAACTGACGAAAGAATTGTTGCATTTGCAAAACAGGAAGCAGAGGTGGAAAGATTATCCGCTATTTTATCAGATGAAAAAAAACATTATCAGGATAAATTATTGGTCAATGCTTTTAATTACGGAAGGGTTTTAAAATATCAGGAGGAGTTTTATGCATTTGTTCAGAATAAAAAACTACCTGATGTAAGGGGAGCAATAATTTTAGCAAAATCCATGCTTCAAAAATCCCGCGAGCAATATGTGGTCGCCGAAAAATTTAAGGAACAAATTCAAAGTATTTTAAATAAAGAACCTCTCGATACAAATTTATTAGAGGAACGGGTTACAAAAGGATTAACCTGGTTTGCAGAAAATTTTTCCAAGGATCTTTTACAACCACTTGCCGATCACATTGTTTCGTTATATGGTGCTGCCAAGGTGAGAAAATACAACAAATATGTTCGTGAATTATTATCCGGTTTGGAACATCATCTTAAAACATTATGTGCAGTTGGTTACGGCGATATTATTTTTTTTAAGGAGGAAAATGCACATGTAAAATATTTACCCGTTCTTCCTCCTCCTCCGCCAAAACCCAAAAAAGAAAAAAATTCCGAACCAAAACAAGTGGAACCTCCGAGAGAAACTTATCAGCATAAAAGTCTTACACTTTTAAAGGAAGGTAAAACAGTAGATGAAATTTCCACCATAAGAAGTATTGAAGCGAGTACCATTATAGGACATTTAGGCCCATTTATGTTGGAAGGAGAAATTAAATTAACCGACATTTTACCAAAGGAAAGAATTGATAAAATAATTTCAGTAATTAAAAACGAAGAACAAAATAATCCTGAGTTTGATGTTAGCTCAAATTCCGATTACAAAAATATTCAGACGATGTGGGATATTTTAGGAAAGGACTACTCCTGGAATGAAATAAAGTTTGTTTACAAGGACTGGAAGATGCAACAAATGCAAAAAGTGAGTGAATAAGCACTTAATTCTAATTACTATGAAAGTAAATGGAACTAAAATTCCCATCTCCCAACTCCTGTTTTCGATATTTAACAATTTTTGTATGAGATAAAACAAATCAAAACCCCAAAAACGTCGTATATCAGGTAAATAATGATAAAACGCTGACAATAAGAGCATTTTAGCATACAAAGGGAAGCTTGATACAGCATCTTTTTTGTATTTGATAAGTTTTTTAGTCGGCAGCATTTTTACACTTAATACGACGCACATGTTTCACATAAAAAATATCGACCACGCCATTGCCAGAATAGTAACAGGAATTGCCATGACTTTTCCGGTGGCTTATATTCAGTCCATTTCCTTTTTTAAGGGGCAGAAAATGGTTGCAATATGCAGTTGGAATGCAGGTTCCCACAAACCCGAATTTCAATATTTTGAAAACGGATTTATTACCTTTACCTCCAGTACCGAACTACAATCGATTTTAGTAAATGCCGTAGATATGGAGGGCAATGAGTTAAATCTCACTTCACCCATTGCCGCAGTTCAGTATTCCATTCAATAACTTTTTTCATACTTGTATAGTGCAGGGGTTGCTTGAGGAGGGCAGCCCCTTTTTGTACGACATATGACACAGGACGTAGGACATAGGACTTGATATAGGACATGGGAAAGTGGACATGGGACTGGCGCTCGCGCGTATCGGGTATCAGGAATCAAGTATCAGGAAAACAAAATGGTGTGATTTGCAATAATGCGGTGTCAGTGAGGCTCTCGCTCCCAGCGAGGGTCTCACTAAAGGTACCTGAAAAAGGACACAGGACATAGGACTGGCGCTGCGCGCGTATCGGGTATCAGGAATCAAGTATCAGGAAAACAAAATGGTGTGATTTGCAAAAATGCGGTGTCAGTGAGGCTCTCGCTCCCAGTTAGGGTCTCACTAACGGTACTTGACAAAGGACAGCGCTGCGCGCGAATCGGGATTCAGGTAGAAGGTATCAGGAAAACAAACGGCGGGATTTACGAAAATGCGGGGTCAGTGAGGCTCTCGCTCCCAGCGAGGGTCTCACTAAGGGCATACACCAAAATTTCGCCAGAAATTTAAACTCCTTTCTCCTCTCTCCTCTCTCCTTTCCCGTAACTTTGCAGCATGGATATGGTTAACAGCGGATTTCAGCGCATTATTCAATACGATAGAAAATACCTCAGCAATGAGCAGTTGCTCGATCTTTATAAACGCATTCTCAAACCGAGAATGATAGAGGAAAAAATGTTAAACCTTTTGCGTCAGGGAAAAGTGAGCAAATGGTTCAGTGGAATTGGTCAGGAAGCAATTGCATGTGCTGTTCCTTTTGTGTTGGATAAGGACGAATACATTTTACCCATGCACCGCAATCTCGGAGTATTTACCGGAAGGGATATTCCATTTCTTAAATTATTTAATCAATGGCAGGGCAAAAAAAGCGGATTTTCCAAAGGCAGAGAACGCAGTTTTCACTTCGGGACAAATGAATTTCATATTGTTGGGATGATTTCGCACCTCGGTCCGCAATTAGCAGTTGCTGATGGAATCGCGCTTGCATGTAAATTAAAAAAAGAAAATAAAGTAACTGTAGTTTTTACCGGGGAAGGTGCAACAAGTGAAGGCGATTTTCATGAAGCATTAAATGTTGCTGCTGTTTGGGGATTACCCGTAATATTTATTGTGGAAAATAATGGTTACGGATTATCCACTCCTATTAATGAACAATTTAAATGCGAAAAAATTGCAGATAAAGGAATTGGTTACGGGATGAAAGCACTTACTGTCGACGGAAATAATATTCTCGAAATGGTAAACACATTAAATGAGTGCAGAAATTATTGTATCCATGAACAAAAACCGGTATTACTCGAATGTATGACCTTCCGTATGCGCGGACACGAAGAAGCGAGTGGAGTTAAATATGTTCCTTCAGAATATTTTGAAGAATGGGGGAAAAAAGATCCCGTTGTAAATTATGAAATGTGGTTGCGCGAACAAGGGATTTTATCTGAAGAATCAAATATCTTATTCCGTCAGGAAATAAAAAAAGAAATAGAAGATGCTCTGGTAATTGCATTTACTGAACCTGATATTATTCCAAACACGGAAGAAGAAATAAATGATGTGTATGCACCGACTACACAAAAAATAATTTCGGGGGATGTAAATAAGAGGTCGAATAAAAAATTTATTAATGCAATAAGCGATGCTTTGCAATTGGCATTAAAAAAATATCCTGAATTAATTATAATGGGTCAGGATATTGCGGAATATGGTGGCGCATTTAAAGTTACTGAAGGATTTGTGCAGGAATTTGGCAAAGAACGAATAAGAAATACTCCAATTTGTGAAAGTGCAATTTTGGGAGCGGGTTGTGGATTGAGTATTAAAAAAATGAAGTCGGTTATCGAAATGCAATTCGCCGATTTTGTTACCAGCGGATTTAATCCGATAATAAATAACATGGCGAAGATGTATTATCGCTGGGGACAAAATGTAGATTGTGTAGTGCGTATGCCAACCGGTGCAGGTGTAGGTGCAGGACCATTTCACAGTCAGAGCAACGAAGCCTGGTTTTTTCACACTCCGGGATTAAAAGTTGTATACCCGAGTTCCGTTTATGATGCCAAAGGATTATTATTGGCATCCATTGATGATCCGAATCCCATCATGTTTTTTGAGCACAAAGGATTATACAGAAGTTTAACAGACGATATTCCCGACGATTATTATACCATTGAAATTGGTAAAGCAAATCTCGTAAATACAGGAAATGATATTTCAATCATCACTTATGGTATGGGGGTGATATGGGCAAAAAATTATTGCGAAAAAAATAAAATCGATGCCGATATTTTAGATCTGCGCACCTTATTACCACTCGATTACGATGCCATAAATACCACAGTCAAAAAAACAGGCAAAGTGTTAATTTTACACGAAGATACTTTACTAGGTGGTGTAGGAGCAGAAATTGCCGCTTATATCTCAGAACACTTATTTAATAATTTAGATGCTCCTGTAAAACGTTGTGCGAGTTTAGATACTCCGGTGCCGTTTAGTTTGGAGTTGGAGGGAAATTTTTTGGCGAGTAAGAGGTTTGAGGGGATTTTAAATGGGCTATTAAATTGGTAACTACAGTTAGAACTTTAATTATTGTTGTTATTTTATTAATAACAAATTCTTTTACTTTTGCTCAATCCATTCAAGGCAAATGGTATACTGCTGATAGTTGGGCGGATAACAGTACAATATATTGTAAAAGAGATTCTACTATTGAATTTTCGAAAGTAATAAAAATCGATTCCGGTCAAACCTTTTCATTTAATTCAGATGATGAAAACATTGTTGGTAATTGGAAATTCCCTTACCAGGCAGACCCCAAATCATTCTATATTGAAACTCCTGATTCCAATTACTATTTTACTTATTTTTTTACCTATCAGATGTTAATTTTAACAGGTAAATATGCTTATAAACCATTGCCTCCAAAACAGGGAGAAAAAAGAAATTATGAGTTTGTATATCAGGATATTGAATTTCCGGGTGGCGCTAAAAATTTTAAAAGATGGTGCGAACAACATTTTGATCTGGACTCAAAACAAATTATGCGTCAGTTAAACTTGAAAGATTCATTGAAAATTGATTTGTTGATCAATACGGAAGGTAAAATAGATAGTGTTATATATTATGGAACTGTTAGTAAGAAATTTTCTAAAATAATAGCAAATATGTTCTCTGAGTTGCCATTTATTATGCCGGCAAATTATAATGGAAAACGGCGAATTGGGGTTATGACTATTTTGTTGAGATTAAGTTATGATAAAAAGAAGTATCAATTTGAGCAGATCGTTGAGTACGATGATTAAGGGACTTGAATGGTTCTGTCGAAAATTAGTAGTTTAAATATGGGAAGGTAATTTGCATCATATCGCAATTTGCAAATACTCTTTTTCAAGTTTTATGTTAAAATGTATTTCTGCTTTCAGTGCTTTAAACACTTTTATGATCGTATCAATTGTTGCACTGTTAGTACTACTTTCCAATTTTGAAATTTGAGATTTTTGCACTCCAATGAACTTACCTAATTGTTCCTGTGTTATCTTTCTCTCCAACCTGACTGTTCTAATCATTCTGCCCAACACATCCATTTGAAGTTCATATTCATACAGATCCCTTTCTTGTCTTGGGCGGTTACTCTTTAATTTTCTGAAAAAATCACTACGCGCATTATCAATGTTATATCTCTAAAAATTTATGTGGGTGTCTCTATTGGGTTTTAGGGGGTAAACCTATAACACAAATTACGTATTTATGGATTAGACCAGTTATTGCTCATAGATAGAAAACCCAGTCCCGTTAGGGACGAAATATCGGTAACACCGTGAAATGCCAGAATTCCGAAATCCCGTAGGGATGACATATAAAGAAGCTTAATGGCGTAAGAAAATATCAAGGCCAACTGAGATTTACTCTCTAAGGTTCTGACAACAAAATTTTTAAAAAAATCTTACCTTAGTCGACCATAATCCTTTAATTCACTTTTAAACCTTAAAAACAATGTCAAACACATACACCCAATTTCATCATCAATATGTTTTTGCGCCGAAATATCGGGCAGCCGTAATCCATCCTGAATGGGAAGTGGAATTGTACAAATACATAACGGGTATTGTACAAAACAATAAACATAAAATGTTATGTATAAATGGCATGCCTGATCATTTACATTTACTTATTGGATTCCATACTACACAATCAAGTGCTGATTTCATGCAAGACGTGAAATCCGGAAGTTCGAAATGGATAAATGACAAAAAACTAACAAAATCACGATTTGAATGGCAAGGAGGTTATGGGGGATTTTCTTATGCAAAATCTCAGGTGCCAAACCTCATCAAGTATATTCAGAATCAAAAACAACATCATCAAAAGGAATCATTTTTAACTGAGTATAGAAATTTATTAACTGAATTTGAAATTGAATATAAGGAAGAATATATTTTTAAGGGATTGATTTAGTCCCTAAGAAATTTTATGATAGGTTTATAAATTATCTATGCCATGATGTCTTTTTATATGTCGTGCCTACAGCACTAGGATTCTCTTTAGTGTTCGATGTTACCGATATACCGTGCCTACAGCACTAAACCCTCTTTTGATTTCGATGTTACCTATATATCGAGCCTGCAGTACTTTCGTTTGGTTATCCTTAATACTCCGAGCAAATAGGCACAGTTTCTAGAATTGAATTAATAGACTCGGGTGTCCCAACACAAAGGCCAGGTGAATTATTAATTTAGTAAAAGCATCCAATTTCGCCTAAATCCCAATCTTCAAATACTCTTTTTCCAGTTTTACATTAAAATGTATTTCTGCTTTCAGTGCTTTAAACACTTTAATGATCGTGTCAATTGTTGCACTATTAGCACTACTTTCAAGTTTTGAAATTTGTGATTTTTGCACTCCAATTAATTCACCTAATTGTTCCTGAGTTAGCTTTCTCTCCAATCTGGCAGTTCTGATCATCCTACCCAACAAATCCATTTGAAGTTCATATTCATACAGATCCCTTTCTTTGGTTCCTACTTTGCCAATATGATTATCCTTCATTTCTGAGAGTGAATAGGATTTGATTTCTTTCTTTGCCATTTTAATTCTTTTGTTGCGGAACTATGTAAAGATATTAAATGTTTCCAAAAATAGAAACTTTAAAAAGTATGTATTCAACCCTCCTTATGCTGCACCAACCCGTCCCCATAATGTTTAACATCTTTCAAAACGGCTGAACCATAATAAAAAATGTTTCCTGCACCCATATGTCTGATGGAAATGCTATCTTTTGCAAATACATTAATATCTCCGGCGCCCCGGTTTTTGAGAACGACTTCATCGGCAATGAGATCTTTTGAAAATAGATTGCCTTCACTTTCGTGTTTAATATCCAACGTATGGCATTTACCTTCCAGCGTAACATCTCCAACACATTGCGTTTTAATTTTGATGTTGGGAGCGTTAATGCGTAAATGCGTATTGCCAATGCTTTGAATATATATTTCCACATCATTTGGCAGATCAAGTAATTGTTTGCAATCAAGATCCGATTTTTCATTTGCCAGATTTAATACCGTCAATTGTCTGTAATACACTTTTACTTTACACACCGTGTATATTGGCTTTTTAAAAATTCCGGTTTCGGTATTGATATAAAGCGTTTTACCAAAATTTGTGATTTCAATATGGTCCGCTAAATTTTTATCCACCTCAATTACTACTTTTTCTTCGTTAGATTGATGAATTTCAATTTCCTTGCTAATGCTCAAATGCAAACGCAAAAACGAACTCACAGTAAATTCTTTAGTTATGATCTTGCCATTGCCTTGCACGCTGATCAATTGTCTTAAATTTTTAAATTTTGCCATCTTATTATATTTTAATCAGTTAATAATTTACAGTTAAATCCATTGCTATGTAAACAAGAGATCACATCTTCGGTTGTTTCAATAGGTTGAGTCAGACTTTCTATTCTCAATATCCTATCGCAATCATCCAGATCAAAGTTGATCTTTGCATTGGGAATGATCCTCCTTAATTCCTTTACTAAAAAATTGGAATCTCTCTTTTTTACTACATTTGTTATAAATATTGTTATGGTCATCTCGATTACGATGTATTTACACTGCAAAGATATTTTGGGGCTCAGGCAACTACTTACATTTAAAGTAATAAAACTTACATTTAAGGGAGAAGATGTATGGAAGCATTTTAAATTCTAAAATTAAGCTGCTTCTTTGTAAAAAATATTTTTAAGAATGAAACAGGTAAAAATCGACAATAAAATACCAGATACCTTTAATTCTAAAAGCAGCATCAGCAATATTGAAATTACAGAGTGGGCTTTTCAGGGAATCAGAATATTATATTTGGATGGTGATACTGCGCATAAAACCATATTCGATTTAAATTGCCCGGGAGGTGGAATTATAATGTGTTTCAGCTTGTCGGGCAAATTCGAAATTTGCGATGACAAATCTGTTACTTCTTTTTCATTTACCAACAATCAACAAAATACCTTTTATATCACTGGGAATAAATTAATTATAAAAAGCGAAATATCTTCCCTCAAATTAATTATCATCCATATCGCTAAAAACCAGTATTTTGATATTTGCACTGCTGAGGATGAAGTATTAAAAACATTTCAGAAAAAAATTACATCCGCCACATCAGTTTCGTTGTTTCCCCAAAACTTGAATATGGATTTCTTGTTGCTCACCAGTATAAGCGCCATACTCACCTGTAAGTATGAGGACAGTCTGAAACGAATATTTTTATTTTCAAAAGTGGTGGAGATCATAGTATTACAATTGGAAGTCTATAGAAATAATGCCGCCCTCAAAACCACCTACATTAAAACAGATTACGACAAGGAAAGAATTTTATATGCAAAGGATTTTCTTTTAAAAAACATGGAAAGTCCACCCTCGCTAAAACAATTAGCCCGTGTTTCGGGAATTAATGAGTTTAAACTAAAAAAAGGGTTTAAGGAATTATTTAACCAGACCGTGTATGAATATCTCTCCGATGTGCGATTGGAACTAGCAAAAAATGATCTCCTCGAGAAAAAGAAATCCATTAGTCAGATCGCATTTGATCTGGGATATTCTTCTTTACAACACTTTAGTAATTCTTTTAAACGGAAATTTGGAGTATCGCCTAATCAGGTGCGGTGAATTTTTTAATCCAATGACAGCACCTCAATATTTTCCTCATTTTTAAAGGCTAATTTGTGTAATTGTTTGTTGTATGCAATTAACGGAAGGTTGTCACCCAGGTGAGAAATGATGGACGATTGCTGTTTTCCGGTGTCGAGATCTTCCATCTTATCAACTACCTCACCCGTTTCCAGATTTATGATCTTTGGATATTTATAAATGTCCCAGCAGAATTTTTCATCTATCGCTAAAACATTTCCGAACTCCCCTTTAATTTTCACAGGTTTAGAGACGAGATTCGTTTTAAAATTCCAAATTGCCAGATGTCCCGGCGGAATAGTTTCCATGTTTTCATCGTCCATTGCTTCTTCTGTTGAAGTACACACTAAAATTTTGTTATCGTCGATAAAACTTGCAGAACAAATTTCTGTCGCAATATTTGGAACGGAAATTCCTTGATCAAGAAGTGATGGATCGGCGAGACATTTTTCAATATCAAACAAAACCAAAACATCCCATGGATGCCACCACCATCCTTTACTCATAAAAAATTTATTGTCTGCACTCACTTCAAATCTTGAATGAAAAAGGTCACGAGGTTCTCTGGTTGAAATATTGGTTACAATTTCTCCAGTTTCCACATCTTCAAAGTCGATTTGACAATAATTATTTGGACAATGCACTAAATATGTTTTGTTATTAAATGTTACAAATGCAACCGGATATTCATAGGTTTCTGCATGATAATAACTTCGGTTAATTTCCCTTATAATTTCTCCATCTTTCAGAAGCAATCCTTTTGTACCGAGGCGTTTATAAATAAAAGCATAATCTCCATTTTGTGAAGTTATTGCACTATCACAACCAAAAGCAAAATGGTAACTATTGATCTGGGTTTCCTCACCCTCTAAAGAATAAACTGTGCCGGCCATACTCCAATCAACAAGTTTGTCGCCGAGCCAGTTTAATGTTCTCAAACGGTTGGTTTTAATTAATTGTCGTTTCATTTGGGGAAATATTTCTGCAATAAGAACTGATCCAATCAAAAAAGATCACTTTAAATTTTAATCTAACATTTTAAGATAATAAGGAATGAATGATCAATCTATTATCACTATTTCGCCCGAACCAATAATCTCTTCACCCTCCATTAATTGAATAAAATACATTCCAACTGGAAGATCGTCGCGATCAAGAATAATTTGATGACCGGATAGATGTGATAATTGTTTTACCTCACTACCGAAATAATTGTAAATTATTAGTGTGGCGTTTATTAATAGTTTTTCCGTTTCCAGAATTGTTTGAATGGAAAAAGGATTTGGATAAGTACATATTGCAGAATTATTTTGATCGGCAAAATTAATTATGGAAGTATTCACACCGTGATATCTTGCTGTTGCGAAAACATAGTCAGAACCATTGTAACTATATCCTGTCGCAATAATTTTTCCATCGGGCTGCAGTGCTAAACCAAAAATTATATCTTCAGATTCACCGGTGCCTATATCAGTTGTAACAATTCCATCAGTTCCGAAGGTGTTATCAAGACTGCCATCAGGATTGTACCGCACCAAAGCAAAATTATCATTATCGGTTTTAGAATGTCCGCCCACTACAATTTTTTCATCACTTTGAATTGTTACTGCGTAAGGAAGGTCTTCTATTATTCCGATATGCGTAATTACAATGCCATCCGAATCAAAGGTGTTATCGAGACTACCGTCTGTGTTATAACGTACGATCGCGAAATCATAGGTATCATTAACAGTATATCCAACTAAAATAAATTTGCCATCACTTTGTTTCGCCATATTATAAGCTGCATCATCCAATGCTAATATAGAAGTTGTAACAATTCCATCACCATCAAAAGTATTATCCAAAATACCATTGCTGGTGTAACGCACAATTGCAAAAACTCGTGTGGTAAAATCAAAACTAAATCCCGCCAAAACAATTTTTCCATCCTCTTGAACTACTACACTGCGCACCTCATCTCCACCATCGGCCAGTGGAGTGGAAACAATTCCACCTGTACCGAAGGAATTATCCAAACTTCCATCTGTATTATAACGAACCACTGCAAAGTCGCGATCTGAATCTTCGTCCGTATTATATCCTGCAATAACAATTTTTCCATCAGGTTGTATTGCAACTGCAAATGCCCTGTCGTTAGAAAATGTATCGAAACCGGTGGTAGCATATCCATCTGCATCAAAGCTGAGGTCTAAACTTCCGTTTGTATTATATCTGGCAACAGCGAAATCATTATTCGATCCGTTGTAACTATATCCGGCCAAAACAATTTTGCCATCATCTTGAATCGCTATAGCATGTGCTCTGTTACCGGAAGCTCCAATTTCAGATGTTACAATTCCATCTGAGTCGAATGAATTATCTAAGCTACCGTCGGTATTATATCGAACCATCGCAAAAACATCCTGAGAGCCATTGAAGCTATATCCTGCCACAATTATTTTTCCATCTTCCTGAACTGCAACAGCGCGACCAAAATCATCGGATGTTCCAATAGCAGTTGTAACAATTCCATCGGTATCAAAACTTAGATCCAGCAATCCGTCTTGCGCATAAGTTACAGCAGGGATTGAAAAACAAACAATAAGCAACAGAGTTGCAATGTTTAATATAATTGTATTTTTCATCTGCACTTGTGTTTTTTTAGAAATACCTTGTTTTAAAAATGTAATTGGTTTTAATTATTACCAAAATTGATTAAAAATTTCGATAAAACAAACTTTGTAGATTGTTATAAATCAGAAAATCGTATCAATCATTATGCTTTAACAATTCATCATTTTCTTATTAATGATCCCATTTTAAATTGGTAGCGATGTTTTTTATCCTCGATCTTAATTATAAGTTCTCCATTTTCAAAAAACACATCATAACTATTTACCCTTACCATTCCTGAACCTGTTGCCTGCATTCCGTCGCCGTACGGCCAATTTTCAACCGATTGATAATTAATAAGTTGTAATACCATCATCGTGTTAATATTCCAAAGGTAATAACCTTGTTGTATTATTTCAAAACCACTGCTATTGCTATGAAATGTGTTATCCGAAAAACGAAAAATTAAAAAACTATCTGCTTCATTGTCAAACTTAAACTTTTTTATTTCTTCCATATAACGTTTCGTAGAGTTGCCTCTGCGAATAAAGTTATAGGTATATATATCCTGTACTCCAATACCTTTAAACATGGGCTGAAGTATATAATTTTCGCCTTTTTTCACAACCATGGAGTAATTAACGATCGAATCTTGTTGGAACTTAAATAAAAATGCAGCGGGCTCAATAAACGTTTCGATTATTTCTCCTTTTACAGAATCTAAAGATCCAATTTCTATTGATTCCTGATAGACAGAAAATTTTAAAGTATCAGAGGGATAGGTAAAACCAAAATCCTGACTGAAACCATGAATATTTAAGAGGAAAAAAAGGGAAAAGAAGAGAATTTTTGTTTTTGACATGATTAATAAAGTGTTCTTGCGGAATTTTCCAGTTTGTCCGTTAACATTTAAAGCAAGAATTTTTATGATTATAAATTCCTTTAATATCCAAAGCAAATAAAATCGCATAGTAAGTTTGTTAAATCTTGAATATTTTCACTTGTTTTATCAAGCCAATTATATATAAATAAATCCTAAATTAATCTGCTCTGCGATCAAATTATTTTTTACTACCTCTGCTTCCATTTCATTTAAAAATGTTTTGATTTGAATTAATCCTTTGGTATCAGTTTTTCCGGAACGTATATGTAATTTTTCATTAACTTGTGTTACTTCCCAAAATTTATCGCCCGACGAACTCATCAATGTTATATATTCAAATTTATTATTGTTTTCTGATTGTGCCTGTTTTATAATGGGGTTGGCTTTTATTTCCGTGGAAGTATGTCCCAATTTTCTTAGGATCATCTGCATTACTCTATCCTTATCTTCCAGCCAGTCTTTTGCAAAAACATTTAATATTTCCCAGCCAAAGGCATGTAAAATGGAAGGACGCTGATAATATTGCTCCATGAGATCATCGTTGGAATAATGCATGTCATCATCTATTAAAATACCAAGACAATAATTTAGGTCATCTGAAGATTTTTTAATTCCCAAATTACATTTAAAATTACTTTGTCCAATTTGGTCATCCACAAAAAATCCGTTGGCTTCAAGCGCGGTCTTTATTTGAAAAGCCAAAGCTGATTCTTTTGTTTTAATATCTGTTCTACCCTTATTTTCCGGCATTAAATTATCCAGGATCAGCCTTGCTCCCGACATATTTCCTGTGCTTACCATTTCAGCATATTGCAAAAATCTTTTAAAATAATTTGCTCCGTCGTTATATTCATTTGTAATATGGTGATGTTGAATACTGCTTACAACAGCCATATGCCTTTTTGCGCGGCTGAAAATAACATTCAATCTTTTTTCTCCACCCTTTTTATTTATCGGTCCGAAATTCATGAGCATTTTTTTGTTGCTGTCGTGACCATAACACACACTCATAATAATAAAATCTCTTTCATCGCCCTGAACATTTTCGAGATTTTTTATAAATAATCCTGTAAATTGTTCTTCATCTTTTCGGTTATATGCTTTTTCCAATAATTCTTCAAAAAGTTTATCCGTTGCAGCTAAATTGTCAATTTCTTCTTCAATTACTGATTGTTGTTCCTGACTAAAAGCCACTATACCAATGGTTTCTTTAATTTCATCTTTCAAAAGTTTTCTTACCAGGTGGGCAATGTATTTAGCTTCCGAAACATTATTCCGGTTTTCATATACACTATTCGGCAAATAATGAAAACTGATACTGCCATTCATAAGTTGTTTTGCATTGTCTGCACCCTCCTCCACATTTTGGATCTGCAGGAGTGGTTTGTGCCGGTGATGTACTAATTTATCGGGAATTGTTAGAAGACCGGCATCATAAAATGCATGATTGGAATAACTTATCAATGTTTCATATCTACTGCGATAATGCCAGCTTAACATTGTGCTATTTAATTTTCGAGAACCCTGAACTAAAAGACTGTCGGTATCGGCACTTAAAATTTCATCGCTGTTTTCACCATCAATAATTTCAAGATCTTCCGGGTCTTCCGCTTTGGAAGAAAAGAAATTGCTTGGTGGCATTTGTTTATCATCACCCACAATAATTGTTTGAGGTGCGCGAAATAATGCAGGTATTCCTTCTTCCAAAGTTATCTGACTCGCTTCATCAAAAATAACAACATCAAAAAACGTTGTATCAAGTGGTAAACTGTCACTAACGCTTAAAGGACTCATCAGCCAGACCGGTTTTATATCTTTTAAAACTTTTCCACTATCACCGGAGGCTATTTCCCGAATACTTTTATAACGCATCGATTTACTCATTTCATGCTCCAATATTTTTCTACCTTCGGTATATTCTTTTTTTACCTGACGTTGTTCCGGGGTTAATACTGTTACTGACTTATTGCTTAACTCATAATTTTTAATAAACTTTTCTCTGCGCACAGCTCTTATATAATTACTGTTTAGGTGCAGTAATTCCTTGTAATCTTTTTCAAGATTTTGCACAGTATCATGAATAATACTCTGTGTAGTTCCGGCGAATGAACGGTTTTTGTCAAGCAGCAGTTCAAGTGTTTTTTCAGCCATAATAAATTCCGCCTGAATAGCAGAAATAGGAATATTTCTAATAAAATCCTGAATATTTAACGGCAGATCAACGAATCGACGCAGGCTTGGCAACAGATCCTTGAGTATATGGGCATTACTCTGTATTGTTGCAAGATCGTCGTTAATTTGTTGGAGCGATCGCGATTCAAAACGATAAAGACATTGTTTTAAATGCAACTCTAATTGCCGAAGTGTTGCATTTAATTTGCTCAACTGAATTACAACAGTATCTGCCTGAGGATGCTGAAGCAGGAAATCAATTTCCTTATCTCCCTGTTTGCTTCTTAAAACCTCCATGCTGAGATACGCTGTTTCTAAATTATCAAAGTGATATTTCCTTTCAATAGTATGTTTACACTCAATTGTCCTTTCATTTATTTTATATTCCTCCAAAAGTTGCCCAAGTATTACAGTATACTCCGGACGTATCTGATGAGAGGAAAAATCATATGATCTATTTAATTGATTTTTTAGTCTACGCCATTTCCCGTTTAGAAATCCAAAAAATGATTTTTCAAATTTTTCGGCTAAGCTGATTGCAACTTCCACTTCTTGTTTTTCGGGTTTATTTTGCCAGCGTTTATTTATTTCCAAAGCTTGACGGTATTCACCCAAAACATCTTTATAATTTTTATATAGCTCTTCAAATTCCTTGGCTTCCTTATTTGAAATATCTACTAAACACAGATTATTATTTCGGGCTAATGGTTCGAGTACAACCGAATCAACAACAAGATTTTTTATAAATTTCCACTCGGCGGTATGGTTATGAGGGATATTATTTTCCAATATCACTTTCAAACATTGCTGTATTTTAATTTGTGCATCCGAAGCAAGGTTTTCCAATAATGAAAATGGATTTTCCGCTTTAAGAATATCAATGCCAAGATTACCGAATGGATGATAATGAAATTCAGGTTCAGCACCGGATGTTTCCAGTGCGGTACTCAATTGTTGAATTACTTCACCATATTTCATCCATTGATCATAATTTGGAATGGAGTCCGTTGAAATATTGTCAGGTTTAATAATTTCCTTTAATTCTAACAGTTTCTCAAATAGTTGCCTGGTGCTAACACCTGCTTCAGAATAAATGGTGGTTTGATTTTTATGATATGTTTGAAGAACGTCTAAATTTTTTAACAACTGAGACAAAACATAATTTCTTTGAACAACAATAGCGGAGAGATCCATTTTGTTTTTTAAGAAATCATCGTAAATCACTTTGAGATCCTGCACAAACTTTTTCTTGTCGGCCTGGCTATCATGAATATAACAACATAATTCCGATAACCTATTTTGTTGGAGACGATAATACACCACGTCGAGTGCCGCTCTCTTTTCACATACAAATAATATGGTTTTTCCTTTTCCCAAAAAATCGGCAATTAAATTTGTGATGGTCTGGCTTTTGCCTGTACCCGGTGGCCCCTGAATAATATAACTTTTACCGGTTCTGCTATGCAATACAGATCTTGCCTGCGTTGGATCTGCACTTATCACATGATACCATTCCGCGGGGTCATTTCTTAAAGTAGTTTCTTCAAATTTTTTCGGTTCATTGGTAAACAGGTCATTAAATACCTTATGTTGGATGTTTTCGTCTGTAATTTTATTATAATCACTAACCAAACTCATCTTTTTATAATTAAAATTACCGAGCACGATATTGCAGATGTCGAAATCCCAACTGTAAGGGTTGTTTTCTCCGTCCGCTATCACGAAACTATCTTTTACAGAAGTGGTTTCATTTCCCGAATAATTTTCAGATGTTTTTACAGGTTTGGTATCATTAATTAAAAATTCAACTGCACTTTTATTAATTTCAATTTTATGTTTAAATAATTCAAGACCAAGAGGTTTGAAATTTTCTTCACTGTAACTATAATCCAACTGATGGATAGTAGGATTTCTTTTTAATTTTAATTTCTTCTTATAATTATTAATTGTTTGTCTGGCGATATTATGTATTATTTTAATACGTGGTTTATCAATGTAGTTCAGTTTTACCCCCTGTTTTGCACTATTGATCTTGTCATTCAGCATTGCATAAAACTGTTCCATAGTTACATCATCAAAATCAATACTCTCCGGTAAAGTAATACCATAAAGATCTTTGAGATGATTTGCCAAGATCGGATTTATAAGTGCGGCATTGTCAACAATTTTTAAGGTGTAACGTTCCTCTCTTAATGATTTTTTTCTTTCCAGCTCCACAGGTAAAAGCAAAAGGGGACTTTGAATTCTTTCATTAACGCCTTCCTTTAGGTTATGCCAGTGAAGAAATGCAACAACTAATTTCAATTGACTGAATCCATATTCTTTTTTATCATTTTCTGCACTTAATCTTATAGCATTCAATTGAGTATTTAAATAGGGATGATCTTCAAACCGTAAATATTTGTTTAGAACAATATCCGATTGTTTAATAACCTGTTGCGATATTTCTTTATTCCAGGTAAATAATAATTGAGGATTTATACTTTGATAATGCAATACAACAGGAACACTACTCACCGTTAAATTGGCAAATCTTCCATTCGGTTTATAATACAATAATCTGTTTCTTCTGCTCGAATCAAATAACCTATTGCGTAATTTGGATAAAATAAAAGTTTTTCTGTCGGATGGAATTTTGATCTGAAAGGCAGCTAATTTTGATAAGTCAGTTTCTTTTTGAGGGTCGTAATCGCGATAAAATTTTAATCGCTGAATTATTTCCTTCATATCCTTACTGCGGTTTTTTCTATTCAATTCCGTCATTTCCGTTATCAATGCACAAATAGTTGGATGCATTCTTGCATTAACTCCCGCCGGCTGATTTCTATATGCAACGAACTGATTCAAATCATCAGTATCATACAAGTCGAGACCCATTACAACACTTCCCAATATAAGACCAAGACAAAAAATATCCGTCTGAACATCATGGTGACCAAGCTTAATTTCAAAACATTGATATCCCAGAATATAAACCGGATGTGTCGGAATATCGTTGGGATTATTTTGAATCTGATGATTGGTGCTGGAAGATTGATTTGCTGAAAGATCCTCATCGAGCGTAATACGCTCGGTAATGGAAAAGCCTGCTATTTGATCCTTTGCCAATAATTTTAATACTTCATGCAAATTATTTACTGGTTCATGCGAAAAATTTTCATCTATATCCAGTCTTCCATTATTAATAAATATTGTATCTGTACGTTCAAAGGATGCCACCTGTCCATTTTCGTGAAAACTCAAAACCTCTTCAAAAAGTGGTAAAATAAATTCGATAACTTCATCCGCTGACCATAAATGTTCACTTTGATCCGATTGAAGATATTGCTGAAATGTAATAATGTTATTCATGTGGTCTGCTTAAAATTTAATATTATTATAACGTTATTATGCCAACGAAGCGGATGTCATATTCAAATATTCAGAAACGCTTTGCTTTTTTAAAGCTGCTACCTTTTTTTCGCTGAGTTTTCGTTCCTTTTTAACTGTTGCCGCCAATGCATTATCCAATTTTAATTCCTCTGCCATATAAAAACAGTATCCTAGAGGAATATCTTCTAAATTTTTATCGGCAGAAATGAAATCATACATGATATAGGAAAAATATTCTGATAAAGTGGAATGTAAATGCTCCAAATGATCTTTTAATTCAATTTTATCCGGGATCTGCTTAAGGGTAAAATTCGGAAAATATTGTTTTGCCAATGCCAGGGTTTGTTCCGTTTGCATCCATTCGGGATGTAAGATCAATTTAATTAAACGTTCGGTAATTTCTGAAATATGTTTTTGTTTGAAAAGATCCAGTTCTTCAATATTGATATTTCCTTCTATCATTTTTTTTATCTCTGCATCTGCTTCGTTGTTTTTTGAATGCCATAACCATATTGCACGGGCGCGAATAAAATTTTCAGGGTGGGAAAATCCCATGGTTTTGGTTTCCGATTCCAGAGAGAAGATCTCTTCTGCTTGTTTAATATAACTCTCTGCATTTACTTTTTGTAAACCCGTTGAAATTTTAACCAGAGAAGTAATTATAGCATCACAATTTCCGGTTACCAAATATGCTCCGCGGTCGCAGAAGATCTCCGTATACAACTTAAAAAGTCTTGCCGTTTCATAGTATGGAGGAGTGCAGCTATAGTGATTAGAAATTGCATTCATAATACGATCTGTAATTTCCACCTCACCTCCCGCCTGACAATAAAGTTGCACATGACTTAATTCATGCGCAATTATTGCTTGTACTTCTTCCTCGTTAAGAAATTGCAATATTTTTCCGCTGAAAACAATATGCGCTTCATTATTGATGTAGGCTATTGTAGCATTCATGTCTTCCGTATTTTGCGCTTGGTATAAAAATACGGGGAGCGAAAGATTTAATTTTTCTTTAGCTGCCTGCACCTTTTTAAATAGCTCCGGATCCGCAGATTCTTCAAACTGATAGGTATTTTTTAGCAGGTCTATTTTAAAACTTTTTAAATGATCTTCCTTATAGGTGTGGTGCGCAAAAAATTGCCACAACTTTTCTTGTTGTTTGAAGTATTCGGTTGTTACCAAATGATAATGTAGAATATCGAGCATATTGGGCAATTTTTTGTTTTAACGGGGTTATGTTGGAATTTTGAAATTAACTGCATTCAGTTCTACTCAAAGTAAAGGATTTTCCCGATGGATTCCAAAGATTTTTTCAGGTTGAGTAGCGTAAAATTTTATGCGCTAAAAGATGAATTAAATATTTTAAGGATAAATGCTAATAGAGACTTTTATTCTTTATAAAATCAATCCCGTAATTCATTAGTTTAAGTTTTTAATTAAAAAATATCACTTTAAAATTACAATTAGTTATACCATATAACACCCATTTATAAGTTTTCCATTAAAATTCTCCCTTTTTCACCTACATGGAATTGTGAACACTGAGGCTATTAATCTCGGCAGTTTTATCCCTTTGTAAAGTAATCATTAAAATCTATACACTTAAGAACAGGTCTGTATAGATTTTGGTAAAATCTATACATATTACTGCGCTTTGCGGTTAACAAGGTATTGCATTGTAAATTTTTCATCAGAATAACCCATTTTTTGTATTTTTTTCATGCCAAACAGGTAAAATTTGGCAAAAATTGCGAGGGAAACGCATCTAGAGCGACCTTTGCAAGTTTTTTAAAACCTCTGAAGGTATTATACCTTGTATGTTCGTAATACCTTTAAAGTTTCCTTTTAATTGATGAATACCTTTTTCGTAAAAATCTCATCTCCGTATATTATGGTGATTAAATACACTCCAAAAGTTTTAATCTCAATTATTGTTTGGTGTTCTTTAATATGTTCGCAGTTAAGGGTTGGATTAATATCATAGTAATGAGTAAATTTATTCTAAATCATCATAAATAGTTGTGACAGAAATTAATTTACCCGATTCTATAGCATTTGTAATAGTTTCGGATTGACCTAATACTTTACAAATAGATGTACCGTCATCATTAACTGTAATAACTTGCAATTGCCCTTTATTTTTACTTTCGCCATTTATGATTTGAGGGTCATCGATTCGAAATTGAAAATTTTTAAAGACACCCATTTCATGACCAGCATTAATTTTGACTGTTTTTGCGTTTCCCTTTTTATCTCTTTCCAATATTTCCATAATCTGGGCTTTTATCGGAAAACATGACCAAATTGCGCGATAAACTAGTTCGTCAACTCTATTTTTAATTGCCAATATTGCATCTTTTTCTGATTTATAATCACTCAAAAAGCCTGTTTCAATTTTTAGTTTACATGAATCAAGGACTTCATTATTAAAGTCTTTAACAATAATTTCTAAAGTTGCACCGCCCTTATAAAGCATTTGACCAGTTTGTAAGGCATAAAGTGTAATCTTAAAATCTGCATTAAGAACACTTTGCGCCTTTGAATTATTTATCTCTGCAAGTAAATTGAATCTTTCAGATGAGTCTATATAAGCAAACACATCATTCTTAAGTTTATACCTGGGATAAATGCTCTCATTATAATAAGAGTTATCAGTATATTTTATTGAAAGTAAAGTAAGTAAATGATTATCCGATGCTAATTTAATATCATAATAAAAAGCTTCATCCAATGTTTTCTTAAAACTTTCATTAACTTGGATAGAATTCTCGCTATCCAAAAAAATTGTTTTTTCTAAAGTGCCATCCTTAAAATGGATATACTTACCTTTTGGTAAACCCATATAATTTGAATTTAAAGTAAGAACACCTTCCTTATAAATTCCTTTACCAATATTAATTGTTGAACCGTTCGGTTTTATTTCTAAACACTTATTTTCCTCATTTACCCATAAACCAAAATATTTTTGATGAGCCTCTAGTCCTTTAAAATCAACCGTATCTCCAATGCCAGAAACTTTTTCATAAACATTATTTTTTGCATGGTTTTCAAATTTTGTTATTTTCATCAAATAACAGTCATTATAGTATTTTAAGGTATATGTTAAAGTGTCAATATTAAAAGTAAATTGAGCCCCCGGTTCAATTTCGATTTGACTATCAGTTGTTGTGAATGTTGCGTTGGTCTTCGCATTGTAACTGCAATCCATAAATATCTTAAATACTCCTTCTTTAAATAAAATTGCAAAACATTCATTATCCATATTAGACCAATATCCGACGTATTTTGCATTTTGTTCACTCACCCCTACTAAACTACCCTTTTCGTACTTGCAGTAAACATTTTTAGATGTTGAAATTGGTAGAGTTGTAGTTTTTTCTTCAGTATCATTGCTTAAGGAGTTAGAAATTTGCTTGTGCGAAGTAATTTCATAACCCGAGAAAGAATAACCATTATTCTTTTCTATTAACGTTGCATTACCTATTAACGAATATTTATTACCTTCTGTTAATTTCATTTTATAAAGAAATCCATCACCTTGAATAGTGCACTCAAAATACTTCCAACCGCTTCCTGATACTCCAACAAATGGCTTCGTCAAACTTGTATTCAAATAATAATTCTTTACTACCTCAATTTCAATTTGAAATTCTAATTCATAGAAAATTTCGTTATCAAATTCTGAGGTTTTTCCTTTAAGTTTCTTGAAATTTATCAATTTTAATGCACCCTGTGATTCACTTACAATTTGCTGGCTTAATCCACTTTTAGCAATATTTTCAGCATCAGTTGCGGTTTGTGAAAATACAAATTGGAAAGTGTAAAAACTAAATAATCCAAATAGTAAAATTTTCATAATGCTTTTTTTTCCATGGTTTTCGTCTAATAAAATTGGGTTTGGATATTATAATTATTTTGTAAAAAACAATCACCTCAACAACGTCACCGTCCCTCTCAAAGAATAAACCTTCCCCGGTTCATTCGATTTTTCGTAAGTAACCATCCAGACATACATGCCGATCTCCTGGTCGATGGAGTTTACTTTGCCGTCCCAGCCGTATAAAATATCTTGTGTAGCAAATACGAGTTGTCCCCAGCGATTGTAGATATCGAAGGTGAAAATGGGATAAAAAATGGGATTCAGGATATGGAAATTATCATTTACACCGTCTTCATTCGGCGTAAATGCATTGGGAATAATTAATTCGCTTTCCGACATAATTACAATAATAGAATCGGGTTCTGAAATGCAACCGTGTTCTTCGCCTGTTACGTAATAAACATTCTCTTCGCCTACACTAAATACTAGGGTTTCTGAACAGGTGGGACAATTAATATCATCTGCAGGATACCATAAATAATTTACATCGCCACCAACAATTGTTTCCACTTCCAATAATGCAAGTGCTCCATCGTTCACAAAAACAGTATCTGGAAATGCATTAATTACCGGTGCTTCATAAATATTCACCTGAATGGGTTCCGATCTTCCTTCACAACCATTATCATCAATTACAGTTACATAATAAATTCCGGTGGAGTCGACTAATAAACTGCTGGAACCTGTTGCTAAAATGGAATCACTTTCATCGGTCCACACATAACTGGTATATCCGCCGGGTGCAATAATTGTTGTTTGATAACATCCTTCAAAAGGACCAATATCTACAATAGGTAATTGATTTACCGTTACTGTTTGTGACACAGTATCCGTCATATCACACAGATCATGAATTACGGATGTATAAGTTGTGGTTGTTGCCGGCCAAACTAAATGTACAT
This sequence comes from Bacteroidota bacterium, assembly GCA_016706865.1. NCBI lineage: Bacteria > Pseudomonadati > Bacteroidota > Bacteroidota bacterium. The sequence goes on along the minus strand of JADJIS010000002.1, from coordinate 340,824 downwards.
CTTCATACACTCCTCCCGGAATCCATTCATAAACATAAGGAGGAACACCATAGGTGCCTGATGCATAAAGATCTATGGTATCGCCTGCACAAATTGTAAAATCGGGATGCAGGTCTGATTCTTCGGGATTTTCTTCGACGGTTTTTCCTTCAATGGTAATTACCCAACTTCCAGATGGCATGTAGTGACATAATATTCCGCATGGCGGTTGCGTACAACTGCAATGCCAGGTGCGCATTTCAAAAGTAAAATTATAATCGGCACACTGAGGTGGAATACATGCAATGGTATTAAACATATCCAGATCAATACCATAACACGTACCGGCAGTATCACCATCCGGAGAGAGGCACGACCAGAGTCCACCGGCATAGGGTGAATCATCACAGATACCTAAAATTCGAAAGGCGGCCTGACTCTTTAAACAATCGGTTACACCAAAACATCCAAAGTTTAATGAGTAATAAGTGCCATCAAAATAAGCTGCTGTTAAAGTAGTTTTTCCGGGAACTACAATATCCAATGAATAAGAACAATAATCTGCTTCCGCAAAACAAACTGGATTAAATTCAAAACCAATATCACCGGCAACATAAGTTGCTTCGCCAATTAAAGTAGGATCAATAATTACAGGATACATTCGATCGGGAGATATCAACCATTTTGTATTTACTTTAATTTGCAAAGTATATCCGCCCTCTTTTTTAATTAATTTATATGCAACAGCATTTACCTGATCCATTAAATGTGTGCTGCTTGCATTTTGATCGAGAATTATTGGTTTTTCCATGCGCAACATCGGCAAACCAAATTCGTTTTTTAATATTAATTTTCCTTTCCAATCACCGTTTGGCAAATAATATCCATCTGCATCTTCTTCTGCAAAATGATATCCTGAAGGCAGGTCAATAAATTCTTCAATAATTAAATAATCGGAATTTACATCAACAATAGTTTTATCCTGAATAATAAAATTTGTTTTTATTCCGCTTTTTCGGAATGCAATTTCTCCATCCATCCCTTTAAAAATATTTTTTATCCATGCACCATCTCTGCCAACAGTATGGTCGGAAGTATTAAAATATTGTGAGGAAGAAAATGTATTTCCCGTTTGAAATAATAATTTCAGGTCATCATTAAATCTAAAATTCAGATCTTTAATGGTGATGGAAGTATGATTATTTAAAAGATCAATTTGAGTGGGAAGTGGTTGAGCATCAGCAAGATATATTCCATCTACCGCACTTGGATGCAGATAAAAATCAATTGCCCTCAAATAACCGTTAGGATCAACATAGTTTATAGGACCATAAGATTGTTGTGTGTAAAATACCTTTCCTCCCGTATTATTTTTAACATAATATCTCGAATCCAGAGTTCTTTTTTGAATTAATTCGTAACAATCATCCGGTGCATTTATAGGTAATATTCCGAAATCGGGATTGGATCGATATTGCTCCGGAGTATTGTCGAGTAATTCCTCCGATATTATTTTTTGTGGAATATATTTTCCGGCGGAAGGTTTGGTAAATGAGGTATAATCATTTTTTTTTACCTGCATCTGCTGTTGTGCAAATACAAACTGCATTGCAGCAATGAGGATAAAAAAAAACAATATTCTTTTCATAATATTAATGCTCACTGTGTTTAAAATACGTTCGGGAATAACGGATCAAAAACACTATTTCAATTTCCATCAGAATATTTATACAACATATTCCAAACAAAAATTATTATCTCACCAATGTAATATTTCCCTGCAATTGAATAGTATTTCCATTTCCACCCGTTGCACTTAATACATATACGTAAGATCCCATTTCCTGTGCTACTCCTTTATAAGTTCCATCCCAACACATTTCCTGATTATTTATAATTCCTGCATTATCAGAAAAATACACCTGTTCGCCCCAACGGTTATATACGGAAATTTCGAAATCAACAACTGCCGAACCTATAATTAATAGAAAATCGTTGATACCATCTCCGTTAGGTGAAAATGCCGTAGGAATGTCAACAATGGGATCGCACACATCTATTACTTCATTCACCAAAAATGTTTTCGTGATATCACATGCATCATCCGCAGTATTTATTGTTACCGAATAGGTACCGAATAATCCAACTTCAATTGTTTGAGATGTTGCTCCTGTATTCCAACTATAAGTGGATCCTTCATAACCTGCATCCAAAACAGTAATTCCACCGATACAATATTCAGCGGTATCAAATTCGGCAAAAGGATATTCAACAAAGGCAGTAAGTGTATCATAACTTGCACATCCCTCATCATCTTCCCCAACAACTAAATAACTTGTTGTTGTATCGGGATAAACAGTAAAATAAAAATCATCAGATAACAGAGAATCCGTAGCCAGTTCGTACCAAGCATAATATGGAACACCGGTTGTAAGGGTACTGAATATTGCTGCCTCACCAACACAAATAGTTACATCATCTCCCCCATCCACCGGTATTGTTTCAATTACGGTAATGGTTTTAGTTCCGCTTCCGCTTCCACATTCATTCAGTGCAAAAACATTCAGGGTATAAACACCGGCTTCATCCCAAATAACACCAACAACATTATTGGAAGTATCCACTATTGTCCCTCCGGAAAGAGACCAATCGTAATAAGTTGTGATAAAATACGGCACATTAAAATAGGTGGTATCTCCGGTACAGGCTTTCGGAGGACCGCTAATTGTTACAATAGGAACGTCTATTACATGGAAGGTTACATATTCGCTCCAAGGTCCCGGACAACCAAAACTAATTTCTCTAACTCGCAATGTTACGTCGCCGGTTGCACCGGTAAAATCAATATAAATTGGATTATATGCCCAATTAAATGGCGTTCCTATTCCAAATTGGAACTGATAATCGGAATTAATATTATATGGAACAACGAGTGCATTTCCAATTGCGCCTTCACATAAAAGAGTATCTTCCGGAATTAATATGGGAGCATTATCTGCAGGTGCACCTATGGATAAATGAATGAGTGTTCCTAAAGTATTTTCTGAAGGCGTTCCACAATTTGCATTTACGCGCAAATACCAGATCCCTGCATCCAATCCCATTGCAAGCAGATCGAAATAACCCGGAATTACCAGATCAATTGTTCCCGATTCTGTATCAACGGTTAAACCCAGTTCACAATAACTCGCCTGCGTAAAAAACATTGCATCTAATACTTCCACACAGAAAGTATTGGTATCGCAATAAGTTTCTATATCATCAAAAACATTTACATCGTAAGTAATGGTAACTGTTACACCCGAATCTTCGGTGATACACACATAAACATCTTCAATATCATTTGTTTCAATATCACATTCCTGAATACAAATAGGTCCATAAACGGATCCTATAACGGGTGGTAAACTCGAGACCACACGAATAAAATAATTACATCCCGGTGGAACCACAGGAACAATTCCGGAAACAGTTCCCGGAGGAGAACCTAAAGCGGGATCGAAAGTGGCACTGGTATATAATGTTCCAATAATATAAGGTGAATCAAAACTTCCGGTGGAGTCGCTGAGCTGAGCAGTGTAGGCATTTCCAGCAGTAAATACTCCGGTGGAGAAAAATGGTACATCAATTACACTGTTAACACATACTGCATTGGAATCGTAAGTAACTACCGGTGCTAATGTGGTTATGGTATTCGGACAATTTTCGACGGCGAAACAAACGCTGGCCTCTCCAAAAATTTCGGGCAACGGAGAGGTTCGGTTTATTCGAATTTTATAACAGGATCCATCGGGAACAAATCCCGGAATAATTGCGGCAATTGCTCCTGTAGTATCTTCCGCTAAAATTGTAAATACACCTAAACTTATTGGTGATGCAAATGCTCCAACAGCATTTGATAATTCTATTTCATAAATTCCATCACAAAGTGGATCTGTAAGCGACCAACCAACTACAACTGTGCTGAGTTTACAAACAGGATCAGGAAATAAAAAATCTATCACGATATCAACCGGGTGAATTGCTTCATCATAAGTTCCAACAGCAATAATATCATCTACTGCAAACGACATGGTACTTGCACCGCCACTTGCATTATTTACCCAACGAAATGCAAAACGAAGATCTGCAACTTCCTGAAAAGCAGGATCGGTTATCACTTCATATTTCCATAAGGTTTGATCGTTGTAAAGTCCCATGCCCACTGCAGTCCAGGGACCGCCATCTGCGCTGTAATATACCTGACCATAATCGTTCGGGTCACCTTCGCCCAACCAGAAAAAAGTAAATTCGATATCGATCAAACCAAGCGTACAAAATCCGCTCGACATCTCCGCAAAATTGTCGGAGGGAGCTGTTGTATTATAACTGGCACAAGTAATTGCAGGAGCAGCTTCTTCATCATAAATATGTAAATATTTGCTCATGGGAGCGCCACCTATGGTTCCAAATTCAGTGAGGTCTTGCGTGGTAGTATTGGGGTATCCGAATCCGCCCTCATAACTATCGTTTATGATCCATTTATTTGTTCCCACAGCCCCTCCTGGGCCCGTAGAATTGAGTATAAATGGGGCTGTTAGTCCATTGAAATCTTCAGTATATAACTGAAATGTTTGGGCTTTAAGTCCAACAATTGTAAAACTAAAAACAAGGAGTGCGGTGTAAAATCTGATCATAGGCTCGGCGAATGGAATACTAAATTAGGGAATTTTTGGGATATACGGTATAAAATGGAATAAAAGCAATTGAGGAGAAAAAAAGGGGAACGCGGATGACGCGGATTTGGCGGATAAAAAAGGATAAAAGTTAGGGAAAAAAGGGATATACGAATGGCACGGGTATGGCGGATAAAAAAGGATAAAAAAATGGGGTGATGTGAAGATTCTTTTGAGTATGTTTTAGAGTATATTCAATAAATTGCATCGTAACGTAATCTGCTGGTATGCCGTGGTTGGTGTTTTTCATGGTGAAAAACACCGGCCACGGCATTCGTAAATTAACGAGCAATAACAAATTGTTCCGCTATAATATTATCTGCGAATATTATTTCAAAAATATAAATACCATTTGGCAAGGATTGTAACAACAATTTACTTTGAATTTGGTTTTCGTATTTCAATTCAAATTGATCATGATAAACCACTTCTCCAAACATATTATAAATTTTAATTTTAGAGATTCCTGTTTGAGGGGAAGAAAATTGGAGGTTTATATTTAATAAATCTTCTATTGGATTGGGGTAAATCAAAAGTTCAGAAAAATCCTTATTTGCTAGTTTACAACTATTAATTATGGAATATGGAGTTGACGGTTTACTACAACCAAAAGCTGTAGTTGCGCGAACTTTTATATTTCCGGTTTCCGTTGCCATATAAACATTGGAGGTTGCTCCTGCTATTGGAGATGCACCATTATACCATTGGTAGGTATACCCCATTACATTCGAAGTCTTTAATTTGATGGAAGGGTCAAAACAAAGATCATTAGTTGGATCTATATTTATGATTGAAGGATTTGGTTTGGGATATTTAATTACATTTACAGTATCGGAAGATGCAAAACAAATTCCGTTTCCAATATTCACGGAATAATTCCCTGTTGTATTTGCATTATATGTTTGACTTATAGCACCTACTATTGCCGTACCATTTTTAAACCATTGATAGGTATAGGTTGAATCATAAACAGCATTTAATATCACAGAACTTCCGGCACAAAAATTTGTTGGTCCGTCTGTGGTAATATTTGTAAGGATCTCGCATGGCACATAACCCGTTGTGTATTTTGCAACTATAAAATCAGTGTATCCTCCTGCTGCAATTAACTTACCATCGGGTAAAATATCCATACCGGTAATGTAATTTCCATTGATTACTACATTCAGATCTGAAATTTGTTTTCCGTCTCCCGAAAAAGTAACATCCAGACTTCCATTTGTTAAATATCGTGCAATTGCAAAATCAGAATTTAAATCATTATAATTATACACTCCCCCTGCAATTATTTTTCCATCCCCTTGGATATTAACTGCTTGTGCGAAATCGGAATATGAGCCAAATCCCGTGATTACCATGCCATCAGTATCAAAACTTACGTCAAGTGTACCATCGGTATTATACCTTACCAATCCGAAAGACCAGGCTGCTCCAAGCCTTGTTTTGCCACAAACAATGATTTTACCATCTTCCTGAATCGCTAGATCAAACGCTAAATCGGGCTCTTGAATACTTGTAGTTACAATTCCATCTCCACCAAAAGTACTATCTAAGCTGCCATTAACATTATATCTAACTACCATAAAATCTTCAAATAAATATTCATAAACTCCACATACAACAATTTTTCCGTCAGGTTGTATTTTCAAAGCATTTGCATAACAAGATCTTATTCCCATGGCAGTTGTTACGATTCCTCCTGTGCCAAATTCTGTATCGAGACTTCCATCTGTATTATATCGAACCACGAAAAATTCATTATCATCAACATTCCAGGCGCTACCAGTAACAACGATCTTACCGTCTGCCTGAACAGCAACATCATAGGCATAATCCTCATCAGCATAAATATCTGTCATCACCTTACCGTCGCCACTAAAACTGGCATCCAAAAATCCATTTGGTAAAAATCGCAATACAGAAATTCCAGTATTGTCAAATGAATAATCTCCAAAACCTACAGTAATTATTTTACCATCGGGTTGAAGTGCAATAGCGTTTAGCTCATTATCACCATCTCCAGTGCCATTTGAAGCGGTGGTCTTTCCGGAGAGTCCAAACCCGGTGTCTACATCGCCGTTTGCCAAAAATCTTACCAATGAAGCTTTACCGCCAAAAGCGGAATAGGAATAACCTCCCACCAAAATTTTGCCATCGGGCTGCGCAATTACATCGTTACATTCATCCACCATGGTATATGCTGCATAACCATCCAAACTAAAAGTGGAATCAAGTTCACCAAATTGAGAATAGCAAAAATTCGTAAGGAATAGATTACAAATTAATGCAACAATAATAATTTTGACATGCATAAGCTGTGGATTTGTAGTCCAAAAATAATAATATCCCGCCAATTAATTAATACTCTTCCTCTTACGCCGTGGTTGGTGTTGTTCACCAACCACATTCGGGAGTGACTTACATGGATGTCAAAAACCCCCAATCGTCAATTCCCGTTTCGTAAAATTTCGCGCTGCTATATAGATATTCTTGTGGAGTATTTGCGAGGTTCCATTTTGCACTGCAGGGATTGCAATGAATATAATTCAATTTCTGATAAAATGTTTTATCGTTATAAATTGGAATTGCTAATGGTCTTCTTTCCCAGATCTGATATTTTCTGTCCTTTTGTGTTGATTTATATTCTTCAATGAAAAGAGTTTCATCCAAATGTATTTTTAATATTAATTGTTTTGCTGTGAATTTTCCAAAATCTCTTTGAACATCTTTCATTAATTGATTTTCACATATTGAAAAAATAGAATGAATATGTGTCGGCATAATTACAAATCCGTACATATTAATTCTTTTTGTTTCTACCAGATGTCGCCAACTGGAAATGATGATATTTTTATTTCCATCTTTTGCAAGCAGCGGTTTCCAATTTAAAATAGTGGAGGTGGAAAAAAATAAAGGAATGGTGTATTCCTGTAAAAAGGGATTGTAAAAGGGCATAAACGTTTATTAGGGTTAAACAATATGATAAAAATAGTGATTAATTTTTTATATATTAAATTATTGCGTAGAATTTGGCCGTATAATCACGCGTCCTAGGTGGTTGGTGAACAACACCAACCACGGCACCAAAATTTGGCCGTAACATCACGCGTCCCAGGTGGTTGGTGAAAAACACCAACCACGGCGTGCGGGGTTAGTTGTTAGCCGGAGCATATGTCCTCCCATGCGTGAATGTGGTTGGTGAACAACACCAACCACGGCACACCAAAATTTGGCCGTAGCATCACGCGTCCCAGGTGGTTGGTGAATAACACCTACCACGGCGTGCGGGGTTAGTTGTTAGCCGGAACATATGTCCTCCCATGCGTGAATGTGGTTGGTGAACAACACCAACCACGGCACACCAACCACGGCACACCAACCACTCCACACCAACCATGGCGTGCGAGCATATGAAAATTATTGATTATTAGCTTTTATCGCATCTAAATTCACACCCGCCTTAAAATAAATATTACAACTCTGCATCCACTCATATGAATCAAGCTCAGGTTTTATAAATTGGTATTGACTTCCTAATGATAAAACAATTTTTTTATTAATAGTATGTCGTATTTCACATCCTGCATTAAAGAAAAACAGGTGTTTGTTGTAGTCGTTTTCTTCGTAAAATAATTTGTAATCATCGTAATAAGAAATTATATCTTTATTGACTACAAAACCATAAGAAAACCCGGTATATGCTAAAAACTTCCATTTGCTGTCTACGGCATTGGAAAAATCTAAAGAAAGGTTGATGGGTATTTCAATGATATCATATCGCTCGTCTACTTTATTCGGACAAATATGTTCTAAATCAGACCAGCAAAATACATTGATGTAAACTTCCCGGAGCTGTGTAAAAAATATTCCGCTACTGAAACCAAGCCGTTTATAGATATTGTGATCGTAAAAAATTCCGCTTCCAAAGCCCCATCCATACTCTTCGCTAAAATTTGTTGTTGTAGCGATCGGATTAATTTTTAACCCTATCGTTTGACTTTTTATTCCGGATAAAACACAAACAACAAGAACAAAGGTAAGTACGCAGGATTTCATAAAGAGGAATTTTATTTATACCAAATATACTATAAAGTTTCAATCATCATCCTCAACCACTGGAATATTGGTTTCTTTTGCCGGTTTATCCTTTTTTCCAAAATTAAAATCTCCCCTTATTTCACTATGTCTTATTTCTCCTCCGGTATAACCCACATAACTTAAAATTCCGGCAGAACCTGCGGAGGCTAATAAGGTGAGAATCATAAACATCTGAACAGATTTCTTTTTAAAGTGCAATAATAAAAGTGTTATAAATGCCAACCCGCCGGTAATAAAAATTACAATTCTTCCTTTTTCGGCAATTTCTTCGTGTTCGTGAATTGCCTCATGGGTAACTCCCGAAATTTCTTCCACCTGTTCTTCTGCAGGTTCGCCGGTTGCAAATGCAGGTATGGTGAAAGCTGCTGCCAGAATGATAAGCAGCAGACTTGCGAATTTCAGATGTTGCTTTTTAAAAATAAAGGATGCAACTATAAATCCTGTTCCGATCACACTAAGTATGATGGGAAAGTGGTTTAGCAATAAATGCCAATGTGCTGAATTAATGTTCATAATCGTAAAAATTTAAAATTAGTAAATATTTTTTACGATTGCCTTTTCCTTGCAAACCGGTTCGCCTATAAAACCGGTTTTAATCCTCCACTGGTCATCCGAAGTTTAGTGTCATATAATTCGATATACTTTAAATCGGAGGTATATTCATTATCATCCAGACAATACTCCAGGTTTTTATTTATTTGCACATATTTATCCATTGGTACCCGAATAGTAATATATACCTGTTGATCGCGCCATTGTTCCATATCATTTAATTTTATCACGGATGGAATGGTTAAAAGTGAATCTCCTGACTGAACGATAAAAAATGTACAATTTTGTGCATTTTCTTTTGCATCTAATCGGTCATGTCCCTTTGCAATTTTATTTATCAGCACTACAAAATTAGTGTCGGTACTTTTTTCAAATTCCACCTCTATTCGGTGAAATGCATACGAATTTTCTTCAACGTTGATATATCCCCAGTCGTGATTATCTTCCCAAAAATCCTTTTTTATTATGTGTTTACCATGTTTTGAATCAGAATCAAAACTATATCCTGTTTTCGTTTTGTAATAGTCGGAATCGTTGTCATTCAATTGCACATACAAAGTATTATTTGCCGGTTGAGCAATATCCATTTTATTACTTACTTCTCCTTCTACCCTGAATTCTTTTCCTATGGTAATTCCCAAATAAATTACGATAAATAAACACACTGTCCATAATAATCCAAGTCCACCACTTACATATCTGGTTTTCTTTTTAATACCAACCAAATATTTTACACTGGAGAAAATTAAACCGAGCAAAGGAATAATTACCAGAGCTAAGGCAGATGCCACCAAAAGCCACGCCTGATTGCTTCCTGCCATTATCTGGTTACCCAAAAAGTCTATCTCCGAAAATGGATCTCCCCAGTTGCTGAATAATTCAACAATAATAACTACAACAATTAATAAGCTAAAAATTAAAACTCCTCCTACAAATATTTTCGCTACTGTTTGCACGGCGGGTTTTATGGTTTGTGCAAATCCTTCTATGAAATCACCGGCGTTTTTTTTTGACTTGTCGATATTCTCACGTGAAAAAGTTTGTTTAACCTCTTCTCCAAATTCATTTACTTTGGTAGTAAATTGTTTTGCACCATCTTTAATTGTTTTTTCGATATTGCTGATATCAACTTTTTCACCGCGCATTTCCAATTTCTCTGCGGTTGTTTTTGCTTCGGGAATTATTATCCATAAAATAATATATAATAACAATCCTGTTCCTGCAAAAAAGAAGGCAATTAAAAAAGCAAGTCGAATCCATAAAGAATCCACATTAAATTTTGCGGCAAATCCTGAGCATACACCTCCTAAAACATTGTGTTCTTTGTCGCGATAAAATTTAGACCCGCCAGATTTTTTTTCCTGCGTATTCGAATTATTATAGTGTGGAGTTGGAATTTCTTCCTCATAATCTTCCGGCTTTCCCATTATGGTAATTATCTCATCTACATAATTATCCGTAATAGCTCCGCGTTCACCAACCTTTTCGGTGAATAATTCAGCAATTCGATCTTCAATGTCCTTAATGATCTCGTCACCATCCGGTGTGGAAGTATACTTTTTTCTGATACTGTTTAAATAAGTATCTAATTTTTTATAAGCGGTTTCGTCTATCTGAAAAACCAAGCCGCCGATATTTACATATAATAACTTGTTCATGTTAAATTGTGTTTAAATGTTTTGAGTTTATAGATACGGCATTCGATAATTCGAGCCATGTTTTATTGAGTTCGGTTAAAAAAAGTTTGCCTTTATCAGTTAACTGATAATATTTGCGGGGTGGACCCGAATTACTTTCCACCCATTTGTAACTGAGAAGTTCCATCGTTTTTAGCCGGTTGAGCAAAGGATAAACTGTTCCTTCCGCAACCAGCAGATTACTTTCTTTTAATCTGCTAATCACATCCGAAGGATAAATTTCCCCCTCACTTATTATGGCCAGTATACAGAACTCCAGCACACCCTTTCGCATTTGAGCCTGGGCATTTTCTACATTCATGATGCAAAGCTATGGTATAACTTTGAACTATGCAATACATAGTAGCAGGTTTTTACAGGTAGCAGGTGTTATATTTTGTTAAAATGCAGTAAAATCAAGTATTTCGGGCATCAAAAAAAATTACTTATTTTTCCGAAAATTATGAAAGCCGCTCTTTTTTCCTTCGTTTTTACAATTTCCAATCTCTGTATTTTGCAGGCACAGGCTCCTTATTAGCCATACAGAACTGAAAAAGATATAACGCTTGACGGAGTTGTAGACGAAGCAGAATGGTTACTAACACCAGTTGAAACGGATTTTATGCAGGAAGGTCCTGACCCTGGTGCGGCTCCGACAGAAAGAACGGAAGTGCGTATTATATATAATGATACCTATCTGTTTGTTGCAATTACTTCCTTTGATTCTGAAGCCGACAAAATGATTCGGCTTGAAATGGAACGCGATTTTCCGTTGGGACAGGATGATGGAACAGCATTTATTATAGATCCATACCACGATAAAATTACAGGACTAAATTTTGTCGCTAATACTTTGGATGCCCGTTGGGATGCCCAGGTTACGCAAGATGGTGGGGGATTAAATGATTCATATAACACATTTTGGGAAGCGCGGACCTATGTTGGCGATTTTGGATATTCCACGGAATACAGAATTCCATTTTCCTCGCTTCGTTTCGAACAAAAAGAAGAAGTTTTAATGGGTTTCAGGATTGCACGTTTAATTAAAAGAAAAAATGAATTAATCACTTTTCCTAAATGTGATCCGAATACAGAAAATACCTGGACAAATATTTCTTATGCGAGGGAAATTGTTTTCCGTGATCTGAAAAGCAGAAATCCATTGTATATCAGTCCCTATATTATTGCAAATTATTATGAAGAAAATGTTTTAAATGCTGAGGGTACAGCATATGAAAAAAATTCCAATTTTATGACGCGTAAACATTTTTTTGAAAATGAAACGCTGGATAAAATTGTGAGTAATATAGGGGTGGATGCAAAATATGGTCTCTCTAAAAATTTAACCCTCGACCTCACAATTAATACCGATTTTGCACAAGCGGAAGTTGACGACAGAATTATTAATCTTTCGAAATATGAAGTAAATCTTCCCGAAAAGAGAAGTTTTTTTCTGGAATCCGCAAATCAGTTAAGTTTTGGTTTTCCATCCGGAAACGAATTATTTATTACAAGAAGAATTGGAAATGAAAACGGAGTTATTGTACCAATCATTGGCGGAGTACGTCTTACAGGAAAAGTAAACGACTGGCAAATTGGCGCATTAAATATGCAGACAAAAGGTGTATCCTCCGTCGGAATTTCACCGCATAATTTTACTGTCCTGCGAACACGCCGTGATATTGATTCCCTTGGAAGTTTTGTTGGCGCAATTGTTTGCAACAGAGTCAATACCGATACTTCGGCATTATCAAATCAATCGTTTGGAATTGATTTTGTTAAAAGATTAAATCAACAATTTACCATTGAAGGGGGCTTGATAAATACCTTAGACAATTTTGAAACTCCCGATCTTTTAGAGAGTTTATATTTTCATACCGGATTTTTTCAATCTGCAACAAAGGGATTTATTTATAATGCCACTTTAGATCTTGTTGGTCAGCATTTGAATCCCGTTATGGGTTATCTGGATGACAATGATTACGGTTCCGTAAAAGGTACACTTAAATATCAATGGAATTTAAAGAACAGCAAACTATTAAATTATTTTTATATTTCCACCTTTAATAAATACAGATGGAAAATAGAAAATGGTGGTGCCGAAACTATTGCCGATGATCTTTACACCGGAATTAATTTTAAGAGTGGTGCGGCGATCGATATTTCCATTATAGAATTTAAACAGGATTCTTTGTTTTTCGATTGGGAGCTGGACGATCGCAATGCAATTTCCGCCGGAGTATATCAAACATTTAATACAGCGATCACGCTCGTCTCACCCCAACAATCTAACTATACTGCATCCATTTATACTACCTACGGTGGATTTTACGGAGGCGACCGTTTATATGTTCAACCTGATATCACCTATTGGGTGAATAAACATTTTAATTTATCCCTCACCTACGAATACAATCATATCACCTTTGAAAAATATCTCGCCGAAGATAAAAATACTTTATATGAAAGCAATTTAATTCGTTTAGGATTGGTATATAATTTCACTACAAGATATTCTCTCAAAACCTATTTTCAATTCGACGATCTCAGTCAACAAACCAGCACAAACATTAGATTCCGTTATAATCCAAAGGAAGGAACTGATCTTTTTATTGTAATTAATCAGGGAATAAATAATTACCGTACAAGATTGGATCCTAAACTACCTTATATTAATAATCAGGCGTTTACGGTTAAGTTTACGAAAACCTTTGGAGGTGATTAAGGCAATCTATTCTGTAAAAATCCTACCCAAAAAATTAATGCAGCTCCAACCCCGGCATATCCACTTTCTTGATCATCCACCAACCATATTCCTGTATTAAAACAAATTGTCCGTTACCGGAAAAGGTAAGATTTTCTTTTGTTTCTGTAAACACATTGTATTTGATGGTGAATTTTACCAACCCGAATTCATCATCATTTTCCAGAGAGGTAATTTCAAATTCGTCAAGATCTCTAGTTGGAAATGCATCAAAATAATTGCTCAATGTTGGCGATAACATTCTTTTATATTCACTGTCGTCACTCTCATCATAAATAAGATCAGAACAGGAAATCACACATTTATCAAACCTCTCTTCTCCGGGAAAAGCATCGCGAAAAATATAGTCGATAAATTCGTTACATCTGTTGCGAATATCATATGGATGATTCGGATGAAATTCCTCATAAATGAAATTGAGTGTCCATCCCGGCATACGCATATTATCAATTTCATGGTCAAATAATTCTTCCGTAACAAAGGTGTAAAGCAATCGCACTTCATCGGGATATTCGGCAAGCACACTTACATTAATACCATTTTCCTCTAAAAGATTACAGAGTTTCAAACTTTCTTCCACAAGTTGTTTATCTGTTAATTGAGCGGCGGGAATACAATCCGGTCTTCCGATATAATCAAACAACTTTATCTGCACTCTTTCTGCATATTGTTTTTCAAATGCAAGTACATTATCTAAAAATTGTTTTTCCACTTCCGGTGGAAGCGCTGTGGAATTCAATCCGAATTGAGCGCCGAATTCCATTTCGAGTTTTAATTTTTTTACTTCATTTTCCGCTCGCAGATCGTCGTCGTGCGTAATTGCGGGTTTGTTTTTTTCGGGCATAACAAAATATTTAATGCTAAAATATTTGTATTTGTAATTGCCTGTTAATAATCGTTTAATTTACCTGCGCAGTTAATGCAATTGTTAGCGCTCAAAAATTGCTATTTTTAGAAAAACAATTGTTTAAAAGTTTATCTGACAACCCTTTAAACGCTTTTAATCGCTTATAAGCGGTTAACACACTTATATTTTTATTTGGGAATTATTTTTAAATATTTTATCATCTTCCTTTAAGAAGTTTATTTCCGTAAAAAAATGTTTCTGCTTAGATTTTATAAATTTTTTGACATAGGAAATATGACTTAGGACATATGACTTAGGACATACGACTTAGGACATAGGAAAACAAACGGTGGGAATTGGTAAAATTTCGCAAGAAATTTAAACTCCTTTCTCCTTTCTCCTCTCTCCTCTCTCCTTTTCTAACAAAAAATTAACGTTAATTTTGATTTTTTAACTTAAACTGTTAATTTTAAATAAAATACAAGTGTTATGAGAAAAACTATACTTACAAATTTCTTACTACTGATCATGCTGGGCAGCACTAATGCTGTCTTTTCGCAGATCGACCCGCCCTGTATGATAGCGGGAGCAACCCTTTGTGACAATTTTGATGCTTATACTGCAGGTGATCCTCTTGGTCCCGGGGCCAGTTGGTGGACTACCTGGAGTGGCGTGGAAGGCGGAGCAGAAGATGGTGTGATAAGCACTGATCAGGCATATTCAGGATCTAATTCCATGCTCGTTTCTGAAGGCGGAGTAAATGATATCATCCTGAAATTGGGTGATCTAAGTTCAGGAAAATGGCGCCTGGAATGGCAAATGTATGTTCCGGATGCAAAAACCGGTTATTACAATATTCAGGAATCTGAAGTTCCTGGAGTTGCCTGGAATCTCGAATTACTTTTCGGCCTTAGTGCTGTTGGAGTTCCAGCACCATCAGGTGATGGTATCATTTCCATTCCTATCGGCGGACCAACTTTCTCTTACCCTGTTGCCGATTGGTTCTTAGTGGAACATATTATCGACCTTGATGCTGATGTTATGGAAGTTTATGTTAACGGATCATTGGTATTTACTGATGTTTATATGGGTAATATCGGTGCGATCGATTTTTATTCCATAGATGCGAATAACAAATATTATATTGACGATGTATTATTGTCGGAAGTGCTTCCTGCTGAAGCTTGTGCAATTCCGGATGCAATATTCTGCGATAATATCGATACTTATACCGCAGGCGATTATGTTGGACCTTATGCCGATTGGTGGTCTACATGGAGCGGAGTGGAAGGAACTGCAGAAGATGGAATTGTTAGTGATGAATATGCTTATACAGGTGAAAATTCTGTGTTAATTCCCGAAGGTGGAGTTACCGATGTTATTCTTAAACTTGGTGATCTGAGCAGCGGAAATTATCGCCTCGAATGGCAAATGTATGTGCCTTCGGGTAAAATGGGATATTATAATATTCAGGAAACGGAAGTTCCCGGTGTTGCATGGAACCTCGAATTATATTTTGGTGATGTAACAGAAGGAACAGGTGAATTTACCGTTCCTGCGGCCGGACCAACTTTTACTTATCCTGTTGATCAATGGTTTAAAGTGGAACATTTAGTTAACCTCGATGCTAATACCATTGAAGTTTATATTGATGGTGTTTTAGCTTTAAGTGATGTGTATAATGGGAATCTTGGTGGCGTTGACTTTTATTCTGCAAGCGCTACTAACAGATTATACCTTGATGATATATTATTGATCGAAGCAGTTATACCCGAACCTTGTGCTATTCCAGGTGCAATTTTCTGCGATAATATTGATACTTATACCGCAGGCGATTATGTTGGACCTTATGCCGATTGGTGGACTACATGGAGTGGTGTGGAAGGTACTGCCGAAGATGGAATTGTTAGTAATGAATACGCTTATGCGGGTGAAAATTCTGTGTTAATTCCGGAAGGAGGAACCACAGATGTAATTTTAAAATTAGGCAATGCAAGCAGCGGAAATTATCGCCTTGAATGGCAAATGTATGTGCCTTCCGGTAAAATGGGATATTATAATATTCAGGAAACGGAAGTTCCCGGTGTTGCATGGAACCTCGAATTATATTTTGGTGATGTAACAGAAGGAACAGGTGAATTTACCGTTCCTGCGGCCGGACCAACTTTTACTTATCCTGTTGATCAATGGTTTAAAGTGGAACATTTGGTTGATCTTGATGCTAATACCATTGAAGTGTATATTGATGGTGTTTTAGCTTTAAGTGATGTATATAATGGTAATCTTGGTGGCGTTGACTTTTATTCTGCAAGCGCTACAAACAGATTATACCTTGATGATATTTTATATACTGAAATTGTTGGTGCTGAACCTTGCGCAATTCCGGGTGCAATATTTTGCGACAATATCGATACTTATGATGTAGGTGATTATGTTGGACCTTATGCCGATTGGTGGTCAACATGGAGTGGTGTTGAAGGTACTACCGAAGACGGAATCGTAAGTGATGAAGAATCTTTTTCTGGTGATAACTCTGTTTTAATTCCTGAAGGTGGAACTACCGATGTTATTTTAAAACTCGGCAATAAAACTACCGGAACCTACCGCTTAGAATGGCAAATGTATGTTCCTGATGGAAAATCAGGATATTACAATATTCAGGATACAGAAATTCCTGGTGTTCTTTGGACACTTGAATTATATTTTGGTGATGTAACTTCCGGAACCGGTGAATTTACTGTTCCTGTTGGAGGTCCAACCTTTTCTTATCCTGTTGACCAATGGTTTAAAGTGGAACACTTAGTTGATCTTGATGCCAATACCATTGAAGTAATAATAAATGGTGTTTCTGTTCTTTCAGATGTTTATACCGCTAATTTGGGTGGAGTAGATTTTTATTCTACAGGAGCAGTTAACAGATTATTTCTTGATGATATATTATTTATTGAAGAAGCAGGTACACCTACAACTTATTATCAGGATGCTGATGGTGATGGTTTTGGAAATGCCGCAGTATTTATTGATGTAATTGGAGATCCTCCAGCAGGTTATGTTGCAGATAATACAGATTGTGATGATACAAATGCTGCAATTTATCCTGGTGCAACAGAAATTGAAAATGATCTTGATGATGATTGTGATGGTCAGATTGATGATGGTGTTATTGCCATTGAAGATCTGAATGCACATCTTGTATTCATGAACATTTATCCTGTTGCATCTAATGGTATTTTCACATTGGAAATTATTAATACTTCATTGGAGAATAATACTTCGTTGAATATTTATAACAGTGCAGGTCAATTGGTTTACAATGAAACTATGGTTGCTGCAAATGGAAAAATTGTTAAACAGATCAATATCGAAAATAATGCCTCCGGTATTTATCAGGTTCAATTAATTTCCGGAACTGATGTACTTAATAAACAAGTAGTTATTCAAAAATAATTATTCCGTTTTATTCATAATAAAAAAGATCCCGTCGTTTTGGCGGGATCTTTTTTTATGTTAAAAATAAAATTAAATATCCTTCATCACATCCTCAATTTTCGGATACTTAAAGTGAAATCCTGCGGCAATTAATTTTTGTGGTATCACCCATCTGCTTTTCATAATTAGTTCTGTTTCTGTTCCGATCAAAAATGCACCGAAGGCAAGAAACCAACGGGGAGTTGATATACCAATGGGCATTCCCATTGCTTTTCTGATTGCACGCATAAATGCATCATTATTTAAGGGGTAGGGAGATGAAATATTAAAAATGCCGTTTAAATTTTCATTCGCTGCCAAAAATTCTATGCTTCTGGCTATATCTTCCACGTGTACCCAACTCATCATTTGTTGTCCGTGACTCATTTTTCCACCCAGACCAAATCGCACCAAATTCTTGAATCGCAGAATAACACCACCTTCAATGCCCAGAGTAATTGCCATACGCAAAACAATTTTTCTGGTATGCGGAACATTTTGTTCGTAAAAACATTTTTCCCAGGCCTTACAAACATCCATGCTGAAATCGCTTCCGATCTCTCCCGTTAATTCGTCCTGAGGATAATCATCAGCGTGCCGATAAATAGTTGCTGAAGCAGCATTGAACCATATTTTGGGAGGATGTTGTAAAGTATTAATGGCAGTACCCAAAATTGTTGTTGCCTTAATGCGTGATTCAAGTATTTCTTTTTTATTTTTTTTCGTGTATCTGCAATTTACACTTTTGCCGCTAAGGTTTATCAATATATCAGAATTCTCCAATACATCCTTCCATGTCCCTAAACTTTTTGCATCCCATAAAATATATTTAATATTATTTTTGGTGGGATGAGAGCTTCGGGATAAAATTATAATTTCGTTTCCCTTATCAGCAAAATATTTTGCAAGATAAGTTCCGATAAATCCACTTCCCCCGGCTATTACTATTTTCATAGTTATTTAATTTAATGATGATTATTTTAAAAGGAGTGATCAGTCACAGTCGCAGTTTGTAATATTGGCGATTTTTTTAGGGTTTACCGTTAGTGAGACCCTCGCTTAGAGCGCGAGCCTCACTATTTCAGCAGCGAAGTTTTCAAAGGTTAAACCCTTATTTTCCTCCGTACCAAACCCTTTCAACACCTTCTACAATTTCAACCCTTCCAACCCTTTAATTCAAAGCCCCGCAATTTAATTATAAAACCGTTTTATCCTTAATTTCTGGCATTACCTTGTCAATACGCTCTGCTAATTCGGGTAGATGACAAGTAGGCACTTTAGGAAATAAATGATGTTCGGTATGATAAAACATATTATAAAATATTTTTGTTATAAATGGCCCCCGCAAAGTTCGGGAATTTAATTTGTTACTGTCGCAATCGTGATGAACTGTCCAGACCGCAAAAAACGAGGTAAAACATTCACCAATAATCATCACTGTCACATGATAAGTGATCCAATCGATACGGATTATAAAATAGGTAATAAAAAATACCAAAAGGATGACACTCACTTCAAAAAAGATCCAGCGTTTAATAAATTTATTTGCGTACTGCATGGCATGCCGATGAATCAAAATAATAAAATAGGGACCAGTCATTATTGCTTTCCACCAATTCATTTTTGCACTTCTCGCCTCCACATCTTTTTCGCTTAGGGGATGTTTGTGATGTTGAATGTGATTATATTTTACGGCATGCATGCTTGCCATCATGGTGCTGCTTAAAAAGAACAGGAACCATTCGGTGGCGCGGTTAGAAATTCCCATAGTGTAATGTTGCGCGTTATGTGATTGGCGCAATCCTGTCAAAAAGAAAAAAAAGGAACAAACCAATGCAGGAAGATACAAATGAAAATAAGCCAAAACGCAGGAACCAACCAACCAGGGAAGAGATAACAGAATTTCCACTGCAATTTCCCTTCTTGTTAAATACAACAGATCTTTCCATTGTACTTCTTTCAAACGATCATCTTTAATTAATGGTGTCGACATGATCTTAATTTTAAAGTGGTGATCAAATTAGTTTTCAGATCTTTCAATTTGCAATCTTCTCAATTCATTCTCCCGCGATTTCTTTTTTCCTCTGAACAAGATATACATATTAAAGAAATGCATAAAGCCTAAAACCAAAATTATAAGTCCTATTTTTTTACTCAGCATTTCCATAACGTCCTGCGGGGTATTAAGCTTCTCGGAAATCGTCATGATATATAATATATATCCGGCATTGATGAGATAAAATCCCACCAATAACAGTTTATTCACCGAATCGGCGAGTTCCTTGTTGCCATGAAATATTTCGAGCAGAAAAATTCTCCCGTTGGTAAATAAGGTTCTTGCAACCCAAATGGTGAGCATAATGCTTATTGGCAAATAAACGCAATAAGCCACGATGGTTAAGTTTTGCATAATTTATCTTTTTAAATTGTTAGAAGTTATTGAAGTTTTAGAAATAATTGAAAGTTTGACATAAAAAAAATCAGCGGATCAGTTTAATAAAAGTATTTAAGAACCAGCTTTCATCACTTTTGATCACAAGTTCCATCATTTTGTCCCCTTTATTGGTTAGGGTATTCAGATCCTTCAGCACATCACTGAACTCCTTGTATTCCGGGTTCTTTTTATCACCTTTTACCTCTCCCAATTGATGAATGATCTGTATCATCGGGTCTATTTCTCTTTTTTTTCTTTCCTTAAAAATGAGGCGAAAAACGGTCCACATATCTTTTTCCGCAACAAAAAAATCTTTCCGTTCGCCGGCTTTGGTTTCCCTTCTTACGAGCTGCCAGTTAATGAGTTCGCGCAAATTGATGTTCGCATTTCCACGACTCACTTGAAGTTCTTCCATCACCTCCTCCGTAGTGAGCGGCTCCGCAGAAATAAGCAAAAGCGCATGAATCTGGGCCATGGTCTTATTTATCCCCCATTGGCTACCCAGGCTTCCCCAGCTTTGAATAAATTTATCTTTTGCTTCCGGCAGGTTCATATAGCAAAGGTATATTAAAGTTTTCGAACTTTCAAAATATACTGAAAATTGGATGTAGGAAATAGGACATAGGAATCAGGACTTGACATAGGAAAAGGTAAGGGGGACATAGGAAAACAAAGGGTTGAATATGGAAAAATTTCGCAAGAAATTTAAACTCCTTTCTCCTCCCTCCTTTCTCCTTATTGGTATCAAGTATCAGGAAAACAAACGGTGGGATTTTTAAGATTTACTACCTCGGAGCGAGTGAGGCTCTCGCTCTTAGCGAGGGTCTCACTAACGTATCGACCCAAAAATTTCGCAAGAAATTTAAACTCCTCTCTCTTTTCTCCTCACTTCTCATTATTATTTTTTCTCAATATTAAAAAACCCATTCAAAAATTTTCTGAACTGAGAATTTTCGGCGGCGTATTTTAGGATGAGATAACGAAGTACGTGCGGGGGTAAATAACTTAAATGTTCTTTAATTTCCTCGTAACCTGTAGTATCGAGTTTAACTAATTTATTGCCTTCTTTTTTAATATAAAATAAAACAGCAGCAACGTGTTTGCAGGGGTCTTCCGTGTCGTTGCAATTACATTCCCAATAAGTAATGGAATCGTTGTGTCTTTTGAGTTGCACAACGTGATCGTCGTAACCCTGAACAATGGCCATCCATTCGATTCCATTAATATTAAAAACGGATTTAACCCGGCCTTCACAATAAAAATCATACCCACGCAAACGCGTTTTTTCATTGAGTTCTGATTCGAGATGATTGAGATGGATTACCACCTTGCAAAAATAGAGAGAAGTAATCAAATTGTTTTGATTATTATAGCGATAGCGTGCTTCCCTATAAATTAAAATGCATGGATCATCAATACAATATTGTTTTGAAAAGGACATTACTGTGTTTACCTTCGTTATAAATATTCTTTATGACAGACTCCACAACACAATTTGATCAGATCGTAAAAGGGCGCAGGAGTATGCGTGTATTTGATGCGGAAAAACCATTTGATTCCAATGCAGTATTAAGAAGTATTCAGAGATCATTACTTGCGCCAAATTCGAGTAAAATGCAGATGTGGGAATTTTATCATGTTAAAAGCGAGGATAAATTAAAGGTAATTTCAAAATTTTGTATGAATCAAAGTGCTGCGAGAACAGCACGCGAAATGATAATTATAGTTATTCCAAAAAAGAAATATAAACAACGTGCAGCATCAAACTATGCGTTTCATCATGCGCGTTATAATAATAAACCCGAAAAAGAATTAACTAAAAGAGAACAACGCAGATTAAAATATTATTCGCAATTAATGTTATTTTATTATTTTCAGGATTGGTTCGGAATTGCAGGAATGATCAGAAAATTAGTGGTAAGTGTTGCATCTTTTTGGCGACCGGTTGTTTGGCAGGTGAGTAAAAATGATCTGCGTGTAGTTTGTCATAAATCGGCAGCACTGGCAGCACAAACATTTATGTTAAGCATGAAAGCGGAGGGTTACGACACTTGCCCCATGGAAGGATTTGATTCACATAAATTAAAACGATATCTAAAATTTCCTTCCTCCTATGAAATAAACATGATCATAAGTTGTGGACCCGGAACAGAACAGGGATTATATCATGAACAATTCAGAGTTCCGGAAGAAGAAGTAATATTCACTTTATAAATTTATTTTTACCATCCTGTTTTAAAAATGGATTTGGCAGCATTTAAACTGCATTTTTGGTAAGTGCTATAAGCAGATGCCGCGCTGATAAAAATAGTTCGATCATCTTCCATGTTTGCCCATGCATTAATAATTGCACTTATTACATAAGCTTCGGGCGCCATTAAACTTTTTGTAGTTACTAATGGATATGCATTTACATAGTTGAGTCTTTCTTTAAAATAAGAATGCGAAATACATGCAATTACCACAGCATCCTTTGGTGTCGCACTCTTATTTACTTTTTCATTAATGCCATTGTCCATTAATCCGTTATGACCGGTGAATGCAACAAGGTCTGCTTTATTGAGATCGATAAATACCGTATCATTTATTTTCACCGAATCATTTAGTGTTTCAGCAAGGTTACTAAAAAAATCTTCCAGACATAAAGTCATTTCATCACCGGCATATGCATCGGCAATAACTATTACCCGTGCGGAGGGAGTTATATTTTTCTCAAAAATAATTCTCTCCAACACTGCATTGGAAGTATCTATTACATCAGAAATGATCTTCCATCCTGTTTTTTTAAAATGGGTTTTTAATCCATATCCCGCTCCCCAATAAAGATTTGTTTTAAGATTTTGTCCATCACCAAGACTTGCAGAAACCGGAACGATTCCCTGATTATCATTATCACACAGCGGAACAAATACATGAACAATGAGTGGTTGTTTTTGCAGGATCTTATTTTGAAGATTAATTTTAATTTCCTCTCTGTTGAAACTGTCGAAGGGCACCTCTTTCACTTGCGGAATTATATTTATTGCCGGTAAAATATTGGATTCATCGAATTTGGAAATATCTTTTTTTTCCGATTTACAGGAAACAAGCGACAGGCCAAGAATCATGATCAAGGAATTAATTAGGGACACCTTCATTTTCCAGGAAGTATCAATAATTTCATTATTATTTATAGGCATACAAAGGTCATTAAGTTATTAATAAAACAAAATCCAGCTCCGAATGTATAATTACAGTTGCCGAAATTTTGCCACCTTTTGTTTGACCAAAAGGTGGCGCCAAAAGTCAAGGGCTACATCAGGCGGCTAAAATGTCCCTAATGCTTGCCACCCGGAGCGAAAAAGGCGCCACAACTAAATGTTAACTAGGTGGTTCCAATGGAAATTAGTGTTTAAATCAAATTCTACTTTTTCCAAATAGTGGCGCTGATTTTCGCTCAAATCTCGCTACCATCGGAGCTTTTAATTTGATGTGGCGACGCATAAGGGACATTAAAACCACCTGCTGATGCCCACCGACAGCTCCCGAAACTAATATTGAGGATCAATACTCTTTAATTTAATTTGAACTCCTTATATGAATTTATTCAATTAATAAATTGAGGATTATTTAGTGCAAATAAGAATAAAGGTAATAAGTCTTAATTTCAAAAAGACAGATCAACTATAATCACTCACTCCCCAATTTTTACCACTGACCCATTAATTATCGATATATTTTACAATACTAAAACGAGGTAAATAAAAATAAATTGCATAAAAAAATCCCGATAAAATTTACCGGGATCTTTTATAAATATTTTGTAGTAATTAAAATCTTGGGCAATCTATTGGTTTCATTTTAGGGTTCACATCTATACATCCCCAATAGATAAACGATAATTCGATACCACCGCGATAATCGGTAACTGTAGATAATCCCGATATATTGATATCATAACTCAAACCGAAATTAATATTGTTATAATCTAATCCGAGATTAACGATAAGTGCATCGGCAACATCTATATTATCCACTGTTCTGTAATGTGTTCCGATATACACCATGGAAACACCTTTTTCCAATTGTAATCCAACATCAATTCCGCTGTTCATTTGAACGTTGGAACCTTCTGTTTGTTCCATATATAAGAATGAAGGGATCAACACAGAGTTTTTACCCATCCCAATTTTGAAGGATCCATATCCAACATAGTGGGCATTTAATTTATTTACGTTGTAGTTATAAAAAGATTCGGTTGGTTCGGTAAGGTGGAAATAGGCTCCTCCAAGTTGCATCGCGAAATTGTCGCTAAAACGGCTTCTCCAGTTTACACCGGCATTAAGGTCGAGATAAGAAAAATTGTCGTCACCGTATTCTCCGCTCGGAAGTGTAGGATCAATTCCATTCAGACCGATTTGTGATTCGAAGATTAATTTATTGTAATCAACGCGTTTCTGCACAAATCCGACTTGTCCTCCTACAGAGAGATAGTGGTTTTCGTCCCCAAGTTTTTGGTGGTAGGCAAAAGAAGCCATCATGGTAAGGTTTGTAAGGGAACCATCACCGGATACATCATTGTATACCATTGCACCAACGCCAAAGATGTTACCGTTCATTTTATCTCTCCATAAACCGGCATCGAAAGATCCGGCAAAGGTTTGATAAGATGCAGGCCCAACTGCACTCGCCCATTGATTTCTATAGTTTAAAACCCCTCTGTATGTACAGGGAGTTAAGCCGGTTAAGGCAGGATTTAGGGTCAGCGGCGACTGAGAATATTGCGAAAAATGAATATCCTGAGCTGAGGAGCTCATTACTGATGAAACAATAATTAAAGCTAAGAGAATTCTATTCATAAGGTTATTCCTGGCTTATTCAATCCAAAGTTACTAAAATCTTGTAATCCACACAAAATTAACAAAGGAATTTGTCATTTGGATGTAAACGTTGAATGTTTAGACAAAATTGGGTTTCCTTAATTTTTAATTCATTGGTTAAAGATACAAGTTAATGAGCCACGACAAATGGTTCTTTATAAACATTATCGGCGGAATCCAAAATTAAAAAATACACCCCGGGGTCGAGGCCTGAAACATCAACTGAGCTTTCAAAGATGCAATTGTCATTTAAAAATCGCCTGGCATAAACTGATCTACCGGTTATATCACAAATTCTTAAAGCAACATATTCAAGGGGATCCTTTAATTCAATGTGCAGGAATTGGGAAGCTGGGTTTGGAAAGATTTTTACATTTAATTCCGGCGAAAGGATGCCATTTTCAAGAATAATATCTCGTTGACTTAAGGTTAAACACGAATCATTCCCATATTCTATATACTGAGTGATGGTATAAGTGCCCGGTTCGGAATAAGTGTATGGTCCGGGAATTTCATCGCCAACAATTTGTCCTTCCCCAAAGTCCCACCAACTATTCGTATGCGATCCTTCTATTGTATAATCGTGCACACAAACCGTTAACCCCTCTTCATGCCAGATGGAAAAATCGGAAACGGGAAGATTTCCGGAATTTAAATAAATTGTTTTCAGGTCAAAGGCGACTGTAATTGTTTGTTCAAGGTCTTTCATTTCGAAGTAAACCAAAATTTTAGTATTTGCATTAAAATTTTCTTCCTCTATTAACAGCATTGGTATTTCCACCTCTGTTCCAAAAAAGACGGAATCGGAAAGATTTGTTGACCATTTATAGATAAAATCCTCCGGTGCTTCCATTAAAATACCGGCAGTATCAAATAAATTAATAGATAAGAAAAGGGTATCATTGCGATCCGTCAAACATTCCACTGTATGGTTTATAATTATAGCCTTATTTGTTTTTTGCAGATATAAAGCACTATCAGGCATCCATTGAGAAAGAAATTGACTTACAGGTTTATAATCAGGATTTGTTATTAAATTATTCCATTCATAGGGATCAATTTCGCGGTTGGAACCAATTTCATATAACTCCTCTTCAAATGAATTTGAAGTATTGTCACAATAGGAATTAGGGAAAGATCCATCATTATTATTTTGATATCTGATATAATGAAATTGTTCATTACGAATAGAATAATGCGGAAAACAGGAGCCAATTCCAACTTTTTTATGAATGGATGTGAGGGCAGGATATTCATAAATTAATTCCGGTTGATCAATCAGGGGAATTAAACTTTTACCATCAATATATTTTGATCCGTTGGAAAAGTTAGGAATATTAACATTAGCTAATTCACAAACAGAAGGGAATAGATCGAGTAGCGATACAGTTTTATGTACAATTTGATTTCCATTTTTACCCGGGACAACAGCTATAAGTGGCACACGAATATCCGTTTCCCATAATGTCCATTTAGTCCAGTGTTTTTTTTCCCCTAATGAATAACCATTATCACTTAATATTATTATTACCGTATTTTGTTTAAGATCGGGATAGGCATTTAAAGCATCCATTACGCGACCTATCTGCGCATCAATGAACTGCACCGCAGATATATAATTTATTTGATAATTTGCCTGTGTAAGTTCCCCTACTAGAAATCTTCTATCATTATCCGATAAAAGTGGATCAATTTCCGGAAGCGTGTTTATGTTATTTACAAAATTATCAATATCGTTATACATATTTCCTACATCGGCAATTGATTGTGCAATACCGTGATATGGTAAAGCATTATAATCATCAAATTTTATTTCAGGTTGAGGAGGCATTACAATTCCGTTGTAAGGAAATGCATTGTTAGGCAAATTGAAATTTATTGGGAAAGGATCCTGCAAAATGTTTTCTTCATAAAATCCGGGACTATACTTTTCAGGAATGTATCTTTCAAGATGTGGTTTATAAAATCCAAGTGCCAAAAAGAAGGGTTTATCGCAGGTATTTACTGTGCCGGCAGCATATTGATGAATAAATTCAATAGCCGTATCTGCACCAATATAATCCTCCATCAATGTTTCCTGGTTATCAGGAATTTGACCCCAGTCAAAATAATTACCAAAATTAAATTCCTCCCATTTTTGCAGTTGTGTTTCTGAATCAAAATTTAAACTCATTCTGTTCCAGGATAAACCTTTAGAACATGGGTCATTTTCACTTTGATCGAAATCATTCTCATTTGGACTGTGAAAGGTTTTATTTATTGAATAGGTAAAATAGTTTCCGCTATCCTTTAAAATTTGTGGTAAGGTAAATATTTCAGAATTATTTTTTTCGGCTGTGAAATTGTCACGAAAAACTGAATTATAATCATCGTTTGAATACACCTGAGTATAGTGAAGGTCTTTTCCCGTTAAAAAACTTGTACGGGAGGGTGCACATCCTGCAGCGTTAGCATAAGCGTTTAAAAATATGGTTCCTTCTGCTGCAATTTGGTTTAGGTGGGGAGTTGCGATCTGCGGCTGATCTGTAAATCCATTTACATAATCGTTCAGATCATCTACAATAATAAAAATAAAATTAGGTGGAGATTGTGCGACAATTTTACCATAAAATAAAACAGGGAATAATAAGGCCAATAAATATTTCCTTACCATTTCATTAATTTTTAGGCATTACAATAAATGAACCCGTTTCAATTTCTCCGGGTTTTTTATTGATGACAAAATATACTCCCGGTGTATAGTTTGAAATGTTTATCTGTATAAAAGGGTAATCATTTGTTGTTAAATTTAAAACCTGAGTTATTCTGCCAACTACGTCTGTTACATAAAACATTCCATTTAATACAGACTCGTTTATAAAAATATTTACATATTCATTTGCGGGATTAGGGTAAATAAATAATGTATTGTTTGAGGTATAATCAGATACTTCCACCTTAATTGTTTGTTCAAAGCTAATAATACAACCCGGATCGTTGCCATATTGCATATAACACAAAACAGTATACGTTCCGGGAGTTAAATAAGTATAAGGGCCGGGGTCAGCGGAGTAGATCAAGTTTCCTTCTCCAAAATCCCACCATATGGAATTATAACTACCCGTGATTTCCAAATCTGTAATATAGGCAGTAAGTTCTGTTCCGTTAACCACACCAAAAGAAACATTTGGAATATTATCACTCTCTAAATAAAAATATTTTGTATCAAATGCCACAACTGTATTTTCTATAGTATCTATCATCTCAATATAAAACATAATTCTATCATTTGTAGAAAATACTGCTTCGGGAATTTCGTTTAAAGGAAATTGAGTAGTTGGAGTATAGAATATGTCATCAGTTAAATTATTTGTCCATTGATAAACATAATTAATTGGCGGGGTCGTTATAATTCCCAAGGTATCATATAGATCAAAATAAAGGTTGAGTGTATCTGTTATATTTACGAGACATGGCAGGGCATTATTTTTAATTAATATTTTATAGGTATTCTTAAGATAAAATGGTCCATCAGGCATCCATTGGGTAAGATAATTAATTACAGGTTCGTAATCCGGATTGTCGATCAAATTATTCCACTCATTCGGATCTGTTTCTCTATTGACACCAATCTCATAAAATTCCGATTCTTTAAAACTGGAATCAGGATTGCAGGAATTTAAAGGATCATCACCATCAGAGCTGTATTCAATATATTTAAATTTATCAGATCTGATGGCAAATTGCGGGAAACAGGAACATTCTTTATTCGCTTCTGCCTCCCATGAAATTAAAACAGGACGTTCCCACGCAAGTTCAGGATTATCGAGTAAAGGGACTATACTTTTTCCATCCAAATAATTTGATCCATCGGAAAATTCAGGATAGGGGGTATTAGTAAGTTCACAAATAGTGGGATAAAGGTCTAATAAACTTACAGTTCTATCGGAAATTATATTTCCTGGTCTATTTGGATCATAGATAACAAAAGGAATCCTGATATCCATATCCCAAAGGCTTCGTTTCATCCAGTGATGTTTTTCGCCTAATGAAAACCCATTATCACTAACTAAAACAATTATTGTATTTTCTTTCATTTCAGGTACTGTTTCCAAATAGGCCAAAATTCTTCCTATGTGAGAGTCAACGCTTTTTACGCCGGCCATATATGCCATTACGGCATTTGCTCTTTTCGATTCCGCAGTAACCTCCCAACGTAAAGAATCTGTAAAGTCAGGGTCGATCACGGGGAGATATGGAAGGCTATCAGTATAATTGGTAAATGATTCTTCAATGTCTCCTTGTCCTATTGCAATCGATTTTCCGAGGGGCCCAAGATTAAAATAATCATTCCATTTTATTTCCGGTTGCGGAGGCATTATGATGCCATTAGGCGGATATGAATTAACCGGGAAGTTGTATGGAATTTTAAAATCAGCTGCATAAATATCCTCCAAATAAAATTCAGAAAAATAGGATTGTGGAACAAAAAGATCTAAATGTGGTAATGCAAATCCTAAAGCAAGAAAAAAAGAACTGTCACATAATTCAATTTCCCCGGTATTAATTTCGGTAAGCACTTTAATTGTGGAATCTACCGCTCGTGAATCTTTCATGTCGGGTTCATAAATATCGGGAACACGTCCCCATTTAAACTTTTCAACACCTTCATTTGTAGACAGAAGAATGGAATCTGTTTCATCAAATTCACCAAAGGAAATAACCCTGCTCCATGACAATGCCTTTTCGCATGGATCTGCAGTTGTTGCATCGTAATCTTTATTAAATGGATCGTGAAAAACTTTATTTACTCCAATAGTGTAATAATTTCCTACATCCTTCAAATGTTCGGGCAGTGTGATTACTTCCTCATTATTTGATGTTTCTGTAAAATTATCTCTGAATTCATCTATGTATGCGTTATTTGCATAGATATTTGTATATAAAATATCTTTACCACTTAAAAAACTAGTTCGGGATGCAGCGCAGACAGGATTGTTACAAAAAGCATTATTAAACTGATATCCATTTTCAATTAAAAAATTAATATTGGGGGTGGTAATTTGAGTTTGTCCATTGAAGCCTTCCACATAATCATTTAAATCATCAACTATAATAAGTATAATATTAGGTTTTGACGCAGTTTGTGAAAAAACGCACAAAGTATAAAAGAGAAAAATAAAAAGAAGGGAAAAATATTTTTTCATCATTTGGGATCATTTTTATGTATTACCGCGAATTGTGTACCCGCTGATATTCCATTAATATCTATATAATAAAGGTAGTATATTCCGGATGGGAAAAGGTTTACATCAAACGTATGAATATTGGAGGTGGAAGATGTAAAGTTCTGCCTTATTAAACATCTGCCTGCATTGTCATAAATGAGTAAATTACCATTAAAATTTCCTGATTTGAGGGAGACTGAAATAATATTTCTTGCCGGATTTGGGTATGCCCAAAGTATATCATCCTTGAAGTATTCTTTTATATTAGTGGTAAAAGTTTTAGAAAATGTTTTTATACATGTTGTATCATTTCCATATTGCACGTAACATGTTATAGTATAAGTGCCGATCGCTGCATAACTGTAAAACTCCGGATCGTCGTCTTCAATGATGGTCCCGTCGCCAAAATCCCACCATATATCATTATAAGTTCCGGTTATTGCAAGGTCAGTTATAATAGCTTGAGTAGTGTCACCCTTTATTGTATTAAAGTATATTTCCGGTTCATTAATTTCATTTAGGTAAAAGTATTTAATATCAAATGCTGCCTTTATGGAATTAGCAGTATCAAGCATGGTCAAATAAATAAATAGTCGGTTCGTTGCAAGAAAATCGTCTTCGTTTATCAAGTCAGTAGGAAATACGACTGAATTGCCATAAAGTGAATCATCAGTTAAATTGTTTGTCCAGATAAAAAGATAATTTGCCGGAACCGGAGATAAAGCTCCCGTTGTGTCGTATAAATTAAAATTCATTACCAGAGTATCTCCATGATCTAACAGACATTGAAGTGGATCATTTTGAATTTTTATGGTATAGGCTTTTTGCAAATAAAGATCTTCACCGGGAAGCCATTGACTTATAAAATCTTTAACAGGTTTGTAATCATCATTCTCAATTAAGTTATTCCATTCGAAGGGATCTATATCTCTATTGAATCCTATTTCGTATAATTCCTCTTCTGTTTGACTCATGGCAATATTACAATCGTATAGACCGTATTCATTATTTGTTGCATATTTTATGTAATGGAATCGTTCATCGCGAAGTGAATATTGCGGAAAACATGCACCCTGATCTAAGGAATCTTTTTCACTGTAAGTGGATAAGACAGGTCTGTAAAAGGAATAACTATTATCAATTAGAATTGGTGCCAAACTTTTTCCGTCAAGATAATTATTTCCATCCGGCATATTTGGATAATCGACACCCACTAAGTCGCAAATAGTTGGGAAAAGATCAATATTACTTACTGTTTGATAAGAAATTTGTTCCACCGGGTTTCTAAGATCTGCAATTATTAAAGGTACTCTTGTATCGGTTTCCCATAAACTACCTTTTAGGAAATGTTTTTTTTCCCCGAGGGAGAATCCATGATCACTTGTTATTACAATAATCGTATTATTATAGATCTCGGGATTTTCCTGAAGAGCCGTTAATAATCTTCCAAATTGATCATCAATAAACTTGATAGTTGCCATATAAGCAATAATAGAATTTGCCCATACTGCTTGCTCCAGAATTTCAATTCTTTCCTCGTCAGTTAACAATGGATCTATTTCTGGAATAGGAATAATTTCTTCTGCAAATTCCAGTAAATTATTTAAAGGTCCCGGATCAGCTAAAGATCTTGCAACACCATCAATGGGTAAGTGGTTATAATCATTAAATATTGTATCGGGCTGGGGAGGCATTATTATTCCATTATAGGGATAAGCACCTTTTGGAAAATTATAAGGATAATTAAACGGGGAAGAGTAATAATCAGATAAATAAAAGTCTGAATAATATTTTTCAGGAACGAAATAGGGTAAATGCGGTTTGAGGAAACCAACTCCTAAAAAAAATGGTTTTCCGCAAGTAATATCAGCTCCGTCGCCAAATGCATTAATAAACGCGATCGCGGAGTCGATCATAATATTATCTTCCATGTAATCTTCAAGAGTGTCATTGAGCAGACTCCATCTCACATTGTCGGGCCCTCCTAAAGCAGCATCACCTGCATTATCAATAACGGCAGAATCGGTGAAATAAAAAACTCGGTTCCAGGAAAAATCCTTATCACATGGATCGGTACTGATACTGTCGTAATCGATCAGGTTTTCATAACAATGCATGATCTTATTTAATGAATATGTAAAATATCCCGCTGAATCTTTTAACCATTCAGGTAATGTAAAAACGGTTTCATTATCCAATGACGGCTTAAAATTGAGTCTGAAATTTTTACATTTATATTGTGGATTATTGTAAATATGGGTATAGTAAGGTTCCTTACCTGTAATCATACTCGCTCTTGACGGACCACATTGAGTGGAACTGCAATAACTGTTTATAAAGGATGTTCCCGGAATTTGCTATAAGTGTAAGATTGGGGGTTTCCACCTGAATCTGGCCACCAAGATCTTCAACATAGTCATTAAGATCGTCGAATGTAACAAATATAATATTTGGAGCCGGGGTTACCTGCGCTTTTAATACCTGCCTGTTTGTAAATAGGATGAGGCAAATATAACCAAGCGTGAGAGAAGTAATTTTCAATGTTTTCACAGTAATTAAATGGTTTTTATAAATTGGCCAGGGTAACAATATATACCGGTTTTAAACACAATAAAATATAATCCTTGGGTTAATTCAGAGATCGACAAACTAATATTTAAAGTTTGATTATTAGCTAAAGATACGGCTTTTACTTTTTCCCCTGAAATTGAATATATCAGGATCTCTCCATCTTCCACCAAATTTTGAGTATGTATAAACAGGTTGTTTTGCGCAGGGTTAGGATATACCAATAAGAGGTTTGCTGGAAACAAGGTATTTGTGGTGAGTACACAAACCTGTTTAAATTGGGCAACACATATATTTTGGTTCCCATAATAGCAGCTTGCTGTAATAGTGTATGTTCCCGACGAATTATAAGTATGTTCCGGGGGATTTGTTCCGGAATATGTAAATCCATCCCCAAAATCCCATAACAAATCGCTGTAATTACCATTCATAGTTATATTACTAAGGGCAACGGTATTACTGTTGTATAATTGTTGCACTTCAAATTTTATTGATGGAGTGGATTCTTCCTTAAGAATAATAGTTTTTATATCGAGCGCATTTATTGCGTGAGATAAGGTGTCGATCATCTGTATTGTAAATAAAATTTGATTTTTTGATTCCAAAAGATCTTGATTGATTGAACTGATTTTAAAGCAGGTTTCGATACCAAACA
The DNA here is from genome assembly GCA_016706865.1 of Bacteroidota bacterium. Lineage (NCBI taxonomy): Bacteria > Pseudomonadati > Bacteroidota > Bacteroidota bacterium. The sequence goes on along the minus strand of JADJIS010000002.1, from coordinate 307,002 downwards.
AGGTATCTCGGGTAAGATTATTTGTCCATAAATATATATTATCAGCGGGTGGTTCAATTAATAGGCCTTCATCACTATATAAATTAAATTTTAATACGATCGAATCTGAAGCAGTTAATGCACAATCCAGTTCTGCAGTTTCAATTAAAATTTTATAGGTTTTTTTATTTTCAAAAATATGGCCGGGGAGCCATTGTTGCAAATAATTTATAACTGAATAATAGGTAGAATCATCAGCAATATTATTCCATTCGTTTGGATCAGTTTTTTTATCAATTCCAATTTCATACAATTCTTTTTCTATTGTTGTTTTAGATGGATCGCAATCTAATGCGGGAGGAAGGTTATTGGAATGATATTCAATATAATGAAATCGATCGTTTCTAACAGAATATTGTTCAAAGCAAGACGCTTCCAATCCCAAAGCGTCTTTAAAAATGGTTAGAACCGGCCTTTCATATATAAGAGATGTATCAGAATAGATCATCTTCGAACTTATTCCATCCAGATAACTATTTCCCTCACCATTTAATGGAGGTTCAATATTTGCAAAATCGCATAGAGTGGGAAAAATATCTAACAAACTAATTGGAATGGAACTATTAATATTTGTTGGATTCCTCATATCTGCTATAATAAAGGGGATACGGATATCGGTTTCCCAAAGGCCACGTTTTTTCCAGTGCGTTTTTTCGTCTAAAGCATATCCATTATCACTAGCTATAATGATGATCGTATTATTTAAAATATCCGGATTTAACTCCAGTGCATTCCAAAAACGGCCGAGTTGATCATCAGCAAATTTAATTGCTGCCAAGTATGCCATAACTGCATTGGCCATTTTTGACTTAAATAAGATCAATTTTCTTTCCTCATCTGTAAGTGTATCATTTATAACAGGTAATGGGTAGAGATCTTCACCCCAGGCAAGAAGCTCATTATGAATACCCGGGGGAGCCAATTTATTACTCATATAACCCAATTGATCAATATCGCTATAAGGCAATATAGGTTGAGGTGCTAAAACAACTCCGTTGTAAGGAAAGGAGTTTTCCGGATAATTAAATGGAATATCAAATGGAATTTTATAAAAATCAGTTACATAGTCATTTAAAAAATATTGTTCAGGAATAAATAATTCCTGATGTGGTCTATGATATCCCAATGCGAGAAAAAATGGTTTGTTGCAGAATTCATTTTGATCATCCTGATACTGATTAATAAAATTAATAGCAGAGTCGGTGATCGCATAATCCTGCATCTCATATATTAGCAATGAATCTATTTTCGACCATTCAAATTTTTCAATATCCTCATTTGCAATCTCTCCGGCTTCTAATAATGCATTGCCATTGGGTTTATAAATGGCCTTATTCCAGGAAAGCATTTTAGCACAATTATCGGAAGTAACATCATCATAATCAGGGTAAAAACTATCAGCATGAAAAATTTTATTCATACTTATTGTATAATATCCACCCGAATCTTTTAAATATTGGGGTAGTGTCACTATAAATTTATCAGCTGGAAAATTACTTCTAAAATCATGATCATTAAATTCTTCATTATTATAGATTCCCGTATAATGTGGATTTTTACCCGTTAACCAGCTTGTTCTGGAAGGTGCACAAACCGGGGCTGAACAAAAGGCATTTAAAAAAGTAGTACCAAAATCGGCAATTTTAGCAATATTCGGCGTAGAGGATTGAGGATGTCCATTAAAACCGGTTACCCAATCATTTAAATCATCAAACATGATAATAATGATATTTGGTTTTTCTGTTACCTGACCAAAAGCGCACTTTACACCCAAAAAAATAACAGCAAAGAAAAAGATACCACGATTTAACATAAACTTAATCTTATGGTAAAAATATAATAATTTGCAATTATTCTCGTATCCATTTAGTGAACGATGCTAAAATAAGTGCGAAACCTAGCATTAACTTAGCAGAGCAATATTTATGCAACCCGGTTTAGTCGAGTTCATTATCCAATTAAGGCTTTTTATGGTTCGAAAGACATCAAAAGATATATATATATATTTACAATATGATAAAAATAATATATAATTAATTTTGAGAATTGTATTTTGTTAATGAAAATTACCTAAGCAACTTCGAAATTAATCTGTCTTAGAATTCACCTCACAATTTCCAATAATTTATTACCTGTAATTTCTCCCGCATTTATAGTAACAACATAAATACCCGGAATTAATTGCCCTGTGTTTATCTGAATGGATTCCTGGGATGAATAATATTTTTGTTCAAATACAACTTTTCCTAAAATGTCTATTAATTGAATAGTAACTTCCTGGCTTGGTTCGTCTAAAATTATATTTAATATATCATCTACGGGATTTGGATAAATATTAAAACTGATCTCCGCAATTCCCTCGCGGGTAATAGTAATATTTTTCGCTTTACTTTTCACGCATCCGTTTCCATATTCAATATAATTTCTAATAGAATACGGGCCTGGAGCGGCGTAAAAATGGGTATCCGGAATAAATTCCTCCGAAGTAATGCCATCACCGAATGTCCAGTATGTATTTGTATAACTTCCAACAATATTATAAGAAACAATATCAGCACTGTTTAAAACAGGATCTGTTACAACCGCAAATGTTGAGGAAGGAGTATTTGCACTGTTGATCGAAATTTCATGTGTTTTAAATGCAACAAGATCTCCGGATGTGAGATCCGTTACTTCCAGATAAAAAATTATTTTATTATTTGCAGTAAATACCGGTGCCGGAATTGATGCAGTATTAAAATTATAATTTCTACCGAAGAAAGTTGCTGCAGTTAAACTATTGGTCCATTTAAATTGATAATTTGATAATGCCGCGCCGCCAATTGCTGATCCCATATCGGAATATAAAAAGGAGGAAATTTTAACTGTTGTGCTATTATTTAAAAAACAGGGTAATGGTTTGGTTGATATTTGAACAGTAAACGCTTTTTGTAAATACAATGAACCACCCGGCATAAATTCTTCTAAATAATCAATAACAGGTGCGTAATCAGGATCGGCAGCTAAATTATTCCATTCGTTGGGGTCGGTTTCTCGATCAACACCAATCTCATATAATTCTTCCTCGTAATAAGTTCCGCCAAGATCACAAGTGGTAATTCCAAGGTCTCCGTTATTATTTTTTTGATATCGTATGTAATGATATTTTTCGTTTCTCACAGAATAATGCGGAAAACAACTCCCGATTCCGGATGTTCTTTTAGTAGTGGATAAGGATGGATTTTCTATTAACGAATTCGGAGCATTGAGTAATGGAATAATGCTGTGTCCATCGAGATAATCACTTCCGTCGGCAAAGGTTGGATATGCAACATCCGCGAGATCGCAAATAGTTGGAAATATATCTAACAGAGAAACATTTCTATTACAGATCTGATTTGAAGGTCGTGAAGGATCTACAATAATAAAAGGAACTCGCAGGTCGGTTTCCCATAATCCCCATTTTGTCCAATGACGTTTCTCCCCAAGAGAATAACCATTGTCGCTTACTAAAACAATTATCGTGTTCTCCATTAATTCGGGAAAGGCCTGTAAGGTATCAATCACTTTTCCAATTAATGCATCAATATATTGCACAGCGGCAACATACACGAGGTCTTCGTTAGAAGCTGCTGTTTGCATAATAATATTTTGTCTTTCTTCCACCGTTAAACCTGCATCAATAACCGGTAAAAAAGGAAGCTGATCAACAAATTCAATTAATTCCAGATAACCCTCACCGAAATCTGCAAGTTTTTGTCCCACACCTAGTTCAGGCAGCTGATAATAATCATTATATATAGGATCAGGTTGCGGAGGCATAAAATGGCCATTTAAAGGAAATGCATTGGCGGGAGAATTATATGGGGCAACAAATGGTTCTTCATAGATATCTTCAAGATAATAAGGTGGGAAATATTTTTGAGGAATATATCTGTCGGAATGCGGACGATTATATCCCAATGCTAAAAAGAATGGTCTACCGCAAGTGTTAGCCGTTCCATTTGCAAATTGATTAATAAATTGGATGGCACTGTCGGTCATGATATAATCCTGCAAAATAGGTTCTAAAGAATCAGGTATCATACCCCAGTCAAAAAAATCTCCGAATGCATAATTATCCAGCAAATCCATTAAGGGAAGAGTCTCATCAAAATGTTTCATTTTGTTCCATGACAAATCTTTATCACATGGATTTGGTGTTGATTTGTCGTAATCATTTTGTGCTGAATTGTGAAATATTTTTTCTAAAGCATAGGTATAATATCCACCCGAATCTTTTAAAATTTCAGGAAGTGAAAACACCTCAGCATTACCCTCAGCGGCAGTAAAATTACTTCTGAATTTAGCAACGTAATCTTCATTATTAAAAACTTTAGTATAAGCAATATCCTTACCTGATAAAAAACTGGTTCTGGAGGGCGCACAACCGGGAGTATTTACATATGCATTTACAAAACTAATTCCCATAGATTCCAATTCATTAATATTCGGAGTTTGAACTTCCGGATTGCCGTTCAATCCCTGTGTATAATCGTTGAGATCATCCACCACAATAAATATAAAATTCGGTTTTGCTGGAACTACCTGAGCAGAAAGTTGAAAAATAGCAAAAATAGTAAGGAGCGTAAAAAATTGAATTCTCATTTGATTTTTTTTAATCAGACAATATAAACTAAATAATCTCAATTATTTTACATGCTGAAGTCGATTCCGTATTTAATTTTAGGATATAACTCCCGGCATGTATTTTTTCAATGTCCAAATATATCAAATTTCCTTCAGGAATTACATTGGAATCGAATATTGTTTGCCCTAACATGTTAATTATTTGAATTTCGACACTGGTTTCCGCCTTTTCCAATGCTATGGTTACTTTTTCCGATGCCGGGTTTGGGTATATGGTATAACCGGCCAAATCTAATCCCTGACGAAATATTTCGATGGTTTGATCAACATTCATTTCACAGCCATTTCCATATTCAATATAATTACTAATGGTATAAGAACTTGGAACGGAATAAAAATGTGTGGCAGGCCAATACTCTTCTGAACTGATTCCATCTCCAAATTCCCAATAACTATTGGTATAATTACCGGAGATCTCATAATCTATGATTTCAACACTGTTCTCTATTTCATTTGTATGAATATCAAAGGAAACAGCGGGAGTATTGAGACTATTTATATAAATAATTTTATTATTAAATCCCATCAAGGAGCCTGTTGCCGTTTCGGTAACCTCCACATTGATCAGCATTTCATCATTCAAAACAAATATTTCTGGTAAAATGGAGGCCATATCAAAAATATACGTTTTTCCAAAAAACACCTCATCATTTAGGCTATTTGTCCATTTAAATGTATAAAGATCAAGTTCGTCGCCTGTCATTATTACCCCTTGTTCGTTGTAAACGATAGGAATTAATTTCAAATTTCCATTATTGGGTAAAAAGCAAGGCAGCGTTCTATTGTGAATTTTTACAGTAAAAGCAGATTGCAAATATTTTGAGCTATCGGGTAGCCATTGTTGCAAATAGTGAAGCACTGATTGATATTCTTCATTATTAATTAAATTGTTCCATTCGTTTGGATCTCCCTCTCTCTTTTTACCAATTTTATAAAGTTCATCCTCGGTATAGGAGTTTGCAAAATCACAATCAGGTCCTTCCTCTGCATTATTTGATCTGTAACGGATATAATGAAATTTATTATTGCGAACAGAATATTGCGGGAAACAGGAAGATTCCTCACCGCTTTCATGTCGAATGGTGCTTAATACCGGTCGTTCAATATTAAGTTCCGGTTGCAATAAAAAGGGAGTGAGAGAATTGCCATCCAAATAATCTCCTCCATCAGGAAAAACAGGTTCACTTATTTCAGCAAACTCACAAATGGTTGGAAAAAGATCGATTAAATTAACTGCACTGTTACAAACCTGCGATAACATATTTCTATTATCTGTAATTATCAATGGAACACGAATGTCTGTTTCCCATAATGCGCGTTTTGCCCAATGCTTTTTTTCGCCTAAGGAATATCCGTGATCGCTGCTTATAATAATTATGGTGTTATAATAAAGTGCGGGATTTTCTTTCAATTTTTCCAATACTCTTCCCACCTGAGCATCTATAAATTGAATGGATGCAATATAGGCCATAATTGCATTTGCGCGTTTTGATTCCGCAAGAATTTCCATTCTTTCCTCGTCGGAAATTCCATACTCTATTATGGGTAAAGGATCAATTGTTTCACAATTACTTAAGAATCCATTGTGTATATAGGGACCGGCAAAATTTTTTCCTAGTTCGCCTAAATGATCATAATCGTCCCAGGCAATTTTAGGTTGGGGAGGCATTACAATTCCGTTATAAGGAAACGCATTAAATGGGAAGTTATATGGCTTATCAAAAGGTTCTTCGTAAATATTGTCCTGATAATATTCAGGGTAATAATTTTCTGTTACATACATTGGTAGGTGGGGAAGATGATATCCGATAGACATAAATAATGGCCTGTTACAAAATAATTCGGGATGTAATACATAATCATCAATTGTTTGCAATACACTATCCGTAGCAATATAATCTTCTAAAGAACTTTCGAAGCTGCTATCCAGTTTCGACCATTTAAATTGAGTTATATCTTCATCCGTAGCTTCCGCTGCTGCATGAACACCTGCACCTTGTTGAGGTGTAATAAATTTATTCCATGATTTTGTTTTGGAACATACATCTGCGGTTTCTGTGTCATATTCGTTGGATGCGGCATCACAATGAAATATTTTACCATATCCCGAGGTAAAATATCCGGCACTGTCTTTTAAATATTGCGGCAAAGTGATGATATAATTTCCGGGAATAAAACTTGCGCGATAATCGCCACAATCTATATCCTGGTTATTTAATAAACCCGTATACGCCGCATCTTTACCGGTAAAAATACTGGCACGTGATGCAGCACAAACCGGTGAGGAGGCAAAGGCATTTAAAAAAACAGTACCGCTATCCGCAATACTTTTTATGTTAGGGGTTTTAACCTGAGGATGCCCGTAATAAGGTTCAATATAATCATTGAGATCATCTATCACGATGTAAATTATATTGGGTTGGGTTATTTCAACCTGTGCCGGTAAATTTACTACTGCACAGAGTAGTAAAATGAATAAAATTGGATTTTTCATGTTGTGTGTGTTTGTGTGTTTTGATATAGAAAAATGTCACATAGAAATCAAATAATAAATAATTTTTATGCCTTTTAAGGATCTGAAGATCAGATAAAATAGAGGGCACAGGAAACCTGGATTCAGGTAAAACTGTATCGCCAAAGAATAAAAAATGAATCAATTTTGAGTAAAATACCATGGGATTGGATAAACTAAAATTACCATCCTCTCACCACCCCACAAGCTGAAATATGCGAATTGACCTGTTTTAAATGTGAAATGACCCTATGAGTTAGCGAAGTGATTTCTGAACATAATTATTATGTCGAATTACGATCATTTTTGCAGGCCAGATGGCAAATAATGAGAGTGAAAATTTACAGATATCAACCTGTAATTGGCTGATATCTGTAAATGTAAAAATCATCTTACAATTTCGAATTTCGAATGAGTGAATACCTCTTCTGACCTTATTTCGAGGATATAAGAACCCGGTGGAATATTTTGAATGTTAAGTTGTATTAATTTATTCTGAGAATTTTTTGTTTCACTAAATACTACCTGACCCAGGGTGTTTAATATTTGAATTTGAGCATCCTGCAGATCATTTTGCAAAGTAATATTTAATTGAGTATTTGCAGGATTTGGATATAATACACATTCAAACTCGGGCAAACCTTCACGCAATAAATTTGCGGTGCGATGATAATTTTTCAAACATCCATTACCATACTGTATATAATTAGTAACCGTATAAATTCCCGGTGCAGAATAATAATGTGTGTCGGGTAAATACTCTTCTGATGTATTTCCATCTCCAAAATTCCAATAGGTATTTGTGTAACTACCGGATAATGAATAAGTGTTGATCGAAGTTGTTAAAGCGGGAACATCATTTATTAAGGTAAACCCACCTACCGGTGTATTTGCATTATTTATATAATATGTTTTTGTATTAAATGCAACAAGATTGCCGGTTGCTGTTTCGGTTACCTCAAGATAAAACAATATTCTATCGCTGCCCGAATATACTGCCGGAGGAACTGTAAGCATATTAAAATTATAATTTTTTCCTGTAAATACAGCCGCGGTTAAATTATTTGTCCATTTAAAAGTATAACCTGCACCTGTGAGTAAAACTCCTTCCGGATCATATAAAGTTGCCTGTAATTTTACCTTGCTGTTATTTTTTAAAAAACATGGTAAGGTACCTGCGTTGGCGATATTTACAATAAATGCTTTTTGGAGATATAATGCACTGTCGGGCAAAAACTGATGCATATAATTAACAACAGGAGCATATGCAGGATCGTTTATCAGATTATTCCATTCGTATGGATCTGTTTCGCGATTTACTCCCATATCATATAATTCTTCTTCACGAATACTGGCCGCTTCATTGCAAGTTAAAAGCGGCGGAACATTATTGGTTTGGTATTTAATATATTTAAATCTGTTGTTGCGAATACTATATTGCGGAAAACAAGAAGCATCATTAACCATTCCAACCGGATTTTTTGATTTAACGGTTGAAAGTGATGGTTTTTCCCACATCAGATCCGGATTATTAACCAGTGGTAAAAAACTATGTCCATCAAGGTATCTTCCACCTGCAGCAAAGGTGGGTTCCGGAAGATCAAGTAGGTCTAAAAGTGTTGGAAAAATATCCAGAGTGCTAACACTTTTGGCACATGTTTGCGCTTCGGGATTGCGCATATCTGTAAATATTAATGGAACTCTTACATCGGGTTCCCACATGGAAAATTTACCCCAATGCCTTTTAGTTCCAAGAGAAAAACCATGATCGGAAGTTAGAATAATTACGCAATTATTATAAATTTCAGGATGTGATTGCAGCGCAGTTAAAAATCTTCCTAATTCATAATCCAAAAAATTAATACCTGCTATATATGCCAAAATTGCATTCGCTCTTTCCGTCTCATTTATTATTTCCATTCTTTCTGCATCACTAATTCCTTCTTCAATTTCCGGAAGAGTAATTAAACTTTCTCCATATTCATCAAAAAGTTCTGCCTCGTTATCTGATGCAAATAATTGACCCATATATCCCAACGAATCATAATCAACCCAACGCGGATCCGGTTGTGGTGGCATAACAAGTCCGTTATACGGAAATGCGTTATATGGTTCATTATACGGCTTATTAAACGGTTCTGCATAAATATCCCCAACATAATCATCATTGAAAAAACTTTCGGGAACATAAAAATTTGCGTGTGGTTTTTTAATACCCAATCCGAGGAAAAAAGGATTACCGCATGTAACATCCGTTCCGAACGCAGCAAAATCATCAATAAATTCAATAGCGGCATCCACACTCACATCGTCTTCCATGTAATCAATTAAAGTATCATCAAGCCTTGCCCATTTTAATGTAAAAATGCCTTCGTTTACATCATTACCAATTGGATTTATAATATCATCTTCTACGTAAACAAAGGCATTATTCCATGAAAGGGATTTTAAACAAGGATTCGGAGTGATGGAATCGTAATCTGAAAAAGCTTCATAACAATGAAATACTTTTCCAATAGTATATGTATAATAATCGCCGATGTCTTTTAAATATCCAGGCAAGGTGTAAACCTCACCATTTCCATCGGCCACCTGGAAGTTTTTTCGAAAATTATAACATGCATAACTTGTATTATCGTACACCTGAGTATATAAAACATCTTTTCCTGTTACGATAGATGTTCTTGATGGCGCACATTTAGGAGAAGAACAATTGGCATTGGTAAATACAGTACCATTTTGGATTAAAGTATTGAGATTGGGTGTATTAGCCTGCGGAAAATATTCATATCCTTCCATCATGGTATTCATATCATCCATGGTAATTAAAATGATGTAAGGTTGTGCGGGAGTTTGCGCAAATGTTAAGAGGTTTATACCTGTTAACAGGACAAAAAAGGTTAGATTTTTCAGCATTTGTGTGTTATTTCATGGCGAATATAACAAGTCCTGTTTACTTTTACAATCTTATCTAAATCACATAAAAAATTAAAAATGAAGATCATAACTTATAATCTTAATGGAATTCGCGCTGCCATGAATCGCGGATGGCTCGACTGGGTTCGCGAACACGCTTTTGATATCATTTGTGTGCAGGAATTAAAGGCAGAGCCTGGTCAGTTGGATGTTACACTTTTTGACCAAATGGGATATCACCATTACTGGCATCCGGCACAAAAAAAAGGATATAGCGGTGTTGCTATTTTTTCTAAAATAAAACCCGATAATGTTGTGATAGGATGTGGAAATAATGATTACGATTGTGAGGGCAGGGTTATTCGTGCCGATTACGGAGATAAAAGTGTGTATTCCATTTATTTTCCTTCGGGAACAACCGGCGATTTACGACAAGGAGTAAAATATAAATTCCTCGATTATATTTCTTCACATTTAAAAGAGGTGCAAAAAGAAAGAAAAAAATTAATTGTTTGCGGCGATTATAATATTGCACATACACCATTGGATATACACGATCCTAAAGGGAATAAAAACAGTTCCGGATTTTTGCCGGAAGAACGCGCGTGGATGGATACCTTTTACGGTTCCGGTTATATCGACAGCCTTCGCTTTTTTAATAAAGATCCACATCAATATACTTGGTGGAGTTACCGTGCAAATGCCCGCGCAAATAATAAAGGATGGAGAATTGATTATATAGCAGTTACCGAAAATTTAAGCAAAGATCTTGTTGGAGCAAAAATATATCCCGATGCAATGCATAGTGATCATTGCCCTCAGGTTTTGGAGATGAAATGGAGTTGAAAATGAAGGAATGAAAGAATGAAGGAATGAAGGAATGACAGTTAAATTTTCAATTTAAGATTTAATTCAAACCTTCTATCGTATTTTTTCCAACATTATACGCATATACAGAAGCGGGTATAAATTGAATTTGAATTCCATTGTGTTCTTTAATTCCGGTTTTATCTATAGTTGTGGCTAAAGCCTGAGATAAATTATTTTCTTTACAAAAGGTAACAAGACTTCTCAATTCGTTAGGAGCTTCAAAAAAACGATTACTCCATTTTATTTCCACTGCCCAATCAGGTTTATTTTTTATGCGATTTATATTTATCAGATCAACCTCACCATTTTTCCATCGTGCATAATAGGGAATAAAGGAAGTGCGTTGCATCCACTGACTAAATATTGCAGTTTCCATAAGCGCACCCATACCATCAGCCTCTGCACCAAGTGGTGCAAATAATGCACTTCTCAAACTGGGATTCGTCAAATAAATTTTAAAGAAATTTTCTCTTTGAAAACGACCGGCCTTTTGATCAACTCTTTTGACAATATGCACTAAAAATGCAGCTTCCAAATAAAATAAATATTGTCGCAATGTGCTTTTTTTCACACCACTGTTTTTACTCAATTCATCCATGCTACATTCTCGGCCGCTGTTCCACGCAATTGTTGTGAACAACGAATTGAGTTCCTGTACATCCTGAATACCATACAGACCCGGAAGATCTCTTAATAATACCTTGTCGATAATATCTGCGCGCATATATCTGCCGGGATTACTCTGAATTTCCTGATTAAAAATAACTTCCGGATAACCACCAAAATTCACATACTCCACAAAACATTTATTTAGTTCCGAGATGTTGGTTGCAGAAGAAAATGATGCTATATTTCCTTTCCAGTTTATGGTATCAGGTTTAATTAATGGAGTTAAATTTTTGAGATGAATATATTCATAAAAAGTAAGTGGAGGCAACATAAAATCTGTAAATCTTCCCGCACCACTTTCATTACTTTTTAATTTTAATGCAGCGGCTGCCGAACCACTTGCAATAAATTTAGTTTTTCTAAATACATCAACAAGGTTTTTTAAATGAACTTCCCAATCTTTTAAATACTGTATCTCATCAAAAAAAATATACCAGCCTTCAGATACCAGATCACCCGATGCTTTTTTAGCCAACGTAAAAAGATATTCCGGCGAAATATTATTATAAATGGGAGTCTCAATGGAAGCATACAAAATTTTTTGGGGCGACACGCCTTCCTCTATCAATTTTTTAATGCTGTGATATATCATCACTGTTTTTCCAACTCTTCGGGGACCCATCAGAACGGTTGCCCTATTCACAGAAGTTGTTTTTACCAAGGGGTAAAATATATTAAAATACAATCTCGGCTCAAACGCCTCATAAAAGTCGTCCAAAGCACCATTCACCCACCACGGGTTATCAGATTGTAGTCTGCTGATGATCTGCTCCTCAGAAAAAGGAAATAATGCCATATATTACTTATTAGCACAAAAATAGTCAAATAAGGTCATTTTAACAACCTTATTTGACTATTTTTGGTCATTTAAGACATTTTCATCAAAATTTATGTCTTATTTGACACAAAGGGGGAAATGAAAAATGAAGGAATGAAAGAATGAAAGAATGAAGGCACGACGACCTCACAGGTTTTGGAAACCTGTGCAGGTCTGAGGGAAGGGAAGAAAAGAATGAAGGAATGAAAGAATAAAAAGGGAACCCGCCGGTGGGCGGACTGGCGCCGATGACGCGGATAGAGCGGATTAAAAAAGGATAAAAAAAAGAAAGGAATGAAGGAATGAAAGAATGAAGTACTTGCTATTTATTTAATTCGTTTTTCTTTGAATGGGCATATACAATTTTCTCGATTCCATTTGATTCTAATGCAGATTGAATATCCTTGAAGTTCCAATATAAAAATTGAGGCAATTTTATATCCGGCCTTTTTTTAAAAACTAAAATTATCGTTTTAAAATCATAAATACCGGTTGATTGTTTGTCGGTATAAAATCCTGTTATTTCATGTTTTCTAAACTTTGTGACATCCTTTGTTAAAACGTCAATAATTTTCAAATCTCCACCTTCAAAGATCAAATTATTTCGTTGTGTAAAAAGAGGTTTTCCAAATTGATATGGCAAATAAAGTAATAAAAACATTCCTGCGAGTAAACCAATAATTTCGTTTGAATATGACGAATCAAAATCCATGTAATCGCTATTTATGAGCAAGACTACAATTACGATCATAAAAAATCCAAAAAGAGAAGCAAACAATCGTAAAATAAGGATCAAATAGTTGTAGTTTGATTTAAAATCCATTTCAATTATTGATCCGTGCTGATCCCAAACTTCTCCAACTTCACCCCAATACTTAAAACAAAAGGAAGCGGATTCATGCGCATATCCTGTTCGAGAGAAATGGTGTATTTGCCTTTTTGATTGAGTAAAAAATTACTTTGAACAAGTACTGAATTATAACAAATACCGTCAACACAAGTACCGATCCACTCGCCATTTGATTCAGATAAAACAACACTTACCTTATTTTCCTGAACAGTACTATCCGGAAAAACTGTGGTCATATTCACCCACAAATTATTATAAGGATATTCATCTGTATGGCGAACATTAATATATAAATTATACGTGGTATTGGTATCCAAAATGGATACTTCAAAATTTTCCTTTTCCCCATAGAACCATCCCTCTTTTTCCAGCGAAATATTTTTATCAAAAACACGCGACTTCTCGCAAGCTGAAAAAAATATTGCGGTAAATAATAAACAATAAATTAGGAAAACATTTTTCAAAACAAATTATTTTTTATCGTCTGGATTATTATCTCTGTTATTAGGATTATTTCTATTGTCCCTGTTCGGATTATTCCTGTTGTTGCGATTAGGGTTGTTTCTGTTATCTCGATTAGGGTTATTTCGATTATCTCTATTCGGGTTTCTGTTTTCGCGATTCGGATTTATTCTGTCCTCAGGTTTTTTATTTCTGTTTGGATTATTATCCTGTTGATTTTGCGGCCTCGGATTTTGTGGTCTTTGATTTGGATTTTTCTGGTTTGGATTTCTTTGATTCGGGTTGCGCTGATTCGGATTTTTATTTTTCTTTCCTGCTTTTTCAATTGTTTTTAAACTCACATGTTCAATAACATTAATATAATCCACTTCCTTTTTTGCCGGTTCAGCTTCTACTTTTAATCCTTCCAAATGATCGGGTTTTTTACCCTCCACATTCATGGCGCGAATTTCTTTTACTTTATCAATGGTTAATGCATATTGTTTACTTGCATCACTATATTCGTAAACCATTAATTTTTTGAAGATATCCGTTTTCACCAAACGCGCATCTCCATTTTCGGTCTTTAAAAAATCTGCATCTTTCGGAAATTCGTGTAATGCATCCATGTAGGTATCCAATTCATAATTCAAACAACATTTTAATCGGCCGCACTGACCGGATAATTTTGATTGATTGATACTGAGGTTCTGATATCGCGCAGCATTTGTTCCAACAGATTTAAAATCAGTAAGCCAGGTTGAACAACACAATTCGCGGCCACAAGACCCTAATCCTCCAATTTTTCCCGCTTCCTGGCGAGCACCTATCTGACGCATCTCTACTTTAACACGAAATTCCTTGGCATATAATTTTATCAATTCCCTGAAATCCACTCTATCGTCGGCGATATAATAAAAAGTAGCTTTTCTTTTATCACCCTGATATTCCACTTCCCCTATTTTCATGTCGAGGTTCAGTTCCCTGGCAAATTTTCTCGCTTTAAGCATGGTGGCACCTTCCATAGCGCGACCTTCCATCATCTTTTGAACATCGGTTTCGGTTGCTTTGCGCAAAATGGGTAAAAACTGACTGTCGGCATTTACCTTGCGTTTTTTCATCTGCAATTTCACCAATTCACCGGAGAGAGAGATCCTGCCCACATCAAAACCACTATCCGTCTCCACACAAACCATGTCGCCGGTCATCACATCTATTTTATTTTTATTGGCGTAAAAGCCTTTGCGTATTCCATTCTTGAAGCTTATTTCGTGCACATTGCACTCCTGCCCTACAGGAACAGGGAGAAAACGCAACCAATCGTAAGTATTTAATTTATTACATCCTCCGGTGGCACAATGCCCGTTACTCTTGCATCCCGTAGGGGTTCCGGTATTGGAACCAACTGAACATCCTGCACAACTCATTTCTTATATATTTTAAATGGACCATTTTTCAAAAAATGGTTCACGGTAATTGTAATTTGGTTGAAACTGTTTTAAAAGGGATATAGAAACGTATGTAATCAATATTTTCGCATTTACGTTTCTTTCTACAAAGTAAATACTTTTATCAAACAGTTCGAGAATTCGGGTAATTTTTTCTACACCCAAGAGTTTGCCTAGACCGGCAGCTGTTTTTAATTCGGCATCAGTAAGCTTGGAAATGCTTGCTGCACCTGCTTCAATAAGCAATATCTCCCTAAAAAAGTGTAGACAATACTGGAAGAAATTTTTCTGATTTTCCCTGCCTTGTTTCACAAATTTATCGTTCCAGGCATATAAACCCTTTACATTTTGGCGATAACAGACCTCCATCCACTCCCGAATCAGGATCCCCTCGCCGTCTTCTTCCATTTCAACAAGTTGTGCAGCCTCATTAAAATCACCATCGCTCAAAGTGGCGATCTTTTTTGCCTGAACCGCTGGAATATGGAATTTTTCCATCAGTGAACTGATAATTTCCTCATCAGTCAGGCGATTGAATTTTACGATCTGTAAACGCGACATGATGGTATTCAACACTCTTTCCTGGTCGTTTGCTACCAGAATAAAAACGGTATTGTCGGGTGGTTCTTCTATTATTTTTAATAATCGGTTTCCTTCTTTTTCGAGAAATTCTGGCAACCAAAGAATTAAAACTTTATATGCTGCCTCAAAATTTTTCATACTCAATCGCCGCAATATATCGGAACATTCCTTTGCTGTAATATTTCCCTGTTTATTTTCTGCCGCAATGGAGGATATCCAATGATTGTAATTGGCATATGGTGTTTTATGCAAAAATTCGCGCCACTCAGAAATATAGTCGGCACTCAATTCTTTTTTTTCCTTATCAATTTTTACAAAAGGAAAGGTATAATGAATATCAGGATGAATAAATTTTTGGGATTTTATACAATTCGGGCATTTTCCGCAGGAATCATCTTCCGATCTGTTTTCGCAATTAATGTATTGCGCATAAGCCAGAGCCATTACAAGATTACCGCAACCTTCAGGGCCTAAAAACAATTGAGCATGACTCACACGGTTTTCCTGAACCGCCTTTATCAGTTGTTGTTTTATTTTGGTATGTCCTGTTACATCTTTAAAAAACACAAATTATTTTTAGGGATAAAGTTAAGATTTAGTGCGGATCTTTTCATGTTATAACTGACAGTAAGTTATTAAGTAATGAATCAATGCAATTAGCTTTGAAACCATTAACATTTCTTAAAAAAACGTTATTAATTCAAATTCAAAAAACCCAATAATTCATCATTTATGGGATCAACGGAAGGTGGAAATACGGCAATTAATTCACCGTCTTCATTAAGCAGAAATTTTTGAAAATTCCAGGTAATTGATTTATTGAGATCTCCGTCAAGTTCTTGTTCCTTAAGCCATTTAAATACAGGATTAATTGCAGCACCCGTTACTTCACTTTTTGCAGCTAATGGAAATGTAACGCCATACCGATATGAACAAAAATTCCTGATCTCTTTATTAGTACCTGGTTCCTGTTCCCCAAAATTATTGGAGGGAAATCCAACAACTACAAGATTGTTATTAAAACTCGTATACAACTCCTGTAATTGTCGATATTGTGTAGTGAATTCACAATCGCTTGCGGTGTTCACTACAAGCACTTTTTTTCCTTTGAATGCAGAGAAATCGATCTCTCCACCATCAATTGCGGGCACTTTAAAGGTATGTATCGTGTTTTCTTTGACCATTATACAATTATAGGCAAAATTAAGCCAAAAATGGTATTTTGAAACATTCTG
The DNA here is from genome assembly GCA_016706865.1 of Bacteroidota bacterium. Taxonomy (NCBI): domain Bacteria; kingdom Pseudomonadati; phylum Bacteroidota; species Bacteroidota bacterium. The sequence goes on along the minus strand of JADJIS010000002.1, from coordinate 289,955 downwards.
AGGAGTCTAAAACCATAAACCACCTATCATTCCCAATTTTTTAGCAACCTTTGCAGTTCAATGTTTGTTATTCGAATATGAGAACTACCGTTTGCAGAAGAGCCACATTTAATGCGGCACACAGGTTATTTAATCCGGCTTGGGATGAGGAAACGAATGATCGTGTATTTGGTTTGTGTAATAATCCGAATTACCATGGGCATAATTATATTCTTATTGTAAAAATAACCGGTGATATAAATCCCGAAACAGGATATGTTATTGATCTAAAAACTGTAAAAGATCTTATTGACCAATTAGTGATAGAACCCTTCGATCACAATAATTTAAATTTGGATGTTCCTGAATTTAAATATTTAAATCCAACTGCAGAAAATATTGCAAAGGTAATTTGGGAGAAATTCCGCCATCATTTAGATGCTGCATTTGATATTAAAATTCAGTTATACGAAACGGAAAATAATTTTGTAGAATATCCGGGATAAATTTATACTATCCTCAATTTATTTTCATCACCCATTTTAAATAACATTACTCCTGCAATATTTTTACCCCGCATTTTCATTGCTTCGGCCATAACACCGGAGTATAAATTATCTATGGTTTCAGTAAACAGTTTTAACCAACGTTCAAAATGTGTGGCAGTTAATTTTACTTTTTCATTCAGTTTAAAGTGCGGTGCCATGGCATTTCGCGCATAAACAACGGTACCTAATACGGTAGCCTCCCAAAAATCGTACATAATGGGTAAATGTTCTTCCCAATTTACGTCAGCAACATCATTAAATATAAATCCGATAGTATCATCCAGTTTTACTTTTTCGTAAAAGGCATCAATAATAATTTTAATATCATCCCTGCTTTGAATATCTTTATTCAATTCCATTTTTTATGTATTCATTATTAATTCCGTATTGATCTTTATCCCTTTGGAAAAAATTTTATGTACCGGACACTTATCGGCAACAAGCAACAATCTGTTTTTCATTTCTTCGGTGATAGAAGAACCAAACCTTATTTTCCTGTGAAAGATCGTTTCTGTTTCTGAACTTTCCAATTCCACATCTACATCTATTTCCCCTATTTCCCATTTTTTTTGATCGGAATACATCCGCAATGTAATGGATGTACAAGCGGCCAAACTCATACATAATAATTCACGGGGCGCCGGACCAAGGTCTGAGCCGCCTTTTGCAATTGGTTCATCTGCAATAATTTCAGTTCGTCCATTGCTTAGCACTGTTTTATACTTATTATTTCCCAAATGAGATGTAACTAGAATTTTATCTTCCATACTTCCGATTTTAATTAATATTTGATAAAGGTATACACAGGAAAGGTTTTTGTTATAAAACATTGGTTAACAATGTTTATCCTTACATTAACCTTAATTAACTTTGCACACCAAATTTAATCGGGGAAGGCAATGTTAACTTTGCAACCTCGTGTTTTTTGAAATTGACTAAACTTATATTGCATGGAAACTTTGGCATCTGCTGAAATTAAAGAATTAAACGATCGTATCCACGAAGAAAGCGCATTTATTGATCTGCTGCGCCTGGAAACCTCTAAAGTAATTATCGGGCAAAAGTACATGATCGACAGGTTATTGCTCGGACTGTTATCCCAAGGGCATATTTTGCTGGAAGGTGTGCCGGGACTGGCTAAAACGCTTGCTATCAAAACCCTTTCGAGTGCTATAAATGCAAAATTTTCGCGGATTCAATTCACCCCCGATCTTTTACCTGCCGATCTTGTGGGCACATTGATCTATAATCAAAAAGACAATGTTTTCAGTGTAAAAAAAGGGCCCATTTTTGCAAATTTTATTCTTGCCGATGAGATCAACCGGGCGCCTGCAAAAGTGCAAAGTGCGTTATTGGAATCCATGCAGGAAAAACAGGTAACAATAGGTGATAAAACTTATAAATTAGAAGAACCTTTTTTAGTGTTGGCAACTCAAAATCCCATTGAACAGGAGGGAACTTATCCCTTACCTGAGGCACAAGTGGACCGTTTTATGATGAAAGTGGTGATAAATTACCCCACGAAAGAGGATGAAAAACTCATTATCCGTCAAAATGTTACCGGTGCAGAAATAAAAATTAAACAGGTAATTTCCCCTGAACAGATACTTTCAGCAAGAAATCTTGTTAAAGATGTCTATATGGACGAAAAAATTGAGAATTATATTCTAGATATCGTTTTTGCAACCAGAAAACCGGAGGATTTTAAATTAAATAAAATAAAACACCTTATTACATACGGAGGATCGCCCCGCGCTTCCATAAATCTGGCACTGGCAAGTAAAGCCTATGCATTTATAAAACGCAGGGGATATGTAATTCCGGAAGATGTGCGTGCAATTTGTCATGATGTATTGCGCCATCGCATCGGATTAACATATGAAGCCGAAGCGGAGAATATTACTTCGGAGGATATTATTTCGGAGATCCTGAATGTAGTGGAGGTGCCGTGAGAAAAATTGAAGGGGTTGAAAGGGTTGAAGTGGTTGAAAACGTTTTATACGGAGGAACTGAGGCTCTCGCTCTTAGCGCGGGTCTCAGTAAAGTACAAATACGAAGCAACCAATTAATAAATTACCAAACTAATAAATTACCAAATTGGAGAAGGCAGCGTTACTGAAAAAAGTCAGATCCATTGAAATAAAAACCAAGGGTATTTCTCAAAATATCTTTTCTGGAGAATATCATTCTGCATTTAAAGGTAGGGGAATGAGTTTCAGCGAAGTGAGAGAATATACTTTTGGAGATGATGTGCGCAATATAGAATGGAACGTAACTGCACGCATGAGTCATCCTTATATAAAGGTGTTTGAAGAGGAAAGAGAATTAACGGTGATGCTTATTATTGATGTAAGCCAATCGTCGTATTTCGGAACTCAAATTCAAATGAAAAATGCGTTGATCACGGAAATTGCCGCTGTATTATCTTTTTCTGCAATTAATAATAATGATAAGGTGGGGGTGATACTGTTTTCCGATCGCATCGAAAAATTTATTCCTCCCAAAAAAGGAAAGTCGCACATATTGCGTATTATTAGCGATCTGCTTGAAGTTACTCCCGCCGGAAAAGCAACAAACATTTCTCTTGCCTTGGAATATTTTAATAATGTGGTTAAAAAAAGAAGTATTGCATTTGTGTTCAGCGATTTTATGGATACTGCTTATGAAAAACCACTGAGAATAGCAGCACGCAAACACGATCTTATTGGTGTTCATATTCACGACAAAAGAGAAGAAGAATTACCGGATGTAGGTATTGTACGCATGTTTGATGCAGAAAAAAACGAGGTAAAGTGGGTAGACACTTCCAATAAAACAACGAGAGCTCATTATAAAAAGAATTTTATTGAAAATGTATCGCAATTTAAAACCACCTTTTCGAAAAGTGGTGCTGATACTATTAGTATAAACAGTGAAAAACCGTATATCAACGAATTACATAAATTTTTCAGGAAAAGAATAATGATGCGCTAATAAACTATGCGAAAAGGGATAGTATTTATATTATTTTTATTAATTACCTCCACACTACTGAATGCTCAGATAAGTGTGTCTGCCAAAACGGATAAAGCACAATATCTAATTGGTGATTACATTCGTGTACAATTAAATGTAACTGCCGATTCCACTTATATATTAGATTGGCCAAACGAAAATGGTATTACCACTTACGACCTTATAACAAGTAATCCCATCGATACTACAAGAATAAATAATGCATATCATTTAAGTCAGGAATTGGTTTACAGTATTTACGATTCCGGAATTTATTATCTTCCAAAAATTAAAATACCCTATAAAAAATTACGCGATACCGCGATGTATTATGCTTTTTCTGATTCTGTTTTGTTTACTGTTCAAACTATACCTGTAGATACCACATCCACAATAAAACCAATAAAAGAAGTAATTCAGGTTAAGGTAATTAATTATACATGGATCTATATTGCTGCGGGATTATTATTATTGGTGGGAATAATTTTAGTAATTTATTTCGTATTCTTTAAAAAGAAGATCCAAATAACAATAAAGGAAAAGGTGCCCACAATTTCTTATTATGATAAAACTATTCAGTTATTGAAGGAATTAGATGTTAAAAAATTATGGCAAAAAGATGATCTTAAAGAATATTATTCCGAATTAACGGAAATTATCCGTGCCTATATGGAAAAACGTTTTGGAATTAACGCATTGGAAAGCACCTCTGATGAAATACTTACACAATTAAATAATGTTGATGTTTCTGCACAGCAAACAGAAAATATTCGTTACATACTTGAATTAGCCGATCTTGCAAAATTTGCAAAATCGCGTCCATTACAAAATGAAAATATACAAGCAATGCAAAATGCCTTTGCATTTGTGGAAAGTACTAAACCGGTGGAACCAAAAATCGATCAAAAACAATGATGGATCTTATAAAAGATATTAGGTTTGAAGACCCTTGGTTTTTTCTGTTGCTTCTGCTTCTGCCGTTGTATATTTATTATTATAATAATCGGGGCAGAAAAAAATACGTGGAATTTAAAATTTCTTCTTTATCCGGATTACAAAATAAAAAATTTATCCCCGCAAAAATTAAATGGTTACCCATTCTTTTTGTGTTGAGGATCTTAAGTTTTCTCATGATCGTTATTGCACTTGCACGACCACAAACCGGTTTCAGCAATAAAAAAATATCCTCAGAAGGAATTGATATGATGTTGTCGCTGGATGTTTCTACAAGTATGTATGCAATAGATTTCAGACCAAACAGAATGGAAGCTGCAAAAGTTGCTGCAAAAGAATTTATTGACAGCAGGCCCGGGGATAGAATTGGATTGGTAGTATTTGCGGGAGAAACTTTTACGCAATGTCCTGCAACACTTGATCACGAATTATTAAAAACTCAGGTTGACAATGCCGATAATTGGTATTTACAGGATGGCACTGCAATTGGGGATGGATTATTTATGGCAGTAAACAGACTTGCGGATACAACTAATTTAAGCACCAAAGTAATTATACTTTTAACCGATGGTGTGAGAATGGGTGGAAAATTTTCGCCAATAGATGCTGCTAATGCTGCTAAACAATTAAATATTCGCGTGTATACCATCGGCGTTGGAAGCGAAACAAATATGCCTATTCCGGTTGTAGATAAAAACGGAAGAAGGGTTTTTGATCTTGATCCACGTATTTCATTTGATGAACCCACACTTACAGAAATTGCGGATATCACCGGAGGAAAATATTTTAAAGCAACATCAAAGGAAAAGCTTTCGGAAGTTTACCAAGAAATAGATACTATTGAAAAACAAAAAATCGACGTGGATATTACCCGCAGATATGATGAACAATTTTATCTTTTTGCTTTAGCAGGATTTATTTTATTATTAATTGAATTAATTTTAACACATACCATTTTCAGATCAGTAACTTAAATGAAATTCGAAAATAGTACATATTTATATTTATTGTTTCTGCTTCCGGCGGTTGTTGTGTTATTCTATTATTATATTTCATGGCGAAAAAAAGCAATTAAAAAATTAGGCGACGAACAACTGATCAATCGCCTCATGCCACAAAATTCATTAAAAAGAAAGTGGATAAAGATTACTTTGCTCATGCTTTCCCTTGCCTGTTTTGTTATCGGACTTGCAAATTTGCGTATGGGTTCCAAAAAACAAAAAATAACCGGAGAAAGTGCAGAGGTGATAATATGTTTTGATGTTTCGAACAGCATGCTTGCCAATGATGTAAAACCCGACAGGTTAACACAGGCGAAACTCACCACAAGTCAACTCATTGATAAACTTTCCTCCAATAAAATAGGACTGATTGTTTTTGCGGGGCAAAGTTATGTTCAAATGCCATTAACGCGCGATTCCAGAGCTGCACTTATGTATTTGAATACTATAAATACAGGAATGGTATCTTCACAGGGAACCGAAATTGGGAAAGCAATAGAAACGGCTTTGGTGGAATTTGAAAGTGGTGGCGAGGAAGGTTCCAAAAAAGGAAAAGCAATTATAATAATTACAGATGGGGAAAGTCATGATGCCAATGCCGTTGAAATGGCAAAAGAAGCAGCTAAAAAAAATATTAAAATTATAACCCTTGGCGTTGGTACTAAAAACGGTGGGCCAATACCTTTGAAAAATGGAAACAGGTCTGATGGATTTAAAAAAGATAAAGAGGGAAACATTGTACTTACCAAACTGAATGAACAAATTATGCAGGAATTAGCCACGGAGTCTAATGGTTTATATATGAATGTGAGTGAAGGAAGAAAGGTGGTGCAAAAAGTATATGAAGAAATTGATGCTTTAGATAAAACCAAGGATGATTCCTTTGAATTTTCTGAATATGCAAATCACTTTCAGATATTTTTGGGAATAGGATTATTATTGATGACATTGGAATTCTTTATATCCGATAAAAAACCGAAATGGCTTGAAAAAATTAATTTATTTGATGCGGAAAAAACCAATTAATATGAAATATACTGTAGTTATATTTTTATTATTCACTTCATCTTTAATGATGGCGCAAAAGGAAAATGTGGCCATTGACGAGGGGAATAAAAAATACACCGAAAAGGATTTCACCGGGGCTCAAAAGAGTTATAATGATGCCTTGCAGGTAAATCCCGAATCAGATGCGGGAAATTTTAATTTGGGAAATTCTTTATTTCAGCAAAAAGATTACGAAGGAGCTGTAGATCAATTCAGAAAAGCAGCAGAGAATACTACTGATCCGGAAGTAAGGGCTCAAGCCTATCACAACATGGGAAATACGTTATTGCAACAAAAAAAATATGAAGAGAGTATAAACGCATATAAACAAGCTTTGCGCAATAATCCGGAAGATGTAGATACAAAATATAATCTGGCCTACGCTCAAAAAATGATTCAACAGCAACAACAACAACAAAATAAAAATCAGGACGACAAAAAAGAGGATCAGAAAAAAGAGGAACAGAAAAAAGATGAACCACAGGATCAAAATAAGGAGCAACAACCACCAAAGGATCAGCAACAGGAACAAAAACAATCGCAACCAAAACAATATACTAAAGAGGAATTGGAGCGAATAATGCAAGCTCTGAATCAGGATGATAAAAATGTTCAGGAAAAGGTAAATAAACAAAAGGTACAAGCTGCCGGAGCTGAAGCAGAAAAAGATTGGTAATTATGAAAAAGATACTTACAACAGCTATTTTGATCTTGTGTATTGTGCAATTATTTGCGCAACAGGCATCCTTAAATGCAAGCGTGAGTAAATCGAAAGTTGCTTTAAGTGAAAGATTTCAACTGACTATCACATTAAATAATGGAGGTTCTATAAAAGATTTCCGACCACCCGCCATGGCAGATTTTATGGTTATGGGAGGTCCCAATCAATCGTCGAGCACCATGATAGTAAATGGAAAGGTTACATCCTCTACTTCTTATTCCTATGTGCTCCAGCCGAAAAATATTGGCAAATTTATAATCGGCGCGTCTTATGTAAAGGTGGACGATAAAACACTTTCTTCCCAACCCATTTCGGTAGAAGTTGTAGATAAACCCACCGGCACACAAAATACCACGACCGATCAAACAACAAAACAAAATGAAACTCAGGCTGATATTAATAAATATATCCAGGAAAATGTTTTGATAAAAACGGAAGTAAGTGATCAGGAAATATTTAAAGGGGAAGACATTACAGTTACGATGAAATTCTGTGTCAAAAAAAATTCTTCTATTTATGGATATAGAATTATGCAAGCGGTGAAGGTTCCAAAATACGATGGGTTTTATGCAACGGAAATTGAATTAAGTGAACAAGCCGCACAAACAGAAACTATAAATGGTGAAGTGTATGAAGTAAGTACATTCAAAAAAACCATCCTTACTGCACAAAAAGCAGGAAAGTTAGAAATAGATCCAATCACGCTTGATGGTTTATTTGGAGTTCAGGTAAAAAAACAAAAAACAAAATCTGGTGATCCCATGCAGGATTATTTAGATGATTTTTTTTCCAATCCTTTCAGTTCCGGAAATAAAGAAGTCAGAACTTCTGTATCCTCTTCCACTGTAAAAGTTAATGTGTTGGAACTTCCCCCAAATGCTCCTGCTGATTTTAATGGTGCTGTTGGGAAATTCAGCATGAAAACAGAGTTAAATGCAACATCCACAAAAACCGATGAGCCCCTTACCTACAGGGTAATAATAACCGGCAATGGAAATCTGGAATTATTTAATGCACCGGTATTAAATCTCCCTCCGGGTTGGGAAACATATGATCCAAAAACTTCCACCACCGGCAACACCAAAACTTACGAATATTTATTAATTCCAAGATCACCCGGAGAGTTTACCATACCTGCATATTCATGGTCATTTTTGGAGCCTGCAAAGAAAAAATATGAAACAATAACATCGGAAGAATATAAAGTAAACGTGGAAGCCGGTCCCGGATATAATCCCTCCGCCGGTAATTACGCAACAAACAAAGAAGATGTGGAGATGCTCGCCAATGATATCAGATATATTAAAAAAACGGGTCCGCATTATGAAAATGAACAAAATCATTTCTATGGAACCGGAGTATTTTATACCTTGCTTGGATTGCCGTTCATTGCAGGTTTTGGTTTATTTATGTTAACTGCAAAACGCAAAAAAATATTAAAGGATCATGTAGCACTTAAATATTCGAAAGCAAATTCCATTGCAAAAAAACGTTTGGTAAAAGCTAAAGAGTTTGTAACAACAAATAATGCAAAAGCATTTTACGACGAAATAATTAAAACGATGTGGGGTTATCTTGGAGATAAACTCAATATTAAACACGGTGAATTATCAAAGGAGAATATTTATGAAGTGCTTTTACGCCAACAGGTTTCAGAAAGTACTGCCAATAACACCCTGCAACTTTTAAACACATGTGAAGTATCGTTATTTGCACCACAACTGAGTTCTGCAACTTTAGATCATGTTTACAAAGATGCAATTGATCTTATTACTAAATTAGAAACAGAAATAAAATGATAAAACAATTTATTTCAATATTTTTCTTTTTTGTTCTTGCTTTTCCTTTATTTGGACAGACAGATAGTACTGATTCCAATATTGATACCACCACTTTTGTGTATGGTAATGTTATGTATGAAAAAGGGGAATATGCAAAATCCATACAGATATACGAAAATTTATTATCCCAAAACGGACCAAGTGCAACATTGTATTACAATCTTGGAAATTGTTATTATAAAACAAATAAACTCGGACCTTCTGTTATAAATTACGAACGTGCATTAATGTATGATGGCCACAATGAAGATATAAAATATAATCTCGAACTTGTAAATTTAAGGATTAGAGATAAAATGGATCCTATAAATGAATCTCTTGTTACACTTTGGTCACGCGAGTTTATTAAAATTTTTTCTGTTCACAGTTGGGCTTTAGGTTGTATTCTATTTTTATGGTTATCCCTCACCGGATTTGCAGTATATCGATACGCCAAAAAAAGATCATTTCAACGAAACGGTTTTTGGGGATTTGTAATCTCCTTTATCATTTTTATTATAACATTAGTTTCAGCAATAACACGAAATAATTACGACAAAAATTTTCAGTTCGCCGTTGTAATGGCTCCAAGCTCCATAGTTAAAAGCGAACCCAATGAAAGCAGCACCAATCTGTTTTTAATTCACGAAGGATTAAAAGTACAATTATTAGAATCCGATAACAACTGGACAGAAGTAAAAATGCCCGATGGTAATGTCGGCTGGTTGAAAAATGAGGATTTTGTGAGGGTGAGGGGGGAGTAGTGAGCAGTTAACAGTGGGCAGTGGGCAGTGGGCAGTTTGTAACATTGGAGAATTTCGCTTCGAGTGGAAACTTGACTGTGCATTATGAAATGAGGAATGAGTGATGCCCGCCCGGATGACCCGGTCGGACGGGAGTAATGAGAGTGATCCTCGTAAGCTGGATGTTTGATCTCCTAACGAATGAATCTCGACAATTTTTCGTGAATCGTCAATCGTGAATCGTGAGTCCGGTTTTTCGTAAGCCGGAACTTTTTCCTCCTGACTAATGACTAATGACAATGGGTGAATGGTGAGTAGGGAGTAGTGAGTATGATCATCGTAAGCCGGATCTTTTTCCTCCTGACTATTGACAATTGAGTGAATTATCCTCGTAAGCCGGATCTTTTTCCTCCTGACTATTGACTCCTGACTATTAAAATCTGCGAACTCCGCGAAATCCCTAAAATCTGTGATCCAAAACTTTACCTGCGATCAAAAGTGGAAAAAATTATACGCCACCATAAAACTAAAAAAACCCGTCAGATATCCGAGATATACTTCGCGTTCGGTGTGGGCTTTTAATACTAAACGTGCTGCTCCTATGCAGCCTGCACATAAAATAGTAATGATAAATATTCCGAGAGAGTTATAATGTGCATAAGGAAGTAAGATCATTATAGTAGCGATCATTCCTCCTGCTCCACTTGCATGCATGCTTACTTTCAGCACCAAAATATTGATCATGAAATTTAAAAAAACAGCGATGGTAGAAGCTAATAATATAAAAGTTATCTGCGGATAAAATTCTTCTTTATAAAAAACATAAAAAGCCCAGATATAAAAAAAACCTGCAGTGATATAGGGAATAATTCGTTCCTGCCGTTCATAAACCTCCACCGATTTAATAAACTTTAATGCAGCTAATAATAAAATGGTAAAAGCAGGAAAAACAAAAGTGAGTAACCCTACACGCAACAACATCAACATATTCATTCCCTGATCAGGATACGTAAATGGATTTGAATAAATAGCGTAAACTGATCCATAAAGAGGTAGCAGTAGCGGAACAAAAAGGATGGAAAAAAAGTGACCGAAGATCTTTTTTATCATAATTCCTTTCTTAACCTCGCCACAGGAATATCCAGTTGTTCACGGTATTTTGCCACAGTTCTTCTTGCAATATTATATCCGCGTTTGCGCAAATCTTCCATTAATTCCTGATCGCTTAAAGGAATTTTTTTATTTTCTGCTTCTATTAAACCGGAAAGTATTTTCTTCACTTCACGCGTAGAAACTTCTTCGCCCGAATCCGTAGATAATGATTCACTGAAAAAGAATTTTAAGGAGTAAGTTCCGAATTCCGTTTGTACATATTTACTATTGGCAACACGGCTTACCGTTGAAATATCGAGGTTTGTTTTTTCGGCGATATCTTTTAATATCATCGGGTTCATTTGTGTTTCATCACCCGTTAAAAAGAAATCGTATTGATGTACCATAATTTCATACATCGTACTCCATAATGTATGTTGTCGTTGTTTTATTGCATCAATAAACCATTTAGCAGCATCAATTTTTTGTTTGATGAATAAAATGGCTTCCTTTTGTTTTTTATCTTTTAATGCACTTTTTTTATAGTCGACAACCATTTCTTTAAAATCGCGACTCACATGTAATTCGGGAGCATTACGTGAATTTAATTTTAATTCGAGTTCGCCATTGTTATTAATAATGGTAAAATCAGGAATAATATATTGAAATGCAGCGCCGCCATCCTCTTTAGCCGACCCACCCGGTTTTGGATTTAATTTAATGATCTCGTTAACGGCAGGTTTTAATTCATCCTCCTCAACCTTTAAATGTTTTGCTAATTTTTCGTAATGTTTTTTCGTAAATTCTTCGAAATAATTCTCTACGATATTGATCGCCGTTTTTACACTTTTGGTATGTAATTTTCTTTCGAGTTGTAATAATAAACATTCCCTTAGATCACGTGCACCAACTCCGGGAGGATCAAATCCTTGTATCATATCCAATAATTCAATGATCTCCTCCTCCTCGGTAACAACATTTTGTGAAAAAGCGAGGTCATCAACAATTGCAGAAATTTCTCTTCTTAAATATCCGTCATCATCAATACTTCCCAAGATCTGTTGTGCAATTTTTTCACGGCGTTCATCCATATCGCACATACCTAATTGTTTGCTTAGGTTTTCGTGAAAGGTGTCGTTAATTGCATAAGGCACGGTTTTATTATCCTCGTCATCATCACCATAATTGTCATCCCTGGTTTTATAATCCGCCGTTTCATCGTCGTTGATATAATCATCCAGATCGAGTTCATCATTTGTAGCATCATCCTTTTCGTCACCTGCCTCCTCATTGCCCCCTTCTTCCTCGCGGAACATTTCTTCTGTGCTTGTAAGTTCTTCCTCTTCATTATCTCCTTCCTCCAGTGCCGGATTTGATTCCAACTCTTCCTTTATGCGCTGCTCCAATTGGTCGGTAGGCACTTGCAACAATTTCATTAACTGAATTTGCTGCGGCGATAATTTTTGTAATAATTTCTGACTAAGTCTTTGGTGTAACATTTCTTATTTATCTAACCCGCCCCAAATTTACCCCGAAATAATTTCTCTTTAAGTGTTTTTTCTATTGTATTAAAAGAAAAAATTGATTATTGAATTCAACTGCGCCTTGCTTCATCACCAAAAATTCATCGTAATTTTGCACCCATTAATTTTTATTATATGCGAATAGAAAAATTTCAATACATTCGGGAATTACATCAGTTTGAGGGAAAAGAGGTAACACTTAAGGGATGGGTGAGCAATAAACGCGAAAGCAAGGGGCTTGTTTTTATTATTTTGCGCGATGGAAGTGGATTTTCACAATGTGTGGTGGATGCTAATAAGGTAAATGCCGAGGTTTTTGAAGATGCAAAAAAACTTACCATGGAAAGTTCCGTCACCCTGGTAGGTTCCGTTGTTAAAGATGAACGTCAATTGGGGGGATATGAATTACAGGTTACCGGTTTAGAAATTATTCAGATCGCCGATGAATATCCTATCGCTAAAAAAGAACACGGAATTGAATTCTTGATAGATAATCGCCATTTGTGGCTGCGAAGCAAAAAACAATGGGCCATGATGCGTTTGCGCAACAGGGTAATTTTTGCCATTCATAATTTCTTTCAACAAAACGATTTTTTGCAAATGGATGCTCCTATTTTTACAGGAAATGCCTGTGAAGGAACCTCCACCCTATTTGAAACCGATTTTTACGGAAGACCAGCCTATTTAAGTCAGAGCGGCCAGTTGTACGGCGAATCTCTTGCATTTGCGCATGGTAAAATTTACACCTTCGGACCAACATTCCGCGCCGAAAAAAGTAAAACTAGACGCCATCTTTCCGAATTTTGGATGATAGAGCCCGAAATGGCATTTTATGATCTCGATATGGACATGGATCTTATCGAACAGTTTTTAAAATCGGTGGTTGCCGATGTTTTGGAAAACTGCAAAGAAGAACTTGAAATTTTGGAGCGGAACATCACATTTTTATCCAATGCAGTATCCTTACAATTCCCAAGAATTCATTATGATGATGCTGTAAAAATTATACGCGGAGAAAAGGATGTGGATGGAAAAAACAGTATTAAAACATTGGAAAATGATCTGATCGAACTAAAAGAAAAGATCACAACTTTAGAAAATGAAATTACAGAACGCGAAAATAAGATCAGCGGTGGTGCATTAAAACAAGGAGAGATCAACTTCAATAAAAATAAGATCGACACCTTAAAAAATGAGATAAAAGATCTGCAGGAAAAGGCGGATAATATTCCTCAATGGCTGCTTTCTGCAAAAAATTTCGAACATGGAAATGATTTTGGGGGATCTGATGAAACGGTATTAACAAGATTATTTTCTTGCCCGGTAATGGTCTATAACTGGCCGGCAGCTATCAAGGCATTTTACATGAAACGCGATCCTAAAGATCCGAGATATGTAAAAGGTGTGGATGTACTTGCTCCGGAAGGATATGGTGAAATAGTTGGTGGTGCAGAGCGTGAAGATGATCACGATATGTTGCTCGAACGCATCAAACACGAACAATTACCGGTTGAAGCATTCCAATGGTATCTCGATCTGCGCAAATATGGTTCAGTTCCCCATGCCGGTTTCGGCCTCGGCCTCGAACGTATGGTAATGTGGATCAGCGGAAGTCAGCATATCAGGGAATCTATTCCTTTTCCAAGATTTTACGGAAGATTGGAACCCTAGGGGTGAGTAGTGAATAGGGAGTGGTGAGTATGCCGAAGTCCTGATATTGTATCCTCCGAATTTAAACTTGGATCAATGAGTGATGAGTAATGAGTAATGAGGTCGACTGCCGATTATTGTATCCTCCGTAGTGAAATATTAATGTAGAAATCAAATTATCCTCCTAATCGAAGTAAACTCATTACTCATCACTCATTTTTCATTAATTTTACCTTCATGAACTCCATACCTACCGTAAACCTTGCTGATTTCACCTCGGGAGATAATACGAGGAAACTGAAATTTGTTGCTGAACTTGGAAAAGCTTACCAGGATGTCGGCTTTGTGGCTGTTCAAAATCATGGGATCGATCAAAAATTAGTTGACGATTTTTATAAATCGGTGGAAGATTTTTTTGCTCTCCCGGAAAATATCAAAAGAAAATATGAAGTTCCTGGATTAGCGGGACAACGCGGATATACCTCCTTCGGAAAAGAACACGCGAAACACAGTCAGGCGGCTGATTTAAAAGAGTTCTGGCAAATTGGCCAAACGGTGATTGACGGTGAAGTGGTTTCTGATAATTATCCCGAAAATGTAAAGGTTAGCGAGTTACCTGAATTTAATGATCTTGGATACAGACTATATAGAAGTTTTGAAAATTCCGGTCGTTTTTTATTGCAATCTCTTGCCTTGTTCTTAGGTTTGGATGAATATTATTTTGATGATAAAATTCACAATGGTAATTCTATTTTAAGAGCAATTTACTATCCGCCAATAACACAGGAACCTGCATCTGCAATTCGCGCAGAACAACATGAGGATATAAATCTGATCACTTTATTAGTTGGCGCAAGTGCAGATGGGTTAGAGGTGATGGATACCAACGGAAACTGGGTTGCAGTAAAAACCGCCCCAACCGAAATTGTAGTTAATGTTGGCGATATGTTACAACGCCTCACCAACAACGAATTAAAATCAACCACACATAGAGTTGTGAATCCTCCACGCGAAAGATGGCACACTCCACGATTCTCCATACCGTTCTTTTTACACCCTAAATCGGAAATGGACCTCACATGTCTTCCCTCTTGTATTACCACACAAAACCCGATCAATTACGAGTCAATCACCGCAGGAGAATATTTGAACGAAAGACTCCGGGAGATCGGTTTAAAAAAATAACCCTGGATATTAATAAACTTAGGTTTGATTTTATTTTTCGGTTAATTATTTAAACTTGTCACAAAAAATTTGACTATGCAATAATTCATACAATTGTAATAGCTATTTTTGGGTCATCAATATTAAACCATACAGTGTAAAACCTTTAAATTATAAATATGAAAAATCGAATACTCTTTCTTATCCTATCCATTGCAACAATTAATGCCTTTGGTCAAACCGGCTTTCATGCAGGATTAAATGCCGGATTCAACAGCGTTTGGATCGTAAACCAGAATATTTATGGTTACAAGGAGCTTGACTATACCAGAACCTTCGGGGTAGTTCCAGGTGTTGCTTTAGGATATAATTTTACGGATAATATGGGTGTGCAGCTCGAATTGAATTACGCGCCGGTGGGTCAGGATTATTTTGATGTGTCGAGCTCTTTTAGTCTGGCGGATGATGGTCAGGGCAAACGATTAAAAGTGGAAACCTTCCGTTATGTGGATCTTAATTATTTATCTATTCCAATTTTATTCCGTTATCAGTCTACCCGAGCAAAAAAATCAATTATTTCCTATCACCTAATGGTTGGACCAACAATTGGTTTATTATTATCAGCAGATCAAACATTTGAAGCGGATGTTTTTGATGATGGAAATATTATAACTCTGGATAATAGTATAATTCTTGATACCGTAGTTGCAGACTTTGCTAAAACAAGTGAAATTGAACCTGCGGAAGATTATTTTTCAAAATTGGACTTCGGATTTTCTGCAGATGCAGGAGTTGATATTTATATTAATGATAATCTATTTGTTACACCTGCAATAAAGGTATATTATGGATTAACAGATATTAATTCAGAACCAACCAGAAATGTGCAAGGTTATGCATCATCACATAATTTTTTTGGGGGAATTTATGTTGGGATACATTATATGTTTCCGGCAAAGGGGGATTCAAAATAGTAACTAATTAAATTATTATTATAAACCCTTGTAATTTATTGCAGGGGTTTTTTAATTTATGCAGAATAAAAACTGGATTAAAAGTTTTATACCGAAATTTCAGATATGGAATTATGGTTTACAATCTCATCTTTCGCAATCCAAATAATTTATCAATCATACTAATTTTCTACTAATTCCGAATTTAATATAATTAATATATCTTCAGGGTTATATCTAATTACCATATTTACGAAGAATGTTATTTATGCAAAAGAGACCGTGAAGGAATGAACGGATCATTTTAGTTTTACATAAGATAATTTTCAATATAAAATAAATGAATAAAAAAAACCGCCAGCAATTTCTGCATGGCGGTTTTAATGTTTGGTGAGATACTTATTCTACTATAATATTTTTACTCACTGCATTTCCTTCTGAAACAACTTTTACCAAATAAACACCCGAAGCATTTCCGGATATATTAACAGGCACATTTATTTCACCGGTTGCATTGGAAATTGTTTTATTAAATATCTGCTGACCTGTAACATTTGTAACGGTTATAATTAATTCTTCTACCGGGGTTGTATTTAATGAAATATTAAATTCTGTATTTGCAGGATTTGGATATACATTAAATGAATTTAAGGAAGAAATATCTCCTATTGCAGAACATACTTTTACTTCCACAGCAACAGATGCTCTTTCACTCGGACATGCAAATATTCCTGTTCCTGTTACATGCCAATCGTAGAAATAATAAAAACGACTTTCATCAAAACTGCTGTTTGTAATACTTACCAATCCGTCGATATTATAAGGATAATCAGTTCCGGCAGTACTGCGTTTTAAAAATGGAGAAATTTCTCCGAATGTATCATCATTAACAGCATCATTTGTTCCTAAACGATATCCTGTTCCTGCAGGAACATCAAAATTCAAATCGATAATTGTTGTTCCGGAAGGTATATCAATTAATAAAGATTCAACAACTACATCTGCAGCATTTCTTAATTCAATTTGACGCTCACCGGGATAATCAGTATAAACCTTTACAGAAGACAAAGTAATATCTTCATAAGCATCAAATATCTCATATCCATTATATGGAGAACCAGTACTGTAATTTGATCCTTCATGATCCACCTGACCAACATATGCATCTATATAAGTAATTGTTTCATCTATATTTTCTGCGTAAAAGGTTGTATTTTCAAAAAGATCTGCAGTTGTTAAAGTTGTTCCCGTTCCCAATAAGGTTCCGCCAATTGCAGCATCATACCAATTTACAACTCCATCGGCAGTTGCAGTTATCATTGCAGGTGATCCTGCACATACTGCTTCCACTGCAGCAATTGTTGGAGGTGTGGTTTCAATAAATTCTATGGTAATAGTATCGGTATATAAATCGCCACATTCACGTTCAACAAAACAATAATATTCACCAGATTCGGTAACAGTTATTGTATTAGTTGTTGCACCATTCGACCAGGTATAAGAAATTCCGATAGGAGAAGTACTTAATTCAATGGATTCACTTGCACAAATAGTTAATGTTCCGGGAGTGATCATAGATCCACCTGAATAGTTTACAGGTAATGAAGTAACATCTTCCGGTTGATCAGTTAATGTAAAAGGCACTGCACTCACATTGTTATTATCACTTTCTTCCAAATAATTTCCGTTCGGATCAATTTCCACAACGATATAATAATCGCCATTACAAACTCCTGCAGGAACTTCAATGGTCATTCCATCGAGGTAATAATCATAAATATCCAAGTAACCAACAGAAATACCCTGATTAGTAATAGCACAATTATAATTGCCACCACCTAATCCATAATTTTCAATATCGTTTGTGATAACTGTTCCATCATCCTCACGGCAATGACCGTAGTTTCCCGGCGAAGCACAATTTGCAAGATCCATTAAACAGAATCCCATTTTTGTTCCGTAACCAAGTATTGGCCATTCGGTAGGATCATCAACTCCATCAACTGGTTTTCGCAAAGTATATACTCCCCAATTATCAGTGTGAAAGTGACCGTGGTCGGGATGGTAGGTCATAGAACCGGCATTTTTATCCCAATATGTCATGGTAGAACCGTTTTTATGATAAATTCTTTGGTCAATTATTTGGTGAGGAGCAGATCCATCAGGGCATGTTTCCAAGCCTGTGGCATCTAAAATAGTATCACCACCACATACATAATAATCCGTGGCAACCACTCGCAATGGTCCGTGACCAATATTTGGAGTTCCAACGGAAAGCAGAATTTCACCCGGATTTTCGATCAGGGAGCCCGCTTCCATTAAAAGGTCGTCGGAGGATGTAATGTCCGGTAACAGGTCGCAATTGTTACCACCGTCCAAACAATCGCAATCTGTGGCATTAGTGGTGGTACATTGGCTTTGTACAACGAAAGGCGCTGCTGCCAATAATAAAAGTAAGATCTTTTTCATATGATTTTTTTGAATTTAGGTCGTGTAACGCTCAAATGGTGACGAAAGGTAGAGATATTTTTTTGGATAATCAAAATGAGGAGAGAGGAGAAAGGAGGGAGGAGTTTAAATTTCTTGCGAAATTTTATGAGATTTCAAGGTTTCTTTTCCTGATACTTGATTCCTGATACCTGATACTAAAAAGGAGAAAGGAGAGAGGAGAAAGGAGTTTAAATTTCTTGCGAAATTTTGGTGTTGTACCTTTAGTGAGACCCTCGCTGGGAGCGAGAGCCTCACTTTCACTCCCAGATATTTTTTCAAATTCCAAGGTTTGATTCCAAGGTAATGCGTCCTATGTCCGCTTTCCCATGTCCTATGTCAGTCCTATGTCCAACTTCCCATGTCCTATGTCAATCCTATGTCCTATGTCCTACTTCCTATGTCCCCTACTTGATCTCCCAAATCTCCGATCCTCTCAATAATTTATCAAGATCGGGAACACCTTTTCCTAAAGCTGCATTTAATTGCTCGGTCATCATATCTTCATAGGTAGGTCGAGCGCTGTTTGCATAAAAAATTCCGAAAGGGCGAGGAAGATGTCCTACGTTTGCCGGGTTGTCAAAAATGCGCGCTAATATTTGTGCTTTATAAATATCTGTTTCGTCGTGGATCCAAAGATCATCTTTTGAAAATCCTGCAGTAAGATCTACAGAAATTGGAGTAAATCCATCTAATTTAATTCCTTTATTATCTCCATCACCATAAACCAAAGGTTGACCGTGACGAACGAAAATATCATTTTCTTTTTTTGTTGCTTTTTCTGTAAATGCTTCAAAAGCTCCATCATTAAAAATGTTACAATTCTGATATATTTCTAAGAACGAAGTTCCTTTATGTGCATTTGCACGAATTAATGCTTCCTGTAAATGTGCGGGATCTCTATCCATACTTCTCGCAACAAAAGTTGCATCGGCACCCAATGCCAAAGCTGCAGGATTAAATGGATGATCTATACTTCCAACAGGAGTTGATTTAGCAACTTTTCCAACCGGTGATGTTGGAGAATATTGCCCTTTTGTTAAACCATAAATTTCGTTGTTGAATAATAAAATATTCACATTAAAATTTCTGCGCAATAAATGTATCATGTGATTTCCACCGATGGATAAACCATCACCATCACCCGTAACTATCCAAACAGATAATTCGGGACGAGCAGCTTTTAATCCGGAGGCAACAGCAGTTGCGCGACCGTGAATACTGTGCATTCCGAAAGTATTGGTATAATACGGAAACCGCGATGAACAGCCGATTCCAGACACCACCACAATATTTTCTCTGGCAATTCCTAAACCAGGTAAAACGGTATGTACTTGTTTTAAAATGGAATAATCACCACAACCCGGGCACCACCGTACTTCCTGGTCAGTTTGAAAATCTTTCGCTGTTAATTGAATCGTTTCACTCATGATATTTATTAATTTGATAATCTGGTAATTTATTAATTTAGTTCTGCCGGTAACTCAATTTTATGATGTTTCGTTAACCGGCTGTTAATTGGTACATCGGTACATCTTTTGGCTGTTCATCGGTACATTTTAATCAGCATATTCTTTAAGAATAACTTCAATTAATTCCGTACTCGTAATCGGTGTTCCTTTAATTTTATTATACGCAATTGCAGGAATCATAAATTTATCTCTGATCACTTTTACTAATTGTCCGTTATTAATTTCAGGAATAATTACTTTGTCGTAATTAAATAATATCTCTCCTAAATTTTTAGGGAAAGGTTTTATATAACGCAAATGTGCGTGTGCAATTCCTGTATAACCATCAGCTAATAAATGATTAACTGCACTTTGAATAGAGCCATATGTTGAACCCCATCCCAATACTAAAATTTTTCCTTTTTCAGGACCGCTTTCAATTTTTTGGAGTGGAATATAATCAGCGATGCGTTCCACTTTTTCTTCACGCAGTTTCACCATGAATTCATGGTTTTCAGGATCGTAAGAAATATTTCCTGTTTCCGCTTCTTTTTCTAATCCGCCAATGCGATGTTCCAATCCTTTTGTTCCGGGAATTGCCCATGGACGGGATAATTTTTCATCGCGTTTGTATGGTAAATAAGTTTCACCGTCTTCAATTGGTTTTGCAAATTCCACTTTAATTTCCGGAAGGTCTTCCGCTTTAGGGAATTTCCAAGGTTCTGCTCCGTTTGCGATATAACCATCACTCAAGAACATTACGGGGATCATATGCTGTAAAGCTATTCTGCAGGCTTCAAAAGCCGTTTCAAATGCATCACTTGCAGTTGCAGCAGCAATTACAGGCATCGGGCATTCACCGTTTCTGCCGTAAAGTGCTTGTAAAAGATCGGCTTGTTCCGTTTTAGTAGGCATTCCTGTTGAAGGACCTGCTCTCTGAATATTTACAACAACCAAAGGCATTTCCAACATCACTGCAAGTCCAATTGCTTCGCCTTTAAGTGCAATCCCAGGTCCCGAGGTAGTAGTTAATGCTAAATGACCACCAAAAGCGGCGCCTATTGCCGAACAAATGGCTGCAATTTCATCTTCCGCCTGAAATGTGCGGATACCGAAATTTTTATATTTTGCTAAAAAATGTAATATATCTGATGCCGGAGTGATAGGATAAGAACCTAAAAACAAAGGCAACCCCGATTTTTGAGATGCTGCGATAAAGCCCATGGAAGCCGCATCGTTTCCAATGATAGAGCGATAAGTTCCGGGATCTAATTTTGCTGCTTCTACCTTATAGCGGGAAGAAAATACTTCTGTGGTATCTGCATAATTATATCCAGCCTTTAAAGCTCTTAGGTTAGCCTCAAGTATATCCGGTTTTTTTGAAAATTTAGCAGTTAAAAAACGTTCTGTGGAATCCGTTGATCTGCTGTACATATAATAAAGGAATCCCAACACGAACATATTCTTACAGCGGTCTTTTTCCTTAACACCCATAGTGATATCAGAAAGTGCTTCGCGGGTAAGTTTTGTAACATCAATTTTTATCACTTCAAAACCTTCCAAAGTGCCATCTTCCAAAGGATTGGTGGCAGCATTGGCGAGACGCATATTTTTTGCATCGAAACCATCGGTATTTACAATAACGATAGCGCCTTTTTTAATTGCGGTAAGGTTCACTTTTAAAGCAGCCACGTTCATAGCCACCAAAACATCACACAGATCGCCGGGAGTGTAGATCTTGCGGCTGCTGAAATGTAACTGAAATCCCGAAACACCCGGTAAAGTACCTATCGGTGCACGAATTTCGGCAGGGAAGTCAGGAAAAGTTGCCAGATCGGAACCCAAAAGGGCTGTATTTGTAGTGAACTGTCCGCCGGTAAGTTGCATACCGTCACCGCTATCGCCGGCAAATTTGATCACTACGTCTTCAAGAACTTGAATTTCCATAATTTTTGAGAGAAAATTTGTGCAAAGGTAGGGAAAATGTACCAATGCCTGCCCGGCTTTTTTTTTGACGGGTACCGATGAAATTAATGTACCAATGCCTGCCCGTCTACCGACGGGAACAGCCGGAATTAGGAAACACCGGGAGATTTTAGATACAATTGGAAACAGTGACTGATTAGCAAATTAGCGGGAATGCTGGCGCATTCGGGATTAGCATCCGCCCGCTTCGCATTCGGACAGGAATTAGCAAATGGAGGAATTCTGCTCAGGTCATTATTTTTCGAACTCACTGAGGTGTTAGTTTCACCGGAAAAGATGATAAGAATCACCAAAATATGGGGTACTTTAAATTTGTGCAGTTAGCTCTTGGATGTATCAATTACCCAGTTACCAGATTAACAAATTAACAAATGTCCATCGCTCGACCTCACAGGTATAGGAATGCTGCTCGACCTCACAGGTTTAGGAATGCTGCTCGACCTCACAGGTTTGGGAAACCTGTGAGGTCTGAGTTGGGAGAAGCAAAAACTTACAATGGAAGAATTTCTATTTTAAGCAAGGATGGTTTGTTTCAGTTTATTGCGAATTGATGACTAATAAAACAATCAGCTAAGTATCTTTATTGGATGAGAATTCCTATTTTCTTTGTATTTTTTATGATTAATGGTTTTGTAAAAAGTCAAACGCAGATAATTTTTTTTAATGAACCTTTGCTGAGAAGTGACAATAATAATTATACTAAAACTATTTCCAAAAATAATATTGCTTCAATGACAAGGTTAACTACTGCTTTCAATGGAAATATTTCTGACACATCTTCAATTGAAATAATTGAATTTTATAGAAACGGGATAGAAAAGGGAAACTTAGATATTGATTATGTAAATAACTATATTTTTAAACATAATTACAAATACCGTGGATTAAAGTTTTTAAGCAGTAACGCTTCCTTTCAAAAAATAGAAGAGGGAGATACCATTTTGTTGAGTTATTCACGAATTTATAAATACAAAAGAAATTTAAGAGTTGGAATGCATACAAAGGGGGATTATTGGCCGGAGAATTTACGAGGAACTGATTCAACAGTATATAACTATAAAAACAACCGTCTAATTTCTGAACAGAAATATGTTGAAGATGACTTAGTTGAAACAGTTGAATATTTTAGCAATCAAAACGGATATTGGGATTCAGTATTACGCAAATATTTTGTTACCCCGAATAACTTATTTGTTGATACAGTATTATCAAAAACCATTTACTATTATGATGAACAGAATCGACTATCAACAACTATTTTTACAAAGGCAATAAGTGCATCTAATTATGACACCGATTACAGTTTAAAATGGGAGTATAAATATAATGACCAGGGTCTAATTGAATTAAAGAAAGAAAGTCAACTTTCAGGTCAGCAAGAAAATATTAAATTAACAAAAATTAAATATCTTGAAAATAATCAAGTTGAAATTTTGGAGGAGAAAGCTGGCTTTTATGTTGAAGATCTTAAGCATGTTTATACATTTTCAGATTCTAAACTTTTATTAAACGTTAAGCGATATATATACAAAAAGGAATTATGGGAATTAACCTCTGAAGAAACTAATGAATATACTTATTACTAATTAAACTAATAGTAATTACCCGTAAAAATTGTTAAGTCGGATAATTATATGAATATCGCTAATACATGTTTTTTGTAAAGCCCATAAGAATTATTAGATTTGAATCGAGATATAACTCAAACTAATCCAACAAAAGCATCTATTTATGAAGAACTTGTTATCTATTCTAACACTACTGATAATATTTTTGAGTTGTGCACCTAGTGAAAAACAACTCGAAAATGACGCCAATGGCAATATTACTGCAGGGAAATGCGAAAGGTTGGCCACGTTTGGTGATATACAAATTTGTCTCCCTGCAATGGAGGGTATGCATGAATGTTACACAAATCCTAAAGTAAAAGCGAAAGCGGATGCATTCAATTATGATGGAAATTCCATTTTAGCTTATTATGTGAATGATACTATTTTTAAACAAGTTGAAAATATCGACCAAATTACCTTTGATGATTATTTTCAAATTTACGCAACCAATAGTTTGCAGAATAAAAAAATGGAACCTGCGGAACTGAATGAAATGGCAGAACTGATTACAAATAATTTTATATCTGAAAACTGGGACGACCTGAAAAAGAATATAGATAAAGATTTAGACTATCTGACCATCGGCAAACCAATTCTCATCGAAAACTATACACCATTGGAAGATGTAAGATCCTATGTAATGATTGTAAAATATCAAACGGAGTTGGAAGAAATGCTTGTTGTTGCCATTGCGAATATTATGCGAATTAAGGAAAGGTTGATCTGGACCGCATATTATAAGAATTATGAAGGTGATGAATCAATAAAAAAGGCAAAAACTGCAAATGATTTCGGGGTGATACAAATCATGACAGCGAATAAAGAATAATAGAAAAATAAGTTCTGCAAATGTTTTACAAAGTGCAACGTGATCAGAATTGAAACAATTAATATCTAACCTAGTGTGAAATCCACCATATATTATAATTGAACGTTATGCATTTTAAATCTTTATGTCTATCCCTTGGATTACTTTTTGGTATATTTCAACAGAATTATGCCCAGATCGTAATTAATGAAGGTTGCAATAAAAATTATATTGGAGGAATTGATGAAGATGGTGAGAATGAAGATTGGATAGAAATATATAACGCAGGAGGATCTACTGTTGACCTTACAGATTACACTTTAAGCGACAAACTTTCAGAACCGGAACAGTGGCCTTTATCAGGATTGGTTATTGCTCCTGACGAATACAAACAAATTTTTTGCAGTGAAAAAGATCGTTATCAAACTGCTCCCTTTTTAAATGCCGTTAATGATATTGATTATTCTCCGGTTGTTGGATGGAATACACATAATTTTACTTCAACATTTGAATGGGATGGTGTAAGTAATTTGGTTTTAAATATTTGTTCTTATTTAAATACAGGGTATACTGAAAACGCCATTTTTTTACAAACTGCTACTCCATATGTATCCACTGCAGCAACCTTTAATGATGGGAGTGATGCTTCATGCTCAGCGCCATTTGGTGCCACCTATTCACAGAGGCCAAACCTTAAGATAAACGATATTATATTAGATTATGGAACAATTCAAAATTCCAATACAGATTACCCCGCACCCTATGGAAATTGGTATTGGAGTGCACGTCACCAAATACTAATACATGCGAGCGAATTGATAGAAGCAGGAATTGTTGCCGGACCAATAAATTCAATTGGCTTTCAGGTTGTCTCTACCAATACAATCTTTTATACTTATATTGATATATCCATTAATGCAACAACTTTAAATGATTTGACAGGTAATTTATTTCCTTTAGGTGGATATTTAAATCATACAAATTTCAAAATTGATTCTGAAGGAGAAACTGTTTATTTGTTTGACCCAACAGGTACAAATATTAGTGCATTAAATATAGCATCACCACAAGCAGATATTTCTGTTGGACTTACTCCTGATGCATCAGAAATTGTTTCCTGGATGTCGCCAAGCCCCGGCATGTCCAATAATAGTGCAACATTATTTACGGATACATTGCAATCTCCAATTTTATCTGTTGCCTCTGGAATATTTAATAGTAGTTTCTATCTTAAAATAAATAACCCGAATCCCGAAGCTATTTTAACCAAGGTAGTTTATAGCTTAGATGGAAGTGATCCAATATTTTCATCACCGGAATTCCCTGACGATTCTTTGCTAATATCAGGCGCCAGGGTAATAAGGGCTAAAATTTTTCCTCTTGTTGCAAGTAATTATTTAGCAAGCGTTGATGCATATGGCACCTACTTATTTGATATTGATCACAGTACACCAATATTATTTGTCACGACACAAAATTCAAATCTGTATGGAGAAAACGGAATTTTTGATAATTACAATTCCGATTGGATAAAAGCAGCTCACGTTTCCTGGTTAACAAAAGAAAGTGATCACCCGATATTATTTCAAACGAGAACTGCAATGCGCATGGATGGAGGTGCAGGAGGAAGCAGGTCAAATCCACAACATTCGTTTCGACTTACATTTGATCATTCGGCATTGGGAGAAGAAACTATTCATGAGACTTTAATACCAAATATTCCCTTTCGCGATAAATACAGCGAAGTGTATTTAAGAAACGGGAGCAATCAGTGGCTTACCTTTCCTCAAAAAGATGCTTGTCAGGTAAGCATGATGAGTAAGGGTACCAATAATTATTATTCTGCAATGGAGCCTGTAACCGTTTATATCAATGGCGAATATTTTGGTTTATATGAATTGCGTGAAAAATTTAATTTTGAATTTTTTGATGAGCGTGAAAATATCAATGAAGATTCTGTTGAAATTTTATCGTTGAGTTACTTTTATAATCTAATTCTTAGAGCACTTGAGGGAAATTCGGAAAATTTCTTTAATGACTATAATGCATTTAATGAAATTGATCCAGGCCTTCATGATTATATGACACTTGCCGATCAATATTTTGATCTTGCCCATTACACCGATTATATTATCGGAGAATCGTGGATGGGAAATACGGATTGGCCTGGAAATAATATTAAAATATATCGCTCCGATAAAACAAATTATCGCTGGCGTTTTGCTTTGATAGATCTGGAGTTATCGATGAATCCAAATGGCTGGACTAATTGCTCTTACAATCACATTCGCTATATGCTGGATCAAAGCACAGATAATCCATACATCAATATTTGGTTGCAAAGTGTACAAAATACAGCATACAAAAATTCTTTTATAAATCGTTTTGCAGACCTCATGAACACCAGTTATTTAAAAGATACCTTATATGCTGCGGAACAAACATTTTATGATAAAATGGTAGCGGAAATGCCAAATGAATATGCGCGATGGGGTGACCCATTTGATATTGATGGACAAATGGCAACCTTTGAACAAAATCACAACACGTTCCAACAACAATTAGGGTGCAGAAGCAATAAAGTGAGAGGTGATCTGATAGAGGAATTTGAACTTATAAAAGAAGTAGAGGTAACATTAACCATTTTCCCGGATAGCGCAGGCTCTATAAAATTAAATACAATTCAACCAACCATATACCCATGGGAAGGAATTTATTTTGATGGTGTTCCAATAAAACTTACAGCTGAGGCTGACTCAGGATATACATTTGAGTATTGGTTGCCAAATCAATTTATTACTGATACTTTAAATCCCACATTTGAGACTAATGTTGATGTTGACGAAACTACCTTCACTGCAGTATTTAAATTAATCCCCCCTCCGCCTGATGGTGAAACTATTAATTTCAGTTTATACCCCACACCTAGTTCCGGTGCAATAACGATCGAACACAACAATAGCACACTTGCAGAAGGTGTTACTTTCGAAATTTATGATTTGAACGGAAGAAACATTTTGAAAGGAAAAATAGATCAATCGGATAAAAAAACAGAGATCAATATCAGTACATTAAATTCTGCTCTCTATTTTATTAAAATATATAACGACAATAATATTTTAGATATAATTCCATTTATGAAAATATAATTGCATTACTACCAATTTGAACAAATTTTAGTATTATAAAAAAAGCGTTTAACAGTCTTTTTATATTTATAATATTTTATTCCCAAACCAGCCAAGCTCAGAATGGTGACTCTATTAATAATTATGATTCAATTTTATTAAAAACTACATTAATTCCTTTGGTGGCTAATTCGCCTACAATAGAAACAGATACAATAATTTCAAACCCAATGGATTTTTATGTTATTATTTATATTGATAGTATTATAATTAATTATTCCGGTCTATCCAATAAAGTATTGTTAGTTGAGGAACTTGACAATTATATTATAAATAATAATATTGCTGAAGTTGATTCGCAAAAATATTTGAAAATCTCCAAAGATGTTCCTATTGAAAGAGTGACTAAAGTAATTGATGTATTTACTCATAATAAAATAGATAAATTTAACCTCATTGCCTTTTAAAATATTATTTACACCCTCAATTTACTCACTGAATAAGTTTGTTTGGCTGTTAATTGGTACATCATTTCGGCTGTTCATCGGTACATTGGTACATCAATATGCACGTACGTCTTTCTTCTCCACAAAATTCATAAATGCCTTATTCGCAACTTTATTTCCGCCCGGAGTAGGGTAGTTTCCTGTAAAATACCAATCGCCTAAATTTTTAGGGACTGCGAGATGAAGATTGTCAACTGTTTGATAAATAACTTCTACCTCTGCTTTTATTGTTGGCGCTTTTACGATGGATGCAATTTTTGCGGAAATTTGTTCTTCCGTAAATTGATCGTAGAGTTTTTTTACTGCGTTGTAGGTTTTTTCGTTGGGTAATTTATTTACTACTTTACATTCTTCGTAAACTTCATTTACCATATGTTCCTTTCCTGCATCTTTTAATAATTCCATCATTGCGCGGAAGGCAACAAAATCACCCATTTTACTCATATCGATTCCGTAACAATCGGGGTAACGAATTTGAGGAGCGGAAGAAACAATAATTATTTTTTTAGGATGTAATCTGTCTAAAATTGCAATGATACTTTGACGTAAAGTTGTTCCTCTTACTATGGAATCATCCAATAGAACAATAGTGTCTTTACTATCGTTAACCTGACCATAGGTTACATCGTACACGTGACTCACAAGATCCGTTCTGTCGTGATCGTTTGTAATAAAAGTGCGCAGTTTTACATCTTTTAATGCGAGTTTTTCCACGCGTGGTCTCAGACTTAATATTTTTTGAATGGCGTCCACATTTTTGTTGCCATTTAATTTATTTATTTCCTCTGCCTTATGCACTGCAAGATGTTCTTCAATTCCTTTAATTAATCCGTAAAAGGCAATTTCTGCAGTATTGGGAATGAATGAAAATATTGTATTTTCAAAATCGTATTTTACTGCTTTTAAAACTTTATCCGTTAATACACGTCCGAGATTTTTTCTTTCCTCATAAATTTCTTTATCGTTTCCACGAGAGAAATATATTCTTTCAAAAGAACAGGAAAGTTTTTCTGCCGGAGGTTTACACATTGCTTCGCGGACTGTTCCTTTCTTTTTAATTATTAAAGCGTGA
This sequence comes from Bacteroidota bacterium, assembly GCA_016706865.1. Taxonomy (NCBI): domain Bacteria; kingdom Pseudomonadati; phylum Bacteroidota; species Bacteroidota bacterium. The sequence goes on along the minus strand of JADJIS010000002.1, from coordinate 260,718 downwards.
CCGGGAGTTAATTCTTTAACTGCTTCAAACGGAACATCAAAGGTGGTCATAATTGCCGGACGTTCGCTTGCTGCAACCACCACTTCATCATCCTGATAATAATATAAGGGACGAATTCCGTTTGGATCGCGCAATACGAATGCATCGCCGTGTCCGAACATACCCGTCATTGCATATCCTCCTTCAAAATCTTTTGCCGAACGTGCTAAAATTCGCTGCACATCAAGATCACTTGCAATTAATTGAGTTAATGTTTTATTGTCGTGATATTCTTTTCTCTCATCAAATAAATTCTGCACTTCATCATCCAAAAAATGACCAATTTTTTCCATTACTGTAACGGTATCTACAAATTGTGTTGGATGTTGTCCTAATTCCAATAATTGTTGAAATAATTCATCATTATTCACCATATTAAAATTACCGGCGAGAACAAGATTTCTTGTCATCCAGTTATTTTCGCGCACAAATGGATGGCAACTATCGATATCATTTCTTCCATAAGTTCCGTAACGTAAATGTCCCATTAAAACCTCACCGGTAAAGGGCACATTTTTTTTCATCCATTCGGTATTATTATAGAGCTCAGGATTTTTTTTCTGGATCTTGCGTGTTTTTTTAAAAATATCTTCGAAAATATCTTTTATAGCAGTTGGAGAAATACTTCTTCTTCTGTCCAAAAACTTATAACCCGGTGCCAGATCTATTTTAATTGTTGCAATACCTGCTCCATCCTGCCCACGATTATGCTCCTTTTCCATAAGGAGATACAATTTATTTAAACCGTACAGTGGAGTTCCATATTTTTTATGGTAGTAGGAGAGTGGCTTTAATAATCGAATGAGGGCAATGCCGCATTCATGCTTAATGTTATCGCTCACGTAATATGTTTCTTTCTGAAGTGCAAAGTTACTTAATAAGTAGGAGAAACCTCAATTGAAGAATTATGGTTCAAATAGTCAGGAGCCATTAGTCAGGAGTAAGAAAATTCGGCTTACGAGGATCAAACTCATAACTCATTACTCATTTTCGTGAATCGTCAATCGTGAGGCGTGAATCCGGTACTGCTAACATTGGAGCTTTGGATTTTGACCTTAAAAGATTTTCCAGGTTGGAGCATTCTATTTATTGTCAGGAGTCATTAGTCTGGAGTAAGAAAATCCGGCTTACGTGGAGCAAACTCATTACTCATTTTCGTGAATCGTCAATCGTGAGGCGTGAGTCCGGTACTGCTACCATTGGAGCTTTGGATTTTGACTTTGAACGATTTTCCAGGTTGGAGCCTTCTATTAATTGTCAGGAGTCATTAGTCTGGAGTAAAAATATCCGGCTTACGTGGAGCATACTCACCACTCCCTACTCACCACTCACCAATTGTCAAGAGTCATTAGTCAGGAGTAAAAACTTCCGGCTTACGATATTCCGGACTTACGATTCACGATTGACGATTCACGAAAAATTGTCATTAGTCAGGAGTAAGAAAATCCGGCTTACGTGGAGCAAACTCATCACTCCCTACTCACCACTCACCAATTGTCAAGAGTCATTAGTCAGGAGTAAAAACTTCCGGCTTACGATATTCCGGACTCACGATTCACGATTGACGATTCACGAAAAATTGTCATTAGTCAGGAGTAAGAAAATCCGGCTTACGAGGAGCATTCTCACCACTCACCAATTCATAACATCCCCCTGATCAAATCATCCACCCCAATTCCATCCGCTTCCGCTTTATAGTTGCGAACGATGCGGTGGCGGAGAACGGGAAGAGCTACGGCTTTAACATCTTCTATGTCGGGAGAATATTTTCCACTTATTGCCGCATGACATTTGGCGCCAAGAACCAGATATTGTGATGCACGTGGGCCAGCACCCCAGCTTAAATATTGGGTGGCTTTTGCATCCGCATTTTTTGTGTTTGGTCGTGTTTTGGATGCCAACATTACTGCATAATTCAATACATTATCTGCAATGGGAATTCTTCTTATCACATGCTGATAATACATGATCTCCTCCGCACCAATAATTTTATTGAGTTCTGTTTTTTTATCTGATGTTGTTGATTTTACTACTTGAATCTCTGCTTCAAATTCGGGATAATCGAGATTGATCTCAAACATAAAACGGTCGAGTTGCGCTTCGGGTAAAGGATAGGTTCCCTCCTGCTCGATCGGATTTTGCGTGGCTAATACAAAAAATGGTAATTCCAGTTTATGTAATGTTCCACCTATGGTAACATTTTTTTCCTGCATGGCTTCTAACAATGCAGCCTGCGTTTTTGGGGGTGTTCTATTGATCTCATCCGCCAAAATAATATTTGCAAATACAGGTCCTTTTATAAATTTAAAAGTTCTGTTCTCATCCAATATTTCATTACCCGTAATATCACTCGGCATCAGATCGGGTGTGAACTGTATGCGTTTAAAAGAAAGATGTAAAACATCTGCAATAGTTTTAATCAATAATGTTTTTGCCAATCCCGGAACTCCAACCAATAAACTATGACCATCGGAAAAAATACTCAACAATACTTTTTGCACAACATCATCCTGCCCAATAATTACTTTTCCAATTTCGGATTTTAACGCCCGAAAATCAGTTGCAAGTGAGTCAATAGCTTCCACATCATTTTTAAATTCTTTCATACCGGTATTTTAAACAAAACAATATAATTTATCAGAGCAAAAAAAATAATTAACAGGTTATAACATTAATTATTTAACTGCTGTATCAATTAATTCATGTAATTCAGTGCAATCGTTATAGGCAGGGTCGATCTTTATATATTCTTTTTGCGCTTTTTCCTGGACCCATTCGCTCATAACTTCAATTTGTTTTCTGGATAATGTTGCATTTTGCAATTTAGCATAATCATCTTTTAAATTAACAACATGCGGTGCGGTTTGCGCATCCAAACGAACTATTCGCAATGCTTTTTTGCTGTCGGCGGACGTGTAAGGTAAAATTGCAGACAACTCACCGGGTTTTAAATTTTCAATGGAATAATAATCATCAGGTGCTAATTCTGAAATTTCAAAAGTGGATTCACCACTTTGTTGATTAACCATAACGCCGCAAGTTCTGTTGGTATTTTCATCATTAGAATACTTTTTCACTGCTTCGCAAAAGGTGATTTTTCCCGACATGATCTCTGCTCTTATGCTGTCCAATTTTTTATTTGCCGCAACAAAATTCAGATTTGTAACAGGGGGTTGAATTAATATATGACGCAAACATGCTTTTTCACCCTGACGGCTTTCCATTTTAATAATGTGATAACCAAATTGTGTTTCCACCACTTCGGATATTTCACCGGGTTTTAATTTAAATGCTGCTGCAGAAAATTCCGTAACATATTTTTCGCGTGGAGCACATCCAAGGTCACCACAATTATCATCCATTGCATAAAAACTTGCCATGGTACAAAAATCTTCACCGGCCATAATGCGTTTTCTTATATCCTCTGCCTTATCCTTTGCAATTTGTTTTTGTTCTGCATTTGCTTTCGGAATAATTACAAGTTGTGAATATTCCACCTCGGCATTGATAAGTGGAAGTGAATCTTTAGGTATACCATTATAAAATTCTTTCACCTCACTTGGCGATACCGACATGGCACCGAATATAGATTCCTGCATGCGCTGTATCAACAATAAATTGCGTACATCATCTCTGAATTCTTCTTTTATTTCCTGCACCGATTTACCATAAAATTCTTCCATTTTTTCCTGCGAACCAAAAAGATTTTCGAAATAGCGAATACGATTGTCTATATTATTTTCCACCTCGTCTTCCGTAATTACAATACTATCTTTTGCAGCTTGAATCAACATAAGTTTTTGAGTGATCAATTCCTGCATGATACGACAGCGATAATCCTCAGCTACATCGCCTTTTTGCAATTCCTCATAATAAAATGATTCTATTTCACTCATCAAAATGATCTTGTCTCCAACTTGCCCCACTATTTTATCGATAAGAGGTTGAGCGAAACTACCTGAAGCTAATGTAATTGCAAGTAGTAAAAAAAATACTTTTTTCATTCTGCTTTTTTTATAAATTCTGCGTTATTGCGTTTTATTCCTTCCAGATAAATTTGTTGATAAGTATTATTTATCAACTCCATTTTCCGTTTATTAATTATGATATCTTTAATTCCTTCTTTGTAATATTCGAACGGTGCCGTATTTCCGAATACATAATAATCCTCCACCTTTACATAAAATTTTTCCTGACCGTTGGTATAATAAACCGGACCCTTTGTTCTGAATTTACCATCGGCATACATGTTATACGGCAATAGTTTAAACAGTTCATCTTCATTGAGCCACATATTCGAATTAAGGGAAAACTGGTTGCAATTTGCCGCACAATAACGCTCAAGTTCGTACCGATATTTTTCTGTACCCCTCGAAAACCAAAATTGAATGGAATCGGCGGTCTTATTTGTTGCGGGAGTAACCGCATAAGCCAATTTATAAATATCACCTTTCAGAATAAAGTCCTTGCTGTTGTGTTCAAAATAGGCCTTCAGTGAGTCATCCGAAACTATGGTATCCAGGTTTTCGGCCAACCATTGCTTTTCGTAGGCATAAATGATAAGCGATTCTTTGTAAGCCTGGGCTTGTTTATTTATTTCCCCAACAGTAGACTGTAAATTATCTTCCGCAACTTTCAGGATGAGATTTTGGCGTATCCAGTTGTCGATATATTCGTTAATTATTCTCGCACTATCCTCGGCACTTGTATTTTCATTTATAAGGCCTGCCACTTCAGCAGTATAAAGATATTTGTCGTACACTCTTGCCAGTGGTTCCCGGTCATTTTCCACTGTATTTTTTTTACAACCGGGAACCACTGCGCATATTAAAAGTGCTATGAATATATTTTTAACAGGCAATTTATTTTACCATTGAATTAAATACTTTCTGATCGATATTTACCGGATATTTTTTGTGTAATTCTGCTATCCATTGTTTTTCAAGTTCATCCTGATATGCAGAAATTACATAACCACGTGCCTCATCAAGGGTTTTATTTGTTGGTGCAACCACTTTGCGCAACATCACAAAAGTGATAGATCCATTTGCATTTAAAATGTCTTCACCAGTTCCCGATTTTTTATTAAGTTTATCCACGTTGGTATCCTGACCAGGTAAAAATAAAGCGCTTTTTATTGTTACCAATTCTGTTGAATCAGTATTATACTTAGCAAGGATCTCTTTATCTGGTGTGTTTTTAGAAGCTAATTTTCTAACTTCTTTTGCAATTTTTGCATCTGCACTTGTATATACACTTGCATCCATTCTTTCCTCCCACATATATTCACTCTTATGCTGTTCGTAATAATTTTTTAGTCCAACTGAATCTGTTGATCCTTTTGACCATATTTTGCGTTCCAACATTGCAAATAATGGAAGTCCGTCGCGATATTCCTGTAATAATCTTTTGAAATCAATATTGCGTTCAGAAAGATCATACTCAATCACCGTTTGTTCCATTGCAGTAATATAAAGTTTGTTGTATTTTTCTTCTATATTTTTATCGCGTGAACTGCGTTGATTAATATCGAGATAAGAAGCCATGTCTTGTTGGGTAAACGATTTATTTCCTATAGTGAACATGGTCTTATTCATATTTGCCGCTCTGCTCATGCTCCAGTTATTTTTAATAAAACTGGAATCCAATAATACAAGCATTTCTTTTTTCGCATCTTGATTTTCAGAGAAAGCATATTTTGTTTTAGCTTTTTCTACAAACTCGGTGCGCAATGTTTTGTATTCAGGAGATTTTTCAATTTTCCCTTTTAATTCCTCCTTCATTTCCTCAAAAGAACCATTTGGTTTTTTTTCTATCAATTTAATGATATGCCAACCGAAGGCAGTTTGAATGGGACTTGAAATATCACCTGGATTCTTTAATGCAAAAGAAGCTTCCTGAAAAGGCATTACCATTTTTCCGGTTGTAAATGCTTCTAATTTTCCACCATTTCCTGAACTTGTTTTATCTTCTGAATATTGTTGAACCAACTCTTCAAAATCAGCACCTGATTTTATTAATGCGTAAATACTGTCGGATTTAGCTTTTGCTTTTGCAATTTCTTCCGGTTTTGCATCTTTTCCGGTCTTTATAAGAATATGAGCTACTGTAACAGTTCCCGATGCCGGGCGCTCTTTTACAACTTTTATAATATGATAACCGAATTTAGTTTTAATTACCGGAGAATATGTGCCCGGTGCCAAACTGAAAGCAGTATTTTCAAAATTCATATCCGGAATTTGTCCTGAAGTGATCCAACCTACAAGACCCGGATCATTTGGATTGTTTTTATCAACGGAAACATCAGCAGCAACTTTACCAAAGTCTTCACCCTTCATCAAACGGTCATGTGCAGCGTTCAATTTTGCAATTGCCGCGGTACTATCCGCTCCCTTTTGTGCAGGATCCAATGTAACCATTATATGATATACCAAACGTTCCGATTGCAAGCGTTTATACATGCGCAGAGCAGCTGGTTCGAGCACTTCCTTATCAAAATTGGATTTGATTAGCTGATCACCATATTTTTGAAGTTCTTCCCTAACTTTTTCGGTGGTATCGATCTTTTCTGCCCTCGCTTCCGTAACCTTTAATTTAAAGTTTATATACAGATCGAGATACTCATTCAGGCTTTCCTTCGAAAAATCATTTTGTTTGTCGGGGTTATTCTTTTTGTATACATAAAGGAACTCCTCTTTAGTTACCGGCTGTCCATTTACAGTAAAAAGCACTTCATTATTGGCACCGGTCTTTCCGTTTTGACCAAATGTTGATGTCACAGACATCAACCCTATCAGCAGGAACATGGTTTTAAAAGCATTCATTTGCATATGTGGTAAGTTGATTTTTTGTTTATATGGTGAATTAAAAGGATTGCAAAGCTAATGATAATTGGGTTTTGAACAATAATAAGGCTTGATTTTATTGTATTTGGGTCTCAAACTGTGCTATTTGTTTAGTTAAAACCGCGTCTGAACAGCAAAAATCATGCTTCAAATACTCAGATTATCATTAATTTTGGCCTTTAACAAATTTTATTATATGTCTATTGCAAAAAACAAGGTAATATCGCTCACTTATGAACTGCGTGAAGATAACGCAGAAGGCGATCTGATCGAAGTAGTGAATGCTGATCAGCCATTTGTATTTTTATTCGGAGCTGGCGGTTTATTACCGGAATTTGAAACAAATCTGGAAGGAAAAACCGTTGGAAGTTTTTTTGAATTTCAAATTGCCTCCGCTAATGCTTACGGCGAGTTCGACGATACTGCTTTGGAATACGTTCCGAAAGATATTTTTATGATTGACGGTCAGATAGCCGATGATCTGCTTCAAATTGATAAAGTAATAAACCTCCGCGATCAAGGCGGAAACCTTATTCGTGCTAGAGTAGCCGAAGTTGGTGAAACCGAGGTTCTGCTTGACTTTAACCATCCTTTAGCCGGGGTAAACCTCTGTTTTAAAGGTGAAATTCTTGAAGTTAGGGATGCGTCTGCAGAAGAATTGGAGCATGGGCATGTTCATGGGCCGGGTGGGCATCACCATTAAAGATTCGAAGAATCGAAGATCCGAAGGGGAAGGATCTAAGGGTGAAAAAAGGAAGGAAGGGTTGGGAAAGGATAAAAAGGAAGAACACCGAACTCAGAACCCTGAACTCAGAACCCTGAACTCAGAACACAGAACTCAGAACACAGAACTTTTTACAGACTCGCCGTCCTACCTCCATCTACCGGTAAATTAATTCCATTGATGTAACCGGCAGCCGGGGAGCATAAAAAAGCTACTGCGTTGGCAACTTCGTTTGCTTCGCCGAAACGTTTCATGGGTATTTCTTCCATCATTTTCTGTTCCACTTCTTCGGGTTTTGCACTATTTTTTGTTGCGTTATTTTGGATGATGGCGTTTAGTCTTTCTGTTTTTGTTGCTCCGGGGAGGACGTTATTTACTGTGATATTGAACTGACCAACTTCGCCTGCAAGCGTTTTAGCCCAATTTGCCACTGCAGCTCTTATTGTATTGGATACTCCTAGATTGGGGAGTGGTGTTTTTACAGAGGTAGAAATAATATTGATGATGCGACCGTATTCGGCCAATTTCATTCCGGGTATTACTGCCATGGCAAGAATATGATTACAGATGAGGTGGGCATTAAAGGTGTTCAGAAACTGTTCTTCCACAGCCTCTGAAATTTTTCCCGCCGCGGGCCCGCCGGTATTATTTATAAGTATATGAACAGGTTTTTGATATTCCTCCAAAAAACGCAATACGTTTGTTTTCAACTCCTCCGGTTTAGAGAAATCGGCAACTAAAAACCGATGATTTTGTTCCATTTTATCGGGTAATTCGGAAAGTACTGCTTTTAACTTTTCACTGTCACGGGCTATCAAAATAATTTCTGCTCCCAATCCTGCAAGTTCCATTGCACAAGCTTTGCCAATACCCTGAGTACTACCACAAACGATAGCTGTTTTATTTTCCAAACTGATATTCATAATTCTTTATAAATTTACTTCAAAATTAAACAATCAAAGTTATGGCAGTAGCAGCACCCTTTAATTTAAAAAAATGGATAGACGAAAATCGTCACTTATTAAAACCACCGGTTGGAAATCAGCAGGTTTATAAAGCGAATGAAGATTTTATTGTGATGGTGGTGGGCGGACCAAATGCGCGTAAGGATTTTCATTTTGAAGATGGTGAGGAATTATTTTATCAGGTGGAAGGTGATATCACTGTTTGTATTCAGGAAGATGGCAAGGCGAGAAATATTGAAATTAAAGAAGGTGATATGTTTTTATTACCACCTAATGTTCCGCATTCACCTCGTCGCCCTGCAAATACTGTTGGACTTGTTATTGAACGCTACCGCACCGAAAAAGAATTCGATGCATGTATGTGGTTTTGCGAAAAATGTAATACCAAATTACATGAAGAACATTTTCCATTAAAGGATATCGTAAATCAATTGCCTCAGATCTTAAATAAATTTTATTTAGATGTTGATCTGCGCACATGTAAAAATTGTGGCATGGTGATGGAGCCGCCGGTGTGACAATATGAATCTTGTATAGTGTGAAAAAGGGAACGCGGATGACGCGGATTGGGCGGAAAAAAGAGGATTTTTTTTGGATGTAATTATGGATTTTGTGGAGGGACTTGCCTATTGGCAAGCGCCGAGCAAAAATCGGTCTTGGGATATAAGTGATTTTTATTGGATAAATTAATTGATTAAATAAAAATACACGGCTGCAATGAAGTGGGCTGGTAGAATTTGATTTTATTTGTGTCTTTAGAATAAAATATATAATTTTATAAAACTTATTTTCTGAATAAATATATTCTGTAAGACTGAATTTATTTAAGAATAATAAGAAATTGTTTTATTCTAATAATTCGTGGATGAAGGATAATGTGAGGGACTTTGGTAATGATAATTTATTACATAGTGAATTAACCTGGAAAATAATTAAGGCATTTTATACTGTTTATAATACGTTGGGTTATGGATTTTTGGAAAAAGTGTATGAAAATGCATTAGTTATAGAATTAAGAAAGATGGGATTATTTGTTAGCCAACAAGAGCCTGTTATAGTGTATTATTATGGTCAGATCGTTGGTCGCTATAATTCTGATCTTGCCGTTGAAAATTGTGTTATTATAGAAAATAAAACCTCAGAATCTTTATGTGAGGAAGATGAACTCCAGCTCATTAATTACCTAAAAGCAACAACCATGGAAGTGGGACTTCTACTTAATTTCGGAAAGCGACCTCAAATCAAAAGAAAAGTTTTCACTAATAAAAACAAACCGTTGCTCAAATAATTTTTATTTCCTCTTTTATTTATTTTTTTTAATCCGCATTCCTTCTTTTTTTATCCTTTTTAAATCCCAATTAATCCCCTTCTTTTTTTTATCCTTTTTTAATCCGCCCAATCCGCGTCATCTGCGTTCCCCTTTTTTTTCATTTTTAAAGTTATTCCAACTTTTTTATCCCCTTAAACCCGCCCAATCCGCGTCATCCGTGTTCCCCTTTTTTCATTTTTAAAATTATTCCTTCTTTTTTTATCCCCTTAAATCCGCTCAATCTGCGTCATCAGCGCCTGTGCGCCCACCGGCGGGTTCCTCTTTTTCAAACCCACGGACTAAAGTCCGTTGTTACAAGATGGATCGTCCTTTCAGGACTGTACTTATCGTAAATTGTAAACTCCGAATTTTAATCAAAACTAATCCGAATTTATTTTAAAATATTTATCCTTTTTTAATCCGCCCGATCCGCGTCATCTGCGTTCCCCCTTTTTTTCTATTATATAAAACCCGAATTTGCATTCCCCTTTTCATTTACAACGCCGCTACTAACCGTTCTTTTTGTCGCATATCCAAAACAAACTCTTTTCCAAACGATAATTTTTTAATTGCTGGTGATCTTTCATCTATCATTCTCCAAAATGGAGTAATACTTTTTAAAGATCTACCTTTTTCATATTCTTCATACGCAGCTTCCGCAGCAATGCGCAAAAAAATTCCCGCTGTGATCGGGCACATATAATCCGCATTATATTCAGCCGCCAGATCTTTTCGCATTTGTTGTAAAGTTCCCGTCTTGCCCTTTGGAATATGTTTAATATAATCTGCTACTATTTTGGGAGTTGCAATTAACATGCTGGCACCAGCAGGAACATCTGCAAAATTGCGTTTTGAAATTACGATCTCAGCTTCATTCTTTACCTCAAACTTTTCCTTCCAGGTTTTACGCGTATACATAACTTTGATTTAACTATATAAAGATACCGAGTAATTTGATCCACATTTATGATATAAATCATTAAATTTTAATCGAAATTTGCAAAACCTGATCAAAATATAAATAAATCTGATGTTAAAAATAGATATACATACTCACATCATTCCCGAACATTTACCAAAGTGGAGCGAAAAGTTTTTTGATTCGAGGTATATCCATCTCGATCACCATTGTCCGGGATGCGCTCGAATGATGCAGGGAGATAAATTTTTCAGGGAGATACAATCCAATTGTTGGGATGCTGATGTTCGGTTAAAAGATTGTGATGAACATGGAGTGAACGTACAGGTTTTAAGTGCAATTCCGGTAATGTTTCACTACTGGGAAAAAAATGCAGCTTATGCATTGGAAACTTCGCGTTTTCAAAATGATTTTATTGCGGAAGTTGTTTCGCGTAATCCAAAAAGATTTGTAGGATTAGGAACCGTTCCTTTACAAGATCCTCAATTGAGTATTCAGGAAATGCAGCGGTGTATGCAGGAACTCGGAATGGCGGGAATTGAAATTGGAAGTCACGTAAACGACTGGAATTTAAATGCAGAAGAATTATTTCCCTTTTTTGAAGCAGCCGAAAAATTAAATGCAGCCATTTTTGTACACCCGTGGGATATGATTGGAAAAGATAAAATGAATAAATATTGGCTGCCTTGGCTTGTTGGAATGCCGGCAGAATCGTCGCTGGCAATTTGTTCCATGATATTTGGGGGAGTGTTTGAAAAGTTGCCAAATTTAAAAGTTGCATTTGCACATGGAGGCGGAAGTTTTCCATCCACAATAGGAAGAATTGAACACGGATTTAATGTGCGTCCGGATCTTGTTGCAGTTGATAACAAAATTAACCCTCGAAACTATCTCGATAAATTTTACCTCGATACATTGGTGCATGATCCATTGATGCTTAATTTTTTATTGGAATTGTGCGGACCTAACAAATTGGCCATGGGATCAGATTATCCTTTTCCATTAGGTGAACATCAGCCCGGAAAGTTAATTGAAAGTATGGATCTGGATAATACTGTTAAAGAAAGATTGTTGAATGGAACAGCTTTGGAGTGGTTGGGGATGGAGAAGAGTAGATTTGTGTGATCACAACTCATATTCATTAATTCTTTACCACAGTTGCAACATATACAATTCATTTTCGATTGAACAGATGCATAAAAAATAATAATTTCTATTTTTCGTTATTATCTGGCAAGCACTATGATCCTAAGATTTTTAACTATTGTATCTCTTCTCATAACCTACACTTTTGAAATAGCGTTTTCCCAATGTGCACCAAGACTTGATGGCGTTTACAAACGCAAATTACCTGGTGAACACGACCTGTATACCTATAACATTTTATCTGTTGAAAACAACAACAATTTTTATTCCGTAAAATTTGATACAGTTTTTACTGAATCGTGGCAACTAGAATATGATTTAAATAAAAACTTTATATGCCAAGTGAATAGAATAAAAAATGATTCCTTTTCATTTTTTGTAGTGAATAAAATAACTTCAAAAACTAATTACCTGTGCTCATCAAGATATTTCGATCAGCGAGGTATAACATGGACGGATCATTTTTTATATTATTCAATTAACGGAAATGCTGGGTTGTTCAATTTTAATGATGAACGAATAAAACAGGTTATGCTTCCTTCAGGTAGAATTCTGGGCCATGATAACAATTTTGTTTATTATAGCATTTTTGACAAAATAAAAATAAATAAAAAAGTCTATCGGCATGGTACCATTTTTCGAATTGACACTAATGCTTATGAAATTATAAACCCTCAATTTAATAAAAAATATTACCCCAAAGAAAATATAGTATTTTTAAATGAGGATTATAGATTGGAAAACACCTTTGCCTATTCAATGGAAATAGATTGTGAACAAAAACGTTATTTTTATACTACACTCTATTATAAAGGCGTCAAAATTGATTCATCACTTTTTAACGATCCGGAGATGACTGGTGAGAGGGCATTTTTATATAAAGACACACTAAAAGTTACTAAATACGATCTTGACAGATTTTATGTTAATGGAGAACTCATTAAAAAAACTAATATTCGCGACTCCATCAAAACCCATTCATTACTGATAAATAAATATTTTTCATATGATGTTATCGATAATTATATCGTCGCCATTGTTGAATTTGGCCGCACTGAAACTCATGGCTTAAAATCAGGTGTTTCACTTACATTAAATGGTATACTTGTTAAACCCGAACATTACACATATCAGGTGGTATTAATATTCGATAAAAACACATATCAATTTCTTGAATATCCTCAGCTAATTTTTACGGATGAATGATCATTTAGCCTGAAGATAAACCCCTTATTGTCGGAAATGATTATTAACAATAATTAATAAATTATTATAATAATTTTCTACATTTTTACAGAACATTTAAAACCACAAATTATGAAAACAACCTTTACTTTTCTGATTACACTTATTTTTCTTCAGGCTTTTAATGTCATCGCACAAAACGCATTTTGGGCAAAGGGATTTGCTACCGGAACCTGCGACATGCTCACCACTGATGCCAGCGGAAATATTTATGCAGCAGCTGTTTTCAGCGATACAATCGAAATTGACGGTGTAGAAATTACCCCTGAAAATCCATATAACAGTTGGTTGGCAAAATTTAATCCTGCCGGAGAATTACAATGGATCGTAAACATCACCTCAACAAATATGGTGTATGTAAGAGATTTAATTGTAGACAATAATGGGAATGTTGTAATAGCTGGTAGTAGTCTAGGAATGGTTGATTTCGGGCCTTTACTCATGGGTAATGAGTCGGATAATTTTGGAAGGGCATTTATAGCGGTTTACAATCCTGAAGGAACTTGTATAGATATAACCGGGACAAATGGTGAAACGAATGTGCATTTTGTTGCAATTGCAACTGATGCTGCAGGAAATTACGGGGTTTGCGGTGTTTCAGAAGGTTCATTTGCACATGGCGTGGAGCTAGTTCCATTTTATGGCGGCACAGATGCGATATACGGAATGTTCGACAGCGATCTGGATCCCATTTGGATGAAGACCATCGGAGGTCCTGATGGAGATGGAGGATGTGCAATAGAATTTGATTCCAATGGCGAATTGGTACTTTCCGGATATTTTGAAGGTGATTTTATGTTAACAGATGTACCATTCTCCAGTTATGGTGATGTAGATATTTTTTTAGTTAAAACTGATACTGATGGATATTTTCATTGGTTGCGCACTTTAGGAAGTGAAAACAGCGAATATCAATATTGGATGGACATTGAATTGGATGCAAATGACTACATATATTTAGCTGCAAATATGAATGAAGAAATCAGTCACCAGGGTGGAACAAATACTTCCTATGGCAGTACTGATTTTTTTGTTACCCGTTATAATAGTGCGGGTGGATTTGATTGGTTTATTCACGGCGGTGGAGAAGCTGATGATTTAATGTATGGAATGACAAAAGGAAATAATGATAACCTTTATGTGTATGGATATTTTACAGGTGCTTTTGAAACGGATGGGCTTATTTTATATGCCGATGTAGCATACGATGGATTTTATTGTGAAATTGGAACAGATGGCTCGGCGAATTTAGTTGCACAAACAGATGGTGATGATACAGAATCATACACTGCTGCTGTGGTGGATATAAATAATAATTTGATCGGAGCAGGAATTGCAACGCAAAATATCACATTTGAAGGTGCAGGAACCATAGACGGCATTGCGGAAATAACTACATTCTTAGTAAAATATGAGACGGTTTATTCTATTCCTGAAGTTGGAATTGAAGAAAATGATTATCCCCTCAACTTTCAATTATATCCTAACCCAACTAATAACAGCATCAATTTTGATTTTACAGAAAGTAAAATTCCCGGAAAAGAAATTATTATTATAAATGCGTCAGGTGTAGAAATTGCCAGATATGAAATGACGGAAAATTACCATTCTGAAATAAATGTTGATGCATTGCCATCAGGTTTATATAATGCTATTATTGTTTCTGATGATAATATAAAAATAGGTGCAAAAGCATTTGTTGTAATTGATTAAGGAGATAATTTAATTAACATATTGTATTAAATAAAAAAGCCGACTGCAAAGCCGGCTTTTTTATTTAGTAATATTTGATTATTCAACTATTATTTTATTTGTAATTAATCCTGAAGCAGAATTTAAATTAACAGTATAGATTCCCGTTGCAAGATCTGCAATATTCAATTGGATGTTTTCTCCAACTTCGGAGTTGATCTGCATATTTTTAAGTACCTGACCATTAATGGAAACTACACTTACATTACCATTAAAGCCAGCAGGAACATTTATATTAATTTTATCAGTTGCAGGATTAGGATATACCATATCATTACCCATCAGATCTGCACCTGTGCGCATAACGTATACCGGAAACGCTCCCGTTGTTCCATCAACTAAGGTATAATATAATCCAAATGCCTGACTACCTTCAGGGTTTAATTCCGGTGAAAGAAATCCACTTGCGTATACAACTGCACTTTGACCTAATACTCCCGTTAAATTTGCTTCGTAAGATGCTACAACTGTTTCAGGTGCATCACCTAAAGCAACATCTAAAATATACGTTGTATTTGCAGGAACTATCTGATAACCGGAAACTGCGCCATATGATACATTGTCCAATAATGTAGTTACATCACGAGCAATTATATCCACTGTTGGAGCATCAGGTGATCCATGCACTCCAAAAAATTCCAATCCATTGGCTCTGTCGCTAAATGCTTCTGTATTTTCTTTTACCAATAACTGAAACCCAATTTCCAATCCGTCAGGATTAGCAACAAACAGATCAGGATTTAAAACACCACTTGCCATAGCAATGTAAGTGTAACCCGCTTTGAACGTTGCATTTATAGTAGCAATTGCATCATCAACAGATTCACTTGTAGGTGGAGCAACAGCTATACTCACTGGCATATTACCGGGAACATCGATATATGGTGTTGCTGTTCTGAATTCAAAATTATCAATAGCTAAAACACCATCAACATAAACATCAACAACAGCTGCAGCAGGATCAGGGGAATTGTGAATTACCTGTAATTTAGAATTAGTAACGAAAGGTAAATTTTTTACTGTTCCATCAGGCAATACGTAAAATAATTTAAATGACTTACCATTATTATTTGCGGCAGGATCTAAAAATCCACTTGCAAAAATTACAGCCGCTGCACCACCTGCATTTGATAAAAATGCTCTTGATGACGTTACAATTGTTGCAGGATCAGCACCTGGAGTTACATCAATAAAATATTTATCTGCAAGAACACTAACATAACCTGTAAAATCGGTATACGATGCATTGTCAACTACAGTTGCAACATCACGTGCAATTGCATCTACATTTGGCGCATCACTTGCTCCGTGAAAAAATACAAAGTCAAGATTATTCGGATCTAAACTACTTTCACGCATACCTGCATTTACAAATAAATTAAATCCCGTTGAAATGCCATCCGGATTTGCTGCGAAATCAGCAGGGTTTAAAACTCCGTTTGCAATTATTACATATTTTTCACCATCTGTTAATGTATAAGTGAATGTTGCAATACTTTCATCGGCAGATAAACTTGTTGAAGGTGCAATACCTATAGTTAATGGAATGCCTGAAGGAGCATCAATAAAAGGTGATGCGGTACGGAATTTAAAATCGTTGATCAAAAGATCATCATTCAAATAAACGTCAACAACATTTGCCGCCGGATCTGCTGAATTATGAATTACCTGCACTCGTGCAGTTTGTGAGAATGCGGCTATCATCGACAGCGACATTCCGAAAGTGAGAAGTACTTTTTTCATTGTGTTCTATTTTTTAGTTTGAAAGTAGAACCAAATGATTTTTAACTTGTTCAGAAAATATTTTGTTAAAAAAAGTTAATCGTAAAATTATAAGGACAAATTTGTGATGAAGCAGTTTAATAGCAAGTGTTCTGTAAATTGTTCATAAAATATAATTAAATTTTTATTAATTATTTGTTGAATCATTTATTAAACAAAAACCTCCCAAATACACCCTATTTTCCATGTTGCGTATAATATTCCCCTTAAATTATTCCCATTAAAAAAGGCATGAATTGCTCCATGCCTTTACTACTTTCTCAACCCAAATTATTTAATGTATCACAGTCAACATTCTGTATTAATAATATTTCAAGATGCACGACGCAGTTCCATAAAATACGTTAGCGGTAGCGATACTATAAAATTCTTCCCTTCTGTATCTCTGCCTACAATTTCAACATTAGAACTTTCCATGGAGGCATTTGCATTATATATAAAACATCCGGGAAAATTATTCGTCCCGATCTTTAATTGATGCATTACTGTTTTTTCATCTTTTGGAATTCTCCAAAAACATGAAGCAATTATTTTATTGCATGTTAAAAATGAAATAGATTCGATATAATCGAATGGATAAGAGAGTGCCGTTCTGGTAATAATTCCAGGTATCAGTTTTTTAATATATTCCGGGCTCAACATAATTTTTTCTTTTGTTGAACCAAAGTTGTGGGTATTCAAAACAGAAGGCAACTACAGATTAGTCGGCTTTCCAATGTATGTACATATAAATTTGCCAAAATGTTTTGGTTTGAACTTCACTTAACGAAAGAAACCCTTATAAATAAAGGGTTTCCTGTAGTTTTGCTATTCCGGTTTCAAGACGGATTTTTGTCGGTTTCGCAGATTTGTGCCTTAAAATCTATAATTAATTGTATCCTGCAAGCTGATCCTGAATATTTTTTATTGTAGTTTCTTCAAAGTTGAGAGTTATATTTTCATCAGCAGTAACAAATTCTTTTTTGGTGAAATACAGTTTACCTTCACCTGATCCTACTCCGGCAATAGTAACATTTTCACCTTTCGGAACATTATCAAATTGAAGTTTTCCCATTGCATTTTTTGTTGGGGCTATCATTGCTTTTTTATCATTAAATATCATTACGATCTCCGAACCAACTACGGGTCCTGTTTCTACTATGAGGTTAATAGTAGGTGCATTTTCTTTCATATAAATCTGATCACAATTGATCCAACCCAATTTTGTGGCCTGTAAAATAATTTTATTTTTATTTATTGTTTTATCTATCATTAAAGTATCCATCCATTTACCTTTTGTTTCCTCCCAATGATCGGTAACTTTAATGCGTTGTCCGAAATTATTATAATCAAATTTACTTCTCCATTTCTCTATCGTATCGGATATAAATAATTTGGAACCATGAATTACCCATTCCTTATCAATTGCAGAAGGATCGACCGCAGGAACCCAATTAGCAATATCACCACTATTATTTGCATTGGCATAATACAATCCGAACCCATCATTTTCTTCTCTTTCGGCAAAACCAACTTCCATTGTTGCACCTCCCTGTAATCGCAGGTCTTTACCATTTCTCGATGCTTCAATATTGATCATTCCATCAGAAATCAGGAGTTGCCCATTCGAAATAGTAGCTAATTTATTATCTATAATATCCATCATAGAATAAAATTCTGTGATCTCAATTTGAATATCCCCTAATGGTACCTGTCCACCTTCTTCATACACTAATGAATTAGCCGGTATTTTAATTTTTGTTCCTTCCGCTGCAGTAAATTCTATTGTTCTGTTAGGAGCAAAAGTATATATCTGCGGTTTCTTTTTTTTCTGAGCCAATGCATAATTGGTCCAGAAAATAACATCTACCCTTCTGTTTAATGATTTTTGTTCCTCCGTTTTATTTTTATTTATAGCTTCCTTTTCACCATAAAATTTTGATTCAATTAAATATTTACTATTTGATAAATATTGCTGCACTGCCGTTACCCGGTATTGTGATAATTCAAGATTAGATTTATCGCTTCCATCAATATCGGCATAACCTTTTAAAAAAATTGCATTGTATCCTGAATCAATTGTCAATTCTTTAAACTCTTCTAATTGCAGTTGTTGTGCAGGTGATAAATTATAATCTGCCTTTTCAAAAAAAAGTGAAATGGACATGGGTTGTGATTGCGCAGAAAGGGTTACAGAAATAAGTAAGAGGGAGTTAAAAAGTAAAGTACGCATACGTGGCTGTTTGCACTCAAAACGAACTTCTAAAAATTTTTATTGCGCGAAAAGTAATTTCATTCCGTTGGCGGATGTTTCTCCATCCACATTTTATGGAAGGATTTTGGAGCTATTTTAAACATCTCTCTGCGTTTTCCCCAGGAATTTTTAAACAACATATTTAAAACCATATTCTTAATTCCGGGACTTGGTTTTTCCATTCTTTTTCGACTCAACATCGATCTTCGCCAAATTTTCCAGCTCATTCTTTCTGTAAATGTGCTGTATCCTTTTTCCACTGCTTCGTTGCGATTATATAATAAAAGACTGTGCAGTTCAATATTAATAGGACAAACTTCCGTACAATTTCCACATAAAGAACTGGCATTACTCAAATGCTTAAATTCTTCCATCCCTTTAAAATGCGGAGATATAATGGAACCAATTGGTCCGGAATAAGTAGTGCCATAAGCATGACCTCCTATATTTTTATATACAGGACATGCATTTAAACATGATCCACATCTGATGCAATATAATGCCTCGCGTTGTTTTTCTTCCGCAAGTAAAGTAGAGCGACCATTATCCAAAAGAATAACATACATTTCTTCAGGTCCATCCACTTCAATTTCTTTTTTTGGTCCTGTAAAAATGGTGTTGTAAACAGTAACTTTTTGCCCTGTGCCATAAGTAGATAATAAGGGCCAGAATAAACTGAGGTCATTTACACTTGTTATCATTTTTTCAATTCCAACAACAACGATATGTGTTTTTGGAAAACTGGTACTTAATCTTCCATTGCCTTCATTTTCCGTAATGGCAATTCCTCCAATATCAGGCAAAATAAAATTTGCTCCGCTGAATCCAACATCCGCAGTAATATATTTTTGACGCAAATTAACTCTTGCAACTAAGGTTAATTCCTCCGCAGTAAGATCAAGACTTGTTCCTAATTTTTCATGAAACAATTTTGCAACATCATCTTTGCTTTTATGCATGGCAGGAGTTACAATATGATAAGGAGCCTCACCATCCAGTTGCTGAATATATTCACCAAGATCGGTCTCTATACTTTCTATACCGTGATGTTCTAAAAATTCGTTAAGGTGAATCTCTTCTGTTGCCATGCTTTTGGCTTTAACAGCAGTGCGGGCACCTTTTTTCTGCATTATCTTAAGGATCTCTTGTTGAGCTTCCTTTTCATCATTGGCCCAGATTACCTTTCCTCCGTTTGCAGTGAAATTTGTTTCAAATTCGATCAGGTATTTATCGAGATTTTCCATCACCTTCCACTTAATATTTTTCGCCTTTTTGCGAACATATTCAAGATCGGAATATTGTTTTTTTCCCTGAACTACCGTTGCATTGTATTTTCCGATATTAAAGAGCAATTTTCTTTTATGCTCCGCATCGAACGCTTTAAGCTCCGCTTTTTCTAAAAATGTTTGTAGTGTATCCGACATGCTTATTGCAACTGCACAAAAATAATACATAACATTGCATACAACACAGTACATTTCCACATGTTGATTTATGAAAGTAGCAAATATGTTTACTTTTGACGTTTGAAATAACATTTACATGAAACGAAAATTTGTTTTTACATTAATTTCAGTAATTTCTCCTCTGTTCACCTTTGCCTCGGGTGGAACGGCAGATCCTATCACATTTTCCGGAATTCCCCTGGAATTTATTTTATTCGCATTAACACTTTTGGGTGTTGCCTTATTTCATAAATATACTTTGCGTGTTGCCTTAATTGGTTTAACCTCCATTCTGATATTAAAATTGGGTTTTCTTGATTTTGATATACAGCATCATTTGTGGGAAGAATCCTCTATACTATTGAATTTACTGGGTTTATTGCTCGGATTTGCCATTCTTGCAAACTTGTTTGAAGAGTCGATGGTGCCGAAATTATTACCAAAAATATTACCTGACGATTGGAAAGGACCATTCTTTCTCCTGGCCTTTATTTTTGTGCTTTCATCCTTACTCGATAATATAGCTGCGGCATTAATTGGAGGTAGTATTGCGCATATTGTCTTTAGAGGGAAAGTGCATATAGGATATCTTGCTGCAATAGTTGCTGCCAGTAACGCGGGTGGAAGTGGTTCCGTTTTGGGAGACACCACTACAACTATGATGTGGATAGATGGAGTTAACCCCTTGGATGTAATACATGCCTATGGTGCGGCAATTCCCGCTTTTTTGTTTTTTGGCGTTTTTGCTTCTCTGCAACAACATAAATATCATCCCATTTTGAAAGGTGCTTATGAGGCTCCGAAAGTAAATTACAGGAACCTGATTGTATGTCTGCTTATATTGGTGGGCGCTATAGTTACGAATTTTGTCCTTGAATTTCCGTCTGCCGGTGTATGGGCAGCTATTTTGATCGGATCTTTTTTTATTAAAATTAAATGGGAAGAGTTGTTGAAGGCCATTCCAGGATCATTGTTTTTGCTTTCGCTGGTTTTATGTGCATCCATGATGCCTGTGGACCAATTACCGGCGGCAAGCTGGCAAACAACATTTTCATTAGGGTTTATCTCTTCCGTTTTTGATAATATCCCTCTAACAAAACTCGCACTCGATCAAATGGGTTACGATTGGGGAGTTTTAGCCTATGCCGTAGGTTTTGGAGGAAGTATGATCTGGTTTGGTTCCTCAGCAGGGGTTGCAATTTCCAATATGTATCCGGAAGCAAAATCTGTCTCTAATTGGGTGAAAGGAGGTTGGCATGTGATCGTTGGATATATTATCGGTTTTGCAGTTTTAATGTTAACTATCGGTTGGAATCCGCATACTCCGCATAAAACTGAAGACGGCTCACAAGGCATACACGTTGAAGATGTTACTGAATGATCATCACTTTCACTCATCTTAGCAGCACGAAAAATGCTCAAATCCTGCTAATAATTAGATACTTTTGACACGATTAGCGTTTATCTGTAATTATCGAAACTATCTGTGCTGCAATTATTTTTTTCAAGGTCAAAAAACGTAAATACTCTCGACGATGCCATTTTGATCGCCGAATATAAGCGCACGGGCGACAATAATTACGTTGGTGAACTGTTCAAACGCTACGCCCACTTGGTTTTGGGGGTTTGTTTGAAATATTTGAAAAATGGGGATGAGGCACAGGATATGACCATGGTTGTATTTGAAAAACTGCTGACCGACCTAAAAAAACATGAAGTTGAGCACTTCAAATCATGGTTGTATATGGTTGCTAAAAACCAGTGTTTAATGCAGTTGCGCAAACAAAAAGGCAAGGAAACCGTAGAAATAAATATCAATTCCAGTGAAGATGACGATGAAAAATCTGTGGAAAACGACCTTGTGGGGCATCTTGATGATGTAGATTTGAAGGAAGTTAAATTACAGCAGTTAGAAGAGGGGATAACTAAATTGAATTCGGAACAAAAAATTTGTGTGGAATTATTTTACCTGCAAAACAAAAGTTATGTGGAAGTTGCTGAAATTACAGGATATGAATTAAACCAGGTTAAAAGTTATATCCAAAACGGAAAACGAAACCTGAAAATTTATTTAGAGAAAAAAAATGTCTGAACATACATTACATATTGAAAAAGGTGGTTTTGTAAACAAAGAAAAATTGTTTGCTTATCTGCGCAACGAATTAAACGATGCGGAAAAACTTCGTATAGAAAAATTAATCACGCAAGATCCGTTTTTACAAGATGCTGTGGAAGGATTAAAGAATGCAGATCTTAATACGATCGACATAACATTGAATACAATTTTTGCAAAAGTGGATGCGGCAACTATTGGACAGAAAACAAATACTTTTTCTGCTAACATTCGCAAATACGCTGCTGCAGCAAGTATTATTTTATTATTAGGAATGAGCTGGGTAATTATCGATAATTTAAATAAAAAACAAAGCGATGGAAATCAGATCGCTTCAGAACAATCAACAATAGAAGCTGACAAAAACAGTGAGGCATTTATAGTTGACGACAGCTCCGACATGGGAAGCGGAAGTGCCGCCGGTGATTCCATATCCATGGATGAATTAAATAAAGAATCAGAAATGAAAAGCCGATCAAAAAGCACCATGTCTGAACCTGAAAAATCAGTTGAATCAACTTACACATTTGATTATACTGAAGATGCAAAATCGGAAAAAACCATTACTACGGAAATGATTATTACTCCACCCTTAGTTGTGGATGAAGGTGCACTCCTATTATCAAATAATGCCACGGATGATGAAGTAAAGGGAGTTGACAACATAATAACTGCAGGTTCTGTTACCACCGAAACTGTAAGCATGGAGGAAAAAACGATTGATTCAGACAAAGACATGGCTGCATCCACAAAAAAAGAAAAAAAGATTAAAAACAATGCCTCTAAATCGGATGCGGTAACATTATCCGATCTTAATGAAGCACCTGCAGCCAGGGATTCATTGGAAACGGTATATTCATTTGTAGAGCAAATGCCGGTATTTCCAGGAGGAATTGATTCGCTGAATGAATTCATCTTCAAAAATTTAAATACCGATTGCGATGCAGATAAAGATTGCCTTTCCGGAAATGTATTTGTAAAATTTATTGTAAACGAAAATGGTTCTGTTTCCAATGCACAAATAATTAAACCTATAAGTCCGCAATTTGACCAGGAGGTTTTACGTGTAATATCATTAATGCCAAACTGGACTCCCGGAAAACAAAGTGGCAACAAAGTAAAGGTATGGTATACCTTAAAGGTTAATATTGATTACAAATAATTTTTTTCCACTTCTTTCATTTATTAAGAAATAGATACCACATTGGATATAAGTATTAAATTTATACCGTGGTTAGATCAGGTATCATAAAATTTATTGGCATTACATGTATTATTTTGGTGTCGATATCTCTGTGTGCAGATCTGCTTTTTACAAAAAGTTACACATCAAAATTTCCTTATAGTACAACAAATAAAATTCAGCGATTATTTAACGAATCCCACAATAATGAAACACCCATTTTTGGCAGCTCCAGAGCAGAAAAAGGATATTTTTGTGATTCCTTAGGTGTGGATTTTTATAATTACGGAATGCCGAATGCAAGTTTTGAGGAAATTGAATTACTGTTAAAACCAGAACTTCAAAAGAATAAATCCACGCCTATTATCATCGATATTCATCACGATTTTTTTAAACATGATATTTATGAAAATATAAATATAGAAACCTATCTTCCCTTCATAAATAAAAATGATACGATAAAAAAATTTTTAGCAGAAAATGATCGCCTAAAAACCTACGAACAAGTTCCGGGGTTACGTTATTTTGGATTTTATTCAGATTATTTAAGACCGGTATTAAGTTCAAAAAATAAAAGTGAGAATACTGCGTATATTAAAGGGGGTGTTTTTGATACCAAGGTTTCTTCTTCAAAAGAACTGCAGAAAAAAATTGCCTTAAGGGAAGCAAAAACCTTACACTTTGAAGTTGATCCCATTAAACAAAACAAATTGCTCCAGTTGATCAATCAGAATCGGGAAAGAACATTTGTTTTTGTGGTTAGTCCTTATCATAAAAGTGCAAAAAAAACTGTCGATAATTTTGAGGAGATGTTGAATTATTTTAATTTACTGGATACGCAATTAGAAAATGTGGTATTCATTTATTTTGATACCGATAATTATACCGACGATCTTTGGAAGGATACCGTTCATCTGAATATTTACGGAGCTCAAAAATTCAGCGGCGAATTGAGGAAGGAACTTATTTTGAGGAGAGTTATTTAAATCCAATGCTTTGTTGTGAGAAAAACACAATTCACCGAACACATAATAATTCGCGCATCTGACGATGTAAGGCCGGTTCGTGGCAACTTTTTTTTACATTATGTGTGTTAAAAAAGGGTTGCCACGAATGCACGAATGAACAGCCTATTATTGATTAGGAGTTTACATGCCGTGGTTGGTGTTTTTCAACAACCATTGGAGGGCGAAGTAAATGCATTAACAGAATTGAAACTTTTAAAAGCGAATCTATATTATCCTTCATCCCTGTGAAGAAACCCAGCGCTTACAATATCCTCTTCCCGCATCACTCTCTTTAACAATTTTCCGGAAGCACTCTTCGGCAACGACTCAACAAAACTGATATTTTGCGGCACTTTAAAATTTGCGAGATTTTTTTTACAATATTCTATAATTAATTCTTCGTGAATATTCTCTCCAGGTTTTAATACAATTCTCGCTTTTACAATTTCCTCCTGCATTTCATCGATTATACCATATACTGCAACTTCTTCTATATATGGCAGCTCCAATATTATATTCTCTACTTCACTTGGATAAACATTCTCTCCTTTTACTATGATCATATCCTTTATTCTATCCACTATAAATAATTGGTCTTGTTCATTTAAGAATCCTACATCACCTGTATAGAACCAACCCTCTTTTAATACGTATTGTGTTGCATCCTCCTTATTAAAATATCCCAACATTACATTGGGACCTTTAATTGCAATTTCTCCGGTATTGTTTATCAATACATTGTTTCTATTTTCATCAACGATCTTTATTTCAACATTCGCAACCGGAACACCAACAGAACCCTGCATATAATTATTTCGAGGAACATATGTTGCAAAAGGTGAAGTTTCTGTTAATCCATATCCCTGAAAAATGGGTCTGCCAAAACGCTGCAGCCAATTTTTTTCTGTTTCCAATGCTAATTTTGATGCAGCCGAAAAGAAATAAACTGTTTTATTAAATAATGCGTCATCAGTTAATTTCTTCAATAATAAATTATACACAAATGGAACAGCAAAAAATAATGTAATATTTTGTTTATATAAGATCTGATATAATTGTTCCAGATTAAATCTTCTGATGATATAAATGGAAGTCCCACTATAGATCATACAATTCAAAATTGCATTTAATCCGAAACAATGAGATAAGGGCAAAAACAAGATCGTGCTGTCATTCACCGTGCTTTGATAACATTGCTGAGCCGCCTTCATATTTGATTCAATATTGCCATGCGACAACAAAATTCCCTTAGGTTCGCCGGTTGTTCCGGAAGTATATAAAATTCCAAAGGGATCATTCAAATTCAGATCGACAATATTAAATGTTGATGGAAGTTGATCGGCGATAGTAAGATTTCCGGAGGAACACAATTCCATTTCATCCAACACTAAAATTTCTTTGTCAAATATTAATTCCTTATTTTGTAATGATCTATGCTGAATAAATAAATGGGGATCGCAATCTTTTAGAATGGCATTTATTTCTCTGGAAGTTAAAGTAACACCAATTGGAACAACAATAGCACCTAATCTGATAACTGCACTGTATAGAATAACAAAATCGACAGAATTATACAATTGAAGAACAATTCTATCGCCCTTTTTGATGTTTTTTTGAAATAAAAAATTTGCTAATCGATTGGTAAGTACTTCAATTTCGGAAAAAGTAAAATCTCTTTCCATGTCATTAATAAACACATTATCAGGGTGCGAAATTGCTTTGTCCCTTAAATAATAACTTACGTTCATAATTATTAAGCCTTATAAATAAATTGCTCAAGGTCCATTAATGTATCAGAACAGGCTTCTTCGAGTAGGCCGGTTTGATTGATATCATTTTCAATTCTTTTCAAATAATTGTCGATAGGATGAGTATTATCATTAAATATAAAGGGCAATTTTCCATTTTCCGGTTTGTCGCATATCTGCATCATTGCTTTATAAACCTTATAAGTCTCCGGCGACAAATGCGCTTTAACATCAAAATCCTTATCCATTTTTCTCACTCTAAGATCTACAGCCTGAACAGCGAAGATCAATGAAACAGAAATATATTTTCTAAAAAGATCAATTGATTTAGCAGTTAGAAGTGCGGAATTAAATCCCTGGCTATTAATATTCTGATTGAATTGTTCGGCATGTGTCGGAAATTTATCGGCAATGCTATTTCCATAAAACAGTAACATAGGCATTATGGAATTTGCAGTTATCTGCAATCCTTTTAGTCCCATATTAATTTGGTTAGTGCTGTTTCCGGTTAAGGATGATGGTAAACCCGAATTAAATTCCGGCATTACCAACATAGCAATTTGCGCATCCAGATGTTTGGAAACCAGACCAATATATTGGCGGGTCTGATCCATTGCAATTGCAATATATTCACCCAAAAAATTTCCCCCATGGATCAACTGATAATTTTCCATGTCTATCAATGGATTATCGGTAACGGAATTTGCTTCTATCTCTATTTGTTTATTTATTGTTTTAATTCCGTCAGCAACCGGACCTAAAAATTGTGGAATACAACGTATTGAATATCTGTCCTGATATAACCTTGATTCCCCGGCAATTAATTCACCATTTTTTCGAACAAGTGATGAACCTTTTAATAAATCTCTAAATATCTTAGCGACAAATAATTGACCATCGTGCGGTTTTTGTTTGTGAATAAAATCATCGAAAGGTTGCACAGATGCAATTAAGGCCTGAAGCATTAATGCATGGGTATGAAACGATAAAACAAAAAGTGTTTTTAATTCTTTTAAATTACATGCAGCAATGGCAGTCAGCATAGCGGTACTGTTTACCAATGCCAACCCTTCTTTCGGTTGTAAGTGTAATCGTTCTAAATTAAATTCATTGCAAATGGCAACACCCGATTTTTCCTCACCTTCATGCATAACCTTAAAACATTCTGCATTTCCTGTTATTGCACCTGCTATATAAGAAAGTGGAACCAGATCTCCACTTGCACCAATGGAACCTAATTCATGTACCCGCGGAACAATATTATTATTTAAGAAAAAAACGTATCGTTCAATAATTTTATAACGAATTCCCGATGTTCCTTTTACTAACGCATTACAAAGAATTACCATTGCAGCGCGCACATATTTATCCTGTAAAAATTCGCCGGCTCCTGTTTTTAAAAAATATAAAAGGTTATCCTGAAGTCTTTGTGTTTCTTCATGACTTAATATATGTGTTGCCATTCCCCCAAATCCGGTATTTACTCCGTAAATTGGTTTTCTTTTGGAAGATGCCTGTTGAATAAAATGATGACTTTTATTTATTCTGTCAATAATATCCTCATTTGTGGATAGCCTTGCGACTCCTTTATTATTGGCAATGAAAACTATTTCATCAACTGATATTTTATTACCATTGATTTCAATGAAGTCGATAGCAGACGACTCCTTTTTCTTTCGGGAAAGCTTTTTCATGTAGAAAAATTTGTGTGTGTGTGCGGTGCAATCTTAGCAATAATTATATTAATAAAAAACAAATTTGTTAAAATTTGCCTCATATTCACTATTTATAGTGAATGAAACGGTTTTATTTAGAATTATTCAAAATTACCTGCTTTCAAATAATAAAGCAATGACCAGAGTTAACATTCGATTAATGGCCTATTCTCACCGCCATACTACCCGGCAAATGTTTGTTTTCCGACATATCCTGTAATGCCACCGGCAAGTGGGAAAAAGAAGAATATCCCGACAACACCGGAGAAACAGATTTATTGATCACCATATTGTTGAACGTTTTACATTCTTCAGGATTCGCATAATGAGATCCCTGTATCCTTTTATTATATAACCAAAGATATCTCAGATCAAAAGAACCTAAATATCCAGAAGTTCCGGCGCAGGTAACCACCATTCCCTCTTTATCGCAAACATAAAGCGAGGTGGGAAAAGTATCTTCTCCGGTATGTTCCAAAACAATATTAGGATACCGGCCTTCTGTCAGTTTGAGAAGGTCCTTTACAAACGCTTTTACCTTTTCCCTCCAAAAATGCTGATTTTCAGGCTTCAGCTCCTCCGATAATAATGGCCCCCAATGCTCATACTCTGACCTTATTAAGGCCAAAGCGCCCATATTTTGACAAAACTGCCGCTTAACCTCCGAATTTACGACCCCAATGGGAATCGCTCTGGCGTTCTTTACTAATTGAATAGCCATAGAACCGAGGCCACCCGAAGCACCCCAGATCAAAACCACATCATCTTTTTTAACGGTATGCGGCGAATAATGATTTAACATTCTATACGCCGTAACACCGCTAACCATATAAACCGCAGCCTCATCCCAGGTTAAATGTTTTGGTTTTGGAAGACATTGAAAATCCTTAACAATACAAAACTGAGCATAAGATCCATAGTTAGTCTCATATCCCCAGGCGCGAAAGGATCGGGAAACTGTTGGATCTCCACCTTTCAGATTATGTTCTTCATTTTTATCATGCCATCCTCCCTGAACAACAATTTCATCTCCAACCTTAACATCCTTTACCTTACTTCCAATTTTATAAATAATACCGGAACAATCTGATCCCAAAATTTGAAAATTATCTGTAGAATCACCACGTTTTTGCATTAGATCTATCATATCTAATGGATAAGCTTTTGCAGCCCACACAGAATTGTAATTTAATCCCGCCGACATCACAGCTATTAATACTTCATCCTCTCTTATTTCCGGAATTTTTATTTCTTCTATTTGAAATGCATTTTTTGGTTCGCCATATCTGTTTTGGCGAAGAACCTGGGCATACATATATTCAGGAATAATTCCTATTGGCGGTAATGTTCCTGGTTCAACAATTCTCATAGAATGGAAAATTAAATAATTATTTCTAATTGATATTATTTAAATAAGATACGCAATTCTTTTCTCAATATTTTTCCTGTAGCATTTCTCGGAAGTTGATCTACAATTTCAAGTCGCGATGGTAATTTATAATCTGCGAGTTTATTTTTTGCCCAAGTTCTCAATTCTGATAATTGCAAATCGCGCTGATCTGACACAACAACAACACAAATATTTTCTCCATGTATTTCATGAGGAACTCCTATCACCGCACATTCCTTTATTTGTGGATGTTGATTTATTATCAATTCAATTTCTGCGGGATAAATATTTATTCCTTTGGAAATTATGAGATCATTTTTTCTGTCAACTAAAAATAAATATCCTTTTTCATCCAGATATCCCATATCTCCGGTGTGTAACCAACCATCCTCCTGAAATATTTTTTCATTTACTCCTGACATGTTCCAATATCCTTGCGCTATCACTTTTCCTTTTAAACAAACTTCTCCAATTTCATTTATTGTATTGGTCTCATTATTTTCGTTTATGATCTTTATTTCAACACCGGCATAAGGTTTTCCGGCGGATCGCAATAATTTTTGTTGTTCTGGATCTTTGTTTAATAGAATTTCTTCATGGTCATCAAAACGCAATGCAGTTGCTATTCCACTTGTTTCTGTTAGTCCATATCCCTGAGTGAAAAAACAATTAAAGGTATTATAACACAATAACAATTGTTCTGCACTAATTGGTGAACCACCGTATTGAATATTTTGTAAAGAGCTAAGATCATATTCTTTTATTTCATCTAAACCACAAATTACTTGCATCATTACAGGAGCGAGAAATGCGTTCGTCACCTTATATTTTTCTATTATCTCACATGTTTCCATCGGATCAAAGTATTGCAACAACACATTGGTGCAACCGGTGTAAATTCCAAAAATAAAATATCCAACTCCAACTATTGCATACCAAGGACCTGCAATCAGATTTACCGATGCAGCACCAAATAAAGGTGTTTCATTTCGCAATGATTGATACATTTCAAAAATATTATCATAACTGATCTTAACTCCCTTTGGTTTTCCTGTTGTGCCGGAAGTATAAATCAATAGCGCGAGATCATTTTCTTTAACTATAGGAGTTAATAATTCCGTATTATATATTTCATTAAAAATAATTTTAGGGAGTGTGTCTATACTTTTGGTTTCTATGTTTATATCTGAAGTTGCATCAGTAATTAATTTATTAAAATTCTCACCGTATAAAAATAATTTACATTCTGCATCTTTTAGAATATAGTTTATATCACCGGACGTAGATCGCCAATTGATGGAAACGGGAACAATTCCGCATATTAAACATCCATTGATAAGATGCACATAATTTTGATTATTAAAATCGAGAAAAGCAATTCTATCACCTTTTTTTATTCCATTTTTTAAAAACCAATTTGCGCATTCAATTGCATAAGTATTTAATTGAGCATATGAAATATGTTCATCCCTATAGATCAAAGCAACTCTTTCGGGATGTGTATCTGCCCTATATTGTAA
This sequence comes from Bacteroidota bacterium, assembly GCA_016706865.1. NCBI lineage: Bacteria > Pseudomonadati > Bacteroidota > Bacteroidota bacterium. Next base: position 229,638 of record JADJIS010000002.1, on the reverse strand, counting down.
AATATTTCGGTAATTACTGATCATATTATAAAAAATGCCAGGCTAAATGATTGCCACCGTTAACCGGCAACGTTATTCCTGTAATATATGATGATTCCTCGCTCGCAAGAAATGCAACTGCAGCAGCAACTTCATCGGGAGTTCCTATGCGCTGCAAAACATTTTGATTCGACCGCAGATTAAATTCTTCCGTTGAATAATTTTCAAGAACGGAAGGAGTGGAAATCAAACCGGGTAACACAATATTTGCAGTTATTCCGTGTTTACCTTCCTCGGTTGCAAGCGTTCTCATTAATTGTTCCAATATGGATTTTTGCATGTTATAAATCGCCATACCCGGAACTCCGAAATAATTTGACATGCTTCCAACACCTACCCATCTTCCAAATTTTTGTTCGCGCTGAAATTCAATAACAGGTTTCATGATCACTAACAGGTGATCAATATTTTCTTTGATATTTATATCTACAATGGAGGAGGATAATCCGATCAATTTTTTTCTTTCTGAAGGTGTTCGCAAATTATTTATCACTACATGAGGCATGGCGTTTTTTTGCAAAAATTCCAGCAATCCTTTAGTACCATTTTTTGTGATAAGATCCGCAGAAAAAAATAAATGTTCCTTATTAACAAGACTTGATCTTATTTCCTCTAAATGTTTTTCATTTCGTGAAACAGCAATAATATAATATCCCTTTTTTTCCAGGTGTAAACATATTGCCTTTCCGATTCCGTTTCCGGCTCCTGTTACCAGTGCATATTTGGGGATTTTTGTTTTCATGCGGGCACTTTATAAATTGCGGCACCACCGGTATAACCGGATGCTGCGGTGGTCATTAATACTATTTTTCCGGCAGTTAATTTTCCTGATTCAAAAGCTTGTGTAAAGGTAATTGGCAAAGTTCCAGCAATAGAATTTGCAGCTTTATCAATACTCACTTCCATTTTTGAAAGCGGAATGCCTAATTTTTCGGCAACTCCTTTCATGATCAAATAATTTGCCTGATGGGGAATAAATATATCTGCATCCTCGGGTTTAATTCCATATTTCTTACAAACTTTTTCTGCAATGTCTGCCATGAGTTTAATAGATATTTCCACCATTTTTTTTCCGGATATGGTCATTACCGTTCCATGTAGACCTTTTGTTACAGTTTCAATACTTGCCGGCATAACCGAGCCTCCTGCGGGAACATAAATATTTTTTAAACCCGATCCATCTGCAAATAATTCACTCACCATAAATCCTTCATCATTATTACAGGCACCTAAAATAAATGCACCGCCGCCATCACCAAATATGGGACAAAAAACAGGATCGTCTTTTCGCACAAAACGTGTTTTAATATCTGCACCTATTACACAAACATATTTTGATCCTGTTTGTATTAATCGGATACCGTGATCCAATGCATAAATAAAACTTGCACAACTTTCTGATGTATCACCCACAGGACAATTTGCTCCTAATAAAAATTGCACATTACAAGATGCAGCTGTGTTTGTATAATCAGGTGTGGAAGTTCCCAATAAAATTCTGTCGAGGTCTGTTGCTTTAATTCCTGCCCGATGTAATGCAATTTTCGCAGCCTCAGCAGCAACATCACTTGTGGCGATATTATCCGGAGCAATATGTCGTGTGTGAATTCCAATTTTATTTTGCACCATCTCTGTATTAAATTCAAGCGCATATCTTTCTTTTAATTCAAGATTAGTGACTGGTTTCCCCGGTAAATAAGATCCCACACCTAATATTTTTACTCCAAGTCCTTTCATTTCATGTATTTAAAATTAATCCTCCATAAGATACACCTCCTCCAACAGCCACCAGCATAATGGAAGTATTATTTTTAATTCTGTTATTTTCAAAAGCGTTATCCAATGCAATTAATATTGATGCAGATCCGCAATTTCCATACAATGAAATAAGATCAATCGTCTTTTCACTCGAAATCCCGGAAGCTTCAACAACTAAGTTAATCAATTTTTTATTCACCTGATGCGGAATTAAAAGATCAATATTATTTTCATTCAATCCAGAATTTTGATATAAGATATTCGGTATAACCTGCCACATTTCTTCAATAAAAGCAGAACTTTCTTTTCCCATTTGCATAAAATAAGCATCATTGTCGAGGTCTTCCTGATTAGGTGGAAGTAATCCCGGTGTGCCCATGGTTCCAGAATATTTTCCTTCACTTCCTAAAAAAGCAGTTACTACTCCTTTATTTTCATCTTCGGTTTTTGAAAGTATTACCGCAGCACCTCCATCGCCTACCGCATATAATAAATTGGTATCTGTGCCTGTTACTTTGCTTGGCGTTTCTCCGGAAGCGATCAACACGTTCTTTGTTCCTGAATTAATAAATTGTGCAGCCAGAATTAACGCATATACTGATGAGGCACATCCTGTTTTTATTTCAAAGGAGGGACATTTCAAACCCAATTTTCCCGCAACAAAGGTTCCCATGCTGTTGGTGTATTTTGGTGATGTAACGGTAACCGCAATAAATAATCCGATCTCCCTGGGATCCAAATTGGTTTTTTCTATCGCGCTTTTTGCTGCCGCCTCCATAAGGTCAGCAGAATTTAATTCCTCATGAATTATCGGAGTTCCCGGTGTATGTGTCCAATAACGATTTTTATATCCCAGTTCTGTTTCAATAAAATCAATATTGTAATTTTTCGATTTAAAAACCTCTTCCCAATTATTTCCAAATCGCATCTTATGAATTTCTGAATTACTTACAAATCTACCGGGTGAAGGAAATGCAGAAGCCGTGGAAACTATTTTTATACCCCAAAGATCTTGCATTTTTAATCCCCTTATCTCCATTTCAGATCGTTTTATTTTCAATTAAAGTTAACAAGTCTCCCACTGACTTAATTTCTATCAATTCCGATGTTTCGATGCTTATGCCAAGTAGTTTTTCTATCCTCGCCATTATGATCATATTGTTGATGGAATCCCATTTTTCGAAATCCGTTGCTGAATGATCATCCTTTAATAGCAGTTCCGGCTCTTTAAATACTTTGCTGAAGATAGGGGTAATTGCATTTCGAATGTCGTCGCGGTTCATGGGACAATATTATGTAAATTTTTATATATAAATAATTTTGAAGAGATTTACCACTGTGGTATTCAACACTTTACAATTTTTAATTTTTCTGCCTTTAACGATCCTGCTGTATTATATACTGCCTTTTCGTTTCCGTTGGGTGCTTTTATTAGCGGCAAGTTACTTTTTTTATATGTGTTTCGAGCCGGCTTACGGATTAATTTTACTCAGCTCAACCTTTATTTGTTGGTCCTTAAGTTTTTTGATAAATAAGGAAACGAATAAACAAAAAAGGAAACTGCTTCTGGTAATTGGGATAATTGCAGATGTAGGTATTTTATTTTTCTTTAAATATTTTAATTTTTTTAATGAAACTATTTCTTCTTTATTTACCGGTGAGAATAAAACAGTGTTTAATACGAGTGCCTTGTTATTACCCATAGGAATTTCTTTTTATACCTTTAAATCTCTTAGTTACCTGATAGATGTATATAGAAAAGTAACAAAACCGGAAAATAATTTCGGATATTTTGCTTTGTATGTTTCCTTTTTTCCGCAATTGGTAGCCGGTCCTATTGAGAGAGCGAATGATCTTATACCCCAGCTAAAAAAACCAGCGAAATTAGAGGAAAAGGATATTGAGTACGGATTATTGCGCATCGTTTGGGGATTTTTTAAAAAGGTTGTTGTTGCAGATACTGTTGCACAATTTGTGAATTTTTCCTTCGGAGATATATCCACTGCAAATGGTTCGCAATTATATGTTGCGCTTTTGTTTTTTGCAGTACAACTCTATGCCGATTTCAGTGGATATTGTGATATTGCAATTGGAACAGCCCGTTTATTCGGAATTAAACTCAGTGAGAATTTTAATCGCCCTTACTTATCGAAAAGTATAGCAGAATATTGGAACCGTTGGCATATCACGCTTACATTATGGATCCGCGATTATGTGTTTATGCCTTTAAACAAAGGTGTTACAGCCTATTGGAGAATTTATCTGAATACGATTATTATATTTTTATTGATCGGTATATGGCATGGCGCCAATTTAAATTTTGTAGTGTTTGGTTTGATCAACGGAATAATTGCGGTATTACAGGCAATTTACAAAAGAATTAATTTTTTACCCAAATTTAAATCCTATGCGGGTCAGATTTTTTTAACTGTCTGGACCTTTCACTTACTCTTATTAAGTGGTGTGGTATTTCGTGTAAGAGGTTTTAGTGAAGCCGTTTTATTCTATAAAAAATTATTCACTGAGTTTAATTTCAGTATCAGAAATATATTAAACGGCTTTTCGAGTTATGATTTTATAATTTGTTGTTTTGTAAGTATCTTATTTGTATTTTCCGTATTTATGAGAAGAGATTTTAATTTTAAATACAAATATCTTTTTTTATTTAGTGTAATAACACTCATTGTTCTATTGGGAAGAAATAATGCCGAAACATTTATTTATTTCCAGTTCTGATCTCACAATAAAATTTTCCTTTAAAAGTATGTGTGGTATGTGTAGATGATTTTCTATTCCCGCCTTAAGCTTTATCTTGCTCCGCTTTTACTTGATTGATTATGTCGTTTTTCAGTTTTTCCGTACACTCCTTACGGGAAACTTTAGCCACCAAAAATTCTTTGAAGGTTTTTTCAATATGGTAATGTTCCAGACAACCCTTACATCGCTGTATGTCGGTGATGAACAGGTTGCGTTCCTGCTCGGGTAATTCGCCATCGAGAACGAGAAATACTTTCTCTACAAAATTGCGGCAATCGTGTTTAGGTAGTTGTTGGTCCATAATTATCTGTTTTCTTTATAACCTTCTTTTTGAGCGTATTCGCGTAATTTTTCCTTTAATATATTGCGTGCCCTATGAAGGCGTGATCTTACGGTTCCGATGGGTATGTCAATAATTTTTGCGATCTCCTCGTATGAAAATTCTTCTATGTCGCACAAGAGAATTATCGTTTTAAAATCCACGGGCAACTCATTTAATGCCCTGGTTACCTCATCACCAAGCATGCCTTGAAACAACTCCTGTCTCAGATCCAGGTACTCTACTCTCCCCTCATCTTCCGTATCGTGAAAACTCACGATATCATCAAATTCCACCCTCGCCGGTTGTTTGGTTTTTCTTCGGTATTCGTTTATGAAACCGTTCTTTAATATCTTAAACAACCATGCCTTAGCATTAGTACCCTGCTGATACGACTCTATAAAGCGATAAGCTTTCAAAAAAGTTTCCTGTACGAGATCATTTGCATCATCTTCGTTCAGGGTAAGATGAAATGCAAAGTTGTACAGTGCATCCATATGCGGCAAAAACTCCTTTCTGAAGATTCTGTCTTTTACCTTTTTTACCAGTTTGCCATTTTCCACGGCCATAAAATTAGGGCATTTGGGTCAACTCGGCAAATTGAAGGGACAAAGGACACAGGATTTAGGACACAGGACTTGATGCAGGACATTGGAAAAGGACATAGGACAGCAGGTTTCTTTAGGAATAATTTTTATTTTCAATTGATGGTTTATTGTACCTTGGAAAAATAAAATCCATACAAAATCACTTGTCTTTTTATCAATCGGGACAGTTTTTCTTATGGCAAAATTTTCCGTTTAAATTATTATCTCATCTAAAAATCCCTGTCATTCATCATTTTCTCCTTTATTCTCTTTAACTTTAGCAAGATAAAATAATCTAGCACAATTTGTTTTTGTCACATGAAATTTAAAAGCCAATAGTTAGTGGTTGTTCCTTATGAAATATATAATACTAACAATTACATTAATATTTTCAATTACTTTATTTTCCCAAAAAAATAATTGCATTTCATTAAAAATCGGTGAAGTTGCATATACCGATTGGGTAAACAGATATGGATTGCAACCCTCTATTGCTTATACCTATTCATTTTTAAATCAAATAGAAATTTCTAATGTCGCAAGCTTCTATTACTACGACAAATTATGGAGCGATGATATTCCTATGGTAGGACATGTGGATTACAAAATGATATTTGAGAATAATTTTAGGGTTGGATATCAATTTAATTCAAAGAATAATTTAACCACAAGTGCTGGAACCGGAATTTCACTTCGTTATCGCATTGATGATATTATAGTTGCAAATGACGAATCTGAATTGGTAGGACGTAATTATGGAGGGCTGGAAGTTGGATGTCTTTTTTATTTTGATGTTGAATACTCCTTTTCAGAAAAATACAGTCTAGGATTATTTTCTCAGGTCAATTTGTATGTTCCTACAAAAGATGCAACTTTTGGTGATGTTACCCATAAAAGTCCAAGTGCTCTTAGTTATGGATTATCTATTGGAAGACATTTTTGAAACTTTAAATTTGCCGGAATAATTGACACCTGACAAAGGACACAGGACTTGACATAGGAATACAAACGATGGGATTTGGTAAAATTTTTATTTATAGAAAGTGAGGCTCTCGCTCCCAGCGAGGGTCTCACTAATGTACCTTCCCAAAAAATTTCGCCAGAAATTTAAACTCCATAAAAAGGTATCATGAATCAGGAATCAAGTATCAGGAAAACAAACTGTAGAACCTAATAAAATTTCGAAGAAATTTAAACTCCTTTCTCCTCTCTCCTTTCTCCTCTCCTCATTATTCATGGTTTTTTCCTATTTTTGAATCCTAAACCAAACAAAACCACTATTATAGACCCTACGTTTACGAACCAACACTAAACATGCGAGCTATTCTCAGGGTTTTTCCCAATAAGTTTTTTGCCGAATTGGCAATTTTAGGGTTAATTGTAGGTCTTGTAACATCAAAAGTTGTTTTGAGCGTTGCAACCATTATGATCCTGTGCAATGCACTTATTAATATAAGGGCAGGAGAAAATCTTAAAGCATGGGTCAACGATTCCACCAATAGAATTTTTATTTTGTTATTTCTGGTATATTTGTTTTCAGGATTTTATTCTGAGGATACCGGATATTGGGTGGATAGATGCAGGATGAAATTACCTTTTCTTGCATTACCACTCGGATTTACTGCTGTAAAAAAATTGACCACTAAAGAATTTCATAAATGGCTGGCGATTTTCTTTTATACTATATTGGGTGCATCCATAATTGTATTTATTAATTATCTCGCACATTACGATACGCTTAATCAACAATTATCGCAAGGCCAACCTATTCCTGCACCACTGCGCGACCATATTCGTTTTAGTTTGGAAATGGCTTTCGCAATTATTGCGGGAGGATATTTATTGTTGCATAAATTTCAGTTCTATGCAAAAAAGGAAAAATATATACTTTGGACAGGGTTAATCTTTTTAATTATTTTCATACACATATTTGCTGTGCGAAGTGGAATTGTTACACTTTACATTGCCTTATTGGTAATTATTTTCCAATGGCTTATTTCCAAAAAAGAATATTTAAAAGGAGCGATTGCAATTGCACTTTTAGTGGGATTTGCATTTGCCTCTATTAATTATATTCCTTCACTTAAAAGCAGAGTTGGATATTTTAAATACGAACTCGACCTGATCAAAAAAGGAGAGTTACATCCTGAACACAGCGACGCACAGAGAATTTTAAGTATCATTTATGGAACCCAGATCGCAGAAAAAAATCCGGTGTTAGGCGTTGGCGCCGGTGACATAAAAAATGAAATGGACGGTCTCTACAAACAACATGCAGGCAGCGAATTTGTGAAATCGAAACTCCCGCATAACCAGTTCGTTTATTTTATGGCTGCAACTGGAATTATTGGATTAATTGTTTTTTTATTGTCGATATTTTATCCCTGGCTGAGCAAAAAACGATATAAGAATCAATTGTTCACGGTATTCTTTGTGATCATGTTATTTTCCTTTCTAGCGGAACATACCTTGGAAATTCAGCTAGGAACTGCGTTTTATCTTTTATTTTTACTTTTGATAAAGAAATACATCGACGATAATCCCGAAACAATATCCGCAACAAACAATAATGTTTAAAATAACAGCAATAATACCCTGCAAAAATGAAGCGCATAATATAGAAGCGGTATTGCAGTCTGTTGCATGGTGTGATGAAATTCTTGTTGTTGATTCATTCAGTACCGACAATACTGTTGAACTCGCAAAAAAATATACTGACCGTGTAATTCAAAGTGAATATATTAATTCCGCAAGTCAGAAAAATCGTGCTATACCCCAAGCAACACATGAATGGATCTTATTGGTGGATGCTGATGAACGTGTTACACCTGAATTAAAAACTGAAATACAAAAAATACTTTCTTCTGAAACAATTCCCTACGATGCATTTTGGATATACCGAAGAAATTATTTTATGGGCAAAGAAATTAAATACAGCGGATGGCAAAGAGATAAAGTTGTTCGTTTATTTAAAAGAGATACTTGCAGTTATGAAGAAAAACACGTTCATGCAGAAATAATTACTTCCGGAAAAATTGGCAAATTAAAAAATAAATTACAACACTACACCTTTAAAGACATTTTTCACTACCTCGAAAAATGGGATCGTTATTCCACCTGGAGTGCAAACGATGCCGCCAAAAAAGTAAAAAATCCAAACTTCTATCATTTTATCATCAAACCTGCATTCCGTTTTTGGAAACACTATATAATTGATCTCGGAATTTTAGATGGTTATGTTGGTTTTATTGTTTGCTCACTTGCTGCAAAGGGAGTTTTTATGCGGTACGTCAAACTTTATGGAATGCGGGAGGCAGGAAATAAGAAATAGGAAGTAGGAAATAGGAAAACAAAGGGGAACGCGGATGACGCGGATTTGGCGGATTTAAAAGGGATAAAATATTTGAATTTTCTGCCACACTACGGTGGGGCCTTTGGAAATTTCGAAAGAAATTAAACTCCTTTCACCTTTTTTGACCAAAGAAACAAACGGTGGAATTTTCAAAATTCGGAGACAGTGAGGCTCTCGCTCAAAGCGAGGGTCTCACTAACGCACCTACACCAAAATTTCGCAAGAAAATTAAATTCCCTGAAAGTATTGAAGAAGTTAAAATCATAAAAAACAATTTTCTACAGAGCTATATTTATCAATGCTTCAAACTACCCACTGCCACTGCCCACTGTTTACTCCTCCCTACTCCTCTCTCCTACAACCGTGGATCCACGTCCTCGCTTTCAAGCGCTAAAACAGCAAAAACACTTTCGTGAATTCTTCGCAGTGGTTCTTTTCTTACAAATCTTTCAAGTGCTTCTACCCCAAGAGCAAATTCCCTGATGGCCAGTGATTGTTTTCTGTTTATATTTCTGTTCTTTAATCTTTTTAAATTTATTGCAGTATCGTATTCGGGACCATAAATAATTCTGAGATATTCACTTCCTCTACATTTTACAGCAGGTTGTATCAATCCGTCGTTTCCAATGGAGATATAATTTAATGGTTTAACAACCATTCCTTCACCGCCCTTTTTTGTTAATTCCATCCACCAATTTATCGCCTCATCAAAGCTTGAATTATTATTTAAATCAACAATTTTAAAAGGGGTTTGTAAAAATAATTTTTTATCCCCCTCACATATTTCAGCAATATTTTCCATATGCCATAAATGTGTTTTATCAGTATGTACTTGTCCCTCTGTTGCTAAAATATGAAAAGGAGCAAGTTTATAATCATCCATGGAATTTACAGGCCAACAATAATTCTGATATGCTGTTACATATTTTTTAATGCTCGAAGATTTTATTTGAGTATTATTTAAAAAAGGTTCCGCATCTGAAATTCCTCTATTAAAAGCCAATTGCAAAACCCTTTCCACTTCCGGAAGTGCAGCGCTGGCAGCTGCTCCAACGGATGCATATTGATCTTTTATGAGAGATTGCGCTTTAGCCGACCAGGGCATTAATTCCGCATCCAAACAAACCCAATCCGTATTAAATTTTTCCCAAAAACCGGTATTGGTCAAACATAAACTTACTCTTTCAATAAATTGTTTTTCAAGTTCTGAGTCGTTGAAAAAATTTCTTCCTGTTCTTGTATAACATATTCCTATACCTTCATTTTGAATGCCAAAACGATTAATTACAGTTTCTTCATTTTTACAAATTACTAAAACTGCTCTTGAACCCATATGTTTTTCTTCACATATTACTGTTGCTGTTCCTGCCCTTTTATAATATAAAAGAGCTTGTTCGGGATGTTCCAAATATTCAGGAATTTCACTTGTGGCGCAGGGCGACATAGTTGGCGGAAGATATATTAACCACTTAGGATTAACCGCAAACCGACTCATTACTTCTAATGCAGCAATTGAATTTTCTTCACGTATTGTAATGTTATTTTTTAATCGTGTTTGTATAATTCTTTTTCCAATTACATCCTCAATATTCAAAAGATCATCTGCCTCTTGTTGTGAACTGAGTATATTTTTAAGTTTGTCAAAATTAATTGGTCTTGAAGGTTCACAATAAACTTTCAGAGCGTCTATAGAAACCAATTCTTCTTCGGGATATCGCAAGGCAGTTAATTTACCTCCAAACACGCAACCGGTATCAATATCAATAGTTCTATTAAGCCATTCCGCTTCCGGTACAGGGGTATGACCAAAAACAACTTTTGCTTTTCCTCTGTATTCTTTTGCCCAATTATACCGAACCGGTAATCCAAATTCATCTATTTCCCCTGTGGTTTCACCATACATACAAAAGGAACGCACTGCACCGGAGGCTCTGCCATGCATTTCTTCGATTAATCCGGCATGAGAAACAACTAAATTGCCATTATCGAAAACATAATGACTTATCAATCCATAAATAAATTTTTCGACTATATTTTTAAATCGGATTGATTCAGATTCAAGTTGTTTTACACTTTCTTCCAAACCATGTTTTAATTGAACCTGTTTGCCATTCAAATATTTTTGCAATTTCAGATCGTGATTTCCGGGAACACAATATGCAATTCCGGAATTTACCATACTCATAACCACCCGCAAAACCCGTGGAGTATCGGGACCGCGATCAACAAGGTCGCCCACAAAAACAACCTTTCTATTTTCAGGAGCAATTATAGTATACCCAAAATTGTTATCTCTTTCTTCTGTTTCGTTTATATTATATCCCAGTTTTATTAATAATAATTTAAGTTCTTCAAAACATCCATGAACATCCCCAATAATATCAAATGGTCCTTTTTCCTCTTTTTTATCATTATATAGTTTTTGTCTTTCTATTAATTTAACATCGTTCACCTCTTCTTCGGTTTTAAAAGTATAGATCTGACGAAATCCCTCCTCTTTTAATCCCTTTAAATTTCTTTTTAATTGTAAGCTTTGTTGGCGGATAACATAATTTCCAAAGTTGCGGTCAGATCTATTTTTATTTCTTTCCTCACAAACCTTTTCCGGAAGTGCAAACACAATTGCTACCGGCAAACAATGATATTCTCTTGCTAAGGCCACGAGTCCGTTTCGGGATTCCACCTGAATATTTGTTGCATCAATAACTGTTAATAACCCATTCTTTAACCTTTTACCAGCTATATAATATAACAATTCGAATGCATCGTTAGTGGCATATTGGTTATTTTCATCATCAGATACCATTGCCCTGCAGAAATCTGAAGAGAGTATTTCAGTGCTTTTAAAGTGTTTAGCGGCGAAACTGGACTTGCCAGAACCTGAAACGCCAATTAAAACAACCAATGATAATTCAGGTATCTTAATTTCCATATTTTTCTTTATAAAATTGTGTTCTGATATGTAACAATAAATTATTTATTTTATTTTCATCGGGAGAATCCGGCAAATCTGATTCTTTAAAAAGTTTTGCCAGTGCTTCTTTCTTAACTTCTGCTTTTGCAAGAAGATCATCATATTCGAATTTTCCTGATTTTATATCCAATAAAAATTCTCTGTCTTTTCGCTCAACATTAATTTCACCCTGTATAGCAATTTCTTCTGCCATGATCAATAAACGAAAAGTATGCATGATATTTTTTGCATCATAATTCTTATTATGACTTATAGTGGATAGATATCTGTTTTCATTTCGTTTTTCTTCCCATTCGAGATACTCTTTAAATGACTTGCAATAGGATGAATAGGCAGATCTGTTAAAGTATAATAAACCGCACGCAACCTCTCCTTTTGGAATTGAGCTCAATGAAACATCATTCGAATTTTCCTTATTGTAAACCCCCTTATACATACCATTCTCGTCATAAAACAAATTAAAACAATCCTGCATGTGAGTCACTGCTGATAATCCACAAAATTGCTGCGACCAACCTTTTTTTTGTAGAAAACCTGCAAGCGGAGTTGCAATATTATCTACATATAAATAACAAAAATCAATCAACGACTTTCTTACCTTCTCCATTGGATTAAGAATCTTTTTATTCAGTCCTCTGGCCTTTTTAATTTGGGTGTAGGCATAATTTACAAAAGATTGCTCACAAAGTTTCGATAGAAACATTTCCGGTTTTATTAAATCGAAAAGAGGATGTTTATATATAATATACTTTGCAGGCATATTGACCAACTCTAAAATATTTGGGTTATTGCGTTTTAGTAATTCTATAAATTTTTTGAGTTCATAATAAACAATATCATTTGTGTCGTTATTAATTTGGTCTACCTGTTCCAATCCATAAAATTGATCTTTCGGTAATATAAAAACACCCCTAATATCAGTATCAGAATGTTGTGTATCAAGGTTGTATGCCCTGCTACCACTTATACATTCAAATATAATTGTACCTGATTTTTTAAGTTGTTCAATATTCATTTAAAGCCTATGTATTTCTTCTATAAAAAATTCGTTCAATTCCTTTTTTATATTTTTTCCCGGGCTTAATGTTTTAGCATACATTTCATTAAAATTTATAGTTTCCAATATAAATGTATTTATCATTTCGTCCTTTGGATAAAAATAACTTTCATCTTTTGTTTTTTTGTATTGTATTAATTCATTTATTCTGGTTTCCATTGCCTTATCCGTTAATATTAACATTTCAGTTAACAACACGGGAGGCATGGTTTGAAATTCTATTATCCATTTGCCCGCGAGGGCAGTTCTGAGTGCATAAAACAGACTTTTAAGTTTTACTTCTTCCTTATCTGTTGTCTCAATAAAATTTTTTGTTGTGCCTATATAATGATGTATTGCACTTATAGGTGAGAAACAAACTTCCGCAAAACTTTTCATTTTTTTTATGAAGGATTCATTGTATATATATTGAATTGGCGAGTTTATCCATTCCAGAAGTGGAATATTTGATTTCGCTAAAAGTTTTATTGCTTTAGCTAGATCCCATCCCGAACCATCAAGATCATCCTTGGTCATAAATTGAATAAAATCACATTGCTCCCAAAGATTCAAATACCATTCGGGTTTGTTTTTATAAATAAATCTAACATCAAAATCACTATCGGGAGATGCAAATCCCCATGCACGACTACCTGATTCACATGCCTGTAAGATTTTTACATTATAATTCGAGCTCACTAAACCGAGTTGTTTTATTATTTCATTCTCCATATTTAAATATTGCCATTTGTGAGGGAGCTCCAATGTTTTCTTCTTCTTCTCCAACAGGTATTATTTCTACTGCGTAATTATATGTAGCTGAAATTTTATCTGCCCAATCTTTAAATTCTTGTCGTGTCCATTCAAAACGATGATCGTCGTGCCGCATTGCCTCTTGATCCATGCTCGCCCACATGATATTATATTCTTTGTTGGGAGTTGTTAAAAATATTATTTCCGGTTTTGCAAATTCAAATAATACTCTTTCAAATGCATTCAGCCGATTTGGCTCAAGATGTTCTATCACTTCCACAATTGCAGCAGCTTCAAAACCTTCCAACCTTGGATCCTGATATGTTAAAGAGCCCTGAAATAAATCTATTTTTTCTTTTAAGTTTGGCGACATCTCCTCAAAATGCAACCTTTCTTTTGCTTTTAAAAGCTCCTGATAAGAAACATCCATTCCACTGATTTTATTAAATTGTTTTTGTTTTATTAATTTTCTAATCAATTTACCTTCGCCACATCCGAGATCAAGAATTGTTTTTGCACCAGATTCAATGATCTTTTGTGCAACAAGATTAATCCGTTTATCGTGAAGCGTTTCTCTTCTTTTTTGAATTTCAGTATTTTCAGAACTATCATCACCTAAGTTTTCCTTCACCTCGCCTTCACTTATTCGTTCTATCGCTCTTCTGGATAATGATGAAATATTTATTAAATACCTTCTTATGATCAATTCCCTTTCAGGATGTTCCTTTAACCAGCCTTCACCCTTTTCGAGTAATTTTTCAATTTCATTTTCACTCACAAAATAGTGTTTATCGTTATCCAATGCAGGAATTAACACATATAAATGAGAAAGCAATTCTTTAGTGGTTAAATTATTTTTTAATGTTAATGTAAAATATTTGCTGTTTCCCCATTCCGGAAATTTTGAGTCGAGTAATTGCGGTGATAATCCTACAGTATATCCAAGTGGTTCAAATAATTTTCTGATCAATATCTCACCACCTTTTGGTGCGGCAACAACAGCAATTGTAACCTCAAAAGGGAGTTTTACATCCACTAATTCAGGTTTGTCTTTGCAGCGGCCGTTCATTGCAGATGAAAATGCCTTGGAGAGTGCAACACTCATAAATGATGATGCAACATAAGGTCTATCATTAACATAATTTCCCAATGAAAAATCGGAACCTCCGATATTTTTAGATCCCCTCACCATTTCAATAGGATCAATATCCAGTAAAATACTGATCGTTGTTTTTTCATCACTCTTTTCAGGATAAAATACATGAACCTTCCCTACCGATAAATCAAAGGTTTGAAATTTATCGGGATGTTTATGTAATAAATATCCCAGGTCTGTCGCCGGATAATGTGTAGTCGAAATTGTTAGGACCATGATTTAGTAAAAAATATTTAATTCTTTAATTGGATGTTCATCAAAGCAAAAAGAATAAACAGCATCCTTTTCACAACAAAACATAAATGTAGGTAAATTAATTTAAGTGATTTAAATAATTGGGACATAGGTCAAAAGACATAAGACATAGGACACAAGACATAGGACTTGATATAGGACAATGGAAAACGACACAGGAAAACAAATGATGGGATTTACATTAAACTCGGAGAAAGTGAAGCTCTCGCTCTTAGCGAGGGTTTCACTAACGCAACAAAAATAAAAATTTCGCAAGAAATTTAAACTCCTCTCTCCTTTCTCCTCCCTCCTTTTTCTACGAAGCTATATTTTTCAATGTTACAAACTGCCCACTGCCCACTGTTGACTGCTCACTCCTCCTATCTTACTTCACAAACTTCACAACATACACTTCCTGTCGTTGACTGATTCGCAAATAATAAATGCCATGACTGAGATAAGAAACATCGAGAGAATATTCTCTTATGGGTGGATAAAAATCGAGCGTTGCATCAAAAACAGTTTGTCCTACCGAATTATAAATAGAAAGGTCAACTCCTCTGTTGCGTGAACTGGTAACGGTCATATAAATATAATCGGAAACGGGATTGGGATATAAACTTTCCACAAATAATTCTCCGTTATTATCAACTGCACATTTAAATTTTCCAATAACACGGTAAATTTCTTTTGTAGTAGGATTGCCACAAAAAATTTCTTTCAAAAAATCTTTTGCATAATTATAAATGGTGTCTGGTGGCGCAACATCGTGTCCTGCTCCTTCTCCTGTATAAAATTGATAGATGCGCCCCTCCGCCTGATACATTTCTGTTAATTCCCAACTGCCATGTAAATAGGGATATACAAAGGGTTCATAACAAAAAAATGTTGGTCCCGAAAAATAAGGAACTATAGAATCGCAAGTGCCGTGAAAAAACATAAATGGAATTTCCCTGCGCAATAATAATTCCGGAGTTTCTATTCCGCCGGCTTCCGTTATAATTGCAACAGGATTAAAATTAGAATTTATAATATCATTTACTGCTGTATCTATACCGCCCATTTCCTCCAAAAATTCGGGTCTGTAATCTTCCTGTTCTGCATAGGTGGCAAACATCACCAAACGCGATCCTGCACTATTGCCTTCTAATATTATATAATTCGTATCAATTCCATAGGCATCAGCATTTGCTTTTAAAAAACGAAAAGCAGCACGCACATCCTGCACTGCTCTATAGGTTGCCCTGAAAAGATCTATTGTATCTCCACCACAGCCATCTTCTTCCTCTCCATTATTCCAGCCGATTCTGTAATCAATACTTGCATAAACAAATCCCGCTCTCGCATATAAATATCCAAGATCAACTGCACCCTCGCTATCCTTATCTCCACCAACCAAACCACCACCATGAACAAACATGACCAGTGGTTTTTTTATCATGGTATCTAAAGACGGTTTGGGGCGATAAATATCCAGGTGCAGATTTTGATCGTTGCCTAAATTATTAATAGCATGACCATATTCAATATTTGTAATTATTTCTACGTCGAGAGAATCAAATATCAATTGATCGAATCTTTCGATGTCGCAATAATTTTGCGAGGAGACAATTCTTATAAAAAATAAAAAAATAATTAACCCAAAAAAATGCTTCATGCAGAATTAATTGCTAAAAAATATTTACAAATTTACGGTTTTTAAAACAAACTGTCTTCCGCCCATGCTGATTTATCAGGAAAATCGGTGGTATAATGCAATCCGCGGCTTTCTTTTCGGGCAGCTGCTCCGCGTGTTATCAAAAATCCGACGGTAATTAAATTGCGCAATTCACATAATTGGGGAGAAATTGTTGTTGTTTCATACATGTTTTCTGTTTCTGTATACAATAAATGTAATCTGTTCATTGCGCGTTCAAGTCGTTCGTTACCGCGCACAATACCAACATAATTTGTCATCACTTCTTTTAATTCACGGATACTCTGCGTTATCATAACCATCTCCTTGGGATCATTTGTCCCTAATGCATTCCAGTCGGGAATATTTTCCTGTAGTTCGAGTGAATTTATTTTTTCCGCGGCATCAAGATAAATTCTATGCGCAAAAACTAAAGCCTCCAATAGTGAATTACTCGCCAATCTGTTTGCACCGTGCAATCCGGTTGAGCTGCATTCGCCACATGCATATAAATTCTTTATGGAAGAAATTCCATTTTTATCTACCATAATTCCTCCACACATATAATGCGCAGCCGGTGCTACAGGAATAAAATCTTTTTCAATATTAATTCCGATTGACAAACATTTTTCAAAAATATTCGGAAAGTGATCGTGTATTTCTTCCTTACTTATTTTTGTACAATCGAGAAATACAAAATCATCACCGCGAATTTTCATTTCATTATCTATGGCGCGGGCAACAATATCTCTTGGTGCCAAAGAACCTCTTTCATCGTACTTCTGCATAAATTCTTTTCCATCCAATGTTTTTAATACCGCTCCTGCTCCACGAATGGCTTCTGTAATTAAAAATGATGGAGAAACTCCTGCCTGATATAAAGAAGTTGGATGAAATTGCACAAATTCCATATTTGCAACCCTTCCTTTTGCGCGATAAACCATCGCCATTCCATCTCCTGTTGCAATAAGCGGATTAGTGGTATTTTTATATACTTGTCCGGCGCCACCACTTGCCATCAGGGTAATTTTCGAAATTATTTTTTCTATCGTTTTATTTTTTTTATTTAAAACATAAACACCAAAACAGCTGATGTCAGGAGTATGTCTTGTCACAATTCTCCCCTGATGATGTTGCGTGATAATATCAATAACAAAATGATGAATTAATATTTCAATATTGGGAAGTGCATTTGCTTCTTCTATGAGCGTTTTTTCAATTTCTTTTCCGGTAATATCCTTGTGATGTAAAACACGAAATTCGCTGTGACCACCTTCTTTGCCCAATGAATATTCGCCGGTTTTTGTTTTGTCGAAATCTGTTCCCCAATTAATGATCTCCCGCACGCGTTCCGGACCCTCCTTTACCACAATTTCCACTATCTCCCGATTGCACAACCCGTCGCCGGCTATCATGGTATCCTCTATATGTTTGTCAAATGAATCCTTTTCAAAATCCCAAACGGCAGCAATACCGCCCTGTGCATATTTGGTATTGGTTTCCTCTTCTTCTGCCTTGGTAATAATGATCACCTTTTTATCCGGAAAACGTTTTGCTGTTTTAAGTGCAAATGTCAATCCAGCAATTCCGGAGCCTATTACCAAAAAATCTGTTTTATACATTCTGCTAAGGTAAAGCTGTTTGGCGGATTTTATTTAATTTTAGTATTGATAAAAGCAATAAAATGACACAAAGTGAATGGACAAAGAGGACATTTAACTTCGATTTTCCAGAAGAATTGTTTCCTGTTATTATTTCAAGATTAAAAGGTGCATATCCAAGAATTGTTGATCTTACCCAAAACTGCAGCGACCAAATTTTATCCCATCAAATAAATAACAAGTGGAGTATCAAACAACAAATAGGTCATCTTACTGATCTTGAAGAATTACATACGGCTCGCATAAATGATTTTAAAAATAATGCTAAGATCTTAAGTGCCTGGGATGGAACCAATAAAAAAACATTTGAAGCTGATCACAATAATAAAAGTATTAAAATATTATTGGAGGAATTTAAATCTGTTCGTGATCATTTTATTCAGGAACTTTTAACTTTTTCAGCTTCCGAATTAATTAAAACTTCTCTTCATCCCCGTTTACAAAAACAAATGCGTATTGTTGATATGGCTTTTTTTGTTGCAGAACACGATGATCATCACATCGCAAAAATGTGGGAGATAATTGTTTGGAATAAAAATCAGATTTAATTATTCTGCTTGTTTCTCTCTGTATTCAAAAGTTGCTTCAAGTGCTTCATAATATTCCTTGCCATATTTTCTTATGAGGGCGGATTTTACAAAACGAAATACCGGCACACCTAATTCTTTTCCATTTTTACATGCCGGCTTACAAATATTCCAGCGCTCATAATTTAAAGCATCAAACTCTCCAACTTTGGTAATACGTATAGGATATAAATGACAACTCACCGGTTTTTGCCATTTTATTTTTTTGTCGTTATATGCTTTTTCAATTCCACAAAGCGCAATTCCCTTTTCCCAAATAGTATAGGCACAAGGACCATTTTTCATGAGGGGCGTTTTCAAAACACCTTCGTCGTTGGTGATATAATATCCCTGTTGTTCAATTGCTTTGATACCATCCTTGGTAAGATACTCTTTTACAGCAGGATAAACCTTTTCCAACATTTTCCTCTCATTCTTATCTACAAATGCTCCTTCATCACCTTCTACACAACACGCTCCATGACAAGCACTTAGATTGCATACAAACTCTTTGTCCAAAATGTCTTCACTTACTAATGTTTGTTGGATGATTATCATAGGGTAAAGGTACGGAAGTTTATTAATTTTTGATCGGCAAAGAGGTTTTACTTTTATTTTCTGAATATGTTTCCGGGGTATAGGTTACTCTGGCAAAATTTTTTGTTAGCAATTCTGTTTCCACCACTTTGCCCCCTTCAAATTTTAATATCTTTTCACGCCATATCTCATTTTTGCGAAAGAATTTATCTTCCATTTTTATAAATTCATGGTCTTTTTCAAAAACGTGGTAGGCATAATCAAGTTCGTTGTTGATGCGCAATTCCCCTTCGAGACATTTATCGGTAAACCACAAATTAATTTGAAAAGTATGTATCGTCTTATTTGTAAATTGATAATCGCGATAATTATAAAAAACAGTAGCGCCGCTGCCAAAAGGCAATACTCTTCCATCATCGGGAAAAGGGTCAAAGGAATGATGGTATCGTTCTATCACCGTAAGTGGACTATGCATCACTAACCAGTGAATCAGATTGGAGATCTGGCAAATTCCACCGCCAATACCCGCTCTGGCCTCGCCGAAAGTTAATTCCATACCCAGCAAATAACCCTTTCTTTTTGTTGGTAATCCCACTAATTTACAAAAGGAAAATGTTTCACCGGGTCTGATAATTATACCATTAATTTTTTCTGAAGCGATCTTTAAATTTGTTACTTTATTTATCTGTAATTGTTTATCACTTTCCCCCAATTTTTTTAATAAAACCGATTGATGTTTTTTAATTCTGTTTTCAAGTTTCTCAACAGATCTTTTTCCTGCATATTTTTTATTATCAAAACACCAATAATAATATCGCACACTTCTCCTCATCCATACTGCAATGAAATATAAAAAGGGATGCCGTTGACTGAGTAATTTGCGTTGTTTCATGTTGGTCAAATGTAAGGGAAAAAAGGAGAAAGGAGGGGGCAGTAATCAGTGGGCAGTAGCAGTGGGCAGTTAGCAGTGTGCAGTAGCAGTAGGCAGTAGCAGTGGGCAGTTAGAAGCATTGATAAATATAGCTCCGTAGAAAAAGGAGAAAGGAGAGAGGAGAAAGGAGTTTAAATTTCTGGCGAAATTTTACTAGATCCCACAAACTGTTTTCCTGATACTTGATTCCTGATACCTGATACCTGATACACCTAAAAAGGAGTTTAAATTTCTTGCGAAATTTTTGTGTTGACCCGCGAGTAAGACCCTCGTTCTGAGCGAGAGCCTCATTCGGTCCGATGTTACCACGGACTAAAGTCCGTTGTTACAAGATCGGTCATCCCTTCGGGATTATGGATCACATCTATCATATTATTATTACTAATTAAATTTATATTATCTAATTTTTTTATCCTTTTTCATCCGCTTAATCAGCGTCATCCGCGCCTGTGCGCCCACTGGCGGGTTCCCCTTTTTTGATCCGTTAGTGAGACCCTCGCTAGGAGCGAGAGCCTCACTATCATTTTTAGAAATTTTACCAAATCTCACCGTTTGTTTTCCTGATACTTGATACATGATACTTAATACAATTTTGTTTTCCTATGTCAATTTCCCTTGTCCTATATCAAGTCCTGTGTCCTATGTCCTAATTCGCGCGAAGCGCCTCAGGTGCCAAGCAAAAAAATAGCAGGAACCTTCTCCATAACCGGTGGATTCTTTTTCCATTCGCCTATTGACCTTGTATTTATTTTTTCATTAACTCCTGTAAGATCACTTGCAATGCACAATTGGGTTGCATCATTACAACAATTAAAAACATCCTGTAATAATCCGTTATTTCTATATGGCGTTTCTATAAAAATTTGTGTGACTCCGCTTCTTGCTTCGGTTTCCATTTTTTTAATTTGTGTATTCCGCGCAGGTTGTTTTACTGCGATATATCCATTGAATAAAAATTTTTGTCCATTTAATCCACTGGCCATTAATGCTAATAATATGGAAGACGGACCAACTAACGGAACAACCTGTATTCCATGTTGATGACATAATTTTACCAAACTACTTCCCGGATCTGCAACGGCGGGAACACCTGATTCGCTCATTAATGCACAATCATTTCCCGTTTTTAAATAATTGATATATCCGGAAATTTCACTGTATTCGGTATTTACATTTAATGGATAAACGGGTATCTCATCAAAGGATGCAGTATATCCTGTTTTACGCAAATATCTTCTTGTGGTCTTTTCATTTTCCGCAAAAAATATTTTTATTGTTTTAGTAATTTCATGTACATAAGTAGGAATAACATGTAATGCTTCTTCACTTAAAATGGTAGGTATCAAATATAATTTTCCGTTCATAAAATTGGCCCCAAAGAGCTAAGGTACGCAAAGTTGTTTATTGATTTTTTGCAGGTGCTTATAAAAAGGAATTATTATGAGAGAATAAATGTTTACCTGAATCAATATCTTTAGGAAAAATTCAGGAACGAGGAGTGTCGAAACTAAAAAAGTCATTTTATACAAGAACGGATACTTTGTTAATTGCAAAAGAATTGCTTGGGAAGAAATTAGTCTCCAACTTTAACGGGCAACTAACTTCGGGAATTATTTGTGAAACAGAGGCATATTGCGGAAAGGATGATCGTGGATGTCATGCCTACAATGGTCGTTTTACACCCCGAACCGAAATTATGTATGCCGAAGGAGGAGTTGTTTACGTATATCTCTGTTACGGAGTGCATTATTTGTTTAATGTAATAACACATGAGAAAAACGATCCGCATGCAGTATTAATAAGGGCTATTGAACCTGTAGATGGCCTTGATTTCATACTTGAAAGAAGAAATTTGACCTCGGTAAACAATGGTATTGGTGCCGGACCGGGTTTAGTTTCCCAATGCCTCGGATTTACAACAAATGATACCGGTATATCGTTATTGGAAAATACCATTTGGATAGAAGATGCCGAACCAATTGCCAATAAAAATATTATTTCCAGTGCGCGTGTCGGTATGAATTTCGACGGCCCCTATAAATTAATACCATGGCGTTTCAGAATTAAAAATTCACCATTTACCTCCAAAGCAAAATAAAGTGGCTTTTAATAAAAATCTCACACTGGTATTATTAAAAACTTCAGAAGGAAAATTTTTATTTAAACCTTTTGGATATCACAAATTTTTGTTGGCGGTCTTCGGATTTTTTTTAAACGGAAGCAGTGGACTATTAATAGGATTTATAATTGGTTGTTTTTTCGACGGACAATTTGTTCCAAAAACTCAACAACCAAAAGCAGTGGATCAGCGATTGAATTTTTTAATGTTGGCCGCATTTATAATTCAAACCATAGGACTGCAAAATTCTTTTTCCGATTCCACGCTTAGCAGTCGTTTGGTAACACAATTCGGAGAACCATATATACAAAACAGGTTAAATTTCTTTCGCGAATTATTGCGTCAGCGCATTCAGGTGGAAGCGATCTGCGATCACGTGCGTGTGGAAGCCAAACGGGAAGATAAGATAAACCTGATCGAATTTTTATTTGCTATTTCATCCCATCCGCAAATTGATACTATCAAATTGCGACGCAGTATAAATTATGTTGCTGCACATATTGAACTTGAGGAAGAAAAAGTGCAACAATTATTTGAACAATTTTATAATAAAAAAAGAGAATCAACTTACACAAACTATACAAGTCAAACATCCAATAAAAAAACAAATATTTACTCCGTATTTAATTTAACATCCGACTGCACAGAAAAACAATTAAAAAAAGCCTATCATCTATTAGCAAAAAAATATCATCCCGATTCAAATCCGCACGCAAGTCTTGCCGATCAAAAAATAATGCAGGAAAAGTTAAGGGTGGTGATTGAGAAGTATGAGATGATAAAGGAAGAGAGAGGGTGGAAGTAGCGGGCAGTGGTAGTTGGCAGTGGACAGTGGCAGTGGACAGTTTGTATCATTGGAGAATTTTCCTTTGAATTAAAATGGGATGAATAATAAATAATAATCAAAAAATATAAAACATTAATCGGATCGATAACCCGAATGATTTTCCTCCGAAGTGAACGTTCAATAATAACGATAACTTACTCCCCTATGGGGTAGGGGGCCCGAATGATTTTGCTCCGAATGGAATCTTGAAATTTAATATCGAATAAAGAACAAGGAATAAAGAACATTAATCGGATCGACAACCCAAATGATTTTCCTCCGAAGTGAACATTCAATAATAACGATAACTTACTCCCCTATGGGGTAGGGGGCCCAAATGATTTTCCTCCGAATGGAACGTTCAATAATAACGAAAACTTACTCCCCTATGGGGTAGGGGCCCCGAATGATTTTGCTCCGAATGGAACTAAAATTTAATATCGAATAATGAACAAGGAATAAAGAACATTAATCGGATCGACAACCCGAATGATTTTCCTCCGAAGTGAACATTCAATAATAACGAAAACTTACTCCCCTATAGGGGTAGGGGGCCCAAATGATTTTGCTCCGAATGGAATCTTGAAATTTAATATCGAATAAAGAACAAGGAATAAAGAACATTAATCGGAAAGACTTCCCGGAAAATTTTCCTCCGAATTAAACCTTGATGAATAATAAATAATAATCAAAAAATAAAAAACATTAATCGGATCGACAACCCAAATGATTTTCCTCCGAAGTGAACATTCAATAATAACGATAACTTACTCCCCTATGGGGTAGGGGGCCCAAATGATTTTCCTCCGAATTGAACTGAAAATTAATATTGAATAAAGAACAAGGAATAAAGAACATTAATCGGAAAGACTACCCAGAAGAATATAGCTCCGAATTAAACCTTGATGAATAAAAAATAATAATCAAAAAATAAAAAACATTAATCGGATAGTCTACCCGAAATATATTCCTCCGCAGTAAACCATGACTTTAATTGAACTACCTGCTTAGAGCCAAGAAGTTAATCATAATCCCCAACTCGGATTTATCTAAATACTAAATACTATATACTAAATACTCCTAACGAAAAAACCCCCGATTCCATTTGCCTTGCGACAAACTTTACCGGGGGATCCCCATGAAAACACTAATTTTTTGAGTTGCTTGATTTAACCCTTAGCTCCTCAATATTTTTTACTGTGCAAGATACGCTTTTAATGCTTTATTTCTCGTACTGGAACGCAATTTATTTATTGCATTATCTTTTATCTGACGAACGCGTTCACGCGTTAATCCAAATTCTTCCCCGATATCTTCCAGCGTCATTGCATATGGAACACCAATTCCGAAAAAAAGTTTGATAACGTCTCTTTCTCTTTCAGTTAATGTTGCAAGAGTGCGTTCTGTTTCTACTTTTAAGGAGTGACTGTAATCCAGTTTTTCATCCGTTCTTTCGGTATCTCTGTTTTCCAAAACGTCGAGCAATGAACTGTTCTCACCATCATCAAAAGGAGCATCCACACTCACGTGGCGGCTCGAAACGCTTAAGGTATTTTTAATTTCTTCCGGAGCTAATTCCAAAACTTCAGCTAACTCATCAGAAGTTGGTTCACGTTCAAATTTTTGTTCCAATTCCGAAAAGGCTCTGTTGATCTTACTTAATGAGCCAACTTTGTTCAAAGGCAAACGAACCAAACGGCTTTGTTCTGCCAATGCCTGCATGATACTCTGACGAATCCACCAAACAGCATATGAAATGAATTTGAAACCTTTTGTTTCATCAAATTTCTGAGCCGCTTTTACCAGACCCACATTTCCTTCATTGATCAAATCGTTCAGCGATAAACCGTTGTGCTGATACTGTTTTGCAACAGATACCACAAATCGAAGGTTGGCTTTCACCAATTTCTCCAATGCCATCTGATCGCCTTGTTTGATCTTCTGCGCAAGTGTTACTTCCTCCTCCGCTGTAACCAGATCCACTTTACCAATTTCCTGTAAATACTTCTCCAGCGATTCGCTTTCGCGGTTGGTGATCGATTTCGTTATCTTTAGCTGACGCATTTTTAAATAACCTTTTTTAATTTGTGAATATAAAGGTGTGTTTTTAAGAACGAAGATGTGCTTAAAAAGTTTCCCCTAAAATGAAAAAATTTTAAAGGCGAGTGCAAAGTTACACAGATTTTTAGTAGGAATCAAGAGCCTTTTGAAAGAATATGACAGTTTCCCGCAATAAGATTTACTTCCATTTAACCCCTAAATGAGCGGTAAAATGGCTAATTTTGGGTTACATTCCTTCCGTATGAGACAAAAACTCCTCCTCATTTGCCTGCTTAGCCTCTTTTTTTGCCCCCAGAGCCGCGCACAGGTATATTATGAGGGTTCAGGCTGGACTCAATTCGGAGAACTTACCTATACCGCCCTTGGCTGGAGCATGAGCAATGCCGGAGATGTGAACGGCGATGGATACGATGATATGATCATTACTGCAATCGATTATTCCAATCCAGAGGAAACCAATGGTGAAGAAGGAAAGGTATACCTCTATTACGGCTCTCCCACTGGCCTGGAAGCAGAACCAGCCTGGCAATTTGAATCAGATAACGATAGTTCTGTTTTGGGATTTTCCTCCGATGGTGGCGACCTGAATGGCGATGGCTACAGCGATATTGCCGTAGGTTGTCTTCAATGGAGCAACGGTGAATACAATGAAGGCAGTGTTTTTCTGTGGTATGGCTCTCCAACCGGATTGAGTTTAGGAGGTCCCGATTGGACCATTGAATATGATCAGGTTTTTGCCCTGCTCGGTAGTGGGGTTGCTTTGGGGGGAGATATAAATAACGATGGATTTAACGATCTCTTCATTTCCGCTAAAATGTGGGATGAACCGGAGCTTGAGGAAGGAAAAACCTGGCTCTATTGGGGTTCTGCCTCCGGTCCAGTTGAATCGGGTTGGAGTTGGCAGGCTGATCAGGAAGGTGCTATTTCTGGTTTTCCCGTTAATTATGCCGGCGATGTGAACAGCGATGGGTTTGATGATGTAATTATTGGTGCAAATCAGTACAATTTCGACGATATTGATGATGGATTGGCTGTTACCTTTTACGGTTCGGCGACAGGTTTGAACGAAACCCCTGACTGGATGATGAGCAGCGGGCAAAAAAAATGCAATTTCGGGCATTGGGTGGATGGAGCCGGCGATGTGAACGGAGATGGTTACGACGACGTGGTGGTAGCTGCACTTTTATACGAAAGCGACACCGCAACCGGAAATGAAGGTCGCATTTTTGTTTATCACGGCTCCGCCGATGGTTTGGAAACAGAAGTCGCCTGGTTTGCGGAAATAAATCAGAATCAGGCGCAATTCGGATATAGCTGTGCTGGTGCAGGAGATATAAATAATGATGGTTATGCCGATGTAATTGGCGGATCTAAATATTGGGACAATGGTTCATTGGATGAGGGTGGTGCTTTTGTTTATTTCGGAGGTCCTGATGGTTTGGAATCAAATTATTGCTGGAGCGGTGAAGGCGATCAGGATAATGGATATTATGGACGACACGTTGGAGGAAATGCAGATTTTAATAATGATGGTTACAGCGATTTTATGGTGGGTGCTTATCGATATACAGAAATTTTAGAGGCTGATGGAAAAGGATTTGTTTATTACGGTGCAGCACGCGAATCTGATTTTCATTTTGAGGATGATACTTTTTGTATTGAAGAAGAAAATCCATTTCCAATAATTGATGGATTAAGCGGAGGATTATTTTATTCTGATGCTGCAATTATAAATGCAGTTACCGGTGAAATTAATTTAATTGCAAGCGGCGCCGGAGAATTTATTATTCAATATACAGCTCCCGGAACTTGTACAGTTTCTCGTAAAATATGGATAGAAGATAATAGTGATATTAATGTTTTTGAATTTATAGAAGATACATTTTGTATTGATGATGTGAATCCTATACCCATTATTGATTTAATTATTGAAGGTGAATTTTATTCTGATGCAACAGTAAATTCTTTAACCGGCGAAATTGATCTTGCAACTTCAGGGGAAGGAAATTATTTTATTTATTTCAGCGGAATTTCAGCAGCGGGATGTATTATACTTGATTCCGCAGAAATTTCTATTCACCCTGATGTGGATGCCACATTTGAATATGCATCCACTGTTTATTACACCGATGATCCTGATCCATCACCGATAATATTTGGCGACACCGGAACATTTTCTTCTGCTCCTGACGGATTACTTTTTGCAGATCCATTTGGAACAATTGCATTGTCATTTTCTACCCCGGGTATTTATTTGATCACGCATTATTTAAGCGATAGCATATGTGAAGATGCACACGAATTTACTGTTGAAATTTTACCGGAATGCAGCGCGCCGCAAGCAATCTACATTACAGGGATAACCGATTCTTCTTTCACCGCCGAATGGCCCGGAGATGAAAACTATAATGATTACACCATCTATTTGATCTCCGGAACCGACACCACTTTTTATTCCACAAGCGATACCAGCTTCACATTTAATGATCTTGATCCGGGAACTGATTATACTGTTTTTGTAACAATAAATTGTTCCGATTCTGTTTCAGAAAATTCTATGGATAAAGATGTTACCACTGTTTTTGTTGGCGTAGAAAATAATGTTGGGGGGATAAAAATAAATGTTTATCCAAACCCTGCGAGTGATCAGTTGTTTGTAAATATAATTGGTGCAGATAATGTTTATCAGATAAATTTAATTTCAATTAATGGAAGTTTGGTTCATACAAGTTTATTGTCTACCTTTAAAGGAACATATTATTTCATTGGAACATGTTGCATCGGGAGTGTATTTTTCTTTCGTTAACTTCTGATGGGGAATCAGAAATGATAAAAGTTGTGGTTGATAAAAAGTAAATGGTCTGCCCGTCCACAGAGTTCCTTCGGTAACTCTGTGGAGAAAATCTCCAACCTATGTTTTCCCCACAGATTTGCACAGGTCTGTGGACGGCGGATAAACCCCCCCTGCACGATAACGCGAACATCACCCCAACAACTCACTCTTTCTTACAACAAGAATGCAAATTCTCATACGCCTTTGCATCTGCAGCAACTTCATCTGCATCATAACCAATATTTACGATGGCAGATTTTAATGCATCCACATTTGTTTTTTCTACATCGTATTTAACAGTAACAATTTTTGTTTCCAGATCCAATTCTGCCGATTTAACACCATCCACATTATTCACTGCTTTTTCAATGGCACTTTTACATGAGCCGCATTGCGCAGATGTTTTTATGTCCACATAGTTTTTTCCCGTTGTTGCAGTTTGGGAAAAAATATTATTTGATGCTGCGATCATTATAGTGATCACAAACAAACTAACAATTCCTTTAATACTCTTTTTCATTTTTTTATTTTTAATTGTGATAAGTAAAATTAATTAATTTAATGTAAAACTCAATCCACCATAAAACTTGCGCTCCATTATTGGTGCATAAATAACAGATGCATCAAAATCCTCTCCAAAAGGCTCATCAAAACCTAAAATAGGATGATGTTGTGTGTAATTGGTAATGTTTTCTGAACCGGCATAGATCTCCAGATTTTTGAATTTTTTGGTAATTTGTCCTAATAATAAATAATAGGGCTCCGAATATTCTCCCAAAAAATGCGCATCGTGATTTTCTGTCAGATCGGGTAATCTTGATTTGCCGTAAAATTGTGTTGTAAAATCAAAAACCCAACCGTATTTTTTTAACTCATAAGCAAAGTTTACCAATCCGCGATTTTTATTTGTTAATGGAACTTCTAATAAATCACCATTATACGTCGATTTTGCATCAATATATTTATAAGCAACACGCATATCGAAATTTGTAAATACTTCGTAATTCACTTCCCCCTGAAAAACATTGGAATACGATTGTCCATGCAAATTGCTTATATATACTGAACTATAATCACTATCAAGATCCACTACTATCTGATTTACAAATTCGGTTCTATACCCATCCAATGTAAAGGTGCCTTCATTCTTATTCAATTTAAATCCTTGCATTAACGAAACACCATAGTTCCATCCTTCTTCCGGTAAAAGATCTTCCGTAATTATTAATGTTCTGGAACTTGTGAGCACATTGCTGTTCTCTACAAATACATTTGCTACTCGGTACCCTTTTCCCACCGAACCACGAAGCGTAGTATTTGTTGTAGGATTATATTTTAAATGTAATCGCGGAGTAGTAAATATTCCATATAAATTATGATCATCCACCCGAATTCCAGCAAGCAAACTGAATTTTGTGCCGGATACAAAATGATATTCTGCAAATATTCCCGGAACATATTCAGTGCGCAAATAATTTATGGAATCAAAACTTTCAGTATAATCATCCACCATAAAACTTGCTCCTATTTTATAGCTGTTATTGGTATTGAACATAAATGATTGATAAATAAAATTTGCATTTACATATCGTTCAATTCCCGTATAATTATTTAAACCATAAAATGCATTCTGATCGTGGTAAACATAATTAACTATAGTTCCGATGGAGGTATTAGGTTTGTCAAATACAAAACCATTTTTCATAAATCCCTCAAATCGTTTTGTAGAAACACCTACACCATAGCCGTTTTCAACGCTATGCTCTTCAGAAGGATCGAATTTTACCTGTCCTCCATTGATATCGGATGCAACATATTTCACACCAAACTGCGCTTCATGTTTTTTACCGGAAAAATAATTCCATTTATTCATCACAATATAAGTCTCATTTAAAGGCATATCTAAAAATCCATCCTCGTTGTGATCCATTTTATTGTGCAACTGACTTGTATGCGTAAACAATGCAGTACTCCATTTTTCATTAAATAAATGTTTGAAATTTACGTTTGCTTCATAACGTCCGGAATTGGATCCAAATAAATTCAACAAAAATGTTTCGCCTTCCACATGAAATGGTTTCTTTATTTCCGTATTAATGGAGCCGGTTATACTTTCGTATCCATTAACCACCGAACCCGGGCCTTTGGTTATTTGAATGGATTCTATCCAAGGTCCCGGTATATAGGTCAATCCATAACTGGAAGATAAACCTCTAACCCCCGGCATATTTTCCATCATGATCTGAGAATACACTCCATCCAACCCCAATAATTTAATTGTTTTAGCACCGGTAATTGCATCACTGAATTCCGCATCAACCGAATTATTGGTCTCAAAACTTTCACTTAAATTACAACAAGCCGCTTTTAATAATTCCTTTTTATTCAGTGATTCCATATTAACAGGATTTACCGTATTAATGGAACTTGCAGAACTTTCTCCTTCAATAATAACCTGTTTTAATTCTTTCACAGGATCTAACATAATATGAAAAGATGTTTTATCCCCAACAGTAATCGTATCTGTTTCAAATCCAACATAAGTCACTTTAAATTGAATTTGCGAAGGATCGGTTTTTTCAAGAATAAATGAACCATCATCCTTTGTTGTTGTGCCGGAAGTAGAATTTAACCAAACAATATTAGCTCCCGGAAGGACTGTCATACCACCAACTTCATCCGCACTCATTACATGGCCTTTAAGTGTTTGGCTATGTGATGTGATGTAAAAGAAAACAGAAAATAAAAATAATATTATAGAATATTTCATTACAGTAAGTTTAAATAAAATAAAAGTTCATTTCTTCAGCATGTGAAAAAATGATAACTAAACTGTAATAAATTAAATAAGGAAAACCTGTTTGTTCAACAGAATATTTCTGCCGGATAAAGGTGGAGGCAGATCTTTAAATATAAATCCGCTAAAAGCAGTGGAAATATTTTCCGGTTCAGCATTAAATATTGATATAAATAATGGAATATCAGAAAATTCCAACGCTCTTTGAGTAGCGCCTGTAAAATCAAATTTAAGATAAGTGGAATTGTCGATGCAACAATTACTGCTATTTAAACCTTCCGTATCGGAAGAAGTGATAGGTTCTTTTGCGCAACAGTCCGCCATTTTTTGTGTGGAAACCGTTTCTTTTTCACTCATCAAACAGATATGAGAAAACAGCGTAAATCCTGTAGAGGCAACAAATAAAATTGCTGTCATCAGGTAGATACTCAAATTTTTCATGACCACTTTCATCAATACAAAATTAACCTTTTTACGTTTATATGACCATATATAAGTCTGGAAACCAAACAAAAGTCATCAAATTCAGGTTTATAACGTCTAACTTTACATTATAGTTTACTTTACATTCAACCAAAAAAAAGAAAGAAATATGAAATCTAAGGGCTTTCTCCTCACCATTAGCGCACTTTTTATACTTATAAGTTTCAATTCCTGCCAAAAGATCGAGGGCTGCACCGACGAAACGGCCACAAACTTTGATCCTGACGCCGAGGTAAATGTTGGATGCATATACTTCGAAACGGTTCCCGTTGAATTACATATGCATCAATACATTGGTTTAGAGGAAGTTGTGGAAGAAAGCACTTATAACCTTGGAGGTGTGGAAACCAAACTCAATTTGGTGCAATTCTACGTTTCTAATATCAAATTGGTAGATGCCGCCGGTAATGAAACTTCTGCAGAAGGAGTTTATTTGCTAATGTCACCCGATGAAGAGGAATATTCCATAGGAAACTTTCCCGCCGGGGAATACACAAAGGTCATGTTCGACGTAGGAATAGATTCAGCTACTAATCATGCTGATCCTTCACTTTACCAAATTGGTGATCCACTGGGAGCACAATTTCCGAATATGCATTGGGGATGGAGTTTCGGGTACATTTTTGTGAGAATTGATGGAGAAGCTGATATAAATGGTGATGGAACTCCTGATAATCCGGATGGATTATTTGAAATGCACCTTGGTGGAGATCATTATGTAGCAACTATCGAAATTGATCTTCCTGTTACCATAGGCGCAGAAAATGAAAATATTTTACATCTCGCCGCTCATTGGGATACCTTTTTCAACGGCGTAGATCTTGCAACTGATAATACCACGCATACAACCGATAATGAAGATCTTGCAAATATTATATATGGAAATGTATTCGATATGTTTTCTCCGGAGGATTAATACATGAAGAATAACAAAACATATTATATATGTTTTATTGCGGTAATATTAATATCCATATTTTCCTGTTCGGTGGATCATGAAATTGATCCACAGGAAGAAAAATATGTTTTAATTATACCGCCTGGTTTTCCTTATCCTGATATTCCTGCAGATAATCCATTAACCCAGGCGAAGATAGCCCTTGGAAAAAAATTATTCTACGATTCTGCTCTTTCGGTAGATTCAACAATTTCCTGTGGAAGTTGCCACAATGCAGAACTCGCTTTTAGTGATGATGTAACTATCAGTGAAGGTGTTTTCGGGCGACTTGGATTTCGCAATTCACCTAGTTTGGCAAATGTTGTTTATTATCCCGTCATGTTAAAAGACGGGGGAAATCCAACATTGGAAACACAACCTTATGTTCCTTTGGAGGATCATTTTGAAATGGGTTTTAATATGGTATTATTGGTGAACAGATTAAATGAAGATGCAGAATATGTTGCTGAATTTAAAACAGTTTTTGGCAACGCTCCTGATCCATTTGGAATTACACGTGCACTCGCTGCATTTGAACGAACATTAATAAGCGGAAATTCGCCTTATGATAAATATACCTATCAGGGAAAAACTACTGCATTAACTACTTCACAAAAAGCGGGGATGGAACTTTTTTCAGTCCGGAACTCAATTGCAGCAGCTGTCACGGAGGTTTTTTGTTAACGGATAATAGCTTTCAAAACAACGGATATTTTTCCGATTACAGTGCTGATTCCGGCAGAGCAAGAATTACACTTTTACAGGAAGATGTGGGAAAATTTCGTGTCCCCACATTGCGCAATATCAATTTAACAGCACCCTATATGCACGATGGTTCTGTGCCAACTTTGGAGGATGTAATTGATCAGTATATGTTGGGAGGAAGTGGTCATGTAAATCAGAGTGAATTAATAAAATCATTTAATTTAACAGAATTGGAAAAAAGTGATCTTATTAATTTTTTAAGTGCGCTTACGGATGAAGAATTTATTTCAAACAGTGATTTTAAATAACCAATAATTAATATAATTAATTAATAAAATAATTCTATTTAACTGGAATTAAAATCATGAAATCAAATAATAATCGGTTAATTATATTATTTCTTTTAGGATTGTTTTTCTTTTTTACACGATGTGAAATGGATCCTGAAATAATTGATGAACCACAAGCTTTAGTTTATGATCCCACTCCCTATGTAGTGAGTACTGTTTTCGGAATTCCTCCTTTTCCCTTATTAAACCAAAATCCATTAACAATTAAAGGTGTGGCTTTGGGTAGGAAGTTATTTTACGATCCGATATTATCTGCAGATAGTACTTTATCTTGTTCCGGTTGTCATAGTCTTACACAT
The DNA here is from genome assembly GCA_016706865.1 of Bacteroidota bacterium. NCBI lineage: Bacteria > Pseudomonadati > Bacteroidota > Bacteroidota bacterium. Next base: position 195,893 of record JADJIS010000002.1, on the reverse strand, counting down.
GCCTTTTCCGATTCAACACAATTCAGTATTGGAATAGATGGTTTTCCCGGCAAAAGAAATACAATGCCGATTTTTAATTTAGGATATTCACCATATGATATAGGTTTTTTCTGGGATGGCAGGGCAACAACTTTAGAAGATCAGGTTATAATGCCAATACAAGATCCATTGGAAATGCATGAAATAATGCCCAACGTTATTACCAAACTGTCCCGAAGTGAATATTATCCTGATCTGTTTTATGAAGCTTTTGGAATTCATGAAATAACAGTAGAAAATGTTGCCAATGCACTAGCCCAATTTACAAAATCCATCGTTTCCGGAAATTCACGTTTTGATAGTGCAATGAATGTTCCCGGGTTTTACCTTGAACAAGATGAGGTAGATGGGTCAATTTTATTTGATGCATTGGATGGAGGCGATTGTTTGCATTGTCATGGAATTAACGGTGGCTTATTTACAGATTATCAATATAGAAATAATGGGTTGGACCCTGTTTTTAGATTTGTAGATTTTGTAGATCCGGGATTAGGTGCCATAACAGGCGATACACTTGATTACGGGAAATTCAAAACTCCTTCACTGCGCAATATTGCCCTTACAGCACCCTATATGCATGATGGCCGGTTTGCAACACTAGAAGAAGTGCTTGATTTTTATAGTGAGGGTGTTAATGCCACACCTTTCACCGATAATTTTATGCAGTATGCATATCAAGGTGGAGTGCAATTAACTGCTGATGAAAAAGCAAAGATCATCGCTTTTCTAAAATCACTTACAGATGAGGGATTTAAAAATAATACGGAGTATCAAAACCCTTTTGAAGAATAATTTGTTCTTTATACCACTGAATCAAGGATATTACCGGATTGTAATTTTAGATTTGTTCTGTTTTTATAAATTTCGGTTAAACAATTATGAATAATAAAGTCACAATATTAACCTGTTGCTTCCTTTTCGGAATAATAATCTTATTCTCCCAATGTGATATTGATCCGGAAATTACAGATGAAGAGCCGCCGGGCGACGGCTGGGTATATGATCCAACCCCATATAATGTTGTACCCGTTGGTGGAATTCCTCCTTTTCCATATCCTGTAATTAATCCCTTAACTGCAAAAGGAGTTGAATTGGGAAGGAAATTATTTTATGATCCTATTTTATCCGGCGACAGCACCCAATCCTGTTCAAGTTGCCATAGTGTGAATCACGCATTTTCTGATACTATACAATTTAGTATTGGAATTGATGGTCTCCCCGGAAAAAGAAATGCAATGCCGATTTATAATTTGGGTTATTCTCCTTTTGATAATGGTTTTTTCTGGGATGGACGTGCAATTACCTTGGAAGATCAGGCAATAAAACCGATTCAGGATCCTGTGGAAATGCATGAAATAATGCCGAATGTAATTATGAAATTAAGCAGAAGCAATTTTTATCCTGAAATGTTTTACGAAGCATTTGCTGTAGAAGAAATTACGAATGATGATATTGCAAATGCAATTGCACAATTTATTAAATCCATTGTATCAGGTAATTCACGTTACGATAAAGCAGCAGCAGGAGAATTATTTTTAACCGATCAGGAAGTGCAGGGTTTCGAATTATTTAATGCCCTGGATGGAGGAGATTGTTTTCACTGTCATGGAATTAATGCTGGTTTATTCACCGATTTTCAATATCGCAACAATGGACTCGATTCTGTAGTGAGTTTTGTTGATTTTTTAGATGCCGGTTTAGGCGCTGTAACAGGAGATACTCTTGATTATGGAAAATTTAAAACACCTTCTCTTCGAAATATTGAATTAACTGCACCTTACATGCACGATGGTCGTTTCGCAACACTGGAAGAAGTGCTTGATCATTACAGCGAAGATGTAAAAGACACACCCTTCACCGATAATTTTATGCAATTCGCATTTCAAGGCGGCGTTCAATTAACCGCGGATGAAAAAGCTGCGATTATTGCATTTCTAAAAACACTTACCGACGAAGGATTTAAAAATAATCCGGAATATCAGAATCCGTTTGAGGAATAAGGAGTGGGCAGTAAACAGTGGGCAGTGGGCAGTGGGCAGTTTGTAACACTGATAAATATAGCTCCGTAGAAAACTATTTTTTACATTTTAATTGCATTCAAATAAGGAGTGAGGAGAAAGGAGAGAGGAGTTTAAATTTCTTGCGAAATTTTACAATCAGATGCCGTGGTTTGGTGTTTCTCACCAGTCACAGTAGGGAGAGATGAAAGTATAATTTACTAGTTGACGTCCTTAATCGATTAATGCTATAATGAAGTTTATCCTCCGAATTGCGGTTGGTGAAAAACAATAAACCGCGGCAGAGGGAGGAGAAAGGAGAGAGGAGTAAGGAGTTTAAATTTCTTGCGAAATTTTACTAAATCCCACCGTTTGTTTTCCTATGTCCTACTTCCTATGTCTTATGTCCTATTTTTATCCTTTTTAAATCCGCCCAATCCGCGTTATCCGCGCCTGCCTCCTGACCGCGTCAGGCAGGTTCCTATTTTTCTCCACCGTTTGTTTACCTATGTCCTTTTCCAATGTCCCATGTCATCCCGTGTCCTATGTCCTTAATCCTGTGTCCCGCTCTGCGCTCCCACCGAATCAACAAAACTTTCCATTATCTCCAAAACATCATTAACCAGATCTTTATTTGCAGCATTAATTAATTGTTCGTCGTAATTAAAATCTATTTTCCAACTATCATTTACATTCAATAATAATATTTTCATTTCTGTTTTATCAAGCGAACTGGTAACAAATACAAATGCAGAATCATTTTTAATTATTGTTTTTTGTTCTGCAATTTTATAATCGTAATGCGTGGGATTTTTTTCTTCCACAATTTGTAATGCACCTTCAATAAATTTAAAATCATTTCTCAGTTTTTCTTTACTGGAATCGGTTACCAATAATTCGGCTTTTTCAAGATCGTGTTTGTTGTATAACAAATCGAAAAAATTAAGTGTTACTTGTTCCGGAGTTCCCTTTTTTCCGGAACAGGAGAAAAGGAGAAAGGAAAGGGAAGTGAGCAGAATTACCCCGGGTAATTGGATGTGGATTTTTTTCATATGCTTGAATCTTGCACAAAATAAGAAAACCGCCTCTATATTAAAAGCGGTTTTTATTATTTATCAGACTTTAACGTTTCAACTGCATCCCAAACTCTCTCCGCAATTCAAACACTTGTAACAAGTGCCGTTGCGAATGGTGGTGTGACCACATTTAGGACAAGGAGGTGCATCTCCCATCAGCGATTTGTTTGCTGCTTCCGCTGCGTCTAAAATTTCATATTTCACTGCTGTTTTTTTCTCAACAGGTTCTTTTTTAGTTTGTTTTTCAGCGATCGGTTCAGTTACTGGATAATTACCGGTTGCTTCCGTGGAAATATCCTGCGTGCTCACTTCGCGCTGTTCCATTTCTTCCGGAGCAATATGCACAAGATCTGTTCTGTTTAAATATTCAAACGCCAACAAACGGAATACATAATCAACTATGGAAGTACTGAATTTAATGTTCGGGTGATCAACAGGTCCACTCGGTTCGAAACGCGTGAAGGTGAATTTATCGGTGTATTCTTCTAATGGAACTCCGTATTGTAATCCGATGGAAACTGCAATGGCAAAACAGTTCAACAACGAACGGAAAGAAGCTCCTTCCTTATGCATATCAATAAAGATCTCTCCAAGTGTCTGATCTTCATATTCCCCTGTTCTTACAAATATTGTTTGTCCGCCAATTTTTGATTTTTGCGTAAATCCTGAACGTTTGGATGGTAATTTTTTGCGTTCAACCACTCTTGACAACTGACGTTTGAAAATGGTGTCAGTTGACTGCATAATTATTGAACGTGCTGCTTCCAAAACTTCTTCCGATGTCCAAACATGTTTTGGAGCTTCGGTAGTTTCTTTCGAATCGCTTTTTGTTGATAATGGCTGCGATAATTTTGAACCGTCGCGATAAAGCGCATTTGCTTTTAATCCCAATTGCCAGCTCATTAAATAACAGCTTTCAATATCTTCAATGGTTGCTTCGTGTGGAAGATTAATTGTTTTTGAAATTGCTCCCGAAATAAATGGTTGCACTGCACCCATCATACGGATATGTCCATGCTGATGAATATAACGCTCCCCAATTTTTCCGCATTTATTTGCACAATCAAAAACAGAATAATGTTTTTCCTGTAATAACGGCGCACCTTCAATGGTCATGGTTCCACAGATATGATCGTTTGCGGCTTCAATTTGGTCTTTCGTAAATCCTAATGCACGCAATAAATTAAATCCTGGCTCTGTATAATGTTCTTCACTGTAACCCAATCTTTCTAAAGTTGGAACACCTAATGTAAATACATTAAATGCAAAACTTATTTCGAATGCAGCAGCCACAACTTTATCTACATGTAAAATTTCCTGTTCGGTAAATCCTTTTTGTTTTAATGTTTCGAAATTAACATGTGGTGCATTTTTTAATGTACCAGTTCCTTTCGCATAATTAACAATTGCTTCTATGCTCTCATCTTTATATCCGAGATTTTTTAATGCAAGCGGAATTGATTGATTAATTATTTTAAAATAACCACCACCTGATAATTTTTTAAATTTCACCAAAGCGAAATCCGGTTCAACACCGGTGGTATCACAATCCATTAATAAACCAATTGTTCCGGTTGGAGCAATTACAGTTGCCTGTGCATTTCTGTAACCGTGTTCTTCTCCTAATTGTAAAGCGCCGTCCCATGCATTGCACGCAGCTTTCAATAAATATTCAGGACATAAAGCCTGATCAATTCCCATTGGTTTAATTTCCAGACCTTCATAATTATCCGCTGCATTATATGCTGCATAACGGTGATTGCGCATTACACGCATCATGTCTGCTTTATTTAATTCGTATCCTTTAAAGGTTCCGAGAGCTGCTGCCATTTCTGCGGAAGTTTTGTAAGATATACCCGTCATGATCGCAGAAATAGATCCTGCAATTGCACGAGCCTTATCGCTATCGTAAGGAATTCCGGAGATCATTAATACAGATCCTAAATTCGCAAAACCTAAACCTAAGGTTCTGAATTCATAAGATAATTGTGCAACTTCCTTACTTGGGAATTGCGCCATTAAAACGGATATTTCTAATACAACGGTCCATATACGGCAAGCATGTTCAAATGCTTCCACATTAAATATTAATTTATCATCATCATAAAACTTACGCAAATTAATGGATGCGAGATTACATGCAGTATTATCTAAAAACATGTATTCACTGCAAGGATTTGATGCATTAATTGGTCCCGATTGCGGACAAGTATGCCACTCATTAATAGTAGTATCGTATTGCATTCCGGGATCAGCACAACGCCAAGCCGCGTAGGCAATTTTTTCCCAGAGTTTGCGTGCTTCCACGGTTTTGAAAACTTTACCGTTGGAGCGACCAATTAATTCCCAATCGCCGTTCTCTTCTAATACTTTAAAGAATTTATTCGGGATACGAACAGAGTTATTGGAATTTTGTCCCGCAACTGTGCGATATGCTTCGCCTTCATAATCGGAAGAATATCCTGCAGCAATTAATGCGGCAACCTTATCTTCTTCCTTCACTTTCCACTCCACAAAATTTTCAATTTCAGGGTGATCAAGGTCGAGACAAACCATTTTAGCTGCGCGACGTGTTGTTCCGCCCGATTTAATTGCACCGGCTGCAGCATCTCCAATTTTTAAGAAACTCAATAAACCACTTGATGTTCCACCACCGGAAAGTTTTTCACCCTCTCCGCGAATTTTCGAATAATTAGTTCCAACACCGGAGCCATATTTAAAAATACGTGCCTCACGTGTCCACAGATCCATAATTCCTCCTGGATTAACAAGATCATCATCCACACTTAATATAAAACATGCATGAGGCTGAGGGCGCTCATATGCAGAGGTTGATTTTTTTAATTCTCCTGATTGAGGATCAACATAATAATGACCCTGTGCTTTTCCTTTTATACCATATGCTGAATATAAACCTGTATTAAACCATTGTGGTGAATTTGGAGCGGCCATTTGCCCCACTATCATATATACGAGTTCTTCATAAAAAACTGTTGCATCGGCAGACGATGAAAAGTAATTATGTTTTTCTCCCCATTGTTTCCAACAATCGGCTAAACGATGTGCAACTTGTTTAATGGAAGTTTCACTTCCCATTGTTCCATCGGCAAGCGGAACTCCTGCTTTGCGAAAATATTTTTGTGCGAGAATATCAGTGGCAACCTGACTCCATTCTTTTGGAACTTCTACATTATGCATTTCAAAAACCGAATCTCCTGTAGTGTTTCTAATTACAGAGGAACGGAGTTCAAATTCATACATATCGAAGGGACTCACTCCTTCTTTGGTGAAATAACGGGCAAATTTTAGCCCTGTGCTGTGTTGTTTGTTCTTGGCCATATTAGACGATGTTGGTAACGGTTTCGATTCGGTATTTGACAGAAAAACCTCTCGGATTTTTTTCGAGAGGTTTTACGAAAGTATGACATAAAACTGTTTACAAACAAGTGCTATTTTTCCACTACCCTGTTTATAAATCGTATTATGTTTGTTATACCCTACATTGCCTCCGTACACATATATTTTTTATTAATGTGTATCTTTGAAAAGGGTGACAACTAATGTTGAAATAAACATATGAAATGGGGAAAAGATTTCATAAAAAAATTTGGATGCTTGTAAAAATGTAGTTTAGCTTAAGAAAAATGTTACAAAAGTTTAACCACATCTACATATTGGAACCGTTAACTTAACATAATGCTTACCTAAAAAATCTTTAAAGCCGCCGAAACCTTTACCCCGCTTATGTTCCGGGGCATTTTAACCCAAAATCAACAGAATACTAAGTTAATGTGTGTTGTTACATGGTATGAACGCCCAAATTATAAGAAAGGTATATTATTAATTATAAAATTGTACGTTTTCTGATACAAATATTTTGACTATAATTAATTAAAATTTTAGCTTATTTAAAGTCATTTAATATAATAGAAATTAGATTTTAATTCAAATATATCGCCATGCAATCATTTTAGACTTCAGATAATGAAATAAAACTGCTCATTGCAAAATTACTTTTTTTACCATTTTATCATTCCCTAATGTCACTTCCACCAAATATAAAGAAGCAGGTAATTCATCAAATGTTATTTTCGTGTTTTTTTCATTTAAAGTAGTTTCATATATTAATTCACCGGAGAGATTTAAGATTTTAACAGATGCTGTTTTTACCTCTTTGGAATTGAGATATTTTTCATCTGCAATAATGTAAATATCACGTTCAAAACTATAAATAATAATTCCAGGTAAATGTATTTCTTCAACACCAGTAAAATTTATGGTATCACCCGCATAAATGGGTTTATCTACTTCCATTTCAAATGCATAATCTTTAATAATTAATACATCTCCTGAGTCTATAACACTGCAACGTATCCATCCATAATGATAATTTTCGTCGCCATCCACAAAATGAACTCCCAGATAACGGTCGATTTTTTCGGGGAACCAATTTCCACCTGAGCCGGTAATATTTCCACCATCAATTTTTAGTTTGTAAGCCATCCTCTGAAATGGCCAATCCTGAAAACTTAAACCATCGGGTCCATCTATTGCAATTATATCACCAAGGTGAATAGCATATGGATAATACCGAGTGAACGAACTTGAAAATGTATTATAACTCCCTGCAATTTCATTGTCAGGTGAATCAGGAAATGATGCCCATATTACTGTTCTTGTAAAAGTATGTCCAGCACCTCCTGAATACGTTAGTGTTGAATACTGAGTATTACCACGTTGAAAAGAAAAATCAAATGTGCCGTTATTATCCATATCAACAAATCCATTTTCCTCATAGGTATCTAAAACAATATCGGGGTCGATATCAGTATAAATAACTTGTGCATGTGCTTTCGAAGTCGGAATTAGCAAAACAGCGGCAATTTTGGCATAATCGGAGATTGTAAATTTGTACGACTTCATAATCAATTCAAATATATCTTTTTCGATAATCTTCCTGTTTCTGCAATTATTTCTACCAGATAAATTCCGATTACATTGTTTAATTTAATTTCCGTAAATTGATCTAGTAATTCTCCCGAATATATTTCTTTCCCAAGTATATCATAAATATTTATTAGGGAATTATTACTCTCACCGTTCAATTTAACATAAACAGTTTTATCAAAACTATACACAGTTCCATCAAACGTGTTTTCATTTTCTACATCCACATAACTCACCATACTTCCGGCAGCAATTGGAGCATCACATTCCAATTCATATGCATAATCTTTAATAATTAATCGCTTGCATGAATCCTCAATTTCGCAACGTATCCATCCATAGTGAAAACAATCATTGCTATCTATAAATTTTACCCCCATGTATTTATTATCACCTTCTAAGGGATTCCACACCGGAAATACAAATGCATAAAACCAGTTTCCTGATTCTTTATAAAATCCAAATGACATAAATTGGTAACTCGTATTCTGAAAATACATTTTACTACTTATTAAAAAACTTGTATTTAATGGAGGGACTAAATTATTCCAACTATTACTTGGTGTTGCAGGACCACCAAGAATACCATTAGTAGATTCGTATGGCAAAACCCAGTCTGCCTGTCTGAAACGCAGCTCGGTTCCACTATACCATGTGTAATAAGAACCGGATGTTCTCAAAAATACAAAATCTACCAGACCATTATCATCAATATCTATACCTGCGGTTTCATGATCCAACAGTAATTCAATATCAGGATCCAAATCGGTATAAATTACCTGTGCATTTGTCTTTGTATGTGAAATTAATAAGACGGCGGCAATTTTAGCATAATCAGAGAGTGCAAATTTATTTGTCTTCATAAGGATTTGTTTCACGAATCGGGAGCATTTTGTTAAGGATGTTAAATATAGATAATTATACCCGGTTTTCATAATGGATCTTTTCCGCTGCTTATTTTGTTAAATATGAGTTAGAAATAATTTTGGCAAAAAATTCAGTTATTTGAACTTTTTATAATTATATATGTATATACATATATATTGCACTAATTTTGAGGCTCAATTCCTCAATTAAACTAAGGAACAATATGAAAAATACCATTTTACACAAAGCAAACACCCGCGGACACGCTGATCACGGCTGGCTGAACAGTTATCATACCTTCAGTTTTGCGGCTTATTACGATCCTGAAAGGATACATTTTGGTGTATTAAGGGTCTTAAACGACGATACGGTTGCAGCGGGAATGGGTTTTGGCAAACATCCGCACGACAATATGGAGATCATTTCCATTCCTCTGGAAGGAGATCTGGAGCATGAGGACAGTATGGGCAACAAAACCGTGATTAAACAGGGTGATATTCAGGTAATGAGCGCCGGAACAGGTGTTGCCCACAGCGAATACAATAAGAATAAAGATAAACCTGTAAAATTTTTACAGATATGGGTTTTCCCGAATAAAAAAAATGTGGAGCCACGATATGATCAGATCACATTGAATCCCGAGGACAGCAAAAATAAATTGCAACAAATTCTTTCACCTATAGCAGAAGATGCCGGTGTTTGGATACATCAGGACGCCTGGTTTCATCTTGGCAAACTGGAAAAAAATACCGAACTAAATTATTCCTTACATAAAAAAGGAAATGGTGTGTATTTTTTTATTTTAAAGGGAGATATAAAAATAAACGACCAATCGCTGAACGAAAGAGATGGATTTGGTGTATTGGAACATGAGCAATTTAATATTTTGGCAGAAAGCGATATTGCAGAAATATTAATTATGGAAGTTCCTATGGTTGTTTCTCCATAATATTATTTTTTTCTTCACAACACCTTGAAATCAAATTTAAAAACTAATAAAACAACTAAAATGCAAACAACAGAATCAACAACAAGAGTAAAATGGATCGCCGACCCAATGCATACCAGCATAGGTTTCAGCGTAAAACACATGATGTTAACGACAGTGCGCGGTGAATTTGAAAAATACACCATAGAAGCGGAAACCATTGGTGAGGATTTTATGAATTCTTTTATCACATTTACCGCTGAAACAGCAAGTGTAAATACCAGAAATGAAGGTCGCGATAAACACTTGCGCAGCGAAGATTTTTTTAATGCAGAAAAATATCCGACAATTACTTTCAAACCGACAAAATTTGAATTGGTAGATCATGATGGCAGTTATGAAATGTATGGTGATCTTACCATGGGTGATATAACAAAAAATATTAAATTGGATGTAGAATTCGGAGGCGTATTAAAAGATCCTTGGGGAAGTGCTAAAGCCGGTTTTACCATCAATGGAAAAATAAATAGAAAAGATTGGAATTTGAATTGGAATGCTGCTCTCGAAGGAGGTGGAATTTTAGTGAGTGAGGATGTGAAAATAAATTGTGAAGTACAATTAGTGGAAGTGAAATAAATTCTATAAACGATAATTTTAAACCTGCAGAAAGGAATATTTGGCCCGATCTGCAGGTTTTTTTTATTTAATAATTTCTAAAAACATTGGTCAAATTCATTTTCAATAATGCAACTTTTATTTATTATTAAACATTTAATTTGTCACTTTATAACTATTAAAAATCAAAATCCAGCTCCGATTAATCAATAACAGTTTGATCAAATTTGCTACCTTTTTCTTAACAAAAAGGTAGCGCCAAAAGTCAAGGGCTTCACCATGCGGCTTAAAAGTCCCTAATGCTTGCCACCCGGAGCGAAAAAGGCGCCACAACTAACCTAAATTAGCAGCTTCGTATAGGAATTATCTGTAAAATGAAATTAATACATTACAAAATGGTGGCGCTTATTTTCGCTCAAATACTACTATCATTGAAACATTTATAGTGTTGTGGCGGCGCATAAGGGACATTAAAGCCACCTGCTGATGCCCACTTCCGTCTCCGCGAACCAATACGGAGGAGAATATTTGAGCGAGCTTTAAAAATTTCTACCATAGACAAACAACTAAGCGAGAATATATGATTCGAATATTTAAATACTCTCAACCATAATTTTAATCTGAAAACAATAATTTTATTGTTTCAACTAAGGTTGAGGCCAAAATATTTACTAAAATTAGCTAAATCTCCTACTTTCATTATTGTCCTGAAACATAACTGCTTTCTATTTTACGATCGCTATTTCGCTCCCACTTTTCCGTAACAAACGAAAATACCCTATTTTTGCCTTGAAGCCGAAAGTTGTCGGCGAAAACAGATGCGAAACACCGTTTATCAGAAAATAGCTGAAGACCGCAAAAAAGGACTCAAAAAGTTCGCGGTGCTGATCGACCCCGATGAGGTGGATGCGAAAGCATTGAGCCAATTGGCAGAACTCGGCAACGAAAGCAATGTGGACTACTTTTTTGTCGGCGGATCACTCGTTATCGGCGATTATCTGGATACTACCATTCGATTTTTGAAACAACATTCCAATATTCCGGTGGTAATTTTTCCGGGAAGCATTCAACAGGTGAGTCCTGCTGCCGATGCACTGCTTTTTTTATCCCTCATAAGCGGCAGAAACCCCGAATTTTTGATCGGAAATCAGGTTTTGGCCGCTCCTTATGTTAAAAAATCGGGAATTGAGGCCATTTCAACGGGTTACATACTTATCGACGGCGGTGCACCAACAACTGTGAGTTATATTTCCAATACCACTCCAATTCCTGCAGATAAACCCGAAATTGCCGCCTGCACAGCTATGGCGGGAGAATTATTGGGCATGAAACTGATCTATATGGATGCTGGAAGTGGTGCTAAAAGAGCAATTCCCAGCGATGTGATCGCAGCAGTGCACAAAAACACCGATCTTCCGATAATTATTGGAGGAGGGATAAAAACTCCGGAAAAAGCATATGAAAATTGTAATGCCGGTGCTGATATTATAGTTGTTGGAAATGCCATAGAAAAAGACACTTCACTTATCCGTGATATTTCATTTGCCATTCATTCGGCGTCCGTAGAATCTCCGCGATGAACTTTTTAGTTTACACATTATTTTTTGCATGACGGGGACAGTAATTCAAAGTACCGGAAGTTTTTATGAGGTATTAATTCCTTCAGGGGAGATTATAATTTGCCGCATAAAGGGAAAATTTCGTCTGGAAGATAAAAAACAAACCAACCCAATTGCAGTTGGAGATGTTGTAGATTTTGAAGAGGCGGGTGGAGAAGGAAATATCAATAATATTCACCTGCGCAGAAATTATATTATTCGCTCTGCGCCAAATAAAAAAGAATACAAACATATAATTGCAAGTAATATCGATCAATGTGTAATTATTGCATCACTTGCACAACCAAGAACTTCCCACGGATTTATCGATAGAATTTTATTGACGGCATTTTTATACGATATTCCCGCAGCAGTTGTTTTTAATAAACACGATCTCATAATAAAAGAAAAAGAAGAAAATTTATTAAAAGAATTAATGTTTACTTACAACGAATTAAATATTATTTCTTTTTCCACTTCCGTTACAAAAAATGAAAACACCGAACAATTAAAAAATTTCCTGCAAAATAAAACCTCTTTAATTTGCGGACATTCGGGAGTAGGAAAATCATCTCTCGTAAATTGTATAGCTCCTGAACTCAATTTAAGGGTTGGAGAAATTTCAGCTTATACCGAAAAAGGATTGCACACCACAACCTTTGCACGCATGTATCCTTTGCCCTTCGGTGGAAGTATAATAGATACCCCCGGAATTAAAGAATTTGGTTTACTCGACGTGGAACCCAACGAACTCGGACATTATTTTCCCGAAATCAGAAGTCGCATGCACAATTGTAAATTCAACGATTGTTTACACATCAACGAAAAAGGTTGCGCAATAACCGAAGCATTAGAAGCCGGCGAAATTGCCCCAACCCGATATATCAGTTATTTAACGTTTTATGAAGAATTAAAAGGGAATAAAAAATATTAACGACTCTCCCCCTCGGGGGAGTGCCCCCTTAGAAGGGGGTTGGGGGATGAATCATGAAAGCAGTAATCCAAAGAGTAAAAAAAGCAACCGTTTCAATAGAGGAAAAAACCCATTCCTCTATTGCACATGGTTTATTAATTCTTTTAGGGATAGAAGAATCCGATACACAGGAGGACATTACCTGGTTGTCCCAAAAAATAGCCCAATTGCGAATATTTGCCGATGAAAACGACCTGATGAATCTGAGTGTGATTGATGTTAAAGGCGAAATTATGGTTGTTAGTCAGTTCACCCTCTTCGCTTCCACCAAAAAAGGAAACCGCCCATCCTTCATTCGCAGCGCAAAACCGGATATTGCTATACCTTTGTATGAAAGTTTTATTTCATCCATCCAAAAATTAATTCCCGCACCAATTCAAACCGGAGTATTTGGCGCAGATATGCAAATAGAATTAATTAACGATGGCCCTGTAACAATAATAATTGACACAAAAAATAAAGAATAAATAAAAATAATAAACCCACCATTCCGACCTTCGTGACCCCTTCGTGTCCTTAGTGTCTTCGTGGCAAAACCCCATATGAAGAAGTTCTTTTCAAAATATTTCGAATACATCCTCATCGTTCTAACGATATTATTTCTTTTCCTCAAACCCAACATGCGCAATTACGGAGAAAGAATAAGTATGATATTTTTTGCATCCCTTTCCTTTTATTATCTGGCATCAGGAATTCTTGTTTTTTTAGATAAATTAAGAGTGGGCCGTATTATGCGATTAATGTATTTATTCGGATTATGGTCTGTCTCCATTACGGTTATTGCAGTAATGTGTCGCACCCTATTAATTCAAATGGATAAAGAATTATTAACGGTTAGTATTTCATCAGGAATTGGTTTGATGATGTTTATATATTTATATTACAAAAAATTAAAACCCGAGGATAAAGAAACATTTCAGCAATTAATTCAACCGCTTTTTTTCCGTTCACTATTATCCATTTTTATTGCCGTTGCATTATTGGTGGCCGGTAATTATGGAATTTACAGTTTATTCGGAACCCATAAACACGATAAGGTTTACACAGAAAAAGTAGTTAATGCATACGAACATCCTGATGATACACTTATCGTAAACGATTTTAAAAATTACGATGCAAGTCTCCGTGCAAAAGATACCATTAAAACAAAACCGGAACTAATAAAATAAATATCATGACCATCGAGCAAGCCCAACAAACCGTAGATAAATGGATAACAACCACCGGTGTTAGATATTTTAATGAGCTTACGAACATGGCCATGCTCACCGAAGAAGTTGGGGAGGTTGCCAGAATAATTGCCCGTAAATACGGCGAACAATCCTTTAAAAATTCAGATACCGATAAAGATCTCGGCGATGAATTGGCGGATGTTTTATTTGTTTTAATTTGTATAGCAAATCAAACAGGAGTTAACCTTACTGAAGCACTTGAAAAAAATTTAGAGAAGAAAACTAATCGGGATGGTGATAGACATTTAAATAATGAAAAGTTAAAGTGATGAACACATATGAAAAAAATAAAATAATAGAGCACCCAAAGACAAAGAAACAGCCAATATAAATTTGCTTTAACCTATTCTGCATTCGCGTACCTTCGCGTTCTTCGCGCCTTGGTGGCCTAAAAAAACAATAATTATTAATTCTCGATGTTTGACATGAAGTATATCAAAACGATATATTTCCGTGAAAAAAAATAGCCGCGAAGGCGCAAAGAACGCAAGGTAACCGCGAATAAACAGCCAATAAATATATTTATTTTGATCCATTTTTTAACCCAACCAGCTTTGTGGCTTTGCGTGAAAAAATAAAAAAATATCGCGCAAAGCTGCAAAGGCAAAGAAATAGCCAATATAAATTTGTTTTAACCTATTCTGCATTCGCGTACCTTCGCGTTCTTAGCGTCTTAGTGGCCTAAAAAAACAATATTTATTAATTTTTGATGTTTGACATGAAGTATATCAAAACGATATATTTCCGTGAAAAAAAATAGCCGCGAAGGCGCAAAGAACGCAAAGTAACCGCGAATAAACAGCCAATAAATAAATGAATAAATGTTAATCAATTCTACATTCCAATCTTGCGAGAAAAAATTCACTCCGGATCCACATAATATAATATCTCCCTTATCTCCTCTTCCGTTAATTCAGGAAATGCAGGCATGATACTATTGTATTCTCTGAAAAGATCATTTGCATATTTATCACCTGTTGTTAAAAATGATTGCGAGTTTTTTATCCAGGCATATAAATGAGTGGAATCGCTCCATCTTGTTTTTATGTTCATTAAGGCCGGACCTGTCATTTTTCTATCCAAAAGATGACAACGCTGACATTTAGATTGAAATAGTTTTTTGCCGACCTCTGTATTTCCTGTTGTATAAATCGGTCCTCCATCAATCAAAACGGCATTTAAAGTGCTATCATCAAGATCCAGTTTACTCACCTTCTTAAATTCGCCCCATAAAAAACCTCCGGAAAAAATTAATAAAATTATGAGCGTGGTTACCGCAAGATTTTGCACCGATTGAAGTTTTTTCGGGTCCATGGCAGTGGGTTTTGTGGTCAAGAGACAAAATTACTAAAGAACCTTCAATAAGCTCATCTTTTAATATGGGTTTGCCACCCATTATTATCAAATAAATTATTTTCTAATACATGTTTTGGCATATACCTTTACACTTGCATATTCATATAAGGCTTAAATATATTTGACCACGGCATCTCCACTCCAAAATAAAGAATTCCGCTACTTTCTGAGTATGCGGGTCTTCATCACTTTTGGCTTTTTGATTCAGTATATAGTTGCTGGGTGGGAGATCTATTCCATTACAAAAGATCCCCTTTCGTTAGGGTTAATTGGTCTGGCAGAAGCAATTCCGGCTATCAGTATAGCGCTTTATGCAGGTCATTTAGCGGACATTGGCAACAAACGCAATATTTTGATCGCCGCAATGATCGGAATGTTTCTATCCTCTCTCGGATTGACGATTTTTACCTCTCAATACATGCGCGAACTCAACAGCGATACCATAACGGTAAATCTGATGTATCTCTGCATTTTTACAACGGGACTTGCCCGAGGTTTTTATGGTCCGACTGCAACTGCATTTATTTCTCAGATCGTAAATACAGGTACCGGAAACAAAGGATATGAAGATGCTCAAAAAAACATTGTTGATCCGAGAATTCTCGACAATATTGATGAAGAGGAATTAAGAGATGGAGAATCAAAAAAAATAAAAGATGTAATGCTTATCAAAGCATCTACGATGAGTTCTACCGTATGGCAAATGAGTGCAATTATTGGTCCCGCATTAGGTGGTTTTATTTATGCGGGATTTGGAATGACATTTTCCATGTGCACAATTTTAGTTTGCATTATTCTCGGAACAGTGATGATGAGTTTTATAAAATCAAAACCTATAGTTCAAAAAAATAATACAGAACCAATTTATGGAAGATTAAAAGAAGGGCTACAATTTGTTTTTAAAAATAAAATTATTCTGAGTGCACTCAGTTTAGATATGTTCTCTGTTTTATTTGGTGGAGCTGTTGCCATGTTACCCGTATTTGCCGATACCATTTTACATTGTGGGCCACAAGGCTTGGGAATTTTGCGCGCCATGCCATCCCTGGGTGCTGTGGTAACGATGACATATATTACATTAAATAAAATGCCCGGAAAAGTAGGAATAACTTTATTATACGCCGTAGGTGGTTTTGGAATTACCATTATTTTATTCGGAATTTCCACCAGTTTTTATTTATCCCTCTTTTTATTATTTCTCAACGGAGCTTTTGATAGTATAAGCGTGATCATAAGAGGAAATATTATTCAATTGCTCACGCCCGATTCCATGCGCGGAAGAGTGAGTGCGGTTAACACTATGTTCATTGGAAGCAGCAACGAATTAGGTGCCTTTGAAAGCGGAGTTGCCGCGCGAATTATGGGATTGGTACCAAGTGTTATTTTTGGTGGAAGTGTAACTTTATTGGTGGTTGGATTTACTGCTTTAAAATCGAAAGCGTTGAAGACGTTCAATTATTAGGGATGTACCGATGTTTAGATGTACCAATGCCTGTCCGGCTTTTGACGGATACCGATGCCTGCCCGGCTTTCGACGGGAACAGCCGGACTGCGATTAGGTTGGAAGGAATTGGACTTCCAAAATGATAAATGCAACACCGGAGCATATATCATTTAATTAGCAAATTAGCAGTCAGACCTTCGGTCTATTAGCAAATGGAACAGCCGGCATTAATGAAACAATGAGTGGTTTAACCTCCTGGTAGGAAACAATCCGCCGCGGCGGACAAATTACCAGACTAATAAAATATATCCAATCTTACAATTTAATAAATCTACCCATTAAAATTTCTTTTTCATTTTCCAATTCCAGAATAAATACTCCGGAATTTAATGCTTCTATGTTTATAGAATTATCCTTAAGTTTTCCTGAGCCTAATGTTTGACCGTTTATGGAATAGATATGATAATTATAATTCCCTTCCAATGCTGCATTAATTGAAATTTCTTTTGATGCCGGATTGGGATAAAAATTTAATAATTTATTTTGAGGTAAGGCATCTATAATATTGACCGGTGAAACATCTCCCCAAACAATTCCGCCAATAATTGAACCAATCAAATAAGTGCTTTCTAGGCCAAAATAGGAGTCATCAAATTCACCTGTCAATCCTCTATATGTATCAAACGTAAATCCTTCTGCTCCGTCTATAGGGCCATCAATAAAACAAGATAAGGTGTCCTGCAAATATTTTGAGCTTAGGGTTCGCTGCTGTGAATATAAAAAAGGGCTATAGTTTTGCACAATTGATATGTAGTCAATTTCACCAACAATAAAAACATACGAATCAATAAATGAACTTTCATGGGGTGAACGGGGTGCATAAATTATGGAATTATTAGGTGCTTGCAAACAATATTCTAATGCCTCCCTGTAATAAATATATTTATTTAAAACTCCCGCTCGGGTAAAAGTAACTACAATAGAATCTGTATTTTTTTCCATTGAAATAATTGTATCCATCCAATAACCTTCAGTTCCAGAATAATCGCTTGTCCAATACCATTTTAATACATCTCCCGGTTGATAGTTAAAATAATCAGACCATTTGGGAATAATAATACCTGCTGTGTCGGTCGGTAAAATATATCCAACCAATTTATGTGTTTTATAACAAGTTTCACAATCCGTTGGACTTAAAAATCTTGAAAAAGGGATATACTCCAGCAGGCCGAAAGACTTACTCAATTTGAAAATAACTTTATCTATAGAAAATTCGCCCGCAGCTCCACCATCCACCGAAAAAGAAAAATATTTCACACTGTCAATATTTGTAAAAACATTTTCTGTATTTGAGGAGTCATACGTAATTATTACCTCCTCCCAAGCCGACCCTGCATAAGAATTAGAAATTACCCAGGATGTGCCAACCGGTTTATTTAATAAAATATAAAATGGTGTTTCACTGTAATAGTAATCGTAAAATAAGATTGAATCACTCGACCACTGCAATTCAAGAGTTTCGAAATCAATATCCTCGAATGCATCGAAACAATTTTGGAGATCAGAATCAGGCGCCTTTTGATTAAAATAAAGATGTTGTGTTTCTCCAATTAGTACCGTTGAATCCTGCTTTAATTCCAAAAGATATGTTGAATCGCCGGAATAATAAAATGACCTTTGCCCATACGGAAATAATGCCCAATCTTGTGCATTAGCAAAGAGTGGGAATAATAAAAGAAGTAATAAAAGTTGTTTCATGAATGGAGTGTTATACTAAAGATAGTAATTATTTATAATATTCCCGGATTGTAACAAGTCAAACTTGATACAAGATTAAATTGTTTCGATAGTTAAATACCTCACAACCTCACAAACCCTTCCCCATCAAATATCGGAACCACATCGTATTCCGGATTACTCATGCAGAATTTAATATCGTTTTCTATGCCGAGGCGAGCTAATCGTTTAAAGTGTGTGGCCTGTTTTATGGTGCGCAACATATTTTCGCGCACGTAGCGGTATAATAATTTAGTGCTTAGGGTGGAGTCGTCGATAATGCGGTATTCTTCTGCAAGTTCGCGAACAACTGCACCTGCAAAAAGAGCATCATCCATTACATAATGATCTTTCCATCCGGCACAAAATAAAATGGTATTGCGTTTTTCTTTTCTTATCCAATCAAATATTGCTTCCTGATTTACAAAACTTCCTGCAACAATATTTTTAGCACCTTTACTCATCAACACACATCGGGTTCCGTTGGTGGTGGTATGAATAATTTCTTTTCCCTTCACCTCATCCCCCATAAATTCAAAAGGAGAATTTCCGAAATGAAAATGCGGAATTTTAACTCCATCTCTTTCACCTGCAACCAAATAACCTTTTTGTAAATAGGTATTTGCCTCCTCCACGGTTTGCACCGGGATCATTTTTTTAACGCCGTGATGTATAGCAGAAGCAATGGTAGAAGTTGCGCGAATAATATCGATCACCACCACATTCTTATCTGTAGGGTCGTGTTGATACCATAAAGCCGGAGTAAGACATACTTCAACTATGGGCCTTGTGTCGTTTTGTGTGTTTGCCATATTTTAAGCAAATATCGTTTTCACGAGTTTGCCGATCAATTATTAGTCAAAAATGGAATCTTTACCACCTTGGCTTTCACAGGTTTTTGGCGAATATCTATAAAAATTTCGGAATCCGGGGTAGATTTTTCTAAAGTTACATATCCTAAGCCAATTGCTTTATTTAAACTCGGGCTCTGAGTGCCTGAAGTTACCTTTCCGATCACATTGTTATTTTCATCAACAATCGGATAATCATGACGGGGAATTCCTCTGTCCACCATTTCAAATCCAACAAGCTTACGCGTTAAACCTGCTTCTTTTCCGGCAGCGATCTTATCTTTTCCTACAAAATCGTTGTTTGTTGCCTTCATTTTGGTTATCCAACCTAATCCTGCTTCCAGTGGCGATGTGGTATCATCAATATCGTTTCCATACAGACAAAAACCCATTTCCAGTCGCAAAGTATCTCTTGCTGCGAGACCGATAGGTTGAATATCAAATTCTTTTCCCGCTTCAAATATTTTATTCCATATTTCCAGAGAGTGTTCTTTTGGAAAATAGATCTCAAATCCTCCAGCACCGGTATAACCCGTTGCAGATATAATTACATTGCCAATTCCGGCAAATTTGTGTTTTGTGAAAGTGTAATAAGCAATTTCCGAAAGGTTCACATCGGTAAGTTTTTGCAGTGTTTCCAATGCTTTTGGACCCTGAACTGCCAATAAACTGGTATCATCAGAGATATTCACCATATCAACACCGTCAGTGTTGTATTTCACAATGTGGTTCCAGTCTTTGTCAATATTTCCCGCATTTACCACAAGCATGTAATTGCCATCCTCCAGATGATACACTAAAAGATCGTCCACAATTCCGCCGTTTTCGTTTGGAAGACAGCTATATTGAGCCTTTCCCGGACTCAAAGCATAAACATCATTAGAAGTTACTTTTTGAATCAAAGCCGCTGCTCCTGCGCCTTTCAGCACAAATTCACCCATATGGCTCACATCAAATACACCAACTGAGTTGCGCACCCTGTTGTGTTCTTCCACCTGGCTTGTATAAACAATAGGCATTTCATAACCCGCAAACTCCGCCATTTTGGCCCCGAGATCCTTATGCAGTTGAGTAAGAGCAGTTTGTTTCATCGGGCGCAAATTTAAGGATTAATAATATAACCTTTGCCTATCTGTATACCACTATTTGCGCTGTTTTAACTTTGCCGTTATACAATAAAGTGAAATAATTTATTCCCGATTGTAAATTAAGATCATTCATATTTACCAATCGGCTTTCCCCGTTTAGCACATATTTTTTTTCTTCTTGAATTATTCCTGCATTATTGTAGATCTTTAAAATTAGATCGCCATAAACAGGTTCTGTTAAATTTACGCTTACTACACCTGTTGTAGGATTGGGGTAAAACAATAATTGCGATTCAAAATCTTGAGAATTGATACCGATATTCATTGTATCACAACGTGTATAAAAGGTGTCGTGCAAAGATTCAATTTCCGAAAAATCGGCACAAACCGCAGTGATGTAAAATTCATATCCTGAACAGGAATCCAGTGAATACAAGCTTGCAAGAGTCTCATCTGCAACACTTACAGCATAAATTATAGTATCTGTTAGCAAACGATAACTGATTTCATAGGAAATTGCAGTGGGACTTGCCGTCCAAACAATGTCGGCGCTGTTATTTGTTTGGTTTATTGCAGAAAACTCTTCCACAGCAGTGCACACAGCATCTGTTTCGTTCAATTTAGAGACATTGGTCTGAGCATTCGTAATGCCGGTAAATAACAGGCAACAGAAAATTAGGTATATACTTTTCATAATCTTACTTTTACCTGTTACGACTCAAAAGTTATACCTCCCCGCATTTTAAGGGGTTAAAGCTCAACTATGCAGATCAGATTATAGAAAATTTTACCCAACATGAGTAAATATAAATTAAAATGAACATACTTACCTTTGCGTTATGCAATTAAAAGACCCTATTTCCCTGCAGGATTGTGCCGCTTTTCTCAACTGCCGCTTTGCGGGAAACGGCTCTGATATAATTACCGGAATTAATGAAATACATAAAGTTGTTAATGGGGATCTGACCTTTGTTGACTTTGCAAAATATTACGACAAGGCATTAAAGAGTGCCGCTACATTTATCATTATAAATAAAGAAGTTGATGTTCCCGAAGGAAAAGGATTATTATTTTCAGACGATCCATTTCGAGATTATGTAAAATTGGTTAAACATTTTTCACCATTTAATCCCTCGTTAAAAAATGTTGCGGAAAATGCTGTTGTGGGGGAAGGAACTTTATTATTTCCCGGGGTATATATCGGCAACAATTGTATAATCGGAAAAAATTGTATCCTGCATCCCAATGTTGTTATTTATGATAATACCATTATTGGAGATAATGTAATTATTCACGCAAATACGGTGATAGGTGCCGATGCATTTTATTTTAAGAACAGGAAAACACATTTCGATAAAATGATAAGTTGCGGAAGAACTATTTTGCACAACGATGTGGAAATTGGTGCTTGTGTAACCATTGATCGCGGCGTAAGTGGTGATACCATAATTGGGGAAGGAACTAAAATGGATAATCATATACATATTGGTCACGGAGTTGTTGTAGGAAAAATGTGTTTGTTTGCGGGAGGTGTAATGATAGGAGGAAAAACGACCATTGGTAACAACGTAATTCTCTGGGGACAAGTTGGCATCAGCAAAGATCTTATTATCGAAGACAACGTTACTGTCCTCGCTCAAAGCGGTGTAGGCATGCAACTCGAAAAAGGAAAAACCTATTTCGGTTCCCCGGCAGATGAAGCGAGAAAAAAAATGAAAGAATTAGTTGCGGGGAAGAATATGGTGGAGATTTGGGAAAAAATGAGAAAATAATGTACCAATGTGAGAATGTACCAATGGAACAGCCGGCATTAATGTAACATGATAAGGATTGACTTCCTACCGACTATAAATTACCAAATTACCAGACTAACAAATTACCAAATGTTCGCAGCCGGAGGTGGAAGCTTAATGACTTCCTAAATTATTTCATTAAATTTGTACCATTGGATATTAATACTCAGTGTCAAAATTATAAGCACAAATATGACGTTAACGCTGGCTGTTAATTGGTACATCGGTACATTTATTTAATTGGTACATTATAAATTACTGCTCAGCATTATAATTATAAGCACACTTATAACGTTAACGCTGGCTGTTCATCGGTACATTGGTACATCATTTTTAATTAGTACATCAACGCATGCGTTTAAAAGTTTCCTCCGGAGCAAAATGGGAAGATATCGTTGGATATTCCCGGGCTGTAAAAGTGAATAATCAGGTATTTGTTACCGGCACTGTTGCTGTTGATGCTGATAATAATTTGGTTGGTGGTGATTCTGCTTATTTGCAAACACAATTTATTTTACAGAAAATAGAACAGGTTTTACAACAATGTGGAGCTTCATTAAATGATGTTGTAAGAACACGATTATTTGTTACGGATATTTCGCGCTGGGAGGAATATGGAAAGGCACATGGGGAGGTATTTGGTACAATAAGACCTTGCACTACAATGGTGGAAGTTTCTAAATTAATTGCGCCGGAATATTTGATTGAGATCGAGGTGGATGCGGTGATAGAATAAAATTATTATCATGAAAATAAAAAACTTACTTCTAATTTGTACCGCTATTTTAATTACTTATAAAACTTCAAAAGCACAATTCTATTCCGACACCACAACAATCGATATTAATCTTACCGATTGTCTCGCCACCGGCGAAAATCAAACAACATATGGTATGATACAGTGCATCGATACTGCGTACGCTGCATGGGATGTTGAACTCAATAAATATTATAAATTATTGATGACCGTTTTAACGGAAGAAGAAAAGGAAAAACTAAAAACTGCACAAAAAGCCTGGATAACAATGCGCGATGCTGATATATCTTTTATAGGATTGTATTCTGAAAATCTGGAAGGTTCTATGTATCGCGTTTCTGCCAATTATCACACGATGGAAATTGTGAGATAGCGGGCATTACAATTAAGGTCTTTTTATACGGAAATTATGGAAGTGAGGCAATAGATTGTTCTGGTGCTATTTTCCCAGATTATATTTTAAATTCAATCCAAGGTCGAAATTATTATAATTGTCTGAGTAAACAATACACCAGTTATAATAATTAAATTTATAATATTGAATATCAAATCCAAGTGAGCTGAATAAACTTAAATTCCATTTCTCTTTAATATTCATGCCTAATGATAAAGAACCCTGATTATTTAGATGTAATGCCGGTGCAAAATAATCTTTCGAGCTAAAAGGATCCGTTTTAGTCAAGATCATTTCATCATAATTATCTTTTTTAATATTAATTCCATTAAAGAAATAATTAAATTTATATCCGGCCTTAATTTGAAATTGTGTGGAACCAAGATAAAAATTGTAACCTAACATTATAGGAACAGATACAACATCAAATTTTTGTTCTACATATGTTTCATTTGTAATCTCAGGAGTATAATCTCTGTACCTTACTATATTATCAGTATATCCAACTTTTTTGTAGCTGAGATCAGAGCTAATTAAAAAATGTTTTCCAAATTGGATCTCGCCATAAAATCCAATAACGGGAGAAATTACCGGGAGGTTTTTGGTTTCTGTAACATAAACTCCATCAGCTGTATGTTCCTTTACTATTGGAATGCCCGACATGTTTACGCCTAACTCCGGACCATAGGAGATCTTCATTTGACCAAACATGCCAAAAGAAGTGAATACTAACAGGAGAAGTAGTAGCGCTTTCATTTATCAAATATACCTTTTATCTGAAATATTTCAAAACAACTCCGGCTCAGCCAACAAACGAAAAGTTTTTCTATGATAATTCGTATCCCCAAAATCCATAATTGCTCTTCGGTGTTCTTTGGTGGGATATCCTTTGTTTTGTTTCCAGTTATAGTGTGGTAATTGATCGTGCAGATCAGACATTAATTTATCGCGATATGTTTTTGCAAGAATACTTGCCGCTGCTATCGACATATATTTTCCATCACCCTGAATAATGCAGGTATGCGGAATTTTTTTATATTTATTAAATCGATTTCCATCAATAATTAAATGCTCCGGCCTTATTAAAAATTGATCTAATGCCTTATGCATAGCTTTAAATGATGCCTTTAAAATATTTATTTTATCTATTTCGTGGTTATCACAAATTCCTATTTTCCACTCAATTGCATTTTCTTTAATTATCGGTTCCAGCAAATTTCTGTTCGCCTCCGACAACTGCTTTGAATCATTTAACAAAGGATGAAAAAAATCTTTTGGCAAAATAACAGCAGCCGCAACCACAGGTCCCGCAAGGCATCCGCGCCCCGCTTCATCGCAGCCGGCTTCAATTAAAACATTTTGATAAAATGGTTCCAGCACAGAGTTTTGGTTTCTTGGTCTATTTTCAATGTCAAATTTAAGGAAAAAAGAAACGCGGATGACACAGATTTGGCGGATTAGAAAGGATAAAAAAATTTAGATCAAGTTGAGATAATTAAGGATTGAGGATATTTTATATGGTTTAGAACGGACTTTAGTCCGTGGTATTACAAACAAAAAGTGGATCAATCCCCTTTTGTGAACACACAACCACGGCGGGCAAGGCAAGCCGGACTCACGATTCACGGTTCACGACTCACGATTCACGCGTCCAATAAAATTTCGCCAGAAATTTAAACTCCTTTCTCCTCCCTCCTCTCTCCTTTTATAAAGATTTCTGAATCATACTTTCTCTTCGCCCTCCTGTGGTTGGTGAAAAACACCAAACCACGGCGCAGGTGTGCAAGCCGGACTCACGATTGACGATTCACGATTCACGATTTTCCCTTACTTTTACCCTCAAACTTAAAATCTTGGAAGTAATATTATCCACCAGCGATCTCAAAAAACATTATGGCCCTATAAAGGCGGTGAATGGATTGAATCTGCGGGTTGAAAAAGGTGCCGTTTACGGTATACTTGGACCAAACGGAAGCGGAAAGACCACCACACTTGGCATGTTGCTCGGAATAATTCACCCGAGTTCGGGTAATTTTTCCTGGTTCGACAATGGGAATAAGGATGAGAACCGACATAGAATCGGCGCTTTATTAGAACAACCCAATTTTTATCCTTACTTGTCCGGAGAACAAAACTTACGTGTTGTTGCAAGGATAAAAGGTGTGGATGAAAGTGAAATTGAAGGGGTTTTGAGTTCAGTAAACCTGCTCGACAGGAAAAAAAGTGCCGCTAAAACTTATTCTTTGGGTATGCGCCAGCGACTTGCTCTTGCTTCTGCATTATTGGGAAATCCCGATGTATTGGTTTTGGATGAGCCCACAAATGGTCTCGACCCTCAGGGAATTGCCGAGGTGCGCGATTTTATTACAAAACAATCCGCCGGCGGAAGAACCATCATTATTGCAAGTCATATACTCGATGAAGTGGAAAAGGTTTGTACGCACGTCAGCGTAATTAAAAAAGGTAATCTACTCGCCGAAGGATCGGTTGCGCAACTAATTAAAGGAGAAGATCAATTGGAGATATCTGCAGAAAATATGGAGTTATTAATTTCCTCTCTCAATAATTATCGCGGTATCAATAAATTAAACCGCGAAAATAATATTGTGGTATTAAATGTTGCTTCCGATTTTTCTCCTGCTGCATTAAATAAATATCTGCACGATAATAATATTGCAGTGAGTCATTTAAATGCCCGCAAAAAACGTCTTGAAGAACAATTTTTAGAATTAACCGCCGAATAATATCTATGTTACGATTATTACAAATTGAATTATCGAAATTACTTCCGTACAGAACCTTTAAAATTCTGTTTATTATATATTTATTATTAATGGTGCTTGTTTTACTTGCAGGAAAAAATCTCGGTGGAAGTGAGAACGAAGGTTTAACCTCCGATAAAGTTTTAGGATTTCCCAATATTTGGAATTACTATACTTTATATGCCTGTTATTTTAATATCATTCTTGCAATATTGGTAATATTTGTCACAGGAAATGAATATACCTATCGCACACTTCGCCAAAACGTAATTGATGGATTGCAGCGCAAAGAAACCGTAGTAGGTAAGATATTATTGGTTGTTTTACTTTCTGTAATATCTACCCTCATTTTATTTTTAAGCGGATTGGTTGCCGGAACAATTTATTCCACACCGGAAACAAGATCGGATATGTTTGGACACAGCGGATTTGTTATTGCCTATTTTGTACAATCACTGGGATTAATGTCGATGGGATTTTTATTTGGAACACTGTTTAAAAGAACCGGACTTGCCGTTATAATTTTCCTTCTCTTTTTATTTCCTATAGATGTAATTCTGCGCGAAGCAATTTTTCCAGATGGATTCGGAGATTATATGCCTGTAGCAACTTACTTTTTAAAACTTGTTCCGTTTCCGATCGACCATGTTATGAGTGGAGGCATGGATGCACCGGCTGCCGCACCAACAGCACTCGCATTGGGAGTAGGGTTTGGGTATGCTGTTATATTTTGCCTTTGCACCTGGCTCATCATCAAAAAACGCGACCTCTGATCAACGCATTTCCGTAACTTCCGCTATCTTTAATTGCAGCCATTGTTTATTGGCCAAAATGGTTGTGGAGTCTACCTCCTGGCGCAAGGCAGTAAATAATTTAGCCCATTTTTCTTCATTTACCATGCCCTTATTTATGCGCAGTTTGTAGAGTTTGATCGTGTTGTTGAATAAATTTTTATACAAAGCACGCTGACTTTTACTCAATTGTTTATCGCGCAGCAAATAAATTTTCACGGTATCTTTCAGCGATAATAATGCTTCGAATTCCTGATGATCGTAAAATATTTTTAACAAAATACTTTTTGCATCCAGATAATAATTCGGATCGGTAAAATTTACACGATTTAATAATTGCATGGCTTTATCAAAATCCTGTTTCTCATAATAATAAACAGCAAGATTATATTGATAGGCATTATCGCGCTGTTCCGGTGCAAGTTTGTTATAATATCCGTGAATAAAATTTTCTGTCCATTCAAATGCGTGTAAGCGCACACCAACCGTTATAATATTTTTATAGGTCCACTCCGAAATATATTTATTGTCGTTTAATAAATTCAAAGGCAACATAAATTGTGCTATCTCAAACCACTCCTTTAAAAATTCATTTCTTCCCTGATTAATTCTTTTTACACAATAATTCTGAATATACGCAACAATATCCTTCGCTTCATTTTCCGGAAATTCTTTAATATGCAAAAACAATTTTTCCCGGAAACCCTCATACCATCCATCACTATTCGGATCTTTCAACCATTGTAATATAGGATAATAAATACTCACCGTAGGATAATGAGAGTAATCCTTTAAATTATTTTCCAAAAATTGAATGAAACGATCAAATTTAATATTGTCGTACTGCAGTGCAAGAATATTCGACCGGTTCATTAATTCGCACCATATCTTTAATTGATTACTCAAATAATAAATATCCAGCGCTTCCTGACTTTTTATTAAATGGGTATTATCTCCCTTTCTCGATAATTGAAAATAATATTGATCTGCTAATTGATATAATTTAAAATTGGAAACTGCATCCGTACTTTCTTCACTCTGCGTTTTTCTTCTTATTATTTTTCCTGCATTTTCGGTTATCGCCGTTTCCATCAGATTTTCAATCACCAATACATCTTTTCTGTCCTGATGTTTTTCAAATTGTTTCCAAGCAAGATATTTTTCCAATAATTTATACAAGTCGCTTAATAAATTATTTATCTGAAATTCATCGGCTTCCTCATTACCGAATATCAATTTATGCGCGGCAGATTTATCCCAGGCCCCGGTTGCCTCGTTTTTAAAGGCATTTTCTACAATATCGAGCAACAATAAGATCTTTTTTCGTTTGTTATTGTAGGGACTACGCACAAAATCGGCAAAAAGCTCCTGCTCCCGCCCACTTAAAGCTTTATAAATGGTAATTACTTTAGGTAGTGCCATGCCTATATATTGGGATTATGTAATTATTAAACTATTGATAAACAATTAGTTACATATTTATCGATCATGATAATTAGCTATAAAAGTAGCTAAATTGTATTTTCTATACAACCATGCTATGTTAATCTTTGCAATACTGAATTTTATAACCATTAACTTTATCGTATATGAAAACTTTTTTTACCGTTATTTCCTTCCTCGGTGCTGTTTTATTCTGCGGCAATTTACAGGCACAGAGCTGGTCTTATGCCAAACAGGGCACACCTACCTGGATGGGCGCAAGCGCAAAAGACATTTATGTTGACGCAACAGGTTCGGTTTCGTTGGGAGAAATTGGATTGATAGATATTTTTGAAGGAGAAGTTTATGTTGTTAAACATGACCTTTCCGGCAATGTGCTTTGGGAAAATTCTTTTGATCACCCGGGAACCATAGAAATTACCGAACGTATTGCTCCGGTACCTTCCGACGGTGGATTTTTACTTTCTTCCATTTTGGCTGATGGTTACAGACCCTGGATCATTAAAACCGACGCTTCGGGAAACCTTGTTTGGTCAAGCGAGGCCTGGTCAGACCTTCTACCTGAAAATTCCGGTAGTCAGGTTTATGCATATCAATTGCCCGATGATAATATCGCAGTTGTTGCACCACGCGACGTAGAAAAGAAAGTATATTTTTATACAGTTGATAATGCTACTGGTGCTCTTATTTCTACAACAACTGTCGATTATAATGAAGTGATGCCGGGTTGTATTATTGGTACTGCTTGCGATATTACAAGTGACCCGGGTGGAAATTCACTTATAGCATTTAATTTTGTTTGCACTGATAGTTTGCCAGCAGCACTCGCAAGATTTTCTTCTTCATTTACTTTGGAAATGTCGCAATTATGCGGTGCCACTGGAGTAGCCTATCCTATGCAAATTGAAGTTATTACCGGAGGTTTCGGTTACTATGTTGTTGGTTCCCAAAA
Source organism: Bacteroidota bacterium (assembly GCA_016706865.1). NCBI lineage: Bacteria > Pseudomonadati > Bacteroidota > Bacteroidota bacterium. The sequence continues at coordinate 166,214 of JADJIS010000002.1, read as the reverse complement.
TACGGGTGGCTTTTTTGGAGATGTTTGGAGCCCTTATATTTGTTTAGTGGATTATGGCGGAACCTTTTATGGTTCAAATTCATTTCCAGGAGCTCTTTATAATTCAACCGGATATGGACTTACAACCGTGGGTTCAGAATTAAGAATGATACGATATAACTTCAGTGGAGACAGTTATGGTGATTCCCCCGGAGATTATATGGAAATTGTAACAATACCTGAATGGTATGATCCGGAAACCGCTGCAAAAACAATTAATTACGCACCTTATAATACTTTAGAAGTTATCAAACCATATAACGATGGTTATATAGTTGGTGGTACTTTCTGGGAAATTGGACTTCCATCTTATTTCACAATAATTGCCAGCGACGATCTGGAAAATTTACCTGAATGTATATTTAATTGTGTTTGGCCGGGTGATGCCGACAACAGTGGTTTAACCGATATGGATGATCTGCTTGCAATTGGTTTGGGATATGCTGCAACGGGCGCTTCAAGAGCAGGTGCTACAATTGATTGGACCGGACAAAATGCTGAAGAATGGGCAACAGCTTTACCCGACGGCACAAATCATAAATACACCGATTGTAATGGCGATGGAATAATAAATGCTGATGACACTACTGCAGTTTCAATTAATTATTCCTTTGATCACGCAGTAAATACTTTAAGAACGGATGCCGGTGATATTCCATTAAGTTTTGTTACAGATGGTTCTGCAACAATCGGATTAAATACCATTCCAATTGTTTTAGGTGATGCTGTAAATATGGTGGAGGAAATTTATGGTATACGTTTTAATGTTGTTGTTGATGGTGAAAATATCGAACCCGGTTCCATAAAAATTAATTTTAATGATTCATGGATGTTGGATGCAGATAATTATTTACAACTAACAAAAAATAATGGTATTGATCTGAATGCTGATGGCGGCGCTGTAAGAACTGATAATACCAATGCTTCAGGTTACGGTGAAATTGGAACATTAAGTTTTGTTGTTATTGATAATATTGCAGGTAAAGGTGAAGCGGAAGATATAGAATATAGTTTTGAAAATATTCGCGCAATTAATTTGGAAGGAGAAGATTTATCTGTTGTGGGAGTTTCGTCAACAGAAACAAATCCTACAGCAATTAATGAATTAAATAATATAGTTTTTACCATCTCTCCTAACCCAACTTCAAATTATTTTTATTTACAAACAAATAATTCCGTTGAAAATATTTCCATATTTAATATCACAGGAAATAAATTAATGGAATTAAAAAATACCATTTCTGAATTAAATTATTTTGATGTGAATGAATTGCCTGCAGGACAATATTTGGTGGAAGTAATTTCTGAAGGAAATGTGTTCACACAAAAATTAATGATCATAAAATAATTACAGTTTACAGCTTCAATTATCAGAGTATTTGAGTTTCGGAGACTCAAAAAGATCCCGGTCCAAAAGACCGGGATCTGCTTTTTTCTATAATCTTGCCAATATTCCGTATTTAAACCGTTGAAATATAATAAGTTAGGTTAAATTCAAATCAGATTTATTCGCTATAACACGTTTTTTTTGTTCTTTTGTATTCACTTGGGTATTCAGATATTTGTAGTTGTATAATTGTCTCCGATAAACTTAGATACTTATGAATAAAATAACTACTCCTTTCGCCATTTGTTTAATGGCAATTCTATTTTCAAACAGTATGAGCGCACAAACCTGGGGCTTTGGACAGATTGGGCATTGGGCTCAGGATGTTGCTGTTGCTCCTGATGGAAATATTTGGGCCGTTGGATACGGTGGTGATGACCCGGGATTAATGGATGTTACTCCAAATTATGTTGTAAAACTCAATAGCGATGGCGAAAAACAATGGGGGATGACTCCGGCGGGGTTACCATGGCTTTATGTTACAGCTATGAATGCTTTACCAACTGCTGATGGCGGTGCGGTTATTTATGGCGCAACAGATTCTTACGCTCCCGGCTTATATAAGGTTGATGGAGACGGAAATGTATTATGGGAAAATTCGGCTTTCATAGGAACTTATTATATGTATGGCGGACAAGCCGTGCAACTAACAGATGGCAGAATTATAACTGGTGGACTAACCGATTTCTATCATAATTTCTATGAATTTGATGCTTCAGGTAATAATCTTTCCAATTTTACAATCGCTCCTGATACTACAGGTGGTTGGGCATGGAGTTACTGGGAATATAAGGAAACAGGAATGGTAGCTACCGACGATGGTGGTTTTGCCTATGCTACAGGAAGTGGAAATAAAAAGCTTGTATATAAATTCGATAGCGATCTTAATTTGGAGTGGACAGGTGTATATGATTTCGTTTTATCCTGGGAATATGGATACAGCAATAGCTTAAAAACAACTTCTGATGGCGGTTTATTATTAAGCGGCTCTGGTTCCGACATTTTGGGATTTTATTCCGGAACTGTTAGAAAAATAGCAAATGACGGAACTTTGGAATGGGTGAATACCTATAATCATGGATACGATTGGGAAGAAGGCGCCTGGGCTTTACCTCTTGGAACGGATAATTATGTTGTTTGGACTCAGGATGGTGGCGATAACAGCACAAGTGGTTGGGTAACCGATAATAGCGGAGTGGAAACAGGTGAGATAACAATTCCAATTGTAGCTGCAATGGGAATATCAAGTGGTATGGAAGTTTTTGATGTGGAAAATACTCCAGATGGTGGTTATTTAATTGCCGGCAGACAATTTATTGAGGATTTCAGTCAGCGTTTCACTATAATAAAATCAAATCCCGATGGCACTTTTGATCCATGTATCTTTAATTGTGTTTGGCCGGGAGATGCAAATAATGATGGTTATGCAAATGCAACCGACTTATTTGAAATTGGAATTAATTACGGAGCAACCGGAAACTCACGAGATGATATGACTATTGATTGGTCAGGAAAACTTTCTGCAGCTTGGATGGAACCGGATTCTGTTTACTGGTATATTTTAAATGATCTAAAATGGACCGATTGCGATGGTAACGGAACAATTAATGATGATGATACCACTGCAGTAATTAATAATTTAGGTCTTGATCACCCATTAAATAATTTGCGCACAGAAGCAGGTGATGCTCCTCTTTATTTTGCACCAACTGACGACATGTTGCATATTGGTTTAAATGAAATTCCAATTATGTTGGGAGATGATATGACCGTGGTAGAAGAAATTTATGGTATCGCATTTACAATTAATATCGAATCGGATGTGATAGATGCTGCAAGCACAAGGGTAAGTTTTGATGATGGCTGGATGGGTAATGTTGGTGAAACTTTGCGCCTTAACAAAAATTTCGGCGACGAACAACTTGTTGTAAACAGTATCGTTAGAAAAGACAGAGTTAATATTGAAGGAAATGGTCAGATAGGAACTTTGAGTATAGTTGTAGTGGATAATATTACCGGCAAAACAGATGCATCTGAAAGCACATTCTCTTTCAGCGATGTAACTGCAATTAAGATCAACCGCGATCTTGTTCCCGTTATTTCCGAATCACGTACAATGGAAGCGGACGAAAATACAGCGATTAACGAAAGTGAAGTTTCTGATATTACGTTATATCCTAATCCTGCAAATGATGTAGTTTATATTGCAAATAATTCAGGGGAAACAATTGAAAGTATTAAAATTTCAGATGTTACCGGTCGTATATTAATTGAATTAAATAATCAATTAAATTCTACAACAGCAATTGATATTTCAACCTTAACCTCAGGAAATTATTTTATAGAAATTAATACAGGTTCAAAAATTGAATCTCAAAATCTTACTATTTTTTAAAATTATCATAATGCCAAATTGCCAAACCGCATCAGCTCCTCGATGCGGTTTTTTTTAATCCAACTTATGGAAACGGTTGGCAGCGAAGCGATCCAACCTTTCCATAAGTTGGATTAATATTACCTTTATTGGATAGAGCGAAATTAACATTGAAATAAATGGTAAAAAAAACATTTCTTTTTTTGATATTTTTTGTATTTGGGTATGCCATCTACTTACTTATTTCACAAAAAACCAGAACACATATCAAAATATATGACGAAGACGTTATTTACTTTTCCGGGGAATTATACTATGCAAGGGATAATCACAGTGCAGGTCAAAGGTTTCCTTTCCGGATCATCGATAGAGATTCTGTAAAACAATTGTTTTCATACTTGTCAAGCGCCGAAAGAACAAATATTGATAATACTACGGGTAAATATGCTACCGTAACACTTAATGGACATACAGAAAATCGTATATATTGTTTTCGTACACTACTAACATATGAGGAGGGATGTGCATTTGATCAAAATGATTGCGAGGCGAAATATTTTAATAAGGTGATCGGTAGTTTTTCCAATCCAAAAATTGCTGAATTTTTCCAAGATTACTTTATGAAAAACAACTTGAATTTAGATTCATTGAGGTTGGATAAATTACATCGAATCAATATTAAAATAGAGGAGGAAAAAAAATGAAATTGCTATTTATTGTTTTGTCGCTTTTTCTTTATTCGTGCAAACCCTCTACGCCAAGTATTGATCAAAAAATCATTGGTGATCTGCCACAATTTGAAATCGCAAAAACAATTTTACTTCAGAATATAGAATACATTCACCAATGTAATGCGAAAGTGAGAAAAAAATCACCTGATAGTCTGCAAATTTATATAAATGCAAATGCATATTATTTTAATATGTATATTTTGGATTCATCAAATGCTGATCTCAGAAAGATCTCGAAATATTTTGAGTCTGGACTATTTGAGAATATAAATATGAGCGGAGATAGTTGTTTTTCATTTACAATTAAAAGTGAACGCATTGGACTCTTAGGCGATAATTATTTTCATACTTTATATTTTCAGGCAGTCCCTGATTGTTTTGATTTTAACTACGACAAAAAGGAGGAAGTTTGGGTGGAAAAAGAAAAACAACTTTCCGGTAAATGGAGGTATTTGATAGAAGGAGTTAATTTATTGTAAGGTGTTGCGGAGTTTCGCCAAATAAATATATTATACTGCATTCTCATCTGTCAAACGCAAACAATGCACTATTACCATTCGGTTTTTTCTTTATCATATCTCGAATAATTTCTGCTGCTATCACGCTGAAGGTAATTCCATTTCCGCCAAAACCCAGTGCATAAAAGGTATGAGGAGTTTTAGCATAGGTACCGATATAGGGAAGAGCATCTTTTGTTGATCCAAATGTTCCTGCCCAGCTGTATTCAGGAATAATATCTATTTTGGGAAATAATTTAGAAAAATCATTTTTTAATAACCTGGTCTTTTTGTCTATCATTTTATCCCTTCTACCGGAATTAGAAAATATTTCATCTCTACCACCAACAATCACCCTATTATCGTTTGTCAATCGCATATATAAATACGGATCGGCAGTATTCCATAATAATGTTTTGTTTTTCCAGACTGGAAATGGTGATTGTATTTGTTCGGATGCGAATGCGAAGGTGGAATGTAATTGTACGATTCCCTTTTTAATAAATTCTTTTATTTCATAACCCGTGGCATTTACAATGTATTTAGCGGAAATATTAAACCCTTTATCTGTAATTAATTGGACTGAATTTTTTGTGTATTTTATCTTTTCCACTGTGGTTTTATCAAATACGGATAATCCTTTATTAATATTATATTGAAGTAATGCATGTGTAAATAAATATGCATCGGTAGTTGCACCTTGTTCCGACAAAATTGCCATTGGTGCCTTAAAATCGAAACTATTTTTTATTTTAGCAACATCTAAAAGTTGGACATTAAACCCTGCGTTTTTTCTTGCTTCAAATTCCTTTTTAATAAATGTTACATCTTTTTTATTCGCTGCAAAATATAAACTATTGGTTTTTTCAAAATGTGGGAAGTTAATTTCCGTTGATATGCGTTCCAGCGTATCAATAGCCAGAGAACATAAAGTATAGGCTTTTTGTGCCTTATCCATACCAATTTGTTCAGCAAGCTCATGTAAGGGAATGTCAAGTTCGTATTGTAATAAGGAGGTACTGCTGCAGGTGCTTCCAAACCCTATTGTTCTTCCATCAACAAGAACGCATGGTATCCCTTCTTCCATTAAAAAATGCGCCGCTAATGCTCCTGATATTCCTCCACCAATAACTACCACTTCCGTTTTAATGGAATCCCTTAATTTAGGGTATGTGGCGGGTAGTCCGCTGTTTATCAACCATAAAGGCATTCCGGAATGAAGGTCCATTTACAATAATAATTTATATGAATGTTTTTACCAATTTAATGCTGACAGTAAAATTAGATTAGATTATTTAAGGAACTTATATAAAATATAAATTCCCCGAACATAAATAATTATGCAGGGAAAATAAAGAATAAGTGCAGTTATTAATCAAACTGCACTTATTTAAATAAATTAAGCTTCTTCTTCACTTGCTTCCACGTTAATTGCACTCATGGCAACTTCACTTAATTTTTCATCAGCCATTTTTTCTTCTTCTAAAGTTGATTCCAATAATTCAGCTGCTTCGGTCAAACCTAAGGTTGTTGCAAACTGACGAAGTGTTCCGTAAGTAGCAATTTCATAGTGTTCAACCTTTTGTCCTGCCGCAATTATTCCTGCATCACGCATGGAACCTTGCTCGCATTCTTCCATTATTTCTACTGCTTCTTTTAATTAACCATCCATTGATTCACACTTTTTTGCAACAGCTTTTTTCTCTATTAGCTCAAATACTTGTTCCACACGTGAAACATGTTCCATGGTTTCCTCCAAATGTGATTGAAGTGCATCGATCAATTCTTCTGAAGTAGCCTTTTTGATCATTTTAGGTATTGCCTTAGTCAATGCTTTTTCAGCCCAATAAATATCTTTTAGCTCCGTTTCAAAGAGTTTCATGAGCTGTGAAGATTGCATAGAGGATGGTTGCGCTGTTTTTTTTGCACTAGTGGATTTACCACGACCATTTTCGGTAGCCTTGCCTTTTGCAATGCTGCCGGTTTTTGTTTTAGAATTATTCATTTTTAATTAAATTATTAGTTAAGAAATTTTGAATTGATTTGCGGAATACTCTCCGCAGATGGAATTCAAATTACCTTAAATAATATGCCATAAATTTAATGCGCTGATAATTCGGTAGAGTTTGATATTAAAATACAATAATTATTTATTTGCTGTTGAATGTTTTCTACAAATTGTACAATTATTTTCCTGAGAAAATTTAAACAATTTTAGATGGCATTTTACTAAACCGTAACTTCCGTTTTTAAATTTTCTTTTCGGTTCATCTCCTTTATAATGATGTATACGAATACACTTATAATGGCTGCCATAAAACACCAAACAGAAATAAAATAATGATAAAAGAAAATTCGGGAGATTATTACTGATATTAAGATGGCAATTCCCAATGTTTTCATTTTTTTACCACTGGAAATAAATGTAGACGTAACTGTGGTCAGGAAATAAACCACAGAATAAAATTTCGTAAAATCCGATCTTGTATCAAATTTATAGGTGATGTGCTGTTCTATGATCTTAGCTTCTACATTCACATCCAACAACCAATAAAATCGGTATAATGCTACTACAATACCCAAAATTGCAAAAGACATTAATATTGTTTTGCGCGATTTGGTCTTCTCCATAATAAACATAGAAAGCGGAACAAAAAGTGGCCATAATACCTGCGCAAAAAACAGAAATAAAAAGGTGGAAATATATTCTAAACCTGCGTATTTTGGGTGTAAAAGCGACATCCATACAAATCCTTCCGTAAATTGTTGTGCTGCAAAAATGAGTGGAATGGAGGCAAATAGTATTTGATTTGGTTTTTCTACCTTTTTAAGCGTAAAAACTCCAATTGTTGTAAGTATAGCAGCTGCTCCAAAACTCGCGGTTTCTGAAAAACACATGATAAAAGATAATGGTGAAAATTTGTGGTGATGATGAAAAGTGTTCCATCAAGGATGTAAGCTAGGTATAATTAATGCCAACTTTGCATTTTATGTAAAAAACGAATTTTGCAGGTTCTTCAATTTTAAGAAAAGTACTATTCGATGATGCTCAGAAATGATACTTTTCTCCTTATCTTCGAAATCAATTATTATGTTAATCGGCTCCGAAAATTCTCCGCCCGCTTTTGCATGGGACACTTGGTACGCAAGTGTTGGGGGAAGAAGTCTACATATTGATCGGGTGGATGAGATACTGAATGAGATCAAAATATATCAGTATCCGCGTTTTGACGGTCCGGTAAATTCAGAAAAAAGAATATTTAATTCTCCTGAGGAAACAACTGCATTGATCAAACAAAAAGCATTTGAATTAGGCGCAGATGAATGTGGTATAGCCCCAATCGAAGCTTCAGATATTTATAAAGGACGGGAAATTGAAGAAAAATATGCTATCGTTGTTGCGCAGCGTATGCTTTGGCGTGAATTTCAGGTTGTTCCTTCTGATGATTCTGCAATTGAATGTCTGCGAATTTATTTTGCTCTTGGAGAGGTAGTGATTGCTCTTGCAGAATTTGTTAGAAGTCTCGGTTATGCATGTAAAGTGGAACATCCTATCGGCGACAGCGATGTAATGCATATACCTCTTGCTTTAAAAGCAGGTTTTGGAGAATTGGGTCGACATGGCTCAATTATACATCCTAAAATGGGTCCTTTATTTAGGTTGGGATGTGTTATTACATCTTTGGAACTCAGCATTGATAAACCTATCGATGCCGGTATTGCAAAATTTTGTGATAACTGTAAAGCATGCCGAATATATTGTCCTGCAAATGCTATTCCCGATGAACGAAATCCCGCCGCAGGAAAAGATCATCTTGGCAACGACAGATATCAAGTTGATACCGGAAAATGTTTTCCCTATTTTGCAAAACATAAATATTGTTCCGCTTGTCTTCCGGTTTGTGTTTATAATCACAAAGAATGGGCAAAAGATTTCGAAGGATTTCAAACTAAATTATTTCCGGAAGTTGTAATGGAAATTCCGCCCACACTTGTTGATCAAATAACAGGAATTGCACATTCATATAATTTAATTAAAAGAGGTATTTAATTTATCTATTCTACATATTGAATTAAAACAGGGTTCTTTTTTTCATCCAACCAATTTATTAATTTCAACATATTTTCTTTGCTCATTGCCGTGCATCCTGATGTTGCATGGGATGGATCTTTCCAAATATGTAAAAATATACAGGAACCCATTCCGGGAACCTGAGGTGCCGTATTATAATTTACCCAAACACCATATTCGTATTGCAGATCCTCTCTTTGCATGCGTTCAAAACTGGTATAATCTTTATTAATTATGGTATCGTCATCAATTAATAAATTATAATATTTAGAATTAACATCATCCACACAAAGATCATTTACATCCACTTGTTCGAAAGGCATTTTCAAACCTGCTGTATCATGATAACTGAATATTTTTCCCAAGGTAAATATACCGGCAGGTGAACAACCATCTCCTTCGTGTTTGTAATGTCCGTATTCCAATTTATTAAACTGTGTGGAATCAAATGCAAATCCATTTTTACCTACTACAACTTCAAACGACATTACTGCATTTCCCCAGGATGTTGCAGTGTCATTTCTTTCATATAATCGCATCATTCCACGTGAATAATTTACATCATAGGCGGTAACCACAACTTTTTGTAAACTATTATGTGGAGGGTCCATTTGTTCAAACATTCGGAGATATATCTTTTTGGGACTAGGTTTACAGGCGATCAGAATCACAATTGTTACAATACTAAACAAGGTTTTCATGTATTGAAGATAGTAATATTTGCCTTATCTTCACAAATATTTTATACAATGAAAAATTATACCTCCCTATTATTTCTGTGCTTCCTTGCTTTTACAATTTCCGCTCAATCGCCCATTATTTTATCGGTTGATGATATAGCAGATCAGGGTCAGGAATTTTTAGTTACCAATGCAAATCCAGTTATAGGTTTTGATGGCAGCGATACCGGTCCGGATCACACTTGGGATTTCAGCGACCTCACAGCACTTGCTGCAGACACCTCAAAATGGGTGGATGTATATGATACGGATCCCTTTTACTTTTTTTTATGGTTGGCTTCTGATGTTGCCGAACAAACAGGAGTTGATGTTGCAAATGATTTTATCACAATAGAAGACGTGTTTAATTTTTATGAACGCGATGATGATATTTTCGGGCAAACAGGTTTTGCCGGAATAATTGCAGGTATTCCATTTCCTATCGGATATGATGAAACAGAAACCATTTTTGAATTTCCTGCAACATACAACGACAATACAAATTCTGAAACCGGATTTGACATTGATATTCCCGGTATTGCAACATGGACAGAACAGCGATCAAGAACAAATGAAATTGATGGTTGGGGATCCATAACAATACCGGGTGGAACTTTTGATGTTTTGAGGATGCGTTCAGAAATTTTGATCACAGATAATATTGTATATGCAGATGTACCTTATGAAATTACTTATACAACAATAGAATACCGTTGGATGGCAAAAGAAAACGGAATACCCATTCTTCAAATAAATGCGCAGGAAATTCTTGGGGTGGAAACAACTACGCAGGTAATTTATAAAAGTGGTGATGCAGTTGATATTATTACAGATCAACCTTCAAATAATTTTAATCTTTTCATTGCAGAAAATCCTGTTATGGATGAATTAAATTTTTCTATAAATTTTCCGCAAGTTGCCGCAGAGAACCTACAAATAATAATATCAGATATTACAGGAAGAATAATGGAAAACAAATCTCTGTTATGCAATGAGGGAGAAAATAATTTTATAGAAAACATTGATCAACTATCACCTGGTATTTATTTTTTATCTTTATATCAATCGGGAAACATACTTAAAAACATAAAATTCATCAAACAATAATTTATGATAAAGAAATTAATATTCCTTCCGTTCTTATTTATTGCATTTATTTCCTGTGACACAGAATTAGAGATCAACAACGAAAATGTAAGTGGCGTTTGGAAAGCAGATGTATTTGTAAGCACAGTTCCCGGAATACCACCCGAATATGTGGAAGCCGGAGAAAAAGAATTTCTGTCTTCTGTTTACACACTCAATTCCGATAATTCCATGAATATGAAATCGGATTATTTTTCCAATGGGGCCCCCGGAAACTGGGAATTAAATCCCGAAACAAAAGAATTGTCGATGTACTACACCGCTGATACAATTAATGGAATCGAAAAATTTATCATCACTTCGTTATCAAAACATCAAATGATCCTTCGTCAGGATATTGAGGAGATGAGTGCTTATGTGGAGTTGACGTTGAAGAAGTAAAGGAGAAGAGGAGAGAGGAAAGAGGAGTTTAAATTTCTTGCGAAATTTTACCAGATCTACGTCGTGGCCTGGTGTTTCTCACCAGCCACAGAGGGCAGGCGATAAATTTTCTTCCGAAATTTTGGGGTTGATCCGTTAGTGTGACTCTTGCTCAGAGCGAGAGCCTCACTCGCTCCGAGTTTGGATATTGTTGTGGGTTGATGCATTAGTGAGACCTTCGCTCAGAGCGAAAGCCTCACTCGCAACGGTGTTAAGATAAACTACAATCCGGAGCACTCTAATTACTATATACTAACTACTATATACTAACTTAAGTATTTCCTCGAAGATATTGAGGCTTTCGCTCCCAGCGAAGGTCTCAATAATGGCAAAAGAAAAAATAAAAACGTCACTAGAACCAAGAACCTCACTCGCTCCGGTGTTAAGATTAACTACAATCCGGAGCACTCTAATTACTATATACTAACTACTATATACTAACTTAAGTATTACCTCGAAGCTATTGAGGCTTTCGCTCCCAGCGAAGGTCTCAATAATGGTAAAAGAAAAAATAAAAACCTCATCCCTAATCCGAAGCACTCTAATTACTATATACTAACTTAAGTATTTCCTCGAAGCTATTGAGGCTTTCGCTCTCAGCGAAGGTCTCAATAATGGTAAAAGAAAAAATAAAAACCTCACAAGGAACAAGAACCTCACTCGCTACGGTGTTAAGATAATCCCTAATCCGGAACACTCTAAATACTATATACTAACTACTATATACTCTTTTAATGCCTCACTCGTTCCGGTGTTAAGATAATCCCTAATCCGGAGCACTCTAAATACTATATACTAACTACTATATACTTAAAAAAAGAATGCCGGAAAGTCTCCACTTCCCGGCATATTGAAAAACAACCACTACTCTATTTATTTTAATGCAGTAATTTCTGCAGCATTTGCTTTTATTGAGATACCAAACCAGATCAAATCTTTGATAAGATCATCCGGTTTTCCCGGATAAACAAGATTCCATTGTTTTCTGTCGATATTAAACTTAGCAACAGCTTCTACACTGTTATTGTTCACAGAAACCTTAGCCGGAAAGGTGATATTTTTTGTTACATCCTTAATTGTAAGATTTCCTGATATGGTATAATTCGGGTCCGTTACACTGTATTCACTTATTTCTGTTTCTGATCCACCGGTATTTTCAACTGTACCACTAAATGGCGTTACAGCGGTTATTTCAAAAGTGGATTCTGGGTAGGTTGCAACATCAAAAAAGTCGGGTGATTTTAAGTGACCTGTAAGTTTACCATTAGAACCTTCATCATCCTTAAGGGAAACTAATGTAGGCATATCCAACACAAATTTTCCGCCGGAGATCATTCCGTCTTTCACCATAATATCACCACTTTTAATGGCAACAGTACCACTGTGATAAGCTGTTACTTTGGTTCCGATCCATTCAAGTTTGCTTTCTGTAACGTTGATCGGTACCGTTGCAGATCCTTCTGTTAATTTTACTTCCTGGGCCTCACCTGTTTTGGCTTCATCGGCATTCGGGGCGCTTTTACATGCTGAAAATGTCAACAGTACTGCGCTTGCAATCGTTATAATTGTAGTTTTTATCATAATTTTTTTAGTTTATATGTATATACATATATTACCTAAACAATAGTTCCGGAAAAATGTTTCCTATATTTGAAATATTTCCAATTTTTTTTTAAAGCCTTTAAACATGGGATATCAAGTTCTAACATCTGCAATTCTTATACTCGTTTTTATGACCGCCGTGTGGTTATACAGCATTTATCGCAAGGATATGAGTATAGTGGATGGATTTTGGGGACTTGGTTTTATGGCAGTTGCACATCATTGGTTGTTCAGGTTGGAGGAAATTTCACCCAGACAATTTGTGATCGCCTATCTGGTAACACTTTGGGGGCTCCGACTTGCAATTCATATTTTTTATCGAAATTTTGGGAAAGGGGAAGATCCCAGATATGTAGCCTTTCGGAAAGATTGGGGTGAAAAAACTGTCTGGATCAGTTTTTATAAGGTTTTTATGCTACAGGGAGCGCTGATGTTGGTTATTTCATTACCCATAATAGGTATTATGTTCTCCCGGGATCAAACCTTTTCTAATATAAATATAATTGGAGTTCTGCTTTGGTTAACCGGATGGTTATTTGAAACATTTGCCGATTATCAGCTTTTAAAATTCAAACGGAACACTGCAAATAAAGGAAAAGTTATGGATTCGGGTTTATGGCGATATAGTAGACACCCCAATTATTTCGGGGAAACCTGCGTATGGTGGGGCGTATTTCTAATTTCGCTTGGATCAGGGTATTGGTATCTCTCCCTACTTTCTCCGATTCTACTCACTTATTTATTATTAAAAGTATCAGGAGTAACCATGCTCGAAAAAAGATATGATGGAAACGATAAATATGCTGAGTATAAAAGAAGGACCAGCAGCTTTTTTCCATTGCCAAGGAAAAAATAATTCATTATTTATAGAGGCCCTTATGGAATAAACTCATTTAGAAGAGTGATGAAAGTTCTACCTGTAGTGTTTTAAGATATCTTACATTTGTGGGCTATGAAAAACATTATCAAACTGCTCAGATCCTATGGGGTATTAAAGCGATTGATAGGTGGTATTTTTTTATTGATCTTCGTATTTATAATTGGTACTTACGGTTATATCGTAATTGAAAAATATACTTTGCTAGATGCAATGTATATGACAATGATAACGGTTGCATCCGTAGGGTATAACGAAGTGCATCCCCTTACCGATGGAGGAAAGGTTTTTACATCTCTATTAATTTTATTAAGCGTTGCCACTTATGTTTATGTAATTACAATAGTTACATCATTTATTGTGGAAGGCGAATTCAGAATGTATTTTAAACACTTACGCGTGAATAAAGAAATTGATCAACTCAGAAATCATGTTGTTGTTTGCGGTTATGGCCGAAACGGGCGACAGGCGTGTCAACAACTTACTGCAGGTAAAATGGCTTATGTTGTTATTGAAAATGATACACATATTATCGAACAATTTCGTGCTGATAATACGCTTTTTGTGGAGGGAAATGCCACAGAAGATGAGGTATTATTATCCGCAGGAATAAAACATGCAAAAGCATTAATAACAACACTACCCGATGATGCTGCAAATGTTTTTGTTGTATTAACTGCACATGAAATGAATCCTGCCATGAAAATAATAAGTCGCGCCTCAAACGACGGCGCCGAAAGTAAACTCAAACGCGCAGGAGCCGATAATGTGATCATGCCAGATAAAATTGGTGGATCTCATATGGCAGCGCTCATTACCAAACCCGACGTTTTAGAGTTTGTAGATTTTATTACAGGAAAAATAAATATTCGTATTGAGGAAATTCATTACAATTCCCTACCTGAAAAATATAAAAATAAATCCATAGGTGAACTTGACATCAGAAATAAAACCGGGGCAAATATTATAGGATATAAAAATGAAAGCGGAGCATACATTGTTAACCCGGCTCCCGATACTGTATTAAAACCCGACACTAAATTTTTTGTTTTAGGAAACGAAGAACAGATTCAACGTTTCTTTCTAATTCTGGAGGGAAGTAATTAATTTTAATATTAATACTTAATAAATTTTTGTATCTCCATAAATGGAAATTAATTAATAATAATATCTCCTCCAAAATGTACAATTTTATAAATTATATGTTTTACTATTGTTTGATTTAGAATTCCATATAACTTGGAACATATCATGTAATTGCTTTATTTTTACCTGATTCATATGAAGATCGGTCTCTTTTTCGGCTCTTTTAACCCAATTCATACGGGGCATTTAATTATTGCAAATTATTTTGCAGAAAATACCGATATTGATAAAGTTTGGTTTGTAGTCTCTCCACAAAATCCTTTCAAACAAAAAAGTACATTGTTAGACGAAAAACACAGATTATACATGGTAAACCTTGCAGTAGAGGATAATTACAAATTGGAAGCCTCCAGTATTGAATTCAAGTTACCTCAACCATCTTACACCATAAACACGCTCACTTACCTCAAAGAAAAACACCCCGAACACACCTTTGTGCTCCTGATGGGTTCCGATAATCTACCGGGACTATCAAAATGGAAAAATATTGAACTCATCCTTAGCGATCATCCGGTTTATATTTACACCCGCCGCGATACAGAATCCCCCACAGCACCCATAAAAGGCAATTTTTCCTTCTTCAAGGTCCCTCTCATCGACATTTCCTCCACCTTCATCCGCGAAAGCCTCAAAAACGGAGTTTCCATCAGATACCTTGTTCCCGAAAAAGTCTGGGAATACCTCGGTGAAATGGGATTTTATAGGAACATTTGATAATTTGGTAGTTTGGTAATTTTATAATTGCAGCTCGCCCGGAAGTTAGTTCATTCAATGATACGTTAAGTTTGGCTGTTCCATTCTCAATTCTCAATTTTATTCCGGCTGTTCCATTTGCTAATAGACCGTAGGTCGGTTGCTAATTTGCTAATTTTTTACTCAGTCACAAGTTTTAGGTAGTTGCAATAATACTAGGACAATGCCGGCTGTTCATTGGTACATCATTTTCATTGGTACATTGGTACATCATTTTCATCGGTACATCATGTTAACAGATTGTTAGCGCAGGGTGAATTCCTATGGATAAAGTCTTGGTAAATAAATTAAATAAAAGTGCAAAGAGAATTATTGTGGATAGATTGGATTTCGCCAACACCTTTTGTACGTTGACAGTATGTTGTTATCTAAAAAGTTTTCCTGTTAACTTTGTACTAACAGCGTGTTGATTACCTGCAAAACAGTTGATTATATTTAATAACGGATGTTTGCAGAATGTTGATGTAGGTGTTAATTATATGGACAACTCTTTTTACAAGATTGTTATTTAATACTTATCAACCAATTAACAGCACTGATGATGATTCTTTATTTATTTAAAAAAAATAGCCATGATCATTAAGGGGGAAAAAGTTGTGGATATCGCTCTTTTGGAACGAACCGGATTTATAGATGAATTTATTGATCCAACGTTAGATCTGTTTGAAGAGATCAATAAATTAAAGAAAGAAAAAAATGCGGTAATACTCGCACATTATTATCAGGAGCCTGATATTCAGGATATTGCAGATTATATTGGCGATAGTTTAGGACTTGCACAAAATGCCGTTACAACCAGTGCTGATATGATAGTATTTGCCGGTGTGCATTTTATGGCAGAAACAGCGAAGATCTTAAATCCGAATAAAAAAGTAATAATGCCTGATAGTAAGGCAGGATGTTCGCTTGCAGATAGCTGTCCGCCTGTGTTATTCGAACGATTTATTAAAAGTCACCCCAATCATGTAGTTATATCTTATATTAACTGTACGGCAGAAATAAAGGCATTAAGTGATATTATTTGCACTAGTAGTAATGCAGTTAAAATTGTAGAAAGTGTTCCCGCTGATCAAAATATAATTTTTGCTCCGGATAAAAATTTGGGAAGATATATAGAAAAGAAAACCGGAAGAAAAATGGTTTTATGGGATGGAAGTTGTATGGTGCATGAAATATTTTCTTTGGAAAAAATAACCAAATTAAAAATAAAACATCCCAATGCAAAAGTAATTGCCCATCCGGAATGTGAAGAACCCGTATTAAAAATTGCTGATTTTATCGGAAGCACTACAGGATTATTAAAATATTCTGCGCAAGACGAAGCAAATGAATTTATTGTTGTTACAGAAACAGGAATAATTCATCAAATGCAAAAAAATTCTCCTCATAAAACTTTTATTCCTGCACCACCAGATAATTTATGTGCCTGTAATGATTGTCCGCACATGAAAAGAAACACCTTAGAAAAATTATACATCGCCATGAAATATGAACTTCCCGAAATATTAATTAAAGAACCAACTATCTCCATGGCAAGAAAGTCGATTCAGAGAATGTTGGATATTTCTGCGAAAGCTGGGTTGTGAAGTTTGAGGAGTTGGCAGTTGGCAGTTTGTAACATTGGGGATTTTCGCTTCGAAAGGAAAGAGTCAATAGTGGGCAGTAAACAGTGGGCAGTAAACAGTGGGCAGGTTGTATCATTGTAGGATTTCGCTTCGAAATAAAATATTATTTCTGATTTATACTTCAGGGAGTTTAGAATATAAAATGAATTTTCAATTGAAATTGGAGTTAAGTCCTGTGTCTTATGTCTTGTGTCCTTTGTCAACTTAAGGGCAGTTTGTAACATTGGAGATTATTACTTCGAATTGAAATTGTATTTTTATTCGAACGAAATCGAAAGCTCCCCTATGGGGTTGGGGGCCCGTGGGCAGGTTGTATCATTGTAGGATTTCGCTTCGAAAAGAAAAGTTTTGGTTTATGCCATTACTGAGACCCTCGCTTGGAGCGAGAGCCTCAGTTCCTCCGAGATATAATTAAGGTAAAATCTGAAGCCCTTTTTAAACCCTTACACACCTTCCTTCCTTTTTTATTCCTTAGAATCTTCCCCTTCTCCCTTCGATTCTTCTCCCTTCGATTCTTTAAGACTTCTCCCCCTGCCCGACGCGGTTAGCAGGCGGGTTCGATTCTTCCTCATGCTTTCCCTCTAAACTTCTCTATCAACCCATTCACCCGTTCAATATTATCGTAGTTTAAAGAATAGTAAATGTATTTACCTTCTCTTTTTGTTTTAACGAGATTTGCGGTGCGGAGGATGTTGAGTTGTTGGGAGGCAATGGATTGATCGAGATTGAGACTGGTGAAAATTTTATTTACGGTGATGGATTTATTTTTATCTATAAATGCCATCATTTTTAATCTTAAGGGATGTGCTATTGCACGTAAAATTATGGCAGCTGAATGTAGTTCGCTATTTTCAACATTATCAAATACATATAAAATTGCTCGTCCCATAGAAGTTATTTTGCTAGTTCTTTAATGAGTTGAGATATTTCTTCCAGTCGCTCCTGATTTAAGGTATAATAAATAAATTTTCCACTTCTTTTAGTTTGAACCACTCCGCTTCTTCTTAATAATGCCAAATGTTGGGAGGCAATTGATTGTTCAATTCGCAATTTTAAATAAATTTCGGAGACAGTTAATTTCGGAGATTCAGTCAGCATTTTAATTATTTGCTGTCTGAGTTTATGGTCTACGGACCTGATCACAAGCACTGTTTTTTTCAGGTTGTTGTAATCCAGTTTAATTTCTCCGTTAATATCGGAGTTCAATATTTTAATGGCATGTGTTGCGGGCATAAATACTTTTTAAGCAGTTAATCTACCCCACGAGGCTGACTGATAATCAAATATACTCCGCATAATGTTAAAAACAAAATATATGTGCAGCTAGTTTGAATTATTTTTTTGTGCTGTAGAATTCCTTAATGTATTCCGGCTCGAAATAGGCGAGGTCTTCGAATTCTTCATTTTGGTATCTGGCAAAGGAAAGAGCAGACAAATTGGAAGAAATTTGTTCATGATCATCGTGAAAAACGGCATTTTGATGCTGTAAGAAGGGTTTTCCCTTGTCTAAACCACTTCCGAAGAAGATTACTTTTGCCTGGTTTAAGAACTCCGAATACCCTGTTTCTTCAAATAGTAAGGGCTGAGGGGGCATAATAGTTTCTCCAATCCGGTTGTAGATGGCAGTATATACTTCCAGGCGCCGGGCATCAATTAAGGGACAAAAGAGTGTATCAGACTGTTTGTAAACGCTTAAAAGCGGCTCCACCATACTCCTGAGGGTATTTACAGCGATCAGTGGTTTGTTTATGGCGTGGCACATACCTTTTGCTGTTGATACGCCAATTCTCAACCCCGTATAGGAACCCGGACCGCAACTTACGGCAATGGCATCCAGGTCTTTAAGTTTATTTCCTGTTTTTTTTAACGTTTCAATTATAAGTGAGGTGAGTTGGGCGATATGATCATTAGCTGTATCACTTCTGCTTTCAGCCAAACAAATTCCGTCATTTGCTATACTTACGCTGCAAATGGGAACCGATGTTTCTATGTTGAGCAGAAGTGCCATTTAAAATTGTATTGGTAGTTCCATTTGAGTTTCATTTCTCAAAATAACAACCACTGTTTTATCACCCTTTTTTAATTTACCTAAAGCCTGCATATAAGCCATCATATCCACTATTTCGTATTCTCCCAATTTAAGTACGATATCCCCCGCCATTATACCTGCTTTTTGAGCGGGTTTTCCATCACTTACTCCATCTATCCGCATACCTTTTCCCGAATAAACATAATCCGGAATTACTCCCATTGTTACAGTAAATCGTGGAGTGTTATCGTTATTGTCTTCCTTGGTTTTGGTAAAGTTTATTTTCCCTAACGAATTTAGGGAATCAATTAATACATAAGTATAATCTAAAATATTTTTTATTCCCGAATAATTAACCTTATCAGCATCATCGCCCGGTTTATGATAATCGCTATGTGAACCGGTAAAGAAATGTAAAACCGGAATATCCTTTAAATAAAAAGATGTTTGATCGCTTGGTCCTATACCTGATTCTGTGGTAACAATTTTAATATCTGATTCATTGATATTTTTTAATACCGAAAAATTAGTTGAAGAACCTACACCGTTAATAATAATTGTTTTAGTGCTGTCCAATCTCCCCACCATATCAAAATTGAGCATGTAATTAGGGGTATAATTTTTCATAGCATCTGAATTTACATATGCCTTACTTCCGAATAAACCCATTTCTTCGCCACTGAATGCAATTATCAAATAATTATTGTTTTTCAGGTTTGAGGATTTTAATTTTTCTGCCAATTCAATAATAAGACTCACGCCACTGGCATTATCGTCAGCACCGTTATGTATGGCTGGTTCTCCTCTGTAAAGTGAGCCTTCTATTTCTCCGTGTCCGAGGTGATCGTAATGTGCTCCAATTATTACAGTACTGGTTGCTTTATTGTCGATAAATCCTGCAATGTTATGCCCTGTTCTTATTTGTTCCAATAATTCAACAGATATTGTAATTGACCCTTTATAGTTTTTAAGTGCATTCACCACCGAATTTTCCACGTAATAAACAGGAATATTTTCCGCAGCAGTATTTCTCCTGTAATCGGCAACCGGCGATTGATAATTTGAATCAATATTATAAAAAATTACTGCGGCCGCTCCGTGTGCAATTGCGTTTTTAATTTTACTTCGTTCATCATTAAATTCAATATATTTTGAATGTGGATGTGTTCCATCGGGTGATGATAATTGCACTAAAACAATTTTGCCTCCTGCATCAACATTAGCGTAATCATCATAATTATTTACAGCTGCAGTTATTCCGAAATTAACATCGAGTAGACGCGCAGTAACAATGCCGTTTGCCGACATTGGATGCGGGAAAGCAATTTGAAGATCACTCCATTTATTTTCAGCTAAAATATAATTATTCTCTCCTGGTTTTTTACCGGAATGTGCATCAAACGCCTGAAGATAAGTATTTGCATCACCGGCTGGTTTTAGCCCCATTTTACGAAACTCTTCCGCTATATAATCAGATGCAAGTTTTTCCCCTGCCGATCCCGTTGCACGTCCTTCCAGTTTATCATCGGCAAGATATACAACATGTGCTTTAAGTTCTTGTTCCTTAACGTTTTGTGAAAAACTTTGTATGTTGCTCAGAGAACAAATTATAATTAATAAAATGGAAATAACAGATCGCATAACTATAGAATTTAATGCAAAGTAATTAAAAAATGTGCTAAGGTTTTATGATTAGGATCATTAGAGTGGGTTGTGGCAGTGGTAGTTAAAAGTGGCAGTAGCAGTAGGCAGTGGCAGTGGGCAGGTAGTTACATTGGGGATTTTCGCTTCGGATGAAAAAGTCAACAGTGGGCAGTCAACAGTGGGCAGGTAGTAACATTGGAGAATATTGCTTCGAAATGAAAAAGTTAACAGTCGCAGTCACAGTCGCAGTTAGTAACATTAGAGATTTTCGCTTCGGGTTGAAAAGTAAATAGTCAACAGTCGCAGTCACAGTCGCAGTTTGCAGGTTGTATCATTGGTGGTTGTAGCTTCGAGTTGAAAATCTAATTATAATGTTAACGAAAACGAAAGCTCCCCTATGGGGTTGGGGGCCTGTCGCAGTCACAGTTTGTAATATTGGAGAGTCGCTTTGAAATGAAAAAGTAAACAGTTGGCAGTGGCAGTGGCGGTGCGCGGTTACCGTTAGTGAGACCCTCGCTGGGAGCGAGAGCCTCACTGGCTCCGAATTAAGTAAATCCCACCGTTTGTTTCCCTAGGTCATATGTCTTATTTCCTAGGTCATTTTCTATGTCCCCTTCCCATGTCCTATGTCAAGTCCTGTGTCTTGTGTCCCGTTTCCTGTGTCACTATTTATTTAGCCGGCAACAATAATCCCTGATATTTATTTGCATCCTTAAGTAATTCAGTTGCCTTTAATATTTCCTGATCAGATTTAAAAGAAGATTCTATTCTGCCGTCTTCATTATAATAGCGGGATGAAATTTCTGTATTTAATTCCTGTTTGATCTCTTCTTTAAATTTGATGAGATCTTTTTCTTTATCGTGATTAATTTTTGATTTTAGGGAAGCGAAATCTGATTGTAATGATTCGTAATAGGAATCATTTTTTGCGCTTGCTTCCAGATATTCAAGATCTTTTTCTGTATCTGTTACATAATCGTATTCTTTATCACTTAACCAGCTGATAAAATCTTCATAATCTTTTTCTGAAATAGAAAAGGTTTTTGCATCAGCAATAGTTGGATGTTCAAATTTATATTTTGTTGCGTATTTGAATATAAGATTTTTTCTGATGAGACTGTAAGTAATATCTTTATATAATTCTCTTTCCACAGCAACATCAGGATCAATTCCACCACCGTCGTAAACAGTTCTTCCGCTTTTTGTTTTGAATGCAGTTTTAAGTGAATCAGGTAATTTTCCTACACTTCCATCCACATTTCTATGCGTATAATCCAAGGCTTGAATACATCTTCCGCTAGGGATATAATATTTTGCTGTGGTGAGTTTTAATTTAGTATTAAATGAAATATCTCTGGTTGTTTGAACCAATCCTTTTCCATAACTTTTTTCACCGAGAATAACTCCTCTGTCATAATCCTGTATAGTTCCCGCAACAATTTCGGAAGCGGATGCAGAGGAGCTATTGGAAAGAATTATTAAAGGAATTTTACTATCGATAGGAGCATTTAATGCATTAAATGTTTTGTCCCATTCCTTCACCTTTCCAAGTGTGCTGCACACCTCCAGACCTTTATCAATAAAGATGTTTGAAACGTTTACGGCTTCTCTCAATAATCCCCCCGGATTTCCGCGGAGGTCGAGAATAACTCCTTTCATTTGAGGATCTTGTTTCTTTAATTCTTTTAATGCATTGCCAACATTTAATCCTGCATCTTCTGTAAATTGAGTTAAGATTATATATCCAATTCCCGGTTCTGCAAATCCGTAGTAAGGAACATTTGGCATATCTATATCTTCTCTTGTAACAGCAAGATCAAATGTTTTATCTTCATATGGTCTGTTTACTTTTAATTTAACTGTAGTTCCCGGTGAACCTCTCAACAATTCGCTAATAGCTTCATCATTTTTAACATCAAGAACTTTTCCATCAATTTCCAAAATAATATCACCCGGTAATAAACCTGCTTTTTCTGCAGCAAATCCTTTAAAACATTCTATCACGGTGGATTTTCCATCTATAGGTCTTATGCTTGCACCTATTCCTCCATAATTTCCTGTTATTTGAAATTTATATCCTTCCAATTCTGCTTCAGAAATATAATTGGTATATGGATCCAGACTTTCCAACATTGCATCAATACCTGTGCGCATTAATTTATTTGGATCAATATCATCCACATAATAAGTATTTAATTCTTTATAAACAGAAGTAAATATGTCGATATTTTTTCCGATCTCAAATAGATCTGCACCTGTTGCCGCAGAAGTAAAAACAAATACAGAAGATATACTGATAAGCGAAATAATTAATCGCCCTTTTGTTGTTTTAATAAATGAATTAATGTTTTTCATAATTATAAATTCTTTGTAATTATATTTTAAAAATGATCTTTTATTTATGGAACCGGATCATGTCCATGTCCTCCCCATGGGTGTCATCTTCCGATTCTTTTTAATCCCAACCAACCACCTTTTAATGGACCGTGTTTTTTAATTGCTTCTATCATATACTGACTGCAGGTTGGTGTATATCTGCAGGAGTTAGGTAATAACGGTGATAATACCCATTGGTATATTTTGATCGGGAAAATAAATATCCATCCTATGAATTTTTTAATTTTTTGCAACGCGATATTTGACTCTTCCACAAGGTTAATTTTACTAAACGGTTTTTTTATCCATTATCTGATATTTTTTTGATTAGCGTGGATAAAGCTACTTTGATTTTATTTTCCGTCTCGTTAAATGTTGTTATTTTTTTTGAAGAATATATAATGGCCAAAGCAAGTTGTTTGTTTTCTGCCATTAACATTTGATATAATCCGGCTTTATTTTTCCGATATGCTTCGCGGACCTGTCTTTTTACCTTATTTCGGTCCACTGCACGCGGAAAGCGGTTCTTTGATACGGAAATTAATAATTGAACAGGAGAAATGCCAGGAAGTTCGGTAATGGTATAAATTACAGTATAGGGGTGCTGTAAAAAACTTTGCCCCGCTTTAAAAAGCGAGGCAGTTATATTTTTATCGCTAAGCCTTTCCCCTTTGCTGAAAGTGGCTCGGCTTATGGAGTTCAGATTAAAGGTCTCCGCTCCCTGCTGTTTGTTATTTGCCGATATTTCTTTCGTCAGATACAGTCAGTTTTTTGCGTCCTTTGCGGCGACGACGTGCTATAATATTGCGGCCATCTTTGGTTTTCATGCGCTCACGAAATCCATGTTTATTTTTTCTCTTTCTTGTAGAAGGTTGAAACGTCCTTTTCATCACTAACTATTTTGGGAGGACAAAGATAGAATTTTATCTACGAAATACACAATATGTCAACAAATAATTTAAAAGGGACATAGGATACAGGATAATGGACACGGGACTTGACAAAGGACAAGGGAAGGGGACAAAGAAAATTGACCTAGGAAATAGGACATATGACCTAGGAAAACAAACGGTGGGATTTACTTAATCTGGAGCCAGTGAGGCTCTCGCTCTTAGCGAGGGTCTCACTAATGCTTACACTACTTCTCCCTCGCTCAATATCCTGAACATACTACTGTATATAGTTATCCTAATAATGCATATACAAAATAATTAATATGTTATCTGGCTTAAACTACTACCTAACCAAAACAAAATTCCCCGAATCAATATATTCTTCGCCATTAATAAATCCTGCGGAAACTTGCCAAACGTAGGTTCCCATATCTTGTTCTTCGCCTTCAAATTTTCCGTCCCAGCCTGAGGATGCATCGTAGGTATCTGTTTCAAATATTATTTCTCCCCAACGATTGAATATTTTAAGGTGGTAGGTTGTAATATTATATCCGATACTTTGGAATAAGTCGTTTGTTCCATCACTATTGGGTGAAAAAGCGGAGGGGAAAAATACTTCCGGTACAAATTCTACAAATATGGTTATTGTATCTACAGCTATACATCCTTCGGAATTTACTACTGTTATTGTATAAGTTGTTGTTGTTGTAGGTGCTACTGTGGTTGTTAAACAAGGGTCATCCAAACATGGCACTTCCGGCTCCCAGGTTGCTGTAACGATATCTGCTAAACTGGTCTCCACTGTTATAGTTGCAGTTTGACCAACAAATATGGTTTGATCATCAGCTGTTGCATCAGCGGTTAATAATATTGGTTCGGTTATAGAAAAAGGAACCTCAAAAGTGCATCCGCTTGCATCTGTAATTGTTACATTGTATTCGCCTGCCGGTAGATCTGAGAATTCACCTACTATTGTTGGATCTCCACCATCAAGACTAAAGGTATATGGAATGGTTCCTCCGGTTGGTACTATATGCACGTATCCATCAGTATAAGCATTACAAGGATTATTAATAATATCTTCCGCAGTTCCTTCTAATGTTGCAGGTTCTATAATAGTGAATTCATAAGTTCTCTGACATCCGCCGGCTTCAGTAACGGTAACAGAATATGTTCCTCCATCGAGATCAGTCAATTCGGTAACTCCTGTTTCACCTGTACTCCATTCATAGGTGTATGGTTCAAGTCCTCCGGTAATAGTTATGGAAACTGAGCCATCTCCATCTCCACCGCAGGTAATATTTGTTGAAACAAGGTCCACGTCAAAATCGGCACCAACTTCCACTGTTACATCATCGGTATAAACAGTTCCATCACAAAGAGTTTGAACAACAGTATATGTTTCTGTGAATTCGGGCGAAACATCAACCGTTTGTCCTTCTCCAATCAAAACACCATCTTCATCATACCAGGCCACTAAACTTGTATACCATCTCCATGATTCATCATGAGCTTCCCAGGCTGTTGCGTTTCTATCTTCTACAGTAAATGCAATGGTGCCATTTTGGTTTTGTAACCCTTGCGTTGAAACACCTATATCCCAAGTTGGGCAAACCATTACATCCGTAAAATGGTTGTCGATAAAATTGGATGTTTCACGTAATATAATTTGAAAAGTACCAATATCGTCTGTGCATGAAAAGAGAGGAACTTCATCCCAGGTAATTATTAATTTTCTGTTTGGTGCAACACCTGCATTTTCAAAATGGATACATTCTTCACATAACCCGGTGTGCCAATCGGTCCAGGGACTAAATATTGCAGTTTTGGGAACATCGCCTGCAGCATCCGGTATTGGACCATCGGGAGTCCAGTTACCTGCCCAGCTTCCTCCGGGTTCCACAAAACTTATCCATCCATTTGAACATAAATAAAATTCGGTATAGGTCTCCCCAAAGAAACAAAAGTCGAAACCAACATCATAAGGCCCGATATAGGTATCATCCACCATGGTTACTGCTAAACCACCAATAGGTTCCGGAGCATATTCTAATTCCTGATAGCTGTAGCAGTCGCCACAAAAGTCAACAAGAGAAGTTCCAAGAGTTACTTCATCACCCGGACATATACTGGTATCAGGATAAGCTGTTATTTGTGTTTTCCCAATTATAACAAAGGCGAGGAGAATGCCTAATAGTGTAATTTGTTTCTTCATAATACTGAGAAGTTTGATGCTGTCGAAATTTAGAAATAAAGTTAGAAAAATAAAATGTCTTTTAGGTAGTGCAGGCATTTTTAAGGTGTTAAAATCTAATGATAAAGAAATCTCATTTTTTTGCAACATTTGCAAATTGTAACCCGTTTTAGTGGTAGGATAATTTTAGAAATTTATGACGATGCTTGAGTATTGCAAAATGATCCTTGTGAAGGTGAGTTTTGATCACGATCTGTTTCGAACAGAATTAAATAAGGCAATTAAAGAATTAGTGGTAGATGAAGCCCTTGAACTTAAAAAATGGTGTATAGAAACCTTTGGTTGGAATTATTGCAAAACAGCTGTGCCTGAATTCGTTTTGGGTTCGATGTAGTCGAAATTTCCATTTAAATCAATTCTGAGGCTCTCAATATTGTTTTGAGACTACGTGTCAGAAAAAGGAAAATAATTGCACAGCGGTTAAATATAAACGCCGTTTTTCTTTGTGGATTTTATATTTTTTTCACGTTATTTTATTACCCAATCAATTTCATTTTCCCAGTTTGCGCGTAAATTTTGATCAATTGGGAAAAGAATTACCGGTTCAGGAAGTGTATTTTTCGATAGATCACCGGGCGACCATTTTCCATTTTTATCTAGATCGATTATAGCGCGGATCCTGTAAATTCCCGGAACGAGATAATTAATTGTTACCGCATATTTTTTTTCTTCTCCTGTAAACTGTGCTTCCTCAATATAGATTTCTTCCACGGGTGATAGATCAGATTTCATAAGTTGAAAAATAATATTTTGTCCCGACAAATTTTTAATTGTAGTTGTGAGTAAAGAATAAGCATCCTGTTTTTTCAAAAGTATTTTTAAGGTATCAGGTTTATTTTCTAATCCGAAGATATCTTTCGTGAAATTTTTAGCGAGAATTATATCATAAGCATTTTCCGGTTTCCAGGTATATTGAATATAAACTTTTCTGGAATCCAGACTATCGATTTTAATTATGGGGTGTGGCAAAAAAACACTGTCGTTCACACTCCAAATTTTTAACATGGTAGTGTCGAAAGATAAAACCGGATTATAAAATTTTAGAATTATTACCTTCTCCGGATCCCAGTCAGCACGGGTGTCTCCGCCTTTGTTAATTGCAGTAACATTACTGGTGAATGTATTTTTATTTAATTGAAAATTGGAATCGACCGGAATTGATTTTAAACTTATTTTTTTAATTATTTCTGTAGTGTCGTAATTTATTTTTAATCTGAATGTATCAAGTTTATAATTGTCAGACCATACTATAATGGTATCCAGAGATTTGTTTTTTGTGAAATAAATCTTTTCAGAAATTGGGTTTAATGAAGTTATACTTACCTCAGTACTGGGTCTTGAAAACACCATTTGTGTTTGAGCATATCTTTGTGACTTTGTTTCTAACAGATTTTGTCTGATCTTTTCTTCAGAAAATATCTGCAGTTTTTGATCTGTTATATTGGAATCTATATAAATTGTTTCACGTTGAAATGCAATTCTTTCGTTTGGAAGATCATAGAAATAATTAAAATTTTGGTCTTCTAATGCATACAATTTATATTCTCCGGCTTTAATATTGGATATTTTAAAATTCCCGGTTTCATCTGTTTTTGTAAAATAATACGGCTGTTGTGTTCGAAAAGAACTGTCGGTAGGTTCATAATATAAAACAACAAAAGTTTTTTCTGAAGGAGCGCCTGTTAAAAGATCTGTTACTTTTCCGGAGATCTGCAAAGAGTCGAGATAACTTCCCGTGGAAAATACATATGTAAAATTATTTAATATGTTTCCTTCGGTATTATCTTTAATTGCCTGACCGAAATTAACGGTATATGTTGTGGAATCTCTAAGTGTAGAATTTAATTTAATGGTAAGTGTTTTTCCTTTTATTTTATATTCGGGAATTCCATCCAGGGGTGGAGAGATAATTACCTGATTAAATACATCATTTAAAACAACGTATTCATCATACTGAATATGTATTTCGGGAGCATCAAAATAGAGGGAATTTGTATCTGGAGAGTATTGTAAAACTGTAGGGGGAATAATATCTTTTTCTCCTCCGGTGGGAGTAACCACATTTGCACAACTGTAAATAGTCAGGGCAATAAGGATGTAAAAATAAATTGGATTTCTTCTCATCGTCCTATATGAATCATCAATACAGAAATATCTGAGGGCGAAACGCCGCTTATTCTGCTTGCTTGTCCCAGAGTTTTAGGTTTTATTTTAGTAAGTTTTTCTCTTGCTTCCAGGGAGATGGAATGAATGAGACTATAATTAATAGTGTCGTGAATTAGAATATTTTCCAGTCTCAGCATTTTGTCCACTAACTCTTTTTCCTTTGTAATGTAATTTTCGTACTTAACTGTTATTTCAGCTTGTTCGAAAAACTCTTCCTCAAACGAATCGAATACCGTATCTATTGCTGCATTTATTCCTTTGAAATCCATCAAAGCTATATGTGGTCGTGCCAGTAAGGCGGCGATCTTCGATTTTTGTTTAATTGGTGCAGAGCCTTTTTGTTCAAGTAAACCATTTATCTGATCCGGATCAACACTAGTAGTTCTCAGGTAATCGATAAGTTTAGAAGTTGCTGCCAACTTTTCATTTACTCTCTTCATGCGTTCATCAGAAGCCAAACCTATTTTATGGGCCTTTTCCGTAAGTCTGAGATCCGCATTGTCCTGACGCAAAAGCACTCTGTATTCCGCTCTTGAAGTAAACATTCTATAAGGTTCTTCAGTGCCTTTTGTGATCAGATCGTCTATCAAAACCCCTATATATCCTTCACTCCTGTCAATTTCAAAAGGTTCCTTTTCAAAGACGGCCTGATGAGCATTAATTCCGGCCATAAGTCCCTGACAGGCTGCTTCTTCATAACCGGTAGTGCCATTAATCTGTCCGGCAAAAAAGAGGTTCTTAACCAATTTAGTTTCCAATGTATTGGTTAATTGCATGGGAGGAAAATAGTCATACTCAATTGCATAGCCGGGTCTGAACATTTTTACATTCTCAAAACCGACTATTTTTTTAAGTGCTGCATACTGAACTTCCTCCGGCAGACTCGTAGAAAAACCGTTGACATAAACCTCCACTGTATTCCAACCCTCAGGCTCCACAAATATCTGGTGCCTGTCTTTGGATGCAAAGCGATCTATTTTATCTTCAATGGAAGGGCAATATCTTGGACCCGGGCCTTTTATCCTCCCTGAATACATTGGAGATTTTTCAAAACCCTTTTTTAATTCTGCATGCACTGCCTCCGAAGTATAAGTAATATAACAACTCCTCTGTTTTTTTAATGCTGTGGTATTGGTATAGGAGAACTTTCCAGGTTTTTCATCTCCCTTTTGTTCTTCCATCAGATCATAATTCAAACTTCTCCCATCCAATCTTGGAGGTGTTCCCGTCTTCATTCTTCCACTTTCAAAACCCAGAGTGATCAATTGTTCCGTGATACCGGTAGCTGACCTTTCTGCCATTCTACCGCCGCCAAAATTCTTTTCTCCAATATGTATTAAACCGTTTAAAAAGGTCCCGTTGGTAAGCACCACCGATTTTGATCTGATCTCCATCCCCATGGAAGTTTTAACTCCACCCACAACTCCATTCTTAACTATTAATCCCGCCACGGTATCTTGCCAAAAATCTACATTAGGTGTTTGTTCCAACTTATTACGCCATTCTCCCGCAAACAACATTCTGTCGCTTTGTGCCCTCGGGCTCCACATAGCAGGACCTTTAGATATATTCAGCATACGGAATTGTATCATGGTTTTATCCGTCACAATTCCCGAATATCCCCCTAAAGCATCAATTTCCCTTACGATCTGTCCCTTTGCAACCCCACCCATGGCTGGGTTACAGCTCATTTGTGCTATGGTTTGCATATTCATCGTAACAAGCAATACAGAGGAACCCATATTGGCTGCTGCGGCGGCTGCCTCACATCCGGCGTGACCGGCACCTACTACTATTACATCGTATTCTTTGAACATG
This sequence comes from Bacteroidota bacterium, assembly GCA_016706865.1. Taxonomy (NCBI): domain Bacteria; kingdom Pseudomonadati; phylum Bacteroidota; species Bacteroidota bacterium. Next base: position 135,646 of record JADJIS010000002.1, on the reverse strand, counting down.
GTTCTGCAAAGGTAAAGATTTTATAGGCGATGAAAGTTCCACGTGGAACAAGTTCGTGAATCTGGGCGCGTGCATCGTGAATCGGAAATCGTGAATCCGTGTTGGGGATGCTAATATATATAAGTTGAAATTTTTGGTATTTGGATTGTTCCACGTGGAACCTTTGAAGTTCGTGAACCTTCAATCGTGAGCCGTGAGTCCGGGAAAACTTCCAGTGGTTGTTGATTTTGTTCCACGTGAAACCTTTGTATGAACCCGTTATTAAGGGAGTTAATCTCCACGGAATAACGATTCACGCCTACCCTCCAGTGGTTGGTAAAAAACACCAACCACAGCATTAACCACGGTGTATAGAACGGGTTCACGACTCACGATTGACGATTCACGTCCTCAGATCCGATCTAATATCTGGAGTGATTCGTCTTCTTTTTTGCGGATCTTCCTTTTTTCGGCTTCGGTTTTGTCGTTGTAGCCGAGCAGATGGAGAATTCCATGGATCATTACACGCTGGAGTTCGGGATAGAAATCCGTTTTAAATTTTTCTGCGTTTTCTTTTACTCTGTCGATACTTATAAAGATATCACCGGAGATATAATTGCCGGAGTTGTAGTTAAACGTGATGATATCGGTTAAAGTGCTGTGATGGAGATATTGTTTATTCAGGTCGGCGATGAAATCGTCCGTAGAAAAAATGAACTGAATATCAGATGGAAATTTATGGTTGGCAATGATGATGCGTTCCACCCAGGTGCGATGCCGGGAAGCTTGTTTTAATTTGAAATCCGTTTGGTTAGAAACGAAGGTAACATTGCTCATCAGAGACGAAATTGGATTTCAACCTTGCTGCCATCATTTGAAAAAACTACCAGGTCGGAGAGATGTTTCATCAGAAATATTCCTCTTCCTCCTGTATTTTCAATGTTTTCGGGGGCTGTGGGATCAGGAAGGTTGGAAAAATCGAATCCACAGCCCTGATCCTTAATAAGACAAGTTAGTTTATTGCTTTCCTTTTTTATGGAAATGGTAACTTCTTTATCGCTGTCAGACTTATTGCCATGCAGGATAGCGTTGTTTACTGCCTCCGTTATACATACCAGAATATTGCCATAAACTTCATCAGCAATTTCCAATTTCTTTCTAACCTCTTCAATAAAAGGTTCGATAAGGACTATGTTAGCGGGTTGAGATTTAAGACAGATTTGTTTCGTTATTTGTTCTACCGACATTTACAGTGTTTAGTAGGTTATCGACCGTAAATATTCTTCTACTAAATTTTTGTAAAAAGGTTTCAATTCCGGCGAAACGGTTTTATAAAGGTCTGATTCTGCGTTGCGTTTTTTCAGATATTCTTCTATTGCCGGTGGCAGAGGTCTTGTAATTTCGTTGGCCGTGTTGGATTTTCTTTCGTTGTCCATTTTCCGTTTGCGATCTGATTCTTCAGCTTCCAATAAACGGGTTAATATTTCCTGTTGGCGTTTCAGTGTTTCGGTGGTCAATTGTTTGTTTACAATATCCTCCTCGGTTTTATCCATCTGATCGGCCAATTGCTGTAGTTGTTTAGCTAGTTTACCTTCTTCCGTATTTCCTCCACCCATTTGTTCAGCCATTTTCTGAATGGCATCGCGAATTGCAGCTTGTTTTTGTGCCATTTCAGCTAATTGTTGGCTCATTCCCGATTTTTCACCCTTCTGTTTGCCACCTTCCATATCACCCTTCATCTTATTGATCTGGTCGTTGAGCTGTTTTTGCATTTCTCCTAGAGAAGGCATTTCCGATTGTTTGCTGCCTCCGGGTTTCTGACACATTTGAGAACCGGGCATCGACTTCGCCATTTGTTCCTGCATTTGTTGCATCACTTCATCCAACATCAAGGCAAGATTGTTATAACCGGTCATTGCGAGTTGCTGATATAAGTTCGATTCGTTTACCTGACGTTCGCCCATCTGCTCCACACTTTTATCGAGATTGCGATTTACTTCTGTTATTTCTCTTGTAATAAAAGTACTGATCTGCATTACGCGTTTTGCAAGAGCCATCAAACTATCTTCCACCATTTTGGTGTCTTCCTTAATTTTTTGTTGTTCCGCCATGAGCTCAACAAATTTCGGATTGTTGGTCTTGATCCCTTTTACATCATTCATCAGCTTTTCCTGGTCAACTGAAAGTTTGATCAAATTATCGAGCAGGTGACTTAAAGCATTCATGTCCTCCTGCTGTTGCTCCATGCTTTCCTGACTCATTTGCTGCTGCATTTTTTGAGCGAGGTCCTTCATTTGTTCAGAAGCACTTTTTTGACTCTGGGCAGCTTGTTTCTTGTTGTCCTGTTTTATTTGTTCCGACGATTTTTCGAGATTTTGTTCAATGGATTGTTCCTGTTGTTCGGTATTCTCCATGTCTTTTTGCTGCTCCAATTCCTTGTTCATTTCGCGCATTTCTTCCATATCTTTTTGGATATCGTCGAACTTTTCGTTTATATCTTCCTGTTTCTCAAGGTTTTGCGCGTTATCTGATTTTTTATCTTCTGTTTTTTTGCTAAGTTCTTCCTGTTTTTCTGCCAGCTCGTTGAGTTTGTCTACAGTTTCCTGCATTTTTTGCTCCATTTCCATTTGTTTGAACAATTCGAGCATTCTATCTAACTCATTCTCAACCTGTTCGTTGTTCATTTGCATTTTTTCCATCTCCTCTAAACTCTGTTCTTTATTAAGTTTTTCCATCAGTTTCTCCAATTCTTCCATCAGTTTCTTCATCTCATCCGGCACAACTTCTTCAAACATCTTCTCTAATTTTTCCTGTTTTTCGAGGATGTCGGGATTGGGTTCCATGTATTCTTTCTGCATGTCCAAGTTATCTTTGAACTCTTCGGTAAGTTCTTCCACCGATTGCTGCACATTTTGATTTTTTTGGATCAATTTTTCAATTTCCTTTTTATCCTCCCAATTCAATTCTTTTTTATCAAAAAGTTTTTCCTCGAGTTTTTCTGTTTGTTTTTGGATGTCTTTAATATCATCCAAAACATTATCCAGTTTATCTTTTATGGAAGAATTTGCATCGTCTTTCATTTGTTCCAATTCTTCTAAGGTAGGCACAAGGAACTGCATGGAAGCGGTTCTGGCCGATTTACTGCCGTGAATTGCATCATTATCCCATACCTCAAAATAATAAGTTACGCGATCGCCGGGCTGAAGTGTTTTAGCTCTCAGGTCGAAGGCGTGTGTGAAGCGGTTATTTTTTATCCCTTTGGGAATTGCAATTGGAGTTGAATTCTCTTCCTTAATAAAATAATTGTTACCGGCATCCAGCGATTCGATATTGTATTTGAAGAGCATGTTTTTAAATCCGTAATCATCGTTTATCTCCCCAAGGAAATAAAGAAATTTTTCATCGAGACTGTCTTTGAATTGTTCAGCGGTAATTTCTGGAAACAAATCGGGAATTACAGTAATATTATAACTGATGGTATCCCTGTTGTATACTTTTCCATTTGCGATCCCGATCTTGTAAAGTTCATTCACCATCACCTTTCTGCTGATGTTGAACGTGGAACCTCCGCTATTGGAAGCATTCACTTTGCCATTAGGGAAAAAGAGTTCTATATGATCGGTATTTTCAGTTTTAAAGATCCATTCCAGATTTGTTCCTTCAGGAATTAACAGGTCACCTGTATTTTGAAGTGTTTCATCTTTAATACCGGTATAATCGGGGTAATTTAAATTGATGGAGAAGTTGAGTAGAGTTGGTTTTGGAACCACTTCCAGCGTGTATTCCTTTGAATCGTAGCCATTTGCGAGGAAATGGAAATCCGTTTTTTCAGGAACCTTATTAAACACATAGGTATAAACGTCTTTTTGGTCTTTCACCATGGTATAAGAACCAGTTTCAGTAACTATAACCACTTGTTCGGGTAATACATCTCCCAATATTTTCAACGACAATTCATAATCGTCGTATTGCACTACTTCTAATTCTTTATTTATAATGCTGAAAGTAAAAGGAGCTTGTTTTTCGAAGGCGGTATTGTTCTTTAATAATCGGAAGTTGCTCTCTCTCAATATGTTAGGTGCTGCAAATAATATAAAAACAAAAACGGCAAGCGGAGGTAGAGTGTATTTTAAATATTTTCTGTTTTTGTTGAGATCGATCGCCATTGTAAATGGAACCGGTTTTATCCTTTCAATTTTTTGATTGATACTTGCCTCAATGAGTAATTCGTTTGCTCCTCCAATTTCCTGTTCTTTAAGTTGAAGAATATTGAGCAATTTATCCTGAATTTCGCTGAAATGATCACCTATTATACTTGCAGCTTTTTTATGATCGATGCGTTTTCCTAGTTTTTGATATTTAAACAAGGGCGTGAATACCCTGGAATAGAGAATAAAAGCCGAACCAAGTAAAAAACTATAAAAAAGCACTTTTCGAACTGCTTCTGAAAAATAAAAGCGGTATTCGAGCAAACTGAACAGCAAATAGGCGCTGATAAGTATGGCAGCGGAGAATAAAATCCCTCTTATAAGCTGGTTTAAATAATACTTCCGGATGAAGGCATCCAGCTTGGTGATCAATATATTGTAGTTGCTCTGATTTTCCATACTTTACCTGTCAACAATATTAACGATAATTATACCAATTTTGTGTGGGTGTAACGAAATTTAACTTTCGTTAGTTTCAATCCTTAAGATTCAAAAGAAGCCAAATTTGCATAATAAGTAAATATTTGATGTTTAATTTTGCAGCGTGGCTGATCTTACGAAGGAAGAAATACCGATTGATTTTGATCCGAGGTGGATACGGGTTTTGCAAATGATAAAGGATAGGTTTGGAAGTAAACCGGAGTTGGAGACCATTTTATTTTTAATTGGTATGAATGAATTGGGAAAACTTTCTGATAAATTCACCAAGGAGCAAAAACAGGATCTTATGCATATTGCGGTATGCAAATTATTAAGTTTTAATGGTTTTTATAAATTAGCCGGTTGGGATGATGAGGGTTGGCCCATGTGGGAAATATCAGCCGCAATGCCGGAGATGGATACGAGAGAACAGGAAACTTTATTAAAAAAAAATATAATACATTATTTTGAATTAAATGAAATGATATGAAGTATACACTAATTTTAATGATCGGAATTTTTTCATTAATTTCCTGTAAAGAAAAGGAAGCAGAACCAATCGTACCTGAACAGGAAAAAATTACCGAAAAAATACCAACTACACCGGAAACAATTGATAAAATAAATACAGATACAATGACAAACGAAACAGATGACAAACAATATTATGTAAAAATTTCAACCACCTATGGAGATATGGTTGTTAAATTATATAATGAAACACCTAAACATCGCGACAACTTTTTAAAACTTGTGAAAGAAGGATTTTATGATGATCTTTTATTTCATCGTGTAATTAAAGATTTTATGGTGCAGGGTGGTGATCCTGAATCGAGAGGTGCCAATATGCAAAAACAACTTGGCAGCGGTGGACCAGGTTATACAATTCCTGCAGAAATTAAAGGAGATCTTTATCACAAAAAAGGAGCATTAAGTGCAGCTCGCCAAGCTGATCAGGTTAATCCGAGAAAAGAATCTTCCGGTTCACAATTTTATGTTGTGCAGGGAAAAAAATACAGTGATGCAGAATTACAGCAAATGGAAATGCAAACAAGATCTGTAATGTCGCCTGAAGCTAAAAAAATATATCGCGAAGTTGGCGGAACACCATTTTTAGATAATAATTATACGGTGTTTGGTGAGGTGGTAAAAGGTTTGGAAGTAATTGATAAAATTGCAGCCGTTAAAACAATGCCCGGTGATAGACCAGCTTCGGATGTGAAGATGAAGATGACTGTTGTAGAGAGTTATTGAGAGGTAATTAGTATTTGCTTACCTAGAATAAATTTAATAATATAATTATTTATAAGAAGGAGGTTATTTCCATTTTGGAGATAACCTCTTTATCATTTAATATAACTAAAGAATCATCGAAGATCCTCTTTGGTTTCGGAGGATGACTCATCAACCTCTCCGATGTGTCCCCACAGTGTTACCCGAAGGGAACGCTGTGGATTCGGAGGATGAATCTTCAGGCCTAATGTTCGGAGGGTAATTAATTATTTAAAATAATATTTCCTCGAAAACTCAAACGCCGCTTTACCTTCAAATACCTCAACAAAATGCTTAACAGGATATATTCCCTGATCCCCTGTAGAATAATATTTCGCACTACTATGAAGATATTCCTCAGGAGTAATTATTAAACCTTCTTTCACAGGATTTAAGTGCATATAATTTAACTTCTGCAAAATGTAATTATAATTGTAACACTCTTTACCATCAAAGGAGTCTTCGAAAACTTTGTGTTTTACGCCTTTCTTCCTTTCATAATCAGATACAAAATTCTGCAATCTAATAATAGTATCCAGTTGATTTAATTTCTTTAATTTACTTACAATGGAATATGAAAATAATCTTTTTGCCTCTCCTATAACTTTATTTATTTCCGGACTATTATTATCTAAATAAATAATGGTGTGTAAATGATTTGGCATTATAACGTATCCAATTATTTGATCTCCCCGTTTTACCAGAAATACACTCAGCATGATAATTACAGCTCCGAATCCACAGAGTTCGCTGCGCGTAACACTGTGGGTACACTCTTTTTTTTGTATACTTTTGTGGGATTATTTGGTGGCAAGATTATACACGCTAACATTTTTCACACGACTATTATTGAGATCTTCAATTTATTTTTATTTTGTCACCTAGTTTTTCCAGAAACATTATAATCTTTTATGGATCCGGGTTGAAAGAGATTGCCACGAATACCGAATGAACAGTTCTATAAAGTGGGATTTCACTTTTCGAATTATTGAAATTAATTCGTATTTAAAGTAATCGACTTAACATCCAACGGCGTCCCCATCATTCGAACATTGGCGGGAATTTTTCCGATGTTGCCGCTTACGGTTATGGAGAGGCCGTCTTTTTTAAATGCTTCGGGAAGTATTGCGGGGAGATATCTTTTTATGGAATTATTTTCTTCTGTTATTTCAATAATAAACACATCGGGATCGGTTCCCATTAATTTAATTGTTGCTTTTGTGGGATTTAAAAAGGCAACGGAATCGAAGGGATAAAATTCTTTTATTGGTTCCTGTAATTGTGATCTATCAAATGGAACTTCTTCTTCAATCATTAATTCTTTAATTTTTAATGGTGTTCCCATCATGCGCACATTAGGTGGAATTTTTCCGATGGTTCCGCTGAAAATTATGATTGTATTTTCTACTTTAAAATCATCGGGTAAAAAATCGGGGACGAAACGTTTTATTTCTCCATTTTTATTTTGTTCGATGAGATAAACATCTCCGATCAAAATAATTTTTCCGGATTCTTTATTGATATATCCAACCGAATCATTTTGTGTAATATTATTTTCTGTATTTTCCGTAACTACTTTTTCGCCGTTAGTGTCGTTTGGTTTTGTGCGATATAAAATTCTGATCATACTTAATTCGATGGGAGTGCCGGCGAGTTTTGTGTTTTGAGGAATTCTTCCGATGGCTCCTTCAAATACCACTTCTTGTCCGGGAGTCATAAATTTTTCGGGAAGATTAACCGGCCAGTAATCGCTGCTTACATAACCTTTGTCAACACGAATTATCCAGGAATCATTTTCTATCATCACCTTTCCAATTTCCATACTTTTAAAGCTGATGGAATCAAATTGAAAGGTTTGCGCTTTTAAGGAGCTGCATAAAACAAATAGGAAAAGTAAGGAAGTAGTTAATTTTTTCATGTTAATTCATTTCCTCCGCAAACCTTCGAAAACCATACCAAACCTTTATTCGGTGCCGATGAAACTGATGGAATTAAAAAAGCGGTTCACATTTAACGAAAGCAATATCTGTGCATCACCTCCCGCAACAAACTGATATACAGTATTGCCGTCGAAGAAGAAATACATGCGATATGTTTTTTTATTCATCAACAGCATCTCTACGTAACGACCGGTTACACCGTTCTTTTCCACGGTTTCGGTTTTATATGCTTTGCCGATATACTGGCGCTCCGCATTGAGAATGAGGTCGTCGAAAAAGGATTTTTTATTGCCAAATTTATGTCCGGGAGGATATGCGCTTACGATAACAGAATAGGCAACCAATTCTTTATAATCGTCGGAAGTGAAAGTACTAACCGTCATTGGTCCGCTCGGAAGCGTGTAAGTTTTATTTGCTTTTGAAGGCGGAGTTGGCAAATAACAATTAAATGCAGGCTGCTCAAACAAATGCCAGTTCACCATGGAATTGGATGCAATGCGGAAAGAATTTAAAAATGCTTCTCCATATGCAGAGTATGGATTATTTCCTGGTCCGCCCACTAGCAATTGATACAATACATTATCCTGCAAAATAAATTGAGAGCGCACAAAAAAGGAATCTCCAACTATCGCGGTAAATTCTCTGCCGGTATATCCGGGAGTTGACAATATTCTCTGTGAAATTAATTTTCCGTTTAATTGATCCTCTGTTTGTTTAATAAATTGATTAAAGAAATTGTCTTTATTACTTTGTTTGAAATTGGGAGGATAAATAGTGTATCCAACAGAATAAAAAAGATCTGATTTAGAATGATTATTCTGATAGATATATTTTTTAATTACACCACCATCGCTCCAAGGAGTTTCTGATCTTTCCCAGTCTCCTTTAATCGGAACCTTCACTTTAAAATTAGCTCCATCGCCTTTAAGGTCGAACCAATATTCCATAAATAAAGTATCGGCGGCAGCCATATCGAACATATCTCCGAACGGATCGGTAAATGCTTTGTATGCCGGTTTATTATTATTAATATCATTTATGGAAACAACTTTTATTTCTTCAGGATTTAAATATCCGGTAGTGTTCGTAGGTATACCAAATACCGGAAAATCATCGGGAAATGCGGAAGCAACTTCGTTATTATTTGTATTAGTGATGGTTGTCTGATCTACATTTCCGGAATATAAATTATATATAAAAGGTTGCGCCACCACTGCAAATCCTTTGGAACGCAATTTTTTAATAATACCTGATTCTCCTCCAACAAGATCTGTATTTAAAATATATAAAACGGATTGTTCTGTGCTGAGCGGTTCCATTTTTCTGATCAACAGATCGTTTATGCGATTGATCATCACATTTACATATGCAACTTGTTCTGTGCTGTTTACAACATTTGCATAATCGGTAATGGATTGTTTTGAATAAGCAATAAATTTTTTCGCATCAGCATCCAAATATGGTTTCGGATTATTTACATAATGACTTAGAACGGTAGCCTGCGTTGCAAAATCCGATTCATCCATAGTTGCAGCGATCTGGCGAATTGTAAGAAGGGATAAAGTTGGTTTAGCTTTTTGTAATGCGATATCCAATAAAATTGTTTGCTGATAATCTTTACCCGCAGCATGATCTTTATCACGGAATAATTGCAGAATATAAAAAGGTTTGTAGGTATAATAATTTTCTACATTGCCTTTCAATTTATCGCTGATCATTAATTCGAAAGGAATTCGATCTTCACGTTTGTAGTAACCTTTTAAAGTATTATCTCCGGTCGATTTCATAAATACCGGAATATTCTGCACTTCAGCAGCGTCGGGAACATTGTAAAACGCAACGGTATTTACAATATTCATGATCTCACCAACTGGTGTTGCGATATCATAATTTTCCACTCCGGGCAATTCGGTAGCACACAAAATGTAGGAATTTTGTTTGCCATCGGGAGAGGTAACCTTCCAAAGGAGCGATTCTTGCGCATAGCTGGTGCCTGCAGCGATCAAAAGAAAATATAATACGAATATCCTTAGCTTCATTAAAATTGATTGAAAGGGTAAATTTAGCTAAAAATGAGAAATGAGTTATGAGGAATGAGGTCGACAGCCAAATGATTATCCTCCGTAGTATATTATTTCAAGCACTTCAACACTTTCAACAAGTCTCAGTCGCAGTCACAGTCTCAGTTTGAACCATTGGGAGATTTTCCTTCGAATTAAACCTTGATAACCATTTGGGTGAGTGGTGAGTAGTGAGTGGTGAGGTCGATGGCCAAATGATTATCCTCCATAGGAAACTATTTCAAGCACTTCAACACTTTCAACAAGTCTCAGTCGCAGTGGGCAGGTTGGAGCATTGGAGAATTTTTGGGGATTACCGTTAGTGAGACCCTCGCTGGGAGCGAGAGCCTCACAAAAGTTAAAAGCCTGATTCTCCTCCATAATAAATCAGAATGAATATAAAATAACTATCAAAAAATAAGAAATCCGCCAGTGGTCGGACAGGTATTAATCGGATCGCTTGCCCGGAAGATTTAACTCCGTAGTAAAATATTAATAAAGAATAAAGAACAAGGAATAAAGAACATTAAACAGATCGCCGCCCGTTAGATTTTCCTCCGTATTAAACATTTTTCAACCCCTCAACCTCTTCAAACCCTGCCAGCCCTTTCAACTTTTCGTCCAAACCCTTGTGTTGAGGTTCATTTCGTCGACGATGGAGGTGCAGAAGAGAATTTGTTTGTAGTATTCCTGAATGTCGTTGAAGTTCATTACTGTTCTTCTGAGGGAAGGTTCGAAGAGATTTTTTTTCATGGGAATTGCCATATACATATTGGAGCCGACAAAGGATAGTTGAACGGAGGAATTCATTTTTTTTCTGAACTCTACCAAACGTTCCATGAATGATGTGCTGAGAATATATCTTGCTTCTACTTCGTCGGAACTATAGACAACAAATATTTTTTCAAATTCGGGATCTTCCAGGCGAACTACATCGGGTCGTCCGACATTTATATTTTGCATTAATTTGCCGAAGAAGCCAAGAAATCTTTCACCAAAATCACTCAGAACATAAGTTTGTCCGTTGAAGTGTTTATTAAAATCGGCGATAAAAAATAAACCTTTAAAAATAGTTACGTAAGAGGTTCTTCCTTTATGATCTGTTTGTCGGTCCTGTGTATGTAATTCACAAAATTCAACTTGTGTTTTTTCTATTTTTCCGGTAACAAGATCTTCGCCGGAATAAATATCGGGATTGGATAAAAATATTTTACTGAGGTCGTATTTATTTTGTGTGATAAATAAATTCGGAGTAAATGCGAGATCGGGAGCAATAAATTGCATGAGTTTTCCGATCACAATTTTTTTGTATTCTGTTCTGAAGTTCGTGCGGTTTCTTTTAAAGCCAAAAATAAAAAAATACATTAAAAGAGAAATGAGTAAAAACACGATGATGAGTGTTGGTATCATAGTGATGAAACCCAACAGCAGAGAGGCACATCCGGCAATCCACATAAACATTACGCGGTTTAATTGTTGTTTGCGCAACACCTCTAAAGCAGAAAGATGCGGAACAATTTCCTGCTGATAATATTGTTGTAATTCTTCTACTGTTTTCATTGTGTGGTAATAATTAAAACCGAAAAAATGTGATCAGAAGTTGAATATAAATTATTATGGTTTATTTATTTCCTGCGAAGAGTTTTCGTTTACCTCAACATCATTCGTATTTTTTTCTTCCTGTTTTTCTTCTGCAGAACTTTGCATAAAAATACTTCGCTGAAATAATAAAATAGATAATACACCAATTGTAATTGCACTATCTGCAACATTAAATACCGGACGGAAAAAAAGGAAGAATTTTCCGCCTAAAATTGGCATCCATTCCGGATAATGTCCTTGCGCCAAAGGGAAATAAAACATGTCGACAACATGACCGTGTAAAACAGTGGTATATCCACCTGCCTCAGGCATATATTGTGCAACTGTGGAATAGGTGGAGGCGGAAAAAAGTACTCCATAAAATATGCTGTCGATGATATTTCCCATTGCTCCGGAAAACACCAAGGCGATACTCATTATTAATGGAAGGGAGGCTTTATTTTTAACAAGAGTATATAAATAATATCCTATAAAAAATACTGCGATGATTCGAAAAATGGATAATACCAGTTTGCCATAACTTCCACCCAATTCCATTCCGAATGCCATACCCTCATTTTCCACGAAGTGAATTTTGGCCCATGAAAGTCCGAGAATATCAAATCCTCCCCCAAGAGGGTAGGTTGTTTTGATCCAAACCTTAACTATCTGATCAATCAGTAGAACTAATAATATGATGCCTATTGCCAGCCAGGATCTTTTCACGTATTTATCCTTTGCCCTGTTTAGCCTCAATACTTAAAGTAGCATGAGGAACCGCGCGCAAACGCTCTTTGGAAATAAGTTTACCTGTTTCGCGACAAATGCCATAGGTTTTATTTTCGATACGGATCATCGCTTTTTCGAGGTGGCCTATATATTGGATCTGACGGGATGCCATCTGACTGAGGTATTCACGTTCGGAGGTGGAAGTTCCGTCTTCGAGGCCTTTGAAACGAGCATCAGAATCGTCGCCCATTTCGCTGCTTCGGCTAATTTGTTCCTGAAGATATTTTAATTCGCCGCGGGCAATTTCCAGTTTTCCGGAAATAAGTTCCTTGAATTCCTGCAATTCATCATCACTATATCTGTTGCGATTATCGGTGGAGGACAATACTTTAACCTGTGGTTTTGCAACTTTTGTGAAGTCTCTGTTTGCAAAGTAAGGTTTAACGGTTTGTTTTATCTCCTTTTTCACAACAACCGGTTCTGCAACTTTTTTCGCTTTTTTTATAACTACTGGTTTTATTACGGGTTCGATTTTCTTTACCACTTTTGCCACAGGCGCTGCTTTTTTAACTTCTGGTGCCTTTGCTTTAACCACTGGAGCCTTTGTTTTAACAGCTTTTGTTTTCTGAACTGCCACAACCTTTTTAGGAGCGGCTACTTTTTTAGGAGCCACTGTTTTTTTAACCGGCGCTGCTTTTTTGGCAGTGGATTTAGGCGCAGCAGCTTTAGCCACCTTTTTGATGGGTTTTGCTGCCTTGGCCGCAACCTTAGGTTTTACTTTTGGGGCTACTTTTTTCACTACTGCTTTTGCCGCCTGCTTCGTTTTAGCCTTTGGGGCAACTTTTGTTTTTGGTTTTGCTGCCTTCGTCATCTTTTTAGCTGGTTTTTTTGCCATGGCTTTAGATTTTTTGAATAAGGACTTTTAGCAAAATTTCGTTCACTGTTATCTCTTCAAATTCCCTCAGATTCTCCTGTTTTTCGAGTGATTCTGCTAAAATTTCGGCGCAAATATACGCCTTATAATTAATCAACGACAAACCTAAACCATTGCCGCCTGAATAACTAACATTTATCTTATCAGTTATCTCAAAACCCTTTTCTTTACGCATCTTTTGCAGTTGGCTTATGAATTCACGGGCATTTCCTTCTTCTATTAATTCCGGAGTCAATGTGATATCGAGTGCAACTGTCAAAGCTCCTGCATTGGCAACCAACCATCCCGGAATATCCTCACTGGAAATTTCTGCATCTGCTAAAGATATCTCGAACGGATTTCCCCCAATACTTATTTCGGCTTTGCCATTTTTTTCGAGTTCTGCAATTTGTTTCTGATCGAATGCTGCAATTTGGTTTGCCGCAACTTTCATTTCAGCACCCAATTTAGGACCAAGTGTTTTGAAATTTGGTTTTATTTTTTTGGTGACTATACCGGCATCATCAGAAATAAATTCTATGTGTTTGATATTTACCTCCGAACGAATTAAATCCGCTACATTTTCAATTTGAATTTGTGTTGCAGGATTTAAAATTGGAATCATAATTTTAGAAAGTGGCTGACGCACTTTTATATTTTCCTTTTTGCGCAATGATAAAACGGTGGAGGAAATTTCCTGCGCCATTAACATGCGTTCTTCTAATGCCTTATCAATTAATTTTTCGTCACAAACGGGATATAAAGCCAGATGAACGGAATTATGCGGAATTCTTTTTGTTGTGGAATTAAGATTATTAAACAACCATTCACTCATAAATGGCGCAACCGGAGCCATTAGTCTGGCAACGGTTTCAAGGCATGTATATAATGTTTGATATGCCGCTAATTTATCCTGACTATTTTCCGATTTCCAGAAACGGCGTCTGCTTAAACGCACATACCAATTACTTAAATGATCGCCGACAAAATTTTGAATATAACGCGATGCTGTTGTGGGTTCATAATCATCAAAACTTTCTGTACAATCTTTAATTAAAGTATTTAATAGTGAGATTATCCATTTATCTAATTCGGACCGTTCGCTGATCGGAATTTCTTTTTCTGCAAATTCAAATTCATCCACATTGGCATACAAAACAAAAAATGTATAGGTATTATAAAGTGTTCCGAAAAATTTTCGCTGCACTTCACCAATTCCTTCCACATCAAATTTTAAATTATCCCAGGGTTGTGCGTTAGATATCATGTACCATCGTGTGGCATCTGCTCCGTATTTATAAATTGTTTCAAATGGGTCGACGGTATTTCCCAATCGTTTGCTCATTTTATTTCCTTTTTTGTCTAAAACAAGACCATTGGAAATAACATTTTTATATGCCACTGAATCGGAGATCAGGGTTGCGATAACGTGTAAGGTAAAAAACCATCCACGGGTCTGGTCCACACCTTCGGCGATAAAATCTGCCGGGAAACTCTTTTGGAAAATATCCATGTTTTCGAATGGATAATGCCATTGAGCGTAAGGAGCGGCGCCGCTGTCGAACCAAACATCTATCAGATCTGATTCGCGGGTCATTGGTTGGCCGGAATCGGAAACGAGGATGATGTCGTCAACGAAGGGTTTGTGGAGATCAAGGAGAGGAGAAAGGAGAGAGGAGGAAGGAGTTTCAATTCCTTGCGGAATTGGGGTTTGGAATGAGGGAGCTTCGCTATTTGTCAGCAGTGTGTCAGCAGCTTCGAAACGGGGTAATAGGGAGCCATCGTTGATTCCGGCTTTGGTTGCTTTTTGGTATTCATCACGGAGTTCTTCGATGGAACCTATGCATTTTTCTTCGGAGCCGTCGGCTGTGCGCCAGATAGGTAAAGGTGTTCCCCAGAAACGGGAGCGGGAAAGGTTCCAGTCGACGAGGTTTTCGAGCCACTGTGCAAAACGACCTTCACCGGTGGATTTTGGTTTCCAGTTAATGGTTTGATTTAATGCAATCAGTCTGTCTTTTACCGCTGTGGATTTGATGAACCAACTATCGAGCGGGTAATAAATTACAGGTTTATCTGTGCGCCAGCAATGCGGATAGTTGTGTTCGTATTTTTCCACTTTGAAGGCACGGTTCTCTTCTTTTAACTGGATGGCAATTAATACATCGGGATTTTCCCAATTCGGATCATCGGTGTAATTTTTAACGTATTTTCCGCTGTAAGGACCAACGCCGTCAATAAATTTACCTTGTTTGTCTACAAGTGTCAGGGTGCCGATATTATTTTGTTTTGCAACACGAAAATCGTCGGCACCAAAACTTGGAGCTATGTGTACGATTCCGGTTCCATCTTCCGTTGACACAAAATCACCGATAATTACTTTAAAAGCATCTCCTGTTTCGGGTTGCTGATAAGGTAATA
This sequence comes from Bacteroidota bacterium, assembly GCA_016706865.1. Taxonomy (NCBI): domain Bacteria; kingdom Pseudomonadati; phylum Bacteroidota; species Bacteroidota bacterium. The sequence goes on along the minus strand of JADJIS010000002.1, from coordinate 120,126 downwards.
ATTGTTCGTATTCGTAACCGGCTAATTCTTTTCCTTTGAAGGAGGATAATAACTTCCATTCTGCATTATTTTCTCCTGAAAATTCATGCACTTTATTTTCTTCTTTGAAATATGCTGATACACGATTTTCTGCAAGAATTACGCTGATGAGTTTTCCTGTGTATTGATTATGTGTTTCTATCTGTACATAATTAATTCCTTTTCCAACTGCCAAGGCACAATTGCTTGGAAGCGTCCAGGGAGTAGTGGTCCAAGCTAGGAAAAAGATCTCATCATGTCCTGCAAATAATTTATTTGTAAGCGGATGATCACATTGTTTTAATTTGAATTGCGCGACAATGGTGGTGTCTTTCACCATTTGATAAGTTCCCGGTTGATTGAGTTCGTGGGAGCTCAATCCGGTACCTGCTGCGGGTGAATAGGGTTGTATGGTATATCCTTTATAGAGATACCCTTTGCTGTGCATTTGTTTTAATAGGTACCAAAGTGTTTCAATATATTTTGTGTCGAAGGTGAGATAGGGATCATCCATATCCACCCAATAACCCATGATATCGGTTAACTCTTCCCATTCGTGTTTGAAGGTCATTACCTGTTTGCGACAAAGGGCATTGTATTCTTCCACACTTATTTTTTTGCCGATATCTTCTTTGGTGATGCCTAATTTTTTTTCAACACTCAATTCTACCGGAAGGCCGTGCGTATCCCAGCCGCCTTTGCGTTCTACGCGAAAATTCTGCATCGTCTTGTATCGGCAAACAAGATCTTTAAGTGTGCGGGAAAGCACATGGTGAATACCCGGAGAACCATTGGCACTCGGCGGACCTTCCACAAAAATATAGGGATTGTCGGCGGTGCGTTCCTCAATGCTGCTTTGAAATGTATGGTTCTGTTTCCAGAAGGCCAACATTTCTTTTTCTATTTCCGGCAGGTTTAATTGTTTGTATTCCTGGTATTTTTTCATTGCTTAATTCCCTTAAACGCCTGTTTGGTGGCGATTGAAGGGGCAAAATTAAGGTTTTAATAGGTATATGAATGTGTTTTTGGGATATAGAAGAATGGAGAATTAAATTCTGGTTATTTAAATTCAGTTTAAATGCTTTTTAGCAATTGTAATTTCCTGATCCTCCATATTTAAAATTTTAAAAAAAGCATCATCCCCCCAAATACCTCTGGCAATATTTGCTTTGAGTGCATTTTCGATTTTACTTTTTATTGCGTTGATATCGGATGGAGTGTATTTTACTTTTTCATATTCATCCAGATTGTTTTCCTGTTGAATTAAAAAATCGGAAAAAGTATTAAATAATGTTGAGGAAACTTGATATTTATTTAAAAAGTCATCTACATTTTTAAAAGCTTTAAATTCATCTCTGTGATGTGCGTAATAATAATTTGCAGGCTGATCGAAATAGGAACGATAAAATAATTCTGTATATAATCTATTGGTAAAAAGTGTATCATCAGCATAATAAATATCGGGATGAATTCCCCATTCGTTATTCTTATAAATTGCAGGTGTTTCGCCATCTATTTTCAACGCAATTTTCTGGTCGTTAAAATAAGCTTCTGTGCCGTCGTCAAATGGTCGCTGAATACATTTTCCGGACGGAGTATAATATCGTTGGGTAGTTAATTTAAGTGCAGAAACGGAATCGGAGAGCACGTATAAATTTTGCACCAAACCTTTGCCATAGGATCTTTTTCCGATGATGGTTGCTCTTTTATTATCCTGTAATGCACCGGTAAGAATTTCGCCCGAGCTGGCAGTATATTCATTTATAAGTACAACCATTTCGCCTTGTTCAAATAAACCGGATATGGATGCATTATAATCTTCACGTTTAAAATAATATCCTTCTGTGTATACTAACAATTTATTTTCAGAAATAAATTCATCGGCAACACCAAGTGCGCCGCGCATTAGTCCGCCATAATTATCGCGCAGGTCGAGAATGAGTTTTTGCATTCCCATTTTATTTAATGAAGCAAGTGCTTTTTGCATTTCTGCAGTTGTAGTTTCTCCGAAATAAGTTAACTTGATATATCCGGTGGTTTTATCCTGCATAAAATATGCCTCCACACTTTTAAGATCTATTTGATCGCGGGTGCAGGTGAATTTTTGGATCTGATCATTATCTCTAAGCAATTGTATATTTACTGTTGTTCCCTTTGGACCCTTTAATCTTTTTACTACGTAATCGTAATTTGCTTTTTCACCCGTTATAGAAGTGTCGTTAATCGCTATTATCCTATCGCCCGGAAGTAAACCAGACCTTTGTGCAGGTCCACCATCAAAAACTCGTACAATATATGCGGTATCCCTGATAAAACTTAATACTACTCCAACACCGAAAAAATTACCGGTAAGTCCGGTTTTCAGATCAGCATATTCTTCTGCATTCATATAATTGGAGTGGGGATCCAATTGGGCAAATATTTTTTGCAGGGTTTCCGGTTCCGATAAATATTGATTGACTATGAGATTGATGATGGAATCAATATTTATGTGCTCTACGTATTTTGTTTTGATGAGAGCGGTAATTTCTGCCATTACCGAATCGTATTTTATAAATTGCGCGGAAACTATATTAAAACCACTGTAACAAAATATAACAATGAATGCAAATCTTTTCATCAGAATTATTTTTAAGACTAAATGATGCAATTTTAGGGTAAATAAAGATAAGAAAATATACCATAATTGTGGGAGAAAGCTATTGGTATATTTTTAAACATAGTCAGCAATTTGAATTTAGTTAGTTGTTGTTCCACAATTATTTGTTATGTATATTTGTCTACACTTTAATATAACTTTTAAATCATTCCCATGAAAAAACTTGTATTTATTTTTCTTCTATGTGTGTTTGCACAATTTACCCTACTTTTTTCACAAGCCGGAACCCTTGACCCAACATTTGGCGACGGCGACGGTTTTGAAACTCAACCAGGCGGCGATTTTGAGGAAGCCTTTGCTTGTGTGATAAGAGAAAACGGCAATATAATTGTTGGAGGATATTCCATTAATATTTTATCCAGCGAAAACGATATAAAACTTTATGCTTACCTCCCTGATGGATCTGCAGATGATGATTTTGGTGATAGCGGGATATTGACAACAGATGCAGGTGGCGCAGAACGAATTTATGCCATGAAATTGCAGGAGGATGGGAAAATAATCTGCACAGGTTATATCGGTTATTTTACAAGTAGTGATTTTATTACGGTAAGATATATGCCTGATGGAAATTTGGATGCAGAATTCGGTGAAGATGGTATTGTTATAACCGATTTTCCGAGCACTGATAACGACATTGCCCGAGCAATTGCAATAGATGATGAAGGGAGAATAATAGTGGCGGGCAAAACCGATAATGGAAATGATGATGATTTTGGTTTGATAAGATATCTCGCTAACGGAACTCTTGATCTGAGTTTCGGAATGGATGGATTTGTAAGTTTCAGTCTTGGTGAAAGCGATGAAGTTGTTTATGGAATTGTTTTGCAGGAAGATGGAAAAATTGTTGTGGGGGGAACTGTGTCGGGAGATTTTGGTGATGATTTTGTTTTGGTAAGATTTGAATCCGACGGAACACTTGATAATTCTTTTGGAACAGGTGGAGCAGTTGTTCAAAATGTAGGTTATTTAGACCATGGCAGTGGAATATTATTACAACCCGACGGAAAAATAGTGATATGTGGTTACGCAGATGTGGATCTAGCCGCACTCCGATTTTTGGAAAACGGAACTCCGGATATTACTTTTTCGGATGATGGAATAACAACAATGGATTTTGATGGTGCATATGATTTTGGTTTTGCATGTGCACAACAATCAGACGGAAAGATTTTAGTTGGCGGATTTAATGTTTTAAATATCACGGATCCCTATCCGGATGCAGATTTTATTCTTACCCGTTTTAATGTGGATGGCACGCCTGATTTAAGTTTCGGAACGGATGCAAAAGTGAAAAATGATTTTGGATCTTTAAATGATTATATAACGGCAATTCAAATTCAGGCCGACGGAAAAATTATTGCCACAGGTTGTTCGGGCATTTATGCTGAACAGGGTTTTGCAGTTGCACGTTATATTTCCGGATTGAATGTTGGAGTTATTGATTTTGTAACTCAGGATAATATGTTATATCTCTATCCAAACCCTATAGAAAGTAACGCAATGTTAAGTTATACCTTGCAGAATGATACTCATTTATCCATTTATATTATTGATCAACAAGGTAAAAAAATAATAAATGTATTGAATAATATTTTAATAAATAAAGGTTTACAAACACAACAAATTATATTACCATCGTATTTATCAAAAGGTATTTATCATATTGTTTTGGAATCTAATGAAGGAGCTATTAGCGTTCAATTTGTTCATTAAAATGTCTTGAACATAAAAAAAACAGCAAAGTAAATTTGCTGTTTTTTTTTCACATTAATTATTTTTATTTTGTTAGCACCATCGTTTTTGTAGCGATAATTCTGCCATCAATTATAAGTGTATATTGATAATTTCCTGCAGATAATTCCTGAGCATTTATCAGTACTTCATTTATTCCGGCTGATTCTAAATTGTTTGTTTTAAGAATCACTCCGTTTTGTGAGGTTATTACCATTTGTGCAGATGTAAAATCTTCCGGTATGTAGCAACGAATGGAAGTGTTGCCGGTAAAAGGGTTTGGTACATTTTGATCCAACCACGCAGCACTTAAAATAATCTCAGTTGTAATAACATCTTCGTTTGTATTAAAACTTTCGAAGTTATTTTCAGATGATGGATTTGTGCCGGCTGTTAAATTTCTAACCATTTCTTTTAATATTTCCACATCATTTTGCAGATCCTCAATAGTTGAATTTGTTTCTTCTTTTTCTGCTAATAAAGTTTCAATTTCAGTTTGTTGTTCCTGAATTGCTTTTACCATCGGAACAACAAATTCTGCATAACGCAATCCATAAAGATCTGTTTCATTTTTTGGAACATCTACGCCACTGAAATCGTAGTTGGATTCTTTTGCGGCTGCTTCCACTTCTTGTGCTAAAAACCCGGTGTATCGTATTTCTTCCTTTGCATCACGAGCTATTTTATTTTCAGATGTTGCATTTGTTGTGATCTTATTTCCTGAAGTGTCACGAGCAACATCTTCCCCCAAAAAAGCAGCTAATTTATTTACTTCCAAATTATAAGTAACAGGTCTTAATTTCATAATAAAATCCAAACCTTTTACATCTTCCTTTACATTATTTTTATAACGTTCGTCGCTTAAATTTGTCCAGCCCGCGTAACCTCCAATACTAGTTACACTTGAGTTTCCGATGCGTACCTGATTTGATGCCGTGGGTCTTGCATTATATCCAAAAGCAGAAACATTTATAAGATTATCTGAACTTGTATATGTATTGTATCCAAAGAAACTTCCGTTAGTGATATTTTCTCTGAAGTCACCTGCATAATGTCCCATTGCTGTGTTATAACTACCTGTTTTATTATCGGTCATTGCAAAACTTCCGTTTGCACAATTAAAAGAACCTGTAGTATTGTAAAATAAAGATCGTTGTCCATATGCGGTATTTTCTGAGCCAATTGTATTATAAAACATAGACCAAAAACCTGCCGCAATATTGTCATCTCCTTCTTCATTTGAAACAAGACATTGTTGTCCGAGCGCAATATTATAAGACCCATCTATATTATTATTTAATGCTGCCCAACCAACGGCAACATTTCCATATCCATAGGTATTATTTTCTAGCGTAACATCTCCTAAAGCAACGTTTTTTTCGCCCCATTCGGTTATTCTTAATGCATTATATCCTATAGCAACATTATAATTTGCAGAAGCTGATAAGGCCATAGCACCCGTTCCTATTGCAGTATTTCTTTCTCCTGTGATATTTTCTTCTCCTGCATATGCACCTAAAAATGTATTATTTTCACCATCGGTATTTTGATTTCCGGCATGATAACCTACAAAAGTATTTGAGCTTCCTGTTGTATTTTCCACACCACTATAAGCTCCTAAAAAAGTATTATCTGTTCCTGAATTACTGCTTCCGGATGAAGGCCCCATGTAAATATTATTTTCATCTCTCCACAGGAATTTATTTCCATTTAAATACAATGCTCCATCAGCATAAATATTTCTCCATGAGCTTGTAAGATATCCAAGGTCTCTTGTGTTATCAAGATCAGGTAATAAATTTACATTGATGTCGGTAGAAGTAAGGTTGGATAATGAAGTATTTGCTCCAACAGAATACTCTGTAAACGACACCCATTCAGAACCATTATATCCTTCAAAATCGCTTCCTGAATATCTGATCGCTCCTGCAGTGGAAGGAACTGCATCCTGAATAATAATTCCTCCATCAGCATATAATGAGGAAGAAAAATATCCGTAATTCCAAGGCAATGCTTCAGTCCCCAGACTTAGAAAACCGCTTCCATTTGGCAATAATGATTGATTAATGGAAGTTGGATATTTTAAATTAGAAAGTGTTTGATTTGCACTTTTCTTTTCATTTCTGAAAGAAAGTTTACCATAACCATCTGTTACTAAAACTTGTCCTTCTGTTCCATCGGCCGGCGGCAGTGTCCAGATGAACGAATTTTCCAAAGAATACGGAGCTTTAAATCCAATATAATTTGTTCCGCTCATGGAAGTTTCCATAAATCGCATTTGCCCGGTTTGTTCACCGGCAGCATCAAAAAACGGATCGATCTGAAGTGCATTTCCGCCTAAGGAATCCACTGTTTTAATTTGCAGTGACGCAACAGGTGAGGCTACATTTATTCCAACATTTCCTGCTGCAGGAAATATGTTTTGTGATTTTGCTTTTCCAACTATTGCAAGAAAAACGATAGCACATAAGGTAATTTTAAGTTTCATGTTTTTTGTTTTTGTCGTTATTTAATGATGCAAAAGTATTTCCGCAAAAAAGCGTAGACCAACAAAAAAATAGCGCATTCTTAGAAGTTGAAAGGCAGAAAATTGACTGAGAGACAGGTAGGGGAAGAGTTTGCGGCGAAGGAGCATGGAAGAGTTAGAAAGCCGAGCGGAGATGTTAGTGTGGTATTTCTGCAGTTAATCTATATTTCAGAAATGTTGGATATTTAGGGTTCACTTATTTGTTAAACTAATAGATATATTTGTTATTTGATTTTTAAATTTAATCGCTAAAGATCTCGATGCAATGGGGGTTTTATTTTTTAATATACCATTATTGAGACCTTCGCTATCGGTAATATAAGAAGATCTCACTGCGGTAAACGTTTGGAAGATCTCGATGCAATGAGGGTTTTATTTTTTCATATACCATTATTGAGACCTTCGCTGGGAGCGAAAGCCTCAATATTTTCCAGCGAGGCTTTCGCTCCCAGCGAAGGTCTCGCTAGTGGTAACCGCCACACCAACCACCCCTGCCACAGGCCTACCAACCCCAAAGGAAAGCTTTCGCTATCGTTCGCATTTAAGTTATATTTTCAAACCGAAACAAAAGGTATCGATGATATAAAATGCCAACTCCCCCCTAAATATTATTATAAATTATACTTATTAATCCAACCCCACGTTTCTTAGTTTTACCCTTTCTTAGGCATGCGTGAATTCACTCCGGTAAAGATTTTAATTTTTTTAGGTTCTTGTCTGCTAATATTGGCAATGATAAGTGCTGTTTTTCCTGAAAATGGGATTCGGGTAACAGAAAAATTTTACATTTCATTTCCAACGCTCAGTTCGATATTTAATGGCGACGAGGAAAAAACGGATATTTCTGCTATCACGGCAATAAAAACGGAGGACGAATTAAAGGCAGATTCCATCCGGTTGAATAAAATTAACGCAGATAAGGTTGAACTGGACACTACTGTAAAATTACTATCGTCAATTCAATATGCTCCGGAAGGTAAAAATGCACTTGATAAATTTTTTGCGGCGCTTCATGGTGTGAAAAATTCAGATGAAGGTATTCGAATATTGCATTATGGCGATTCACAAATTGAGGGCGATAGAATTACAGGATATTTACGATTAAAACTGCAATTTCAATTTGGCGGAAAAGGAACAGGATTTATTTCCCCAATGCCGGTTGCTGAAAGTGTAGGAATTACCAATACCTGGAGTGAAAATTGGGATAGATATAATATTTTTAATGTTAAGGATAAACGTGTATCTCATTCGAATTTTGGACCTGCTGCGGGATTTTGCAGGTTCCGGAATTATTGGCCGGAAAATGATTCCATACATGCCGAACAATCGGCTTGGTTAAAAGTTAAAACAATAAAAACGGCCGGAGAAAATTTATTGGGATACAATAAAGTTAAAATGCATTATGCCGGAGGGAGAGATAATACTATTGTTGAATTTTATGAGAACGGCGAATTAAAACAAACGGATACTCTTGCAAAAGGAGGGTATTATCACATTCAACAATATCCTCTCAATGCGGGTCCGGGAGAATTTGAATTTAAATTCAGGGGAAAAGATAGTCCGGATATTTATGGATTTTCTCTAGAGGGAAATGGGGGAGTTATGATAGATAATTTCGGTTTGCGTGGAAGCTTAGGACTTTTTTATAACCGAATGAATTTAACGCATCTCAAACAGTTTTACGATAACATGCATGTAAAACTCATCATTCTTCAATTTGGAGGAAATGCTTTACCGGGACTGGAAGATGAACAGGATTGCACTTGGTATACCAATGCTTTTAAAGCGCAGGTTAATTCTCTAAAAAAAATTGCACCCGATGCAAGTATTTTAATTATTGGTCCGGCGGACATGAGTGTTAAAGAAGGAACAAAATATGTAACTCATCCCATGCTCGAAACGGTGCGAGATCAATTAAAACAAGTGGCCTTTGATACTAATTCTGCTTTTTTCGACATGTATGCATGTATGGGAGGAAAAAACTCTATGGTGAGTTGGGTGGAAGCTGGAATAGCTGCAAAAGATTATATACATTTTAGTCCCTCCGGATCTCGCAAAATTGCAGTGTTACTTTATCAGGCTTTATTGAGTGATTATAATAATTATTTACAAACGGCAACCTACGAATGAATAAAATAAATTTAGTTTTTTTTATAGTTTTTCAATTTTGTGCACAGCAGTTATTTTCTCAAAAAAAATATCCGTTCATTCAGTACGATTCCAATAAAATTATACACGCTACAGACAGTTCTGATTTTATCGCTTTTTATAAAAAAATTGATGGATTAAAAAACGGAACATTAAAAAAAGTTACCATTGCACATTACGGGGGTTCCCATATTCAGGCAGGGCAATGGACGGAGGTATTAGCGGATAGTTTTCAGGCTTTGGGAAAGTTTAGAGGAGGTGGAGCTTTTGCATTTCCATTTAGGATAGCGAATACAAATGGACCACCTTTTTACAGGTCGTTAAGCAGCGGTACCTGGACGCGCTGCAGATGTGTACCCAGTGAATTATGCGCTCCTTTAGGTATGGCGGGAATTGTGGCCGTAAATAATGATGTAGATGCAAGTTTTGGAATGCAACTTAAGACAAACAATCATATACAAACCTTTACCTCCATAAGAGTATACCACAATTTTAATCCGAGTTTTACATTTAATATCGGTGATGGATTTCCTGTTCCGGTAAAACGTTTAGAAGTGCAGGAATTTGGTTATACCTTATTTGAATTTGCAGTTCCGGTTGATTCGGTTAATTTCAAATTGCATAAAACGGATAACAACCAAAGAGATTTTATTTTACGCGGATTCAGCATTGAAAATGAAGAACCGGGTTTTTATTTTGCATCGATGGGTGTTAATGGAGCAAGTACAAAATCGTATATTAATTGTGCTGAATTCAGCAAAGAATTAAATTCGTTGAAACCCGATCTTTTTATTTTTTCCATTGGGGTGAACGATGCGCAAGACCTTGATTTTAATGCAGAAGATTTTATTAGAAGATATGATTCGCTGGTTTTCATTGTAAAAAACGTTTCTCCCGATTGTGCAATTTTATTTACTACCATCAGCGATAATTATATCAAAAGAAAAACTTCCAACAGCAGGAGCCTGGCAACCAATGCTGCTATTTATCAATTGATGGAAAAACACAATGCTGCGTTATGGGATATGTTCACCGTTATGGGAGGGTTGCGCAGTATTTATACCTGGTATCAAAATGGTCTCGCATCGGCAGATAAAATTCATTTTAATACGGAAGGATATAAACTTATTGGGAGTTTGATGTTTGAGGCAATTTCAAAAAGTTATAATGCGAATTCAGTCACCCTAAAATAAACACAACCATCACTTGAGCACCTTTTTTGAACAAATACAAAACATTTTTTCCTACGACCCTGAACATCCTTTAATATTTACGCAACTGTTTTTTTGGGGATTTTTTGCCGTTGCATTGGCTCTCTATTCTTTTTTGTATAAAAAGCAAGCACTTCGCACTGTTTTTTTACTTGCAGTAAGTTTCTTCTTTTATTATAAGACCAGTGGAATTTTTCTCATCTTATTAATATTCACTATAATAAGTGATTTTATTTGGGGCCATTTAATTTATAAGAGCAGGTCGGATATTCAGAAAAGAATATTTCTAACCATAAGTGTTATTCTCAATATTACCTTATTATGTTACTTTAAATACGCATATTTTTTTACGGAAAGTATAAATCAATTTACGGGTACGGATATCACTTTCTTTAATCATTTTTCGCATTTCACAAATACCTGGTTCGGTACAGAATTTTCAGTAGATAAATTAATACTTCCGATCGGAATTTCCTTTTTTACATTTCAATCGCTGTCATATACTATCGACATGTACCGGGGGAAAATCACACCCGTAAAAAACATACTCGACTACGGTTTTTTTGTTTGTTTTTTTCCGCATTTGGTTGCGGGGCCTATAGTAAAGGCGCATGATTTTTTATATCAGATCTATCAACCCTATAAATTATTAAAAACAGAATTCGGACTTGCCTTATTCTGGATATTAAACGGATTGGCAAAAAAATTCATGGCAGATTATATAGGGATAAATTATGTGGATCGTATTTTCGAAAATCCTGGTTTTTATTCGGGTGTGGAAGTTGTTTTGGGAATATTTGGTTATTCTCTGCAGATATATGCTGATTTTTCGGGTTATACGGATATTGCGATAGGTATTGCTTTATTACTTGGTTTCAGATTAAAAACGAATTTTAATTCTCCCTATAAGGCTACAAGTACAAGTGACTTTTGGCGTCGATGGCATATTTCTTTGTCAAGTTGGTTGAAAGAATATTTATATATTCCTTTAGGAGGAAACCGTAAAGGGACTATTGGAAGTTATATTTCCATTTTGATCTTGTGTTTTTTTCTTGTGTTGTTAACAGGAAAAATATGGTTGATATATTTATTAATCGGAACGGCAATTTTACTTTTAATTCTTGCGCGATTCTTCCCAAAATTTAAACACAGCGTAAATACGAATATCAATATTCTGGTAACGATGTTATTAGGAGGATTGTGGCATGGTAGCAGTTGGATGTTCATTATCTGGGGAGGATTAAACGGCCTGGGATTGATGGTGCATAAAGGATGGGAACGAATAAGTCCTTTCAAAAGTAATAACACAATTGCCTATCGCGCATTTGCCATATTTCTCACTTTGGTTTTTATAAGTTTCACGCGTATCTGGTTCAGAAGCGACAGTTTAGAAACTGTAGGTGTAATTTTTGACCGGATCAGTTATCATTTCGGCGGAGAATTATTTTTTAAAATAATCAGCGGTTATTGGTTCGTATTACTCGTTATTTTACTTGGATATATCATCCACTGGATTCCCGAATCCATTAAAATAAATTACAGGAATTGGTTCTCCAATTTATCGTACCCCAAAATGATCTTCACAACAGTTTTGATCGTTTTTATTATTTATCAACTGGTAAGCTCAGAAATGCAGCCGTTTATTTATTTTCAGTTTTGAACGGGGGTTGAAAAGGTTGGCAGGGTTTGCAAGCGTTGAAAGGGTTTACTAGTAGGAAAACATCGGGTAAGCACTAGACTGGACTTTGACTTGTTGAAATTGTTTCCTAGGGAGGATAATCAATTGGCCGTCGACCTCACCACTCCCTACTCACTACTCACCCAAAGGGTTATCAAGGTTTATTTCGAAGGAAAATCTTCAGATACAACCTGCCTTCCCGCCACTTTAGTAAATTAAAAGTTTAACTCGAGACGAAAATCTCACAATGATACAAACTGCCCACTGCCACTGCCTACTGCTAACTACTCCTCACTCCTCCTTCTCATGATGTTTCAACGAATCTTTATCATTCTCGCTGATAAGATCGGTGAATGGACGGGAAGAGCGAACTTCCTGGCGGGCGCGCATTTTTTTGTTTGATTTATTTAATCCTTTTTCGAAGAGTAATATTAATGCAGGTAATAGAAGTAAATTATTAAATAATGCAACTAATAAAGTGATAGAGACGAGGATTCCCATATTAGCTGTTCCTCCGAATTTGCTGAATACGAAAATGAAAAATCCGCAGAATAATATCAGTGAAGTATAGATCATACTCACACCAGCTTCCTGCAAACTGCTCATTACTGTTTGCGGAATATTAAAACTGTTGCGAATAAGATCGTGTTTGTATTTTGCAACAAAATAACAGGTGAAATCCACACACATTCCATATGCAATACTAAAAATTAAAACCGTGGAAGGTTTAATTGCAATATTCATAAAACCCATAATTGCACCCGTAATAAAGAGCGGAATTAAATTCGGTAAAAATGATATTGCCAACATACGTAAACTGCGGAACTGATATAATAAAATGATGGAAATAACGATGAGTGCAAGCAATAAACTTTCGAATAATCCATCAATTAAATATTTATATCCGGATAAGGCAACCACACTTGTTCCTGTAATTTTAACATCGTAATTTTCCTTATCAAAAATGGCATCAATTTTAGGTTGAAGATCTGCCATTAATTTTGGCATACTGTCACTTCCGATGTCGGCAACCTGTACACTAATTCTGGCGATCTCTCCTTTCGAATCAACAAAACGATTTTCCAAAACCCCCTTTTGTCCGGAGTTTTCAAGGTAATCTTTCACCTTCATATCATTGGAAGTAAGCGTATTAAAATCGGGTAGTGAATAATATCTTTCATTACCATTATAATAAGCCTGACGCGCAAATTTCATCCCATCCAAAATGGAAAGTGAAGAAGATAGTTGCGGATATTTGCTGAGTGTATCTTGTAACTGTGAAATTTTTTGCAGTGAAGCCATTCCCAATACATTGGTGCTGGATGTATCCGGTCGTTTTACAATAACGGTATCATATAAAATTGTGGTGTCGCTTTCAATTATATCTATTTGTTCGTTCACAATGGTATCCTGAACAAAAGTGATATTTTGTTTTTTGGAGACCATTATTTCAAAAGGCATTACACCTTTAAAAACGCCTTCAAAAAATTTCATATCCTGATATACTTCTGTATCGTGTTTTACTTCATCTAAAATAAAACCGCGAGATTTTAAACGCGATGCTCCGAAAATGGAAATTATAATAATAATAATGGCTACTACAAATATTTGTTTGCGATGGCCGGAGGTCCATAATTCCAGTTTATGCAATACAAATTTTAATTGTTTGCTTTCGAGATAATCGGTTTGTTTGGTTTTTGGTTTGGGAAGAAAACTGTAAACGATCGGAATTCCGATCAGAGAAATAATAAAGGTGGCTAATACTCCAATGGTCGCAATTAAACCGAATTCCTCTAAAATTCTCACATTAGTAAAACAAAACACTGCAAAACCCACTGCTTTGGTCATGTTGGTGATGAAGGTGGCAAAACCCAATTTCTCCACCATTATACTAAGTGCTTTTATCTTGTTGCCATTGCGGCGCACTTCGTGATGATATTTATTTAACAGGTAAACGCAATTCGGAATACCCATTACAATTAATAAACTCGGTATCAAACTGGTAAGAACAGTAAATTCATAACCCAGTAAAGCCATAAATCCTATGGAGATCACCACTCCGCTTCCGATTATGAGCAATGGAAAAACCACGGCATCCCAACTTCTGAATAAAATATATAATACAACTATAGTGATGAAAATGGCCAGCAATAAAAACAATCTTACCTCACGCGTGATGGTGGATAGTTGGTAATATCTTATGTAAGGTAATCCAGAATATTTGATATCTACATTAAATTCTGCCCCAAAAGCCTCCGTTTTTTCCTTTAATTCATTTATTAGGGAGATGCGTCGTGGTGAATCCAAAACAGCGCGATCAATGGCGATCAACATAACAAAAGTGTTGGAATCGGAGCTGTAAATGCGGTCCTTATAAAATGGCAGACTCAAAAACTCTTCCTTTAAACTATCCAGTTCTGCTTGTGTTTTTGGTTGTTCGACAACAAGTGGATGGATATCAAATTTTCGCTCCGCCGTATTTTTTATTAGATTGTAAGAGCTTGGTACTGATAGAGTGCTTTCTATATCAGGAGTGTTTTTGATCTCCTTTTCCAGAGCACACCATTTATTGAAGAATTCGAGTTCGAAAAATTGTTCAGTTTGCACTCCGAGGAACAAAACATTGCCCTCTTCACCAAAAATTGCCTTAAAATCCTCGTAATCCTTATATGCACTGTTATCTTCGGGAACCGTTTTATAAAACTCGTAGCTAAGTTTCACCTTAGTGGTCTCGTAGGTCATAAAAGCAGTAATAACTGCCCATCCGGCAAGAAATGCCCAGCGATTCCGCAAAATTATCCTTCCTAGCGCTCTCCAAATCATAAAAAAGGTGGGCAAAGATACTAAAATTAAGACCCTGCTTTCACTGCGAGCATCTCAAGTCGAAATATTTTGGCATTTCCTGCGTTATAGCAGCGCTATTTCTGAAATTTGCAGTTGTATTATGAAGTCAATTTTTCTTGTTCTCTCTGTGATTATTGGTATAAATTCCTCATTTAGTCAAAATGTACCTATAGGTCAATGGAAATCACATCTGCCTTATAATGGTGTATTATCGGTGGTAGATGCTGATGAAAAGGTGTATTGTGCAAATTCAATTTCGGTGTTCAGCTATGTTAAATCAGATAATAGTTACGAGCGGTTGAGCACTGCTGCGGGATTTTCTGAAGTTGGGATCCGGGGAATCCATTACGATAAGAATGGCGACATACTGGTTATCGTTTATACCAACAGCAATATCGATTTTTTATTCGGAAATGAGATCTACAATTTTCCTTTTATCAAATCGGGTAATATTAATGGCGATAAAAATATCTATCATTCTTATTTTTTAGGAGACACCGCAATTTTAAGTTGTGGTTTCGGGATCGTGCTTTTTGATCTTGAAAAACGCGAGAGTCCGGCAACTTATTTTTTTACGGATACCACCGGTGCTAATATGAGAGTAAATCAATCCACGGTTTATAATCATGCTATTTATGCAGCAACTGTTTCCGGATTATTTCGCGGTGATCTGGATGAACCTAACTTACAGGATTTTTCGAAGTGGGATAGTTTAAGTGGATTTGACGGATTACCTAAAGGGGATGTTAAATATATAACAAATTTCGAAGAGGTATTATATGCCATGGTTGCCGATACCATTTACAAATATGATGGAACAATTTGGGAACAATTCTTTTTTGATGCGGGATGGAAAACAAAACAATTAAAAAGTACAAATAATAAATTGTTGATCACTCAAATTTCAGGAATTGATGAACCGGCAGATAGTTGCAGAGTTTTAATGATAGATATAGATGGAGAAGTTACGGAAGTTAAATCGTCGACACAATTGTCTTATATCTCTCAATCAGATCTCGATAAAGAAGGTGTTCTTTGGATAGCGGACAGTTATCGGGGACTTGTGAAATATAAGGATAATAATTATTCCTATTACGAACCGAATGGACCTGCATCGAGCAGAGTTCAGGATATGGCAAGTTTTAATGGCACTTTATATGTTGCGCCGGGCGAAACAGATGCTACCTGGATCTACCAATATAATCGCGATGGATTTTTTCAATACGACGAGTATGGATATTGGGCGGCAGTTAATAATTACATTTTTACGGAATTAGATACCACACTCGATTTTATAACTGTAGAACCAGATCCATTTAGAAACATTGTATATTTTGGCTCCTATGGTGGTGGATTATTGGAATACAATAAAGTAGCAAACACAATAAAAATTTATGAACAGGGATATCTTTTCGGTACTCCGGGCGACCCTCCTAATTATCGTGTTTCCGGATTAGCATTAGATGCTTCGGGTAATTTATGGATCTCCAATTTTGGAGCAATAAATCCATTGGTGGTAAAAAGAACAGATGGAACATGGAAATATATTAATCCGGAAATGCCAGTTGATGTCAACAATCAGGTTGCACAAATTCAAATTGATGAATTTAATACCAAGTGGATCCAATTACCACGTGGAAATGGGATTTTAGTTTACAATGAGAATCTAACATTAGATGATGATAGTGATGATCTTATAAAAGTATTAGGTGCCGGTGCCGGAAATGGCAATTTGCATACTAGTTTTGTTAATTGTCTCGCAGTTGATAAACAAGGAGAAGTGTGGGTGGGTACAACAGAAGGAATAACTATTTTTTATAATCCATCGGAAGTATTTTCCGGCTCAACGGCTGGAGATGCAACACAACCTTTGGTGAGTTTGGGTGGATTTTATGAGCAGTTATTGCGCAACGATATTGTAAATACAATTGCAGTTGACGGAGCAAACAGAAAATGGGTAGGAACAAATAGCGGTGCATTTTTGATCAGTGAAGATGGAACGCAGCAATTATTATATTTCAATACGGATAATTCCCCATTGATTTCTAATGCTGTAATTAATATTGAAATAGATGATGTAACCGGAGATGTTTATTTTGGAACTGCAAATGGAATTATT
Source organism: Bacteroidota bacterium (assembly GCA_016706865.1). Classification (NCBI taxonomy): domain Bacteria; kingdom Pseudomonadati; phylum Bacteroidota; species Bacteroidota bacterium. Next base: position 103,188 of record JADJIS010000002.1, on the reverse strand, counting down.
TCCTTCCGATATACCGCTACTGATGGTGTAGAAGAAATTGATAAAGTAAATGTATTTCCAAATCCTGTTCGTCCGGAATACACGGGGTTAATTGCGATAAATGGACTAACCGAAAATGCCGAAATAAAAATTACGGATGTTGCCGGCAGAATGATATTCGAAACAACTGCTCTCGGCGGACAAGCAATTTGGGATGGAAAAGGTTATGGTGGCGATAGAGCACAAACCGGAGTTTATTTAGTGTATTCTTCCAATGAAGATGGTTCGGAGACTTTTGTTGCAAAGATACTTATGGTGAACTGAGATGGACATATGACATATGACATATGACATAGGACATAGGACATAGGACATACGACATATGACTTGACATAGGACAAGGGAAAGGGACATAGGAAAACAAAATTGTAGCAGGTATCTCGTTGGCGGGGGGGGGGAGAGGGGCGCGCGCCGCGCCTCCCGCCCCGCACCCCTCCCCCCTCTCCCATTTCCCCCAAATTTCACACAAATTTTTCCCCCCTCCTCTTTCCTCCCTCCTAATCAGCAAAAAACTTTAACCTATGAAAAAATTATTTTTTGGTTTAACAATATTATTCGGTTGTTATATTTCAGATGGACAATGTGTGAAGGAACCGGAAAAAATTTTGTTGTGGGGTGATGGGCCTGTTTATGCGCCGGGTTCCATTCAATTAATTGAGAACAGCAACGCTCAATTAATGCATTATGAGTTTGGACAATCCAATGTTTTTACTACAGTTAACGGCGTTACAAAAGAAACACTTATTTATTTTGAAGCTACGTTATTATTGGCATATTATGACTCAGCATTAAGACAATATTATTTTGTAGGTAGCATAGGTGGTAATGAGGGATATATTGCAGTTTTTGATGAGTGGTTTCAATTAATTGACAGCAATGAATATGCAGATCAAAGGTTTTTTTCTGCAACAGTTTTTGACAATGAAATTATAGTGGGTTCAGAATATAAATTATTCAAAATTGACATGCAGTCGCTGAAAATTAAAGATAAAGTGAAAATTGATATCAGCACGGTTTGGTTTATTAATACAAATAACACAAATTTGATATGCGGAGGTACAAGTGGCGGATTATTTATGATCAAAAATGGTAAATCAAATAAAATTACGGGTACAGATGCCAAAGAAACATTTTATGACATCAAAATATATCAAAATAACTTCCTGGTGATATCCGGAGAGAATCTGAACCTGATTTCTGAAAATGGTGAATTTAAAGGGCGATTGGAATTAAACGATGATATAAGCGCTCATTTTATAGATAGCCTAAATAAACAAATTGTATTGGTGGGTCGCAATGGGACAATGCAGTATTACAATATCAATGAATTTACATTGGTTTGTGAAACGAGTATTGAAGGATTTGAACTAAAGGAAGAACCTATTGAGGTTATTATACCAGTAACGGATAATAATTATAGTGTAATAGAATCTAGAAATATTTTTAATACTAACAACTATAAAACATACAACTCGAAATTTAGGATTAATGACATAACACTAGATAAAAATGAGGACCTTTTTACTGGAAATGCGGCAGGGGAACTATTTTTATTTGATACAATATTTAAAAAGCTAAATTTTTACAAATATAAAAATGGATCTGCGTTAGGTTTGACTGCAGGTGGCAGATGGGATTTTTATTTTGCTTGGTTTTCAGATGGTGTTGAAATGCAATTTTTAAATAACAAATTTGATTTTGGGCAGAAATTATATGGATTTGGAGGATTAAAACAAACTGAATTTAGTGCTGATTGTAAATCCTTAATCCAAGTTAGAATAGGAGGTGATTCTATTTCACTTGTAAATCGTATACCATTTAATTTTTATCGACATGCAAATTTATTTAGAAGGTATGATGAGTTTACAGCTACTGTTAATTTATTGGATCTTAATGTAGTATTGGTAAAAATCCACCCTGGTAATAAACAATGTCTTGGTTATTTATTTGACACAGGAGTGCTTGAAATTTCTGATTTTATAAATGAGAAACAAAAGATATGTTCCATTTCCGGTATTATTGATTTCGAAAAATATAAAAAGGGTTGGATCGCATTAAATGAAAATGGTAAATTAATTTCTATTACCGAAAAAGGAGTGCAGGATCATATTTTAACATCAAATTTATTACAAGCCAATAAAATAGCAGTTTCCAGAAACAATAAATATCTTGCAATTACAAACAATTCCACCATCGTGGTCTATGAAATGGAAAATAATTCAATAGTATGTGAATATAAAACCATGGATTCAGTAAAATTAGAGAGTATTGAAATTACAAACGACGGATATGTTTTTTCCTTGTTATCCAATTTTCCCGAAAGTTATATTCAACCTTCAGGCCCTAAGCGATACGAAACCCGATTTATTTCGAATGTATCCTTTGACGAAAGAACGAGATATATGTATGTATTCGACAGCTTTGGTTTATTGGAGGTTTATCAGTTATAATTTTTATGGAATATTCCTTTAGCTAATTTTAGAATTTAATTTCCAGATCGAGATTAAACAAAATCCTTTATCCAATTTCCCTTGTCCTATATCCAGTCCTGTGTCCCGTGTCCTTCCTCCTATATCCCTTTTACCCTAACTTTGCATCATGCTTCACAAAACCCGGGGAATTGTATTCAGAACCACAAAATATGCGGAGACGAGTATAATTGTGAAAATATTTACGGAAACATTCGGGATACAGACCTATATTATTAATGGAGCGAGATCGTCTAAATCAAAATCCAAAGCAGTTTATTATCAGCATGGAAATCTATTGGATCTGGTGGTTTATTATAAGGAGACGGGTAATATAATGCGTATAAACGACGCGAATTTTTTTTATGGGTATAAAGAACTTCCATTTCATATTGTTAAAAGTTCTTTATTACTTTTTTATATAGAGGTAATTAATAAAACAATTAAGGAACACGAAGCATATCCAGAATTATTTCATTTTTTATTCGAAATTTTTGTGGAACTTGATGAAACCGATAAACAACTGGCTAATCACCATATCTGGTTTTTATTGGCACTTTCCAAATACCTGGGATTTTATCCATCGGTTTCTGATAGAAAATATTTTGATCTTAGAGAGGGTTTGTTTACAGATAATATTCCATCGTATTCCAATTATATTTCAGAACAGATGTCGGATGTGTTGAGAAATATAATTAACCCCGAACTTAAAAATTATGATCAGATAAGGATCACCACGGTGGAAAGAAAAAAATTGCTGGCCTATCTCTTAGATTATTATCGTTTACATTTACCCGAGTTTGGTGAAATAAGATCCATTCAAATATTGGAAGATCTATTTCGGTGATTTTGCATTTTTATACAGCGACCATGTTTCATTTTTATAAGCAAGTATATAAATATTGCTTTTATAGGGCAAGGTAAGTGTATCCTCATTGTTAATTTTATTGGAAATAATTACATCCGGAATAAAAGTATTGTATTGAGAAGAAGATTCAATTTTTGCACTCGCATTATTAACCATTACCTGCTGAATCACCAGGTCATCTCTATGTTGCAATAATATCCAAAATGGATATTGCCAGGCATCACCACTGGTTAATAAACCAACCTTTTTAGAATCGCTATTTTGAACCATATCCGTAATTTCAACAAACGGTAATTTTAATTTATCATTATTATTAAAATATTGATCTGTTGCCGATTCAGTGAAAATACTTTCCGGACCAAACCATAACCGCGATTCGTTTTCAAACAGAAATAAGTATGAGGAATAGAAAAATAAAAACATAATACTCGCAAATAATAACTTTGAAGTAATTGAATGAACCATGTACGCTAAAAATGGTGTTATCACCAAAAACATAGGCAACATCAATCTGCAATTCCATATTTGCCATTTAAGAAGAGTACAGAATGTAATAAACATAAGCACCCCTATTCCCATCACCAGCAATACTTTTTTATTTTTTCGTAAATTTTTATTTAAAAGAAAAACAAGAAAGCAGATGATAAATAATATTACATGTAAAAAATTTCCTGCGGAATCTTCCTGAGTAGAAAAATAGGCAACCTCAAAGGGTGGTGTGAAACGCCAGTTGTATTTACCTGATTGAACATTAATATTTATAAGATCATTGAAACCAAGAACAGCACTTTCTATACCTTTGTTTATTGGTGGAAAGCGTGTTTTTAAATGTATTGCCACATTTTTACTCATGTTCGAAAGTGTCGGAGCAATTCCATAAACTTCGTTTGATAGTTTATAATCGGCGCCAAGGGGACTGTTAAAAGTATTGGAGTTGCGGATAAATTGAGGTAAACAAAAAATTCCTACAAAAAGTAAACCGATAAGAGCCGATTTAATTATTTTTAATCGAAGTTTAAATACTGCAAGGATTATCCAAATGAACACAACAGGAAGTAAAAAAACAAACGAAGTTCCTTTTGCCGTAACTGCTAAACAACAACAAATAATAAACATCATTAAATCTGATAAGGAAAAATTACTTTTTATTCCTTTAAATAAATATAAAATACTACAAACTATAAAAAACCCTACTACATAATCGTTTTGTGTGCTGTTACTCTGCAAAATACCCATCGGGATTGCAGCAGTAAAAAATGCGGTTATTATTTGCATTCGTTTTTTTCCTCCGCACTCTTTTGTTATAAGCGAATTTGCAATTACAGAGCCAACCATCGAGATCCATTGTACTAAATTCAACAGCGGATCGTACGAGGATAATAATTTTATATGAAGATCACAATATTCACCCAGAGGTGATAATCCCAGCTGCCTGTCATTGTGTGTGGGGTAATGATCAACATTGCCATTTTGAATCCAATGCATTACACGGGGTAAGTGATAGGTCATACTATCCCATGTATTTGGATAGGCAAATAAACAGGTGATCAGACTAATTAAAATGATGAACAGCGTTGCAAAGCTAATCAGTCTGTTTTCTCCAAAATATTTTTTAATATTTTTTTTCTTGCGGCTTGGTGTTGAAGATCTGCTTTTAAAGTAATAAAGAGAAAGAAGTAAAACCATTAATGTCCAAAGCAGTTTAACACTAAGCGCATTTATTAAATTAAATAAACTCAATATCTCAGTACTTATAAAAATAAATGCAGCATGGAAAATTAAGGTGGCAATTACCGATGTGCGGATATTACTAAAATACCGAGTATGCTTTTCCCTCAGAAGATCTGTTGTTAGAATAATGGAAATAAGGGGAAGCAAAACCCACATAACTCGGTTTAGATTAGTGGGGTTAAATTAAGCAGTAATATTTAAACGGTATAATCAGGGTTGTGTTTTTTCTCCAACTGCTATCAATGAAATGCCAAATCGATTGAATGTACAAATATCCGCCAACTTAAAAAGTGGTACGAGAAAATTATATAATTTCATTTGTCCTTCCTTAATAATAGTATTTTTTAATACTCTTCCTGAAATATACCAACCGAAAATGGCCGGAGAATTGAAATAATTCATTTTAACAGAACGCAATGCCGTGTTACTGAAAAGAGTTTTGATACGTTTTTTATTATAGCGGCGAAAGTGACCAAGCGACACATCGATACCGTTATACAACCACATATATGCAGGAACCAGCATAATTATTCTTCCTCCCGGAGCCAATAGTTTTTTGCAATTTATTAGTGCTGTAATATCGTCGTCCACATGTTCAATAACATTTAAACCAATAATACAATCAAATTGCCCGGAAAGAGTTTCAAATTGTTTTTCGAATTTTGGATCGAGTATGTCGAGATGAATTATTTCCGTAACATTTTTATCGTGTCCATATTTTTCCTTTAAAATGTCGCAATAACTCTGGTTATAGTCGCTGAGGGTTGTAGTAAAACCATCATGAATAAGAAATTGTGAGATGTTGCCAATACCACTTCCGATCTCCAGAATTTTTCCTTTGCAAAATGGTTTTATCTGGTCGTACATCCATCGGTTAAAAGCTCCGGCATGCTGAATGGACTGCAGTGTTTCTAAACCTGCTTTATCGTCAATATGTGTTCTGTGACTATCCATTTGCAAAAGGAGGCAAAAATACAAAGAAGACGAACCAATAAATATTATCCGTAGATCTCGAGTTTGATCCTTTCCTGATCGTAACCCATTTCTTTGATTCGGACCTTTGCCTCATCTATCATCATTCTCCATCCACACAAATAAAAATCCATATCCTTTTTGCCATGATCGCAAATATTTTCATATAAAGGATGCACATATCCTATTGGCCCTGGCCAGTTTTCAGGAGATTCTCTCGATAAAGTAGTATGAAAATGAAATTCCGGAAATTCTGTTTCCAATTGTTTCATCTCTTCATAATATAAAAGGTCAGATCTTAACCTTGATCCGTAAACCAGGTGAATTTGTTTGGTGGGAATTTTATGTTGGTGTAAATAAAGCAACTGCGACCGAAATGGTGCAATTCCCGTTCCGGTGCAAATAAAACAGATATCACGTTCAATTATTTCCGGCAAAACAAAATGACCTAAAGGTCCCCGAAATTTAATTTCCAGTCCGGGTTGTGAATTTTCAAACAAATAATGAGAACCGCTTCCAGGCTCCAACAATACGATGATAAGTTCGAATTTATTGGTGTTATCCGGTTTGCTGGCGATAGTATAACTGCGCAGTCGTTTGCTTGGCCGATCAGAAATAGGGAGATCAAGTGTCACAAACTGACCGGGAATAAAATCAAAGGTTTCCGCTTCTATTGCTTCAAAAAAGAACCTTCGCACATGCGGTGATTCATCTATAGTATGAATAAGTTTGGCTGTTTGCCAGGGTAGTAAAGACATGCAATTTTTGGATAAAGAACACAAAGGTGATTGAAAAAGTTGATTACCAATAAAATAAATTGCTGCAAATGCAATTTTCTTGACGTAGTTCAACAAAAAAAAGAGCAGAATTACCTGCTCTTTATATAAATAATGGAAGGTTATGATCAGCGGTTTTTAACCCTTTCTTTCCCTACCCATAGATCATAAGAAGAAGCATATCCATCATAATGAATAAAGTATTGATCACCGGGTTTTGTATCTAAAATCACACTCGGATACCAGGTTCCATTTTCTTCTACCATAACCTTATCACCTTTTTTCCAGACATTTTCGGCAGAACCGGAAACTTCCGATTTTTCGGTATTAGAAGCCGTATTATTACAGGTTATATTTTTAATGGAGGCATCGCTACCGATACGAATATCTGCAGAATTCAAATAATAAAACCCACCAATATTATCCATTGTAATACTACTTGTGGCTGCACCCTTTTTATCTTTAAAATATGCAACATTATTTTCTATAGTTACTGTAGGATTTACGCAATAAACATCCTTAAATTTCAATGCTCCGTCGTAAGCTTTTTCCAGTATTAAAACATCTCTGTTATATCCATTCGTATTAGGCGTAAATGTACAACCGGTGCATCGGAATTCCGGACTAAACATCTGAATAATATAATAATCCATTTGTTCTTTGGAAAGATTGTGCAACATCGCAATAAAATCATTGGCCAGTGCTACTGCACTTGTATATTTTGGCGGAGTTGGAGTATTAAATTTTTTTGCATCTACCATATTGGTATTTTCAGTGGCCTTGTCTGCCATACTCATCGCATCACTTCCCGCATCTGTTTTTTTAATGCGTTTTAATTCTTTTTGGGTTTCTACATATTGATAAATATTATCAATGCTCCATTCTCCTTTAATGGAGTTTCGAATAAATGTAATTCCTATTTCAGCCTGTATTTCAGCTAATTCGGTATAACTTACGTCCTGCTTAAAGATCATCATCCCTTTACATGTTAATTTTTTAGGATTTATCCATTCGCATTGTGCATCATCTGTCCAAACTTTATCCAAACTTATTTTTCCTGAACTGCTCCTGAAAAATTTGTTTGGATCAGAAGCTGCTGCTTTTTGGATCATGGAAGTAATTTCATCATTTGTAGGGGTTGGTAAATTAATACCCTTGTATTCACTGTAATTTACACCGCTCCAGTAGGGCGTCTGACTGTTAATATCATAGTCGGCAATTACATGTGTTTCCAGTGTTACACCGGTTAATCCATCTACATCGTCTGGTGGAACGGGTTGTGTTTTTATTAGAGAAACTTTCCAGTAATATTTGGTTTCCTTGCTGTCCCATTCTTTTACTGTGCTTGTTATTTTTACGGACGTTACTCCGTTCTTTTTAAATGTGTTTATTACATTTTCCTGCGTGGGCTGGGCAAAAATACCTGCAGAAAAAAGCAGAAAATATACAGATGTTATTATAGACTTTTTCATTTTAAATTAAATTAATTGAGTTACCGAATTAGGTTGATTTCATTATTTAGTTCTAACCATTTGTTTGGTTGCCATTATCTGATTGTTTATCATCAGGGAGTAAGAATATGTTCCTGAAGCTAACGTACTTAAATTAATTTCTGCATTCAACTGATTACAATCAATTTCTTCTTCAATTATTATTTTTCCGGTTTCCATTTCTGCAATAATAATTTTTGCATCTGTGCAATTTGTCGGTATTTTAAATGGTATTACTGTTTTATTTTCAAATGGATTTGGAATATTTTGTCCTAAGAAATAAGTATCAGAAACAGATAATGTTGCGTTGCCATTAGAAGAAGATTCACTGCTATTACAACATTGTGTAAGTGAGTTTTGTAATTGTGATAATAATAATTCCATTTTATTCAATCGGTCGTTCAAAAGTTCATTTTCATTTATAATTGCCTCAATATCAGCTTGTTGTGAACTATTATTTTCACTCAAGGCCTGAATCCCAATCAAGGCAACTCCAGCCGGATCAATGGTTGAAATGGTTGTATCGTCACCCACTTCAAACAGTTTGTAAAAATCCTGCGCATATGGTCCAATATGAGTGATATTTTGTTCATCGGCGAGATAATGCCAACGTTCAATTTTTAATTTATTTATTTTTTCCAGCATTTCATTTTTATCCAATTGCTGTTTTTGATCTTTAATTCTTTCATCCGATGCATTGGTCCAAACACCACCGGTTGTTAGTCTTGCAGTGGTAACTTGAAATTCCATGATATTGGATGCACTTGCATTTTTTCCAATTCCCAATTTTGTAATAGATGTTCCTCCTAGTCGTACAGAATTGCTTTGCGAAATTGTCAAACCGTAGCCGATTGCAATTGCATTATCAATTAATCCTGATGTTGGATTTACATTATATCCGATCAATACACAATTATCGTTTCCTGTATGAACATTACCTGTTTTTGAACCTACAAAAGTATTGAAAGCACCGTTTGTATTTAATCCTGCATCATCTCCTACATAAACATTATATTTACTTGTAGTGCCGCTTCCAAAAAAACCGGCATCGCTTCCTATGAAGGTATTACTAACTCCGTCTGATGCCAATAGTCCGCTTTGTGAACCCACAAAAGTGTTATTGGTACCATTTGATGTCTGACCTGATCTTGATCCGATAAATACATTATTGTTGCTCTCATTTATATGTCCCGCAAAATCACCGATCATGATATTAGAAGAACCTGCATTATAGGAACCAGCATGGTGACCTAATATTACATTCATACTATCATTTCCTAAACCTCCATCACTGAACATGGTATTTTCTCCGATACATAAATTTCCATATCCCGATTTAATTGTGCGACCAGCATAAGTTCCGATGAAAACATTTTTATTTCCGATGCCCAATAAACCGCCAGCATCTTTTCCAATACTAACATTATCGGTTCCGGTTGTTATGCCAAATCCTGCAGAATTTCCTATTAATACATTTGATTTACCACTTGTTAGAAAAGCACCTGCTGAAACACCGATAATGGTATTATTATCTGCTCCTGTAATAATATTTTCACCCGCATCTTTTCCAATTATTGTATTATTGGTTCCGGCATTTTTATCAGCAGGACCGGAAGGACCGAGATACAAACTACTTCCGAAACTATTGATCCTTGCCAAATTATAATCTCCCAAAGAATATAGTGAATCAGCATAAATACCTTTCCACGCAAAGGTGATATTTCCAAGATCCTTTGATGCGTTAACTCCCGGAAGCATATGTTGATTTATAGAAGTGGCAGTTAAATTATCCAGACTTTGATTTGCGCCTGTTAAACCACCACCGGTACTAAACGATTCCCATGAAGTGCCGTTATATCCCTGAAATAAAACTCCGTTATATCTTATCATACCAGCCTGTGGTGTGCCAACATAATTTCCCACTTTCGCGGTTCCTAAATTTCCTACACCATCCACATACATATCTTTCCAGGAAAATGCCAAAGAACCAAGATCGATGGTATTATCGGCGTTGGGTTGTAAATTAACCGAAATTGTTGTGGGACTAGTTAAATTAGATAAGTTTCTGTTTGCATCCTGAGTAGAAATTGCGCTCCACTGACTTCCATTAAAATAAAAAAATCCGGGATTCGCATTTGTCTGATATATAAGTAAACCAGTTGCCGGAGAGACAATTGCATCGCGTTGCGCCTTCGTCATTCGCGGAACTAAAACTCCTTTAGTGGTGCTGGTGATATCCAATAAACTCGAAGAATTCGGATCAATTGTTCCTATTCCTGCACTTCCTGTTGTAGGAAATACATTGGTTTGCGCCACCAAATGAAAGCTTGTTGCAAATAAAAGGGTAAGTAGAATTAAATATTGTTTTATCATTTTTGTTTTTTTTTACAAAAGTAATTTTGGTTTTAAGTGCCTTCTAACCAATTTTTTCGGAAACTTAGAATCGTATATCTTCACCACTGATTTGGACGATCTCTTTATCCTCATAAAATCACTTTCGGATGCTGATAAGAAATTTTTTCGGCAGTATGCTTCATTGCAGGCAGAGGAATCCAATTATATTCGATTGTTTAATTTTATAGATAGCCTGGAACAATATGATGACGAATTAATTAAGGAACATTTTAAGAATGAAGACTTCATTAAACAATTATCCGTTGCGAAAAATTATTTGAATGAAGTTATTTTGCGGACATTCCGAATAAGTGCAGAAAAAGAATCGCCGGAAATTGCACTGCAATTATTAATGATGGATATTCGATTCCTGCTGAGTAAAAAATGCCTTGGTCAATTAAAAAAAGCATTAAAACGAGCAAAAAAGGCAGCAGAGGAACAAGAGAATTTTTTGGTTTTGATGAATATTTATGCTTTACAACGTCACCTGCTTACAGAATTTAAATTTGAGGCAAGAGAAGCAATTACCTTCGATGCTATTGCATCGGAAGAAATTAATACACTAAAAAAACTGGAGAATGTAAATTTGATCTATGATCTCTACTGCAAAGCAAAACTTATTTTATCTACAGAAAGAGAAAGTGTTGCATCCGACTCTATAAAAAAAGAATTTGCCAGAATATTTGATCATCACTTAATGCAGAATGAGTTCACGGCATTGAGTTTGAGGGCAAAACACTGGTTTCATAGTGCTATTCATTTTAAACATATTTTTTTTGCTGATGTAAATGCAGATCACAAAAACTGTAAAGATCATCTCCAATTATTTTTAAATAATAAAACTTTTATCGAAACCAGATCGCTAAGTTATATGACAGTGATAAATAATATTCTGGAAGTGTTGAGAAATTTGAACACAACAGAAGAGGTTATTTATTATTTAAAATTATTATCGGAAGTAAAAACAAAAAACGAACGCGATGAATCAGGTAAACAAATATATTTGGCCCATCATTATATGTGGTACTATTTGCGAACAGCTCAATATATAAAAGCGGATGAAATTGCAGACCTTGAATTGCAAAGATTAAAACAGTTTTCGAAACTTAGAAAAGACAGTGTAATTATTCAGCATATGCTTATTGCCATTGTTTATATTATGGCTGAAAAATTTACAAAAGCAAATGACGTGATCAACGAATTATTGTCGGTACCCAAAACAGGAATCAGGGAAGATATTCTAGAGCATGCAAAAATTCTACAGATCATAATACAAATGCATTTCGAAAACTTCGATATAGTGAACAATTTACTCAGAAGTATTAAGCGTGCAGATCACAATTTCCCTTTGCTGCTACTGGTATCCGAATTTTATTCGCAATTGCTCAAAAACCCGTCAGAATTTAAATCGCAAAGAATGAATGAAATATTTATCGACAGGTTGATATCCTTGGAATCAGGAGATTTTAGTGAATTTCCGGAAATGATAAATATGTTGCAAATGGTATGGAGAAATTGACCGTTTAAACACAGTCTAAAAAATTATTACAGATATTAAATTTCCTATACAAAGTAACACAATAGCGGGTGGAATTACCTACCTTTGCAACTGCAAATGAATTTATTGGAATTGCTTTCCTTCTACCGGGAAGCAGATGTGAGGGTGAAAAATATTATTGAACGGATAGATACAAAAGATGCCAAAAACATCTATCTGAAGGGAATCGTGGGCTCGGCACTCTCCTTTGTTGCCTGCGGGGTTTATAAAAACACGAATGTTAATCATCTTTTTATTCTAAACGATAGGGAGGAAGCAGCATATTTTTTGAACGATCTGCAAAATCTGCTCGAAAAAAAAGATATTCTTTTTATTCCCGATTCCTTTAAAAAGCCGGGAGAATTTATTGAGGTAAATACCAATCATATACTTCAACGCACCGAAGCGATCAATAAGATCACACATTCCACAACAAAAGGCGAATTAATTATTACTTACCCGGAAGCACTGGCCGAAAAATTTGTGATGCCGGAAGTGTTGGATAAAAATATCATCTTATTAAAAAAAGGAGAAAAACTCGATTCGCATTTTATTGTGGATCTTCTTGTTGAAAATGGATTTGTGAGAACAGATTTTGTATACGAACCCGGACAATTTTCTGTACGCGGTGGTATTATTGATATTTTTTCTTTCGGAAATGAATTGCCCTATCGCGTAGAGTTATTTGACAACGAAGTGGAAAGCATACGCGTTTTTGAACCGGCTACACAGCTATCCCAAAAATCAATTTCACAGGTTACCATAATTCCCAATATCCAATCGCAATTCGGAGAGAATCAGAAAACCGGATTATTTAATTGTTTACCGGAGAATACCGTTGTTTGGTTCAAGGATGCAAAATATGCATTTGAAGTAATTAATCAGTGTTATGAAAAAGCGATCGATTGGTTTACCGTTGTTTCAGGGGAAGCAATGAAAAAATCGCGCGGAGTGGGAAGAGCACATTTAGATGATGATCATCCTTTCAGAGAACATGTTCCCGAAGAAATGTTGCTGCAATCCACAGAACTGCTACCACAACTTATGCAGTTTAAAGTATTGGAATTCGGATTGCAAAAACATTTTGAAAGTGCCGAGGAAATAAATTTTAATACCTCTCCACAACCTTTATTCAGTCGCAATTTTAATTTGCTTATTGAAAACCTCAAACAAAATCAAAAGGCAGGATATAAAATATTTATTTGCATGAGCAACACCAAACAGGTGGAGCGTTTTCATGAAATATTTAACGACCTCAATGCAAATGTAAAATACGATGCTTTTGCATTGCCAATGGCAGCGGGTTTTATAGATAACGATCTAAAAACAGTTTGTTACACCGATCATCAGATATTCGAACGGTATCACAAATACACCTTAAAAAGTGGATATACAAAAAATGATGCAATAACATTAAAAACATTATCCGAATTACAGGCAGGTGATTATGTAACACATATTGATCACGGGGTTGGTGTTTTTTCCGGTTTGGAAAAAATAGAAATTGCGGGACAAATTCAGGAAGCCGTTCGATTAATTTATCGCGATAAAGATCTTCTGTATGTAAATATAAATTCTCTGCATAAAATAACTAAATATGCAGGCAAGGATGGAACTCCTCCCAAATTAAATAAATTGGGTTCTGATGCATGGGAACAATTAAAACGAAAAACAAAAGCGAAGGTAAAAGATATTGCAAAAGACCTTATCCAATTATATGCTAAAAGGAAAGCGAGTAAAGGATTTGCATTTCATCCCGACACTTACATGCAAAATGAGTTGGAAGCGAGTTTTATTTATGAGGATACTCCCGATCAGGTAACTGCAACTGCTGATGTAAAAAAAGATATGGAAAGAAATTTCCCCATGGACCGATTAGTGTGTGGCGACGTGGGTTTTGGTAAAACAGAGATCGCAATCCGCGCAGCATTTAAAGCAGTTACAGATGGCAAACAGGTTGCAGTTTTAGTTCCTACAACCATTCTTGCAATGCAACATCAAAAAACATTTGCAGAGAGATTAAAAGATTTTCCTGTTACGGTTGATTATTTGAACAGATTTAAATCTGCAAAAGAAAAAAAGGAAACCTTAGAAAAATTAGCTGCCGGAAAAGTGGATATTATAATTGGTACTCATGCCATCATCAGCAAAAATGTAAAATATAAGGACCTTGGACTATTAATTATTGATGAGGAGCAAAAATTCGGCGTTTCCTCTAAAGAAAAATTGAAAGAATTAAAAGCAAATGTGGATGCATTGACTTTAACTGCAACTCCAATTCCGAGAACCTTACAATTTTCTTTAATGGGTGCAAGAGACCTTTCCATTATTAATACTCCTCCTCCAAACCGACAACCCATTACCACTGAATTAAAAACATTTGATATCAATTTTATTCGCGATGCTGTATACTTTGAAATTTATCGTGGCGGACAAGTGTATTTTGTGCATAATCGCGTGAAGGATATTGAAGAAACTGCTGCATTAATAAAAAAGGTTTGTCCCGATGTAAATATTGGTGTTGCCCATGGCCAAATGGATGGTGATGAATTAGAAGATCACATGTTGAAATTCGTCAACAGAGAATATGATGTATTGGTGTGCACAAATATTGTGGAGAGTGGTCTAGACATCCCCAATGCAAATACAATAATAATTAATAATGCACATTTTTTCGGATTGAGCGATCTGCATCAGTTGCGGGGAAGAGTGGGAAGAAGTAATAAAAAGGCCTATTGTTATTTATTGTCGCCTCCATTGTTTGGTTTGCCTGATGAAAGCAGGAAGAGATTGCGAACCATAGAACAATATGCAGAACTTGGCAGCGGTTTTCAAATAAGTATGCGCGATATGGATATTCGCGGCGCAGGAAATTTATTGGGTGGAGAACAAAGTGGATTTATTTCGGAAATTGGTTATGACGCATATCATAAAATATTAAATGAAGCAATACGCGAATTAAAACATACGGAATACAAAACCTTATTCGCTGAACAAATTGAGGAGAAGCAAGAATTTGTAAGCGATGTACAAATTGATACTGATCTGGAAATGTTAATTCCCGATGAGTATATCAATAATATCAACGAAAGATTAAGTATTTATACGCGATTGGACAATGTAGAGAATGAAGAACAACTTACATTATTCAGAACAGAATTAAATGACAGATTTGGAAAAATTCCTCGTCAGGTGGAAGAATTATTTAACGGAATAAGATTGCGTTGGCTTGCAAAAGATCTTGGATTTGAACGAATATTATTCAAGAACAGAAAACTGCGTTGTCTTTTTGTCGAAAATAATCAGAGTGTTTTTTACGACAGCAAATTTTTTACTACTCTCATGCAATTTATCGCAGAACGAAAGACTACTGGCACCATAAAACAAACCGATAAACATTTGATGCTTGTTTTTGAAAATGTGCAAAGTATGAGCCACGCCAGGTCACTTTTGGAAAACATACATAAAGTCCTTTTTTATAAGGAAGCAACTACTTAAATTTGACTAAAATATAGTGTATGAAAAAGTCAACCCTTCTTTATCTACTGATTGGCGCAATGCTTTTCAGTTCTTTCAGGTCAGGAAACAGCTGCGAATCATTTTTTCCCAACAAGATCGGCACAAAATGGGAGCTCAGCAGTTATGATGCAAAAGACAAACTCTCCTCTGTAAGTAAAAGTGAACTAACTGCCCTTAACGACATTACCGGAGGTTTAGAAGCAACAATAAACATTGAAGTGATCGACAATAAAGGAAAATCTATGTCGAAGGGAGATGTGATAATGAAATGCACAGCCGAATCATTTTATATGGATATGAGCAATATGTTTCCTTCTGAACAAATGGCCGGAATGGAAGGTGTGGAAATGGAAGTTTCCAACTCCTTTATGGAATTTCCCTCCAATCCTGTTGCCGGACAAATCTTAGCAGATGCAGAAAGCACCATGACCATGAAAATGAATGGTGTTGCATTAATGACCATGACAATGAAAACAACGAACAGAAAAATTGAAGGATACGAAAGTGTTACCACTCCGGCGGGAACGTATAATTGTATGAAATATTCTTCCGATACAGAGGTAAAAACTACAATGTTCACCAATAAATCGCATTCCGTTATGTGGATGGCAAAAAATGTCGGCACTGTTAAAATGGAGAGTTATGATGATAAAGGAAAAGTGCAATCAAAAATGTTATTGACCTCATTTTCGGAATAAATATTATCAAATCCCTGAAAAACAATATGCGTATATTTTTTATTGTAATTACTCTTTTATTTATTTCCTGCAACAAAAATAAAGGGCCACAAGAAACTTTTATTGATGGTTTAGAGGAAATTATTCCTGCTAAATTATATGTGATGCATAGTATGATCTATGCTAAAGGATCACCCTGGACAACCTCCAATATTTTTGTAATTAAAGGCACGGGAGATAGTGTGTGGATCTTTGGTTCAGGATATGGCGATTTTAATGAACCTTGTGAAGATGCCTGTAACGATAATAATTATTATTTAGGTATGGAATTTTCCGGCACAGGCCCGGCTACAGAAGATGTGAGGCCTATTGATTCTATCATTACAAATGTATTTAATTTAAATAAAGACAGCGTTATTTTACAATTTGTTGTTCCGCATTATCACAACGATCATATTAATTCCGAATTTATTGATGCTTTTTTTACAACCTATCATTATCCTCTTAAAACCGGGGAACAAATTTGGATACACACCAATGATTCTATAGGAGCCTTATGCAATGAACCATGCTGTGGAACACAACCATGTCCTGATAAAAAAAATAAATATTATGGCGTACCTTATTTACCGCTTTGGAAACCGGAATATAAAAACATGTTCAAAACAATGGGCAAACCGAACGATGTTTGTAATACTATATTAAAATCCTTTAATTCGGAGTCCGGTGTATGGAAAATTACCAAAGCAGTATCCACAAGCGACAAGGGGCATACTGAT
The DNA here is from genome assembly GCA_016706865.1 of Bacteroidota bacterium. Lineage (NCBI taxonomy): Bacteria > Pseudomonadati > Bacteroidota > Bacteroidota bacterium. The sequence goes on along the minus strand of JADJIS010000002.1, from coordinate 85,938 downwards.
GGAACCGTAAATCTTCAAAACGAAAACTTAAAACTCGAGATATCAGGTACCAAAAGCAAGATCCAGTGCGATCTGCCCGAAAATTGGCAAAGAGTATCGGTGCATGGAAATATTTCCATCCAATAGCAACTAATTTAACAATTTACCTATCTTTACTTTCAAAGCCTGTCTCCTCTGGTTTTATTTAGATGAATATTTTATAAACCGAATTTTTTTTAATCACTTAAAAGGTGTTGAATGAAATTTATTTTTACATTTTTATTTTTCCTGATAAGTGCTTCACTCTTTTCGCAGGAGTATAAATATATATTGACCATGCCCGAAAGCGAGGTATTGGATGTCAATAAGGAATTGTCGAAAAAATTGTATGATATGTTTGATCAAAGTGCTGAATTTGAAGTACTTACCAATGAATTTATTATTATTTCCACAATAGATATTTCAGAAGAAACCTTCCAAAAAAAAATGGAGGAATTTGGTTATGAAGGAATAATATTTAATAAGTATGAAACCATTAATACCATAAACGAATGAAGTTCAAACTTTTAGTAGTTGGTGTTTTTTTCAGTTGTTTGAGCTTAAAAGCGCAATCAGATGATCCATGTGGAGCTACTGCATTAAATATCGATACTGTTTGTACTTTACAAACCGGAACAACAGTTGGGGCTACTAGCACCGCCGGAGTGCCAGGGCCGGGTTGTGGAAGTTATACCAATAAAGATGTTTGGTATACATTAACAGTTCCCGCCTCGGGAACAATAGTTATAGAAACTGCTGCAGGAACTCTTTCCGATTGTGCAATGGCTTTGTATGAAGGCATTTGCACTTCTCCTACTCTTATTACTTGCGATGATGATGGTGGACCCGGTTTAATGCCGCTTCTGAATTTAACAGGTTTAACACCCGGTGCCACTGTATGGCTTCGCATCTGGCGTTATGGCGGAGGCGGAACCGGAACTTTTCAAATTTGTGCTTGGGATCCGCCGTTGGTTTTTGAAAATGCGGATTGTATTACTGCAACACAAATTTGCACCACTACTGCATTCGACGACAACAATTCCGGTAATGGAGATATTAATGATCTCAATGCTTCAAATAAAGGTTGTTTAGCAGATGGAGAACATCAAAGCGCATGGTATTATTTTATAATTTCAACAAGTGGAACACTTACATTTATAATTGATCCGGTTGTTAATTCAGATGATTACGATTTTGCCGTTTGGGGCCCCGGACCTTCTTGTCCACCTGCCGCACCGCCCATTCGCTGTTCTTACTCTTCTGCAAATGGAAATACAGGACTAAATATGACCGCACCTGATCTGAGTGAAGGTATTGGTGGAGATAAATTTGTAAAATATCTCGATGTTCTAGCGGGGGAAGTATATTATTTATTTATAGATAATTATTTAGCAACCAACGAGGGATTTACTTTTTCTTTTGGAGGCAGCGCAACAATATCTTGTGAACCTTTAGTGCTTCCTGTTACATTAATTAATTTTCATGGTGTAGCAGTTGACGAGGTAAATGTTTTAAGCTGGAGTACCGAAACAGAAATTAATGCAGCATGGTTTTATCTGGAGCATTCCACAAATGGTAAGGATTTTACATCCATTGGAAAATTAAAAGCAAGTGGAAATTCCAACCAAATAATTAATTACTCCATGACACATTTTACCCCGTCATTTGGAAATAATTATTACAGATTGTTGCAAGAAGATGCAGATGGTAAAATAAATTATTCTGAAATTATTTTTGTAGAAAATTTATTATCTACTACATTACATATATTTCCTAACCCCACGCAAGATGGCTCTGTGCAGATAGAATTTAATTCCGCAATTGGAATTAAATCGCTAATTCAAATTATTAACAGAGAAGGAAATATTATTCATCAAATGGAGGTAATTGCTTCAGGAACAAATACTAATCAATTGATTCAATTACCTTCTCCGGGTATCTATTTTATCAGAGTAACTACACAAGAACGATCGCTTACCGAAAAGATCGTTTATTAATTTTTAATCGGTCAAATGTAATTTTACCTATTACTATCCCCATTTTTTTTAGATCTGCTTGAATTATTTTCGATTAAATATTTGCAGCAAATCCGTCGAAAGAATTAAATTTTTGTAATTCGTGGCGATATTTCCCCATTTTTTTTTAATAAATATGCTCAAGGCATAAAAATTATTCAAAAGATAAGAACTTTTGTTCTGTCTCAGTGATTTAAATCACAATAAGCTGTTATTAATAATTCTATTTTTACAAAAAAGAAATAATTATGGAAGATCATAAAATGCATCCTGAAAGTTTGATGATGAGTTTTGGTTATAAACCGGAATTGAGCGAAGGAGCAATTAAATGCCCGATTTTTCAAACGTCCACCTTTGTTTTTAAAACTGCAGAAGCCGGTAAACGTTTTTTTGAAGTTGCTTATGGATTAAGTGATGCACTTCCCGGAGAAGAACAAGGTTTAATTTATTCCCGATTAAATAATCCGGATATTGAAATACTGGAAAACAGATTAACCTTGTGGGATAAAGCTGAAGCTTGTACAGTTTTTTCCAGCGGAATGAGTGCAATTTCAACCGTCCTTTTAGAATTTTTAAAACCTGGTGATACTATTTTATACAGTTCTCCAATTTATGGCGGAACAGATCATTTTATTAAACATGTTTTACCTACTTATGGAATTAAATCATTGGTATTTGATGCACATCACACCAAAGAAGAAATTTTAGACCTTATCACAAAAGAAAAAGTAGAAAATCTAAACATGATCTATATTGAAACTCCTGCAAATCCAACCAATGCATTAATTGATATTGAAATGTGCAGCGAAATTGGCAAACAATTTTCCAATCAAAACAAAAAGGTCACAATGGTAGTTGATAATACTTATATGGGACCATTGTGGAGTCACCCATTGCAACATGGTGCCGATCTTGTTGTTTATTCCGCAACAAAATATATTGGCGGACACAGTGATGTAATTGCCGGTGCTGTTTTAGGAAGTGCAGAATTAATTAGACGCATAAAAGTAATGCGCACCTTTATGGGTAATATGATGGGACCATGGTCGGCATGGTTATTATTGCGCAGTTTGGAAACATTAAAAGCGCGCATGCAAATGCAGGAATACAATGCGATGCAAGTTGCAAAATGGTTACAAAAACAAAAAAAAGTAGAAAAAATATTTTATCTCGGGATGCTGGAAGAAGGTTCAGTTCAACATAATATCTGGAAAAAACAATATTCCTCTTTTGGTGCAATGATAAGTTTTACAATTAAAGGCGGAGAAAAGGAAGCATTTACTTTTTTAAATAATTTAAAACTGATTAAACTCGCAGTTTCACTGGGAAGTACCGAATCACTTGCCGAACATCCCGCTTCCATGACGCATGCAGATGTTTCACTAGAGGAAAAAAACAGATTGGGAATTAGCGATTCTCTCGTTCGCATAAGCATTGGTGTGGAACATTTTGAAGATATTATTTGGGATATAGAGCAGGCGTTTGAGAAGGTGGAAATTTATGTACCGGATTTAATAGAGAATATTGTTTAGGCACTTTGGTTTTGACGCTGTGTGCCGCGAAGAAGTTTTAGTTGGGGAGATTTCAATTTCTTATGGATGTTGGTAATTTAAAATAAAACCGTTTTTGAAATTCGGATGAAATAGCCGCGAAGCCGCAAAGGGCGCAAAGTTTCGCGAAGCAGTTTTGAGTGGAAGGATGATTGATCTCTTATTGATCAAAAATAGTTTTTGTGGTGCGGATGAAAGGGCCGGAAAGTCGTGAAGTGCGGGAAGTTACGGGAAGGAGTTTTGGGTGGATAATAACTTGAATTCTTTGTTATTGATTGGGAGCAAAAATAGGTTTTGTGGAGCGGATGAAAGGGCCGGAAAGTCGGGGAGGACGGGAAGTTACGGGAAGGAGTTTTTATACTTTGCATTGTCCCGACAGTATCTCCATAAATTTATGATTTTGAATTAAAGAGATCTTCCAATGGGAGGAATTTACCGTGCGAAAAATCCAACTTAACCCCACGGGTAGGGGTGGCATTATTATAGAAAAATCTGAAATCGACATTAACCACAACCCCGATAGGGGTGACATTATATCCCACCCTACAATAACGATGTTATGGTGGATTCAAAAGATCCCGAATGGCAAAATTTAACTACCTGAAACTTTATCCTCCGAATGTCGCATATTTCCTAAAGGAACCATGCGGGGGGAGATTTATTGATGTAAATAGAGGAACAAATGTGTTATTGTAATATTGTGACGGGTCCGTAATCTAAAGGACGAATTTCTCGAACAAAAGCAGATCTTAACCCCGGGTAGGGGTGGCATTATTATAGAAAATAAAAGAAAGATTTTATACAAACCCCGGTAGGGGTGACATTATATCCCACCCTTCAAAAGATCCCGAGGTGGAAAATTTAACTACCTGAAACGTTATCCTCCGAATGACGCATAGTTCCTAAAGGAACCATGCGGGGGAGATTTATTGATGTAAATAGAAGAACAAATGTGTTATTGTAATATTGTGACGGGTCCGTAATCTAAAGGACGAATTTCTCGAACAAAAGCAGATCTTAACCCCGGCTAGGGGTGGCATTATTATAGAAAATAAAAGAAAGATTTTATACAAACCCCGGTAGGGGTGACATTATATCCCACCCTACAATAACGATGCTATGGTGGATTCAAAAGATCCCGAGGTGGAAAATTTAACTACCTGAAACGTTATCCTCCGAATGACGCATAGTTCCTAAAGGAACCATGCGGGGGAGATTTATTGATGTAAATAGAAGAACAAATGTGTTATTGTAATATTGTGAAGGGTCCGTAATCTAAAGGACGAATTTCTCGTACAAAAGCAGATCTTAACCCCGGTTAGGGGTGGCATTATTATAGAAAAATCTGAAATCGACATTAACCACAACCCCGATAGGGGTGGTATTATATGCCACTCTGCAAAAACGTACGATAACAATGGAAAGATCCCGAATGAGAAAATTTAAAATAGAAATACATAAGAAGATGATTTTCTTTCAAATGAAAAATAAAAATGAGGCTAAAGGTTTTAGATGATTTTCCATTCGGGATAAATCCAACTAATAGACAGGAAGTCGCTGCGCTCCAACCTGTCTATAAGTTGGATTAAAAAAAAACCGCACCGAGGAGCTGGTGCGGTTTAGCGACTCTAATATGAGAACTAAGAAGAACTTTGTTTAACCCTTGTAAGATCGTTACCTCTTACAGCTATAAAATTCTACATATCCCGACAACCTCAGTAAGACAGAAATTTCGATTTATTTGATGACATTTGTCAATGTAAAATACATAAATAACTGATTATGAGGTATTTATATTGTTTTAAAAAGGCCATTTAACGGATTTTCAGGGCTAAAAAAGGGTGAATTTTTTTTGAAGAAGGCGAAATTTTTCTAAAATCCAGACGAAATGGATGGAAATTGATCAGGCTATAGCGGTTATAAAATAGGTTTGTGATAGATAGAAACAGGCATCACCCACCCTTTTCTCCATAAAAATCTTCCCCAAAGGTGATTTTGAAGAAAGAACAATGATGGTTTTGGAGTTTATTTCAACCTTGCCAAATCCAATGGAAATGAAAAAGGAATCTTTGTCTGTTGTTATTAAACTTCCATTGGAAACGAAGGGAGAATTTTTGGAGATATCAATTAGTTCTAATTCCTTCCGTTGATCGTTCGCATTTCGCAATTGTTTGAAAATATTTTCCTGCTCTAAATGTAACATCGCTCTCGCAGTTTCATATTTATCGCCGGCGGTACTTTTTGTTTCGTTCGAAATACTTTCTTTTAATTCTATTAATATATTTTCTAATGATAATATCTTATCATTTATTGTTGTGAGCAGATGAGAATATATTTTTTCTTTAATATTCAAATTGTGATTATTTTCTATTTTATTCCAAAATATCTTACTATGTCATCTTTGTGAAACCTTTGTGCCTTCGTGCCTTTGTGGCAAAAAAAATTTTGAAAATAGCATATATTTTTGATTTAAAACGTAATTAAAAAAAATCTTTAATATTACAACTTCAATACATTCTTATAACTAATTCCAGTATCATCCTGCAATTTAATTAAATACATTCCCGGCTCAAGATCTTTTAACGAAACAGAAATTATATTATCAAAAAATATTTTTTCATACACAATATTGCCGGTCGTATTAATAATGCTTATCGATAAATTATTAATTTCATTTCTTTCAAAAAATAATATATCATGTGTCGGGTTTGGGAATATTTTTATATCCGATTCATTTATATTTTCCAACGATATGGTAGCGGTATCGTAATTAATTTCCCAACCAATTTCTTCTAAAACGGTGAGCGTTAAAATTCCCGGTTCATGATCTGCGTGACCGGCCGCCGCCTGGGGAGTCATAAATTCATTGTCGTTGCCAACAGGATAGGTGGCCTCGTCCCAATGCGAAAGACTTGACCCAAGTGTAAAGGTGCCTGGGGCGTATATTTTAGGTCTGGTACCGCCGGTTTCCAGCAGTATTTCGGGACTGTTAAAAAATATCTGATTGCTTATCAATTCAGTACCCAACTCGGCAGAAGGATTTATAATGCTCGATAATATAGTTCCCGCTGCATTTTCAAGATAAACATCAAAAACCGATGGCAACGTATCCAAAGCAGGCCATACAAAAGTAGTTGTGAGTGGCGCAAACGCCGAGGCATCAATCAATCCGAAGGAACCCACTGTTCCCGATCTGTTCGAAAGACTTAAAAACCCAAGCCCATGACAGATCTCATGTAAAACCGTGGAAACAAAATCGTATTGAGTGGGACCAGGATTTTCATCCAACCCATAATACCAATTTGCCAGCGAACTGAAATAGATCTCAATATCCGCAAAACCACCATTCAGATCGGTGCCGGTTATAGCATTTGCCAGACAGGATGCATACCAAACATCTGCAATTGGTGCTGCTGCGTAATTTAATTCCCCGTTGGGAAAGGTGATTCCGAGTTGTCCCGGCAACAATGGCTGCATATGCGCCACAATTTTTATCGGCACATCACTTATTAAATAATTGCTCCAGATGTCAGTGGCATGGTTAAATGCAGTGATCGCCTCCTCCGAAAGCCCCAAAAATTCCACCTCAAATTCCGCGGCCTGACCTTTGCATTTATTTGGCAAAAATGACAAAGTAAAAATTAAGGTTACTAAACCTGTTCGAAAATCAATCATCAATATTAAATTATATCCCCAAATATAACTATCTATGAAAGAATCGAAGGGAGAAGGGAGAAGATTCGGTTTAGGAAGAATCGAAGGGAGAAGGGAGAAGATTCGAAGGGTAAGGTTCTAAGGTTCTAGGGAAGGAAGGTGTGGTTAAGGTTAAAAAAGGGAACATCATTATTTATTGATAATTTGACATCCTAATGAAAGCTTAATTCAATAGGTAAATTCTTCAATTTTAATCAACCTATATCCTGATACTTGATACTCGAAAGGAGAAAGGAGTTAAATTTCTTGCGAAATTTTTGGGTTGATGCTTTAGTGAGACCCTCGCTTTGAGCGAGAGCCTCACTTTCTTCGTATAGGAAATCAAACCCCACCGTTTCTTTCCTATTTCTTATTTCCAATGTCCTGTGTCAAGTCCTATGTCATGTATCCTGTGTCCTTTGTCTTGTGACTGTGTCTTGTGTCTGTGACATCCGCCATTTACAACTAAATGCATTATTAATTAACTTTAACAAAAATTACGTGCGTGCTGCTGTTGCAATATAATATCATTTTTAATCGATCACTTTTATTTGTGGTGTTATTTATTGCATTTCCAATATTGCTTAATTCTCAGAATATTACAATTACAGGATCCGTAAAAGATGAAAGCACTTCCGAACCCATTCAATTTTCCAATGTTTTTTTAAAAAATGCACATAAAGGAACCACTACTGATGAAACCGGGAAATTTTCTATTCAATCTTCCATACCTTTTGACACGCTCATAATTACTTTTATAGGATATAAAACAGATACCATATTGCTCAATAAAGAAATTAATCAGCAATATAATGTATATCTTATTCCCAACAATTTTGATTTAAATGAAGTGGTAATAAAACCAAAAGAAGAACCCGCAAAAGTTTTAATGCGTAAGGTAATTGAAAATAAAAAACTAAACGATCAGCAAAATATAGAGGGATATAAATCGAAGGGATATACAAAAATTGAATTGGACATTGGTAATCTTACTGCAGGCACAGCAAATTCGGTTAAGGAGAATGCATTTAACGTTTTGCGCGATCATATTGATACAGTGAGCGATGAAACACCGTTTTTACCTTTCTTTTTTACGGAAACGGTTTCTGATTTTTATTATAGAAAAACGCCTAAATCAAAAAAAGAAGTAATTCAGGCAAGCCGCACTTCGGGAATTAATAATGCAAGTATTACTCAGGTATTGGGAAATTATTACGAACAATTTAATATCTACGACAATTATTGGTATTTGCTGAGCAAGAATTTTATCCCACCTGTTTGTGATTCCTGGAATTTTTTCTATAAGGTTGCTTTGGTGGATTCCGCTTTTATTGACGATGACTGGTGTTACCGAATTAATTTTTATCCCAAACAAAAACAGGAAAATGTTTTTGAAGGATATATGTGGATTGCAGATGGATCGTTCGCCGTAAAAGAAGTGCTGATGAATCTCGACAGCACCGCTAATATTAATTATTATAAACGCGGAGTGTTTTATCAGAAATATGATAATAAAAAAGATTCCCTATGGGTAATGACCGACGATAAATTAATTGTGGAATTTGCTCCCGGAAAAACTACCGCAACCATTATTGCGCGAAAAACTTCCACTTATTCCGATTATATTTTTAATCCCGATATTTTTACCGAAGTTTCTCATTATAAAGACGATATTGTTTACAGCGACAGTGTAATAATTAATGACGAAAGTTATTGGGCAGATAAACGTCCGATGTTACTGACGGATAACGAAGCGGGTGTTTACGAACTGATTGACAGTTTAGATAACATAAAAGCATTTACCACGCTGATCGAAATATATAATACTTTGATGTATGGATATTGGAATCTCGGTTATGTGCGCATCGGGCCCTTTGCAAATATGTTGAGTTCAAATGAGGTGGAAGGATTGCGCTTGCGCCTGGGAGTTAAAACCGGAGATCTTATAAGTAAACGCATGTCGTTGGGTGGATATCTCGCATATGGATTTAAGGATAACACATTTAAATACGGATCAGAATTTAATTTGGTGATAAGTAAAAAACCTTGGCAACAATTTAAATTTAATTACGAAAATGATCTCGATATTGGAAGTGGTGGTGCTGTAACTTTTGGTGAGGATAATTTATTATCCGGCATTTATCGCAGAAGAGAAACTCCTCAAAAATTAATTGATCAGGAAAAATTCACCTGGTTTTATCAAAAGGATTGGATTTGGGGATTATCTAATTCCATTACTTTAACAACGGTGGATATGCATCCGCTTTTTGATATTTATTATTACAATGGACATGATTCTTTAGTAAGTGATATTCAAAATTCAGAGATCAATTTTGGATTTCGATTTGCGTACAGAGAAAAGTTTTTATTTGATAATTATCGGCGTTATAGTATTGGAACAAAATATCCGGTGTTCACTTTTAATTATAAAATGGGAGTGGATGGACTTTTTGAAGGAGATTTTAATTATCGCACCTTTGAATTTACCATCAAAGATTATTTTACCATGGGAAGTATCGGAGGAACAACAGTCTCAATAAAATCCGGAAAAATATTCGGAACACTTCCAACTTTATTATTGGAATCTCCTCCCGGAAACGAAACCTATTTTATGAATCACGGCACCTTTAATCTCATGAACGAATACGAATTTGTGAACGATACCTATGCCGAATTATTTATCACACATAGTTTCTGGGGATTCTTTTTAAATAAGGTTCCTCTCATAAACCGATTAAAATTGCGCGAGGTTGCATCTTTTAAAATGGCATACGGATCTCTCTCCGAGGCAAATAAGGCAACAAACAATTATTTGAAAGAAACCGAACCCTTCTTCATCGGAAATTCTTCTCCCACCAAACCATACATGGAAGCTGGGATCGGATTAGAAAACATTTTTAAATTAATTCGTGTTGACGCTATCTGGCGCCTTACCTATCGCAATAATCCGCTGGCACCGAATTTTGGGGTGAGGGTTGGGGTGAGTTTGGATATATAAATAAAATAGCTTCGTCATGAACAATATGTCCGGAACACAACTCCAACCCGTACCGCGAAAGTCTCGTTAGGGACGAAATATCGGTAGCATAAATCCGACCCGCACCACCCTAGTCCCGTCCGCCGCGGCGGATGAAATGAAAGAAATGTTCAAGCGGAGGAAGATTTTCATGTTTAATGGATGTTATTAGAGAACATTAAATGCATTCATTTTTGAAGCGAAAATACATCATTGGGAAATCGATTCTTACCAAAACATTTTTACATCCCGTCCCTACAGGACTTGTGGATTTTGATATCCAGGATAGTTACCGAGATGCCGTCCCGCTGGGACTTTTTATTTACTTTATTGAGAAATATCCCAATAAAAACTGGGACCGACTGAGGGTCTCGCTCTTAGCGAGGCTCTCAGTAATGGTAATACCCCACCCGGAGCGCTAACACGTGGATTACCCTTTTTTTATTCAACCACGGACTAAAGTCCGTTGTTACAAGATCTGTCGTCCCTTCGGGACTGTGAATTAATTAATAATCAGAATTGAAATTCTCATTTGAAAATTAAACCTAGTCCTATGTCTTTTTTTCATTGTCCTAAATCAGTCCTATGTCCTATGTCGTATGTCCTATGTGATAAATAGCACTACATAGGTAACACTTTTTATCGTAGCACTACATAGGTAACACTTTATTTTGTTTTTTAGCATAAAAGGTTGATACTCATCTAAAAAGGTGATGAATTCGTATCAGCAAAGACAAGAGGCGGTCCAAAGGTTTTTAAAGGGTGAACATGTAACTCATATTGCAATTGTATTTAAGAAAAGCCGCAAATGGGTTCACCACTGGATAAACCAATATAACCTTAGAACTGATGAACTTAGTTGGTTTAAAGATCGAAGTAAGGCACCCAAAAAAAGCTCTTCAACTTTATCCATTGAGTTGGGGGCGCAAATTCTGCAAATCAGAAAGGAATTGGTAAACGAAAGGATGGCGCAAATCGGAGCAATTTCTATTCAATACCAATGCGAACTTCGTGGAATTAAACCTATTCCTTCGGTATGGACAATCAATCGATTAATAAAAAACATGGATTAAATACAAAGCCATCAGGTTATAAATCACCCATAGAATATCCTGAATTATTTCTTCATACCCATCAATTAGATCTGGTGGGGCCTAGATATATTAAAGGTGATGGAAGATACTATAGCGTCAATATTTTAGATATAAGTTCTCATACCTGTTTTGTAGAAGCTGTTCGCACAAAAGCATCAGAAAACATTCTTCAGGCCATTGCTTCCTTCTGGAAAATACATGGCATACCGGACGCTTTACAAATGGATAATGAATTAGCATTCCGGGGAAGCAACCGATTCCCCAGAAGCTATGGAAATGTTGTGCGCTTTGCTCTTAGCCTAGGGGTAGTCGTTATTTTTATTCCTTTAGGAGAACCTTGGAGAAACGGCAAGATCGAACAGTTTAATAATACTTATCAGAAGAAGTTTGTGAACACGCATACATTTAAAAATCTGGAAGATCTATCTATGCAAGAACAAAAATTTATACAGTTCCATAATAGTCATCATCGCTACAGCGCACACGGGCAAAAAACACCAGATCAAGTAAAATCGTTACAATTATCACCTACTTATTATAATGGCACGATACATCTGCCTAATCTTAACCCAAAAATTAAAATACCACTAACAGAAGGGAATATTTTTTATATCAGATTTATTCGAAGCGATCTAAAACTTCATTTGGCTAACGAGGTTTTCATTATGAAGCCTGAATTAAAATACAGTTATGTTGTGGCCATAATTAATATTGAAAATCAATTGCTTATTATCCGCCAAAATGACGAAATAAAAGAGATACTTCATTATCCAATGACAATAAAAAATAAATAACCTTCTTGTTTGATTTAAAGCCAAAGGGAAAAAGTGTTACCTATGTATTGCTATAGAATCGACCCTTAAACGCCCTTAAGGGCAACCCCAAAATACAAGGATCTCTAGGGAGTGACCAAAAGTGTTACCTATGTGATGCTATACAACACCTATGTCCTACGTCATAGGTCCCATACTTTGCTCCCCTTCCCCGTCGTAATCAAGCTCACCAAACTTTCCTGAATCAATTTTTCCCAGGCTCCTGCACAATCTTTATAACAAGCAATTGCAGGAATTAATCCTTCATGTGTAAAACGAACCTGTGATTTATTATTTATCCATTTGATGTCAAAGGTGATGATAGTATTTGTCCATTCGTTTTTATTGGTAACAAAATTAATTTCACTTTCGGTTACAAGCCATAATATTTTTTGTGACGGAATTAATTCTGTAATTTTTTGTTTTGAATAATGAATTCCGGGAACACGGTAAGTGAATTCTTCATTTAATTTATCCGTATTTCCTTCAATTTCCCCTTGCCACCAACCACGCACATTATTAATAGCATTAAATACTTCCTCGGGCGATTGATCAACAAAAAAAGTAGTAGTAAAATCCGTTGCAGCTAAATTCTTTTCATCTTCGGTCTGTGCATTTTCTTTGCTGTTGGGGGCACCTTTTCCTGTGGTGATCAGATCGTGGAGACTCTTGTGTATGTATGTATTCCAGGCATTTTTACAGATATCAAAACACTCATATTCCGGAACAAGACCTTCCTGTGTAAATTTCAATTCGGTCTTTTCATTTTTTTCGTTTATTTCGAAAATGATCTTATTGCCTATCCATTCATTTTTATCTTTTGTAAAACTGAAATAGTTGTGCAATACATCCCACACAATTTTTTTATTGGGAACGAGTTCAGTTATTTTTAATTTACAAATATGTACATCCTGATAATGATAATCCCAAACGGAATTTAATGTTTCAGTATCACCTTCAATTTCTTCGCTCCACCAAGCGCGAACATTATTAATGGCATTAAATACTTCTGTGGCAGTATTATTTAAAAGAATTGTTGTAGTATAATTTGAAGTTGACATTTGTTTTTGATTTAATTATTTTTTAATAATCGTAATTGTCCTGTATGAGATGCTAAATGTGTAGTTCTTGTAAGTATGATATTGAGTTTATTGCGATGCGGTTCCTTTTCAAAATCTTCTGCAGAAACTCTGGTATGTTTATCGAACCATGCTTCCGCAGATAATTCGGAAAATTTTTGTTTTATTACTACACATTGATCAACCCAGTATTTTCTTAACTCTGCTACAGTTTGGGTTAGTGTAACTGCTTTATCAGGCAATGTTACGTATGGTTCAAATAATTCCGGATATAATTTATCTCCCATATCCAGAAGTATCAACATATCGTCGTGAACTGCTATCATATGTCCCAATAAATAAATTCCTCTGTTTCTACCCGGAGCAATTTCCTCCTCCAGAGTTTCATCACTCAGGGTTTGGAGCTGTTCATCAAAATTTTTGATGGATGCATTCCACCTGTCGAATAACATTTTTATGGCTATTTCTGTCTGTGTCATATTTATAGATTTAAATGATCAAATGCAAAGGTATTATCTGAAATATACTTTTATAGGGTGTAAAATAGCCATTATACCGGGTTGTTTTGGACATGTCTTTCCAAATGGTTTAATCCTAATTTAAGGCAAAATATTTACTCATCCGTAAAAGTACCTCGGAGCGAGAAATGGGCCTCGGCAAGTGGTTTTAATGTCCCTTATGCGCTGCCACAACAAATTAAAAGCTCAAATGGTAGTGCGATTTGAGCGAAAATAAGCGCCACCATCTTGAAAAATATAAATATGATTTAAGAATTAATTTCAAAAAGAAACTTATAATTAGCGGTTTGTCGTGGCGCCTTTTTCGCTCCGGGTGGCAAGCATTAGGGACATTTAAACCGGTTGACGAAGCCCTTGACTTTTGGCGCTACCTTTTGGTTAAGCAAAAGGTAGCAAATCTGATGTAAGTTTAATTAACCAACCGGAGTAGAATTTTTATTTTAAAATAAAACTCAACAGGTTTTACATGAAAAGCAGACTTACTCAGGGTGTAAAATAGCCATTCTAACGGGTGGTTTTGGACAAGATATTGATATATCTTTGTTAAAATTAACGCAATGAAACATCTCACCATCCTAGTGCCCAATGGCGAAAACAACAATCTGAGCAGTATTGTCGGCGCATATAAGATCTTTAACAGGGCAAATGAAAAATGGACCCAGACCGGTAAGAACCCCATATTTGCAATAGAACTAGCCGGAACATCGCGTGAGGTGCAATTTCACGCAGGTATATTCAGTGTAAGACCACATACAACTATTGCCGAAATTGAAAAAACGGATCTCATTATTATTCCTTCATTGAACCATGATTATAAAAAAGCCATAGCGCTCAATACTGCATTGGCTGACTGGATCGCCGAACAATATATTAATGGAGCAGAAGTTGCCAGCATTTGCACCGGTGCTTTTTTGCTTGCTGCCACGGGTATTTTGCATGGAAAAAATTGTTCTACACATTGGTCGGCGGCGGATGATTTCAGATTGATGTTTCCCGAAATACATTTACAACCCGATAAATTAATTACCGATGAAAACGGAATTTACACCAACGGCGGAGCATATTCATTTTTAAATTTGATGATCTATCTGATAGAAAAATATTACGACAGACAAACGGCATTATTTTGCGCGAAAATTTTTCAAATTGAAATAGACAGAAATACGCAATCGGAATTCACCATTTTCAGCGGACAAAAACATCACGACGATGAAGTAATTCTACAAGCACAAAATTATATTGAAAAAAACCTCGACGAAAAAATTTCTATAGAAGAACTCTCCACAAAATTTAATATAGGCCGCCGAAATTTCGACCGTCGTTTTATAAAAGCCACCGGCAACACTCCACTCGAATATTCGCAACGCGTAAAAATAGAACTCGCAAAAAAGACATTAGAAAATACGCGCAAAACAATTAATGAAGTGATGTATGAGGTTGGATACGCGGATGTGAAAGCTTTTAGAGAAGTGTTTAGGAAGTATACGGGGATGACGGCGGTGGAGTATAGGGGGAAGTATGGGAAGAATGGGGCGAGGGTTGGGTTATAAAATCTAAAATATTTCTTAATTCTATCAAGTCATCTTTTTCCTGTTATTATATTGAAATAAATTATTGGACTTCTTTAGCGATGAAGAAAAAATAAATTAATGGGACAGAATTAAAAGTTGAGCAGAGGATATTTTCCTTTGAGAGGACCGAATTGAATTAACTTGATTTTTTATTACAATATCATTATGGTATTTAATTTACATTTTAAATAATTGATTTGGGTTCTAAGATACCATTTAAAATTCCGGATTTTTGATCCTCCATAAAAGTTTACTGAGCCGAGGGTGGGCATCAGCAGGTGGCTTTAATGTCCCTTATGCGTCGCCACATCAAAACAAAAGTTTCAATGTTAGTGGAATTTGAGCGAAAATAAGCGCCACCATTTTGTAAAGTACTATTTTGATTAAAGAGTTAAATTTAATACGAAGCTGATAATTTGCGGTTAGTTGTGGCGCCTTTTTCGGTCCGGGTGGCAAGCATTAGGGACATTTAAGCCGCATGGTGAAGCCCTTGACTTTTGGCGCCACCTTTTGGTCAAACAAAAGGTGGCAAACTTGACATAACTGCAATTAATAAATCGGAGTTGGATTTAAATTTTTAATATTATAAACGACCATTTACATGTCTAAAAATAAAATGTAATGATAGCCACTCCACAGAAAATGCTTGTGGCCCAAATTAATTTACAAATTAAGTAAGATATTCAATTTCTTATTTTCAGGCAGGCATTAAATATATCAAGTACAATTTGCGCCACCTGAGTATCAAATAAATGTCCAACACCTACCAACGAATAATTTTCATCAAGAACAGTTGGCTGGGCACTAACTTTAATTCGTTCTACTTCTCCACTACCATAAATTTCTACTTAGGTCAGTTTCTAATCTAAACAAAATATAATCGGAATTAAAAGATTGTTGTGATTTTGCTTTGCTGTTTTCAAAAGATGGCCATTTCACTTTAGAATTTAGTGAAACCGAAGAATAGCGGTCTAATATGGTTTCAATATTGTGTTGTAAGATTTCAAAATTACATGGCCAACTATCAATGATAAGGTCGTTAATTTCAGCATACCACCCATTTTCATTTTTGCAAAAAGGAACAAAAATAATTTGTTTAAATCTATCACTTATGTATAAGTGACAAAAGCGAAATGGGTATTTGTTTTCCATAAGTAAATTTCAGGATTTTGTTGTAAAGTAAATACTTCATGATCAAATTATTTAACCCTGTCAGGTCAAAATCTATAAAATTTCAATTTCACTGTAAAGGGAGGATAAAATTAATACTGTTCAAAAAATGAAATTAATTTAATCTTTAATAATTGATGATCATTTCCTCAACGAAAATGATTTGTTGTGAAACATTTACGTATTTAATTTGTGATTCGTATTCACATGGTTTATTCAGTTAGCCTACCAAAAGTACATAGGTGTCATATCGGAGTCGAACCGATATAATCTGATTCACAATCAGACCGCTTAATCCGCCGCGGCGGACGCAATGACACAGTTGAAGGAGAAGGATTTGAACCTTCAATGACTACAGTCAAAGTGTAGCGTGTTGCCATCCGCCGCGGCGGACACCATCCTTCAATAAAAAATTAATCCGTCGGGAAGACACGACTCGAACGTGCAAGGCTTACGCACCCGCTTCCAAGGCGGGACTGCTACCAGTTACAGACCTACATCCCGTTAAAATAAAAAACCCCGCTAATTTCTTAGCAGGGCGCAATATCTTTTTAAAAAAAATATTAAATACACTTCTCCCTGCTAAACTTAATTAGGCTCTGCGGGAGTTGATGTAGAAATAAATTTTTCATTGAGTGCAAATATACTACTTTTTTTGAAATGCAAAAAAATCATAAATAAATTTAATAAAATTTTTTAACCGGCTGGAATATGAATTGGACTTCCAATTGATTCTCCTAACCAGGTATGCTCCACATTAAATCCCGCCAACCAAATAAATCCTGCATTTTCTCCAAATAGTGAATCGCCATAATTATCTGTATTAAATTTAATTGATAAAAAATTATCCAATTGTTTTGATCGTAAATTAACAAAATAAGATTTATCCATTTCCTTCTTTGCTTTTTCAATAAAAGCATCATACATTAAATCAAACTCCTCCGACATAATTTCAAATGTATCTTCCATCAGATTTGGAGCATTTATTTGACAGTGCACACAATGATTAATGGTGAGTTGCAAAGTTTTAGAGATCCATTGTTCTGAGTGTTTATTATTTCCTTCCCAGTTATAATAATCGATCATGATCGTCACTTTTCGATCAAACAGATCTCCGGCTTCTATGGTAATGGAGTTGATGGAGCTGTCGTGGAAGTTTAGATTTATGAGTTGGTCTTTGTAGTTGTGCATGATGGATATTGGTTATTTGATCTGGAATGTTTGAAAATGTTTTTCCAGAATAAAATTTTAGATGCAGATTGTATTTACGATAACCATTTTTGAATTTGTAGCTCATAAATGAAATATATTTTAAATCCAAATAAGTTATAAGTTAAGAGCTTTAAACTAAAAATATATAAAACAATACTGTGTTTAATCCTTAAATGTTAACTCCTCATTTTGCCTGTCGTTAATATATTCAAGAATATCACCCGGCTGGCAGTCTAAGGCTTTACAAATGGATTCTAATGTGCTGAAACGAATTGCTTTCGCTTTGCCGGTCTTTAAGATGGATAAATTCGATAACGTTAGATCAACTCTTGCAGAAAGCTCATTCAACGAAATTTTTCGTTTTGCCATCATCACGTCTAAGTTTACAATAATTGGCATAGCTTATACAGTTAAATCGTTTTCGTTTTGAATTTCTACTCCCTTTTTAAAAATGGTGGCAATAATATAAATTACCGCCGCCATTAAAATAAATGCCTGACTATCTTCCCAAAATTGGTTCAAGTTATCAATTTCATATCCGTGATGCATTAAATTTTTAGCGCTCTGGTTTGCTATATAACTTAATAGTCCGATCGAAAGTGTATAATAACTAATTTGAGATATCCGCTTCGAAACATAAGTACTAAATGGTTTAGCCAGATCAATTTTGCTCACAAGCAACACGGCAATATAAAACAACACTGCTTTCAAAAGCGAGATCACCAAAATAAAACTATACATACTGAAAAAGGCGAATTTACTCCTTTCATACATTTCACTCAGATCCAGTTTTTGGTAAAGGTTCTGCACAAATTCCGGTCTGTAAAGACTGAAAACAAAATTTACGAGCAAACCCCCGGCTTCTATGCACAGACCGATAAAGATGAGCCAGGTGATGATGATTAGGGCTTTGAATATCCAGTTGTTTGTTTTTGCCATAGTTGTAGGGTTTTTGGGCAAAGGTAATAAATATTTATTGATAAACGATGAAAATGTGGTGAAAATCGGAAAATGTTGTTTAGTAGAGGGGGAATCTAGAGGTTTTATAATGGAGGCTAGGAGGTTGGTGGGATTATGGGTATAAGGTTTGTTACAATCACCCGTGGCTTAAACCGATTATCCTTCAATCAATTGGATCCTTAAACTTGTAAATGTCGATAATTGTGAAACTATCCTCTTTGATCAGACTATATATTTCTCCCCGGCTTCCTCGAACAAATGTCCCTAAATAATTGTCTGGAATTGGTCTTTCCCATTGCCATGTTTCTTTAGTTATTACTCCATTCATTTTATTGACGGAAAACCATTGTCCATTGCAATCTATAATTATAAAATTCTCCTTTGTTTCAAATAGATAGGAGTTGCAACCTTCACCAGGGTCGCAATACATTTTTACATTATTAATTTGTTTACCACCGGTATCGTAAACGCTCAATTGTTTACAATGGTCAACCAGAAAAGGATGTTGGTCAATTCTAATCGAATTGGAGTTTATTTGACTTTGAGTGGAGCAAGAGATTAGGAATTGGAATAGGGTGAAGATGGGTATGAGGGATTTCATTGGTTAACGTTTTGCGGCTTGGCGATGTGGCGGATTTTTAGCACAAAAGTTCAATAGAATTACTGCTGTTGAACCTTGCACAAATGTTTCATAGAAGCACTTCAGCCGCCATATTGCCAAACCGATGTTACCAGCTGGCGTTCTTGTCCACTGTGTCTGTAAGCCATTGTTGTTTAGTATCACTGTCATTGTTGTGTCGGCTGTGCGTTTGCTGTTACTGTCTTTATTTCCCAAATGTCTTTGTTAATTGTGTTTAATAAATCATCATATCTATCTTTGTGAATAGCTATACACAGCAAGTCAGTTGGTCGTGAAAAGCCAACGTAAGCCATTTTAGCTGAACTTTTATGATGAACTTTTGTGTCATTAAAACTATTGCCCAAAAATTGACTTGATAATCTTTCAGATTCGTGTTTACCTTGATAACACGATTCCAAATATAATGTCGCACAATGTGTTTGTCCTTTTACTGAATGAACGCTTGTAATTTCAATTTCTAGACCTTCTTCTTTGTAAAGGTTGGTAGGTGCTAAAATTTCGCCATTTTCGGCAGGAATTTCGGTGTTGTCAGTGTTGATGAAAGTCAAACTTGCTGAAAGAGCATTTTCAGAAAACATAGCAAATAAAGTGGGAATATAGGTTTTTATACTTTCCCAAACTTCGTTTGTTTTCTCTTGTATTATTCCGATTGACCAATTGTAAAGATTTAAATTAAGTTCATCATATTTTTGAACGTCTTTTTCGTGAATATAGTCAATGAGTTTTTTCTTTGTGTAAGGTCTGACGTCTGTGGTATTGATATTTTCTAAACGTAGGATTTTTAAGAAAGCGTTTAAAATGTTTTTACGCAAAGGCTCTAATGTTTTCTTTTTCTCGTAATACAACAAATAACTTTTCAAGTTGTCGTAGTCTTGTTTGGGTTTTCCTTTTTCTTTCTTAAAACCTTTGTAATAATCTTCTAAACGTAGTTTTGTTGCATCATTCCGACTTGTTCCATCTTCTTTCCAATCTGTATTCCAACAAACAACTTTTATTGACTTTTCTGAATTTACAAGCCCGTTGTCTTTTATAATTTGAGCAAAACAAGGAATAATGTTTCCAATGTTTGCAGTATCAAAAACCAAAATATGCGGCTTTATTTCACACTCATTTTTTCCGATAATATCAAAATTATTATCGTTGTATAGAGCAAATTTCTTCACTACATCGGCAATATGTTTACTTAATCTTTGGCTACCTGATAAATTTAAAACATTATCAGGATTTGCTCTTAATTGCCAAACTTCGTTTGTTTTGACATTGTTTGAAGAATTATAGATTGCTTGATTTCTGTCGCCAATTCGTTGGATTTTTGAAATGCTGTTTCCGTCATCATAAAAAATTTTTTCAAGCAAGTTGTATTGGTGCGTGTCCATATCTTGCATTTCGTCCACGAATACGAAAGAAAAGCGTTTCTGTAAAATGGTTATCATAGTCGGAATTTTGCTCAAATAAACATCAGCTAAGAAATAAGCATCGTCATAGTGTAGAATACCAGATTTTAGAATGGATTTTTTGAACTCAAAGAACCATTTATACACATCTCTTTTTTCTTCTTCTGTGTAATCATTATAATTTTCTGCCCTTGTTCTACCGCGTGGTTTGCTAATTTCCAAAATTCCTTCGTTTAACTTTTTAACTAACTGAATTTCGGTCGATAAATGAAATCTATAATTGTAAAATAATCCCTCGTTATTGTTTTTTATATAAGCAACTTTATCGGTTATATTTTTTCCGAAATTTAGCTTATATAACCAAGGTTTTTCAGTGAAACTTTTTATTATCTCGTTGTAAATTTCGTGGTCAATCCTATTGTGTTTCTTATTGAATTTTTGAACGTAGTATGGAATCGCCAAAAACTCATCAACAAAACTTTGTATTGTGCCAATAAAATTTGGATATGAGAACAGTTTCGGAGAATGATTTTGAATTTTTTCTTTTATCTCGTCAATAGCACCGTTAGTATGCGATAAAACCAAAATTCCAGAACCGTCAGCAAAAGGAAGCCTGCGTTCTAAAATAACCAACTTTGCAAGTAACGCTGTTGTCTTTCCGCTACCAGGAACTGCTTGTAAATCTATTGTGTTGAAATTACGAATAAACACTTTGCGCTCTTCGTCAAATTCTTTCCCGTTAGGCAAAAGAATCTTTTCTGCGTTTCGAATTTCATCGTTCGATATGTTGTCAATTACCTGTGGCATATTTAATCGCTTTTACAAGGTAATTAATCGTGTCGTTAGCATCATCTGTAATTTGAATGGCGGGAGCTACCTTGATTAATTCTTCATCAATGGCGTTTGCAATATGATAAGCAATGGCTGTTTTTTTCAAAGTTTTGTTTATCAACTTTGTTGCAAGTGCTTTTTCAAAATCCGTTGCCCAATCTGTATGCGTATGAATTGCTCTTGCCGCATTTTGTAAGAGCGTTGTTAAACTCGCTGATTTAAACAAAGAATATTCCAAAGTCCAATTTGGTGCAGGAAAATATTTTACTCTTTGTTCTGCTTTACCGTTTATAGTTGCTAATTTCGCTTGCGTTTCCTGTTGAACGGTTTGTATATCTCGTTTTACAAAATCATCTCCGTTCTTTTCATATTCTCTAATGTCGGAATCGGTAATTACTGCAACAGGAATTGTCATATTGGGTTCTACTTGTCGCAAGTAAATTTTTGCGTAGTGGTCAAAGCCTGTGTGTCCAATATTTACAATGGAAACGCCTTTTTCGGTTAAGTTAATACCGATTGCTTTTGCAATGCTTGGCAAAAGGAGTTCTTCTGCCCAACCTTCAACTAAAATCACGCCTTTGGCAAAAAACAAATTAGCTTTTGTGGTGTCCAAAAATTTTTCTAAAAACTTGTAATCGTCTTTCTCTAACTTGGTGTAAGTATCACCCATTGGAAATGCATTTGAATTATTGCAAATAATCAAGTTTTCCAGTTTGAGTTTGGAAGCTAAATTCGGACTGTGTGTTGTAAGAATAAGTTGAATATCTTTTTGTTTTTGAAATACTTCAATCACTTGCATTTGTGCTTGTGGGTGCAAATGTGCTTCCAATTCTTCAACCAAGCCTAAACGCAAACCTGACCAATTTGATTTGGTTAAATGAAGCAATTCCGCAGCCATAAACAAACGGTTTAACGTTCCTAAGCCTGGGTTTGGTTCGCCCTTCAAAGTCAAGGTAAGTTTTTCAAGTATACTTTTGATATCGGTAGATGTTGATTCAAATTCACTTTCGTTATCCTTGCTGTAAAAACTTTTAATGTAGCTGTCAATTTTATCTTTTATCTGTTTACCCTCTGTGGCTTTGGGCTGTCCTGCTTCATTAATGCCTTTGAAATAATTTTCTAATTCTTCTTTCAAACCCGAAAAGATTTTTACCAAATCATTGTCTTTTTCTTTTCCTTTAAACGCTTCATCGCCCAAAAGAATTTGTGACAAACGCGAATTGCGTTTTGCAATCAATTCGTTTTCAGCATCACGCAAGGGTTTTAGATATGTGGCTTTTAGATATTCTTTTGCTTCTGCTGTTAGTAAATAGCCGTCTTCATCAACACCTGCTTTTACATCAGTTGGTAAAATTTTATCCGCTTGACGTTTTACATCGTAATTGAGTTTTAAAAAAGGTTTTGCATTTGTACCTGTACCGTTCCAGCCCAACCATTCTGTAAAGTTTTTTGCCTCTTCAGGAATTAAATTTTCAAAGGTTAATTCAATACGCAAACGATTTGAGTCTTGGTAAAAATCCTTGTCATCAACTCTAATGTAATCGTAGCTGTGCGTTTTTAAAACCAATTTTATGGCATCAATAATGGCAGTTTTTCCCGAGTCGTTTTCGCCAATAATTACATTCAAACCTTTGGTTAGGTTTAAATCCAAATTCGGTTTTGAAAGGTCTATTTCGCCTACTGCACCAAATTTCCTATAATTCCAAAGTTTGATGTTTGATAGATACATTGTTTATGTTTTACGTATTCCTTTTTTTTGTTTTCTAAACTCTAATTGTTCAGTTTTTAGTCGACTGTTTCATTGTTGCACTGTCGTCCTACGCTTGCTGGTAACGTTTTGGCGCTTAGCGAAGAAGCGGATTACGAAGCGCAAAGTTGTTTGTCAGCAAAGCATTGAACAATAAGCACAATACTTCATGTTACATAATGAACCCGCCTTTTCGCTAAGCGCCTGTTATAACCAGTGGTTTACGATAAATTCCTAGTCAAGTATAACTTTCCTGCAAGTTCTTTGTTTGTCAGCAATTAATTCAACTAAATAAATTCCACTTGGTTGTGTCATTTCGACGTTCAAGAAATCATTATTCATGGATCCGATGTAGACAGTCTCGCCGGTAATGTTATAAATATTTACAGACGCGTCACCATTTAAGCCATGAGCACGGATGTAAACAGTGGAGCCGAAAGAATAGATAATTGCATTGGATACCTCGTTGTCTGCATCTGGGAGTCCGGTTCCAAATTGTGGTATTGTGTCGTGGGCAAATTCTACAATCCTACCAACTGTGTCGCCCGCTATAATAGGGACATCCGGCAATAGTTCATAAGCGTAATCTTTTATGACGAGTTCATTTCCTCCGTCCAGCACACTACAGCGAATCCAACCGTAATGGTTTTTATATTCACCATCTGTAAAAAATTTAAGCCACACACCAATATAACCATCAATGTGTTCCGGAAACCAGTAACCCCCTGAATTATAGAAAAAAGGTGGTGTAATTTCATCATAGCTAAACATTAATTCTCCAGCTGGTCCCCAGCCGTTTGGCCATGGCCCCCCTGTATATAGCTCTTCATCAATCGTATCGCCTATAGATAGAAATTTTATTATTCCAATAGGGCCAAAGTATGTACTATAGGTTGTCCAAGGTCCTATGCCATAGTCCGCTGCTGCATGAACTTGGTGCCAAATAAAAGAATTATCAGACCCCGACGTAAACGTCCATAATTCATTTCCGAAACTAATGTCCCAAGTCCCATCTGTATTAAAATCTAAGTTCACCCCGGACTCTCCTGGGTGTATAATTATATCTGGATCAATGTCTACGTAAACAGCTTTAGCACCAGCTGGTGAATTAATTGATAAGAAAGCAGATGCCATGGCTGTATAAGCCGGAAGCTTGAATTTATCTTTCATGATTTCACAAGAGTTTTATTTATTTCAAAACCTGTATCTGTTCTAATCTTAACGAGATACAAACCAACAGGAAGTGATGCTATATTCACGGGTTGATGCTCACCAATTAATTGAGATGAGATATATTCTCCTGAAAGTGAGTAAATTTCAACTGTCAGATTTCCATTGGAATTTAGATCAGATGTGAATTCAATATAAAAAGCGCTATTCGCCGGGTTTGGATACAGCATACATTCATGGCCGTTGCTTAGGTTAATAGAGTCAGCATCCTTATGAATTATGACATGCCATAGGTGGATTTTTGCATAACCAAAACTCCTTGCAGGAACAGTAAAGTGATACTGTGGCAACCAGGAATACGGATCAGGTTCAGTAATTAGTCCAATATTATGCGATTCCCCGCCAACTACATCATCCTCATGCAGGTTAATTGGGTAATCGTCATTGTAGCATGTGTTGATTTCAAACGTATTGCCCAGGCCGGCTGTAGAATATAGTTGTTGAGCATCAACTCCATAAACCACTGGAGGTTCGTCAAAATAGATTAGATATCCTAGGGCGTCTTCAAGGCGCGTTTTATTTAATGTATAGCAATGTGCTTTGTCTGTCCGATTAGAAACATAAATGTACAGGTATGTTTTTGGATGGTCGATAAATACGGTCACAGGAATTTCTGGTGTGCCTGAACCAGATCCAACCGGAATCAAATGATTACTTGGAAGATAGTTAAGATCATTTTTACTTATTTCGCTCAGCAAGTCAAAAGCATGGTAGATGATGCGTTTCCGGTAGTAGTTTTTACCATGATAATACTCAAAGCCTTCCCCGACAACATCCGTTATGCCATCATAAATTAATTCATTATCACCTCTTGTAAGTGTTAATAGATCACCGTCGCTACCGCCGGCGAAATTCTGGATTGTAGCCAGTGTGAAAAAATTATTCGCATATTGTGTATTGAAATTTACTCTGATATTTTTAAGCACCCACTCAAAATCAATAAATCCTTGCATGTAACCGTTCGAACAAACATATTCCCTATCGGAAGCTCCTCTTCCAACGTTTACGTTCCATTCCGTTACCCAAAGCTCTTTTCCATCAATTCCGGGAGTTAAATTAAAATCGAAAATATCGCTGTACGCGGTTAGCGCTTCATTATAATAGGTTGTTATAAAATCATAATAATTTGCATGTTCACGCCCTGACATATCTTGCCATATGCCGGAAATTTTATCATATGCGTCTTGTAATCGAGTATCATATGAATTATAGAACCATTTATCGGTTGGCGGATCGTCACAACCTAGTGGATCCAAAGTGCATGAACCAGGAAGTCCAATTGACGGATAGCCAGCGTCACATAAATTGTTATTTAATATATCAGACCATCTTGAAGGTATTGCCCATCCATCAGATAAAAATGCTGCATCACTCATATAATATGTATGCAAAATAACCGCATCAAACTTCTTCCTTCCCGTAAGCCCCTCCACATCATTATAATGATCTCTCACACTTGGATTCCATTCCACATCAGTTGGGCATAAATCTTCAAGTGGTCCAAAACCATATTCTCCAGCTGGGTCATCAGGCACGGCCATGGCGATTCCTGTGATCGGTCCGGCTGGAACGCCCAGTTTGAGGTTGTAAATATCAGGGTCCGCTGAACCCTTAAATGCTGTTATGTAGTCATGTCCTACATTATTACCGCTACCATCTTCTTCGTTCATTGCAGCTCCTAATAATGTTTCAAGATTTGCTTGCTGAGTGGCATCAGTGTAAATATCACCATTAATGTAGTCCCAATAATTTCCATCACCCGCGTCGTCGAAACTATGAATATCCAGAAAGTAGGAAAAAGGACAAGTGCCCACTTCGCTGCCTAGTTCAATTCCGGCGATTTGATCCGGAGTGAGTGCAACAATCCCGTTTTGTGCAAAATCCATCATATACTGAACAATAGCTACACACTCAGGAGCCGGTTCACTTAGTATATTCAGGCAAAGCACCACATTGACTTTATGCTCAGGGTGCGCGGTTTGAATTTTTAGTATGAGGCGTAAAAAATCATCAAGATAATTTGTAGTTGCAGTAAGCTGATCGTTATATTTACCTATATAATTGTCAAACAAATGTGCTAGTTGATGAGTGGCATCATCCTGCATCCAGGTGATCCAGTTTGGCCAGTTTGCAACGTAGTTCTGGGTCAGTAGTGTCGCTACGGGGTCAGGGCAGTTGATGATGCCATCTGACAAATCAAAGTAGCGTAGTATTTCATCAAAATCATACCCATAGCCGGTAGATTTTACATTGGTAAGCGGATCGCCATCATCAAGCGAGGGGATTGTGTGCAGAATGTGCATGAATTTGTTCAATGACCCATGAGGAAATCTCAATACCTCCGGTTGCAGGTCACTAAGCCAATCCCATTGCAACTCTGTTGTTGGCGACCATGTGGTTACGCCTAATTCATTGGGCAGGGTACTTTGATCGAACATACCTGATGTATTGATACCAAGAAGATTTTTATTGAACCACTTTGGATTTCCACCAAGATCAATTGTCGAAATGGGGATACCCAGTTTCATTGTAAGGGTCAGCAGGTTGAGCTCTTCAGTGTTCACTCTGCCCTCCACCAATGTCGTCGAATCGAGTGGGAACAACTGATATGCCGATGTGTCATTTTCTGGAATAAAGTATGCCGCTGTATCGGTGACATAATAGTAAGCCAAAGTGTCATTAGGTTTATTGAAAACCACACCTTCAGCTACTTCACCAAGTATATAAGTTTGCGTGGTATCTTGTTGGGCAAAATACAGGGTTGTGTCTTCCTGAAGGAAAATAATACTGTCAAGCCCGTCTGTGAAAATTTCGGCAGTGTCAGATACAGAATAAATAGCGGTTACGTTAACAGTATCGGTAATCGCTGAACTATCAGGTAGGATCGTATCAGGTATGGCAAAGTCTACCGGGTTGTTAAAACTATATGTTACTGTATTTTGTAATGTCATACTCAGTAAAACTGAAAAGGAGAATAACAAACAGGTTGCCGTTGTTAATTTACAAATATTTCGGGAATTGGTAGTTTGGATTTTCATAATGAATGCTTAAAAAAGTAAATAAAATTTTGAATCGGGTCAAAGGGAAACGATATAAAACCCGCCTTCGCCTGTGTTTATTAAGCCGAATGACAGTCCACTCAGCGTTTCTGTCAATGATTGCGATATGTCTGCTAACTTGCTGAACCATTGGTTATAACAAATTATTTACGCACCATCTCGCTTCGACTCCAAAAATAAACTCACCTCCTTCCTCACTCTAACCGTAATAACCGCTTACCACAAATGCGCAAATCTCCAAATACAATTTCAATATGGTTCAGGTTCAGATCTGGTTATTACTTAATCTAAAAATACAAACTACACCACCATCTCACCAACCTTTTGCAAATATTTCAGCAGATTCACTATTTATAGTGAATCTTATTACAAATTTTGCATCGTCACACTCTTATTTCTGCATTTTTTTCATGACAAAACAGATGTGTCTGTTCAAATTGTTGTAAATCAATTACCAGGAAGTTTAAAAAACAAAACTTCACACATTTCCAATATCTGTGAGGTTTTCTTCCATTACTACCTCGGTAATACAACATATGTATAAAAAATGTAAAGGTTTTATTTATTTGTCCGTAGGAAGTTATTGCCTTTACTATTTTAATATAGCAAATTCGTTGTTTGTGAATATAATCTTTCTTTAGGAGTATACAATTTAAAAAACTTAGATTTTTTCATCAAAGCCACCTGATTAATGCTATTATTGAGTTACCTCATACAATCTAATCCTCACATCACTTTAAAACTAATCAATAGCACTTAATTAACCAATAATTTAATCATCACACTATCTAAATCCACCATTAAGAAATATACTTAAATTTTTCATAAATTCTTCCTGTTTCACATAACAAAAAAAATCATGTTCAGATAAAGTTGAGGTAGGTGCCGCTTTGAAAAGATGTTGAAGGTCCTTCTTTTTTAGCATACAGATTGTTTTCTCGATCTCCTCGTTTCTGTTGCATCCTAAAGTGGTTGCACTTAATTTACCGGTAGGAGCAATTGATTTTATTTTTTTACCAAAAAGTTTAAATTTTTGTTTCTTTAATACTTCATCGTTGGTATTGTATCCGATAAAGAACCTATATTTTAATTGTTCTTTACAGTCTGTTAAATCTATAAAAGTTGAGACACCTGGTATTGATGGAGCATTCAAAAAAACATTTATTTCCTTATCGGGTAATGGCTCCTTATTCATTAACTCGCCAATTTTGCTTGACAAATCTCCTGCTTCAAGCTTTGTGGTGGTATTCATCAATGTAGAGGTGGCTACAGTACTCCCATGGGAATGAGTTATTATATCAATTGGTAGGTCGGTTTCCATTTCCCGGATTATTCTTCTAAGGTAAATTGCACTTAAATAGGCTCTGTTACTATAATATGTGTAAGCTAATGCAGTTTTAGGTGATTCAAAATTCGAATAATCGCATGCATCCGCGCTATCAAATTTAGATTCTTTTTGGCTTCCAGAAGGCCATAAAACGTTTATTAATAAAATATCTTCAGCCTTTAAATTGCTGTTTGCTATAAGAATTCTATCTAATATGATTTTACTTTGAAACACTGCCAGGCTATAAGGCACATTATACCCATGAATAAAGAATATTATTTTTTTATAATTTTTTGAATCAATCTGATTATTTATTTCCTCTATTTTGACTGGAACATGTTTAGCATTCCAAGTTTTGATAAAATCAAAATAATCAATATCATATTGCCAATTTGGAATTATCTTTAAACAATTAGCTCTTTTAATTTTACAAAATTTGTCAGGAAAAGCCTCTGCTTTTATAAAGGCATTTATTGTATCATCAGATTTGCCATGGTATTCCTCGTTGAATAGATCATAGAAAGAATTTTTAGAAAAATTTCTGTAATCCTTGTCAGTATTTCCAAGTATCTTACTTTTTATATTTAACAACTCGGGATTGTTTTCAGGGTATATACAGCCTAAGCCGTCAAACTTAATATTAACCACATTTGCCCCTGATGGATATTCATGAAAGGAACTTAAATCCTCTCCAAAAAAATCATTCCAATTTCGCACAATTGTTTGCCTTTTAACTGAGTCCTCTAAATAATTGTTGTAATAAAGTTGACACATACAAGGAATATTACATTCGGAGCATTTACTTTCATCAATTGGATCTTGAGAATATACATTAATGATTATAAATGTACTGAGGGCAATTAAAATAATTTTCATAATAATTATTTTTACGTTTATTTATAGACTATTCTAGTCCGATCATGTTTGGTGTTACGAAAAATCCAAGTGAAAGTCCGGCATTAAGATAAAAGTAATTTTGAGAGTAATAAATATTATAGGTATCACTTCCAAAGTAACCTCCACCAATAAATAATGAAGTATTTGGAGAAGAAGGAATTCTCCAATGATAATTAAGATTTAAATTAATCCTTTTTGAAGCTTCATTTAATATAGTGCGGGAACCTAAAATTGCAGTTGAATTTAAAACGATTCTATATTTTTCTCTTACATAAGATTCTTCGTATTGGTGTCCATTAATCAGGTCGCAAAAGTTTCTTACTCGAATTAAACCCATCGTAAAATTTAAGCGATAGTCACCATAACTATTTTTCAATTGTTCAGCCGTGTTGATATGTTTTTCAATACCGAGTTTTCCATAAAGATCAAAGTATTCTGCTTTGCTATTCTTACAAGCAGCTTTATTTTTGGATTCCATTAGTATTCTATTTCGAAAATGAAATGCTGGTTCAAAAAAGTTGGTTTTGAAATTTCCGTTATATAAATTGAATGCATTAGTTGAATCAAATTCATTCCCATCTTGGCCATTTGAATGATGAAAAAATGAAATGCTTAAATACTTTAATTTTAAAGTGTTTTCATTTATTTTTTTTAATGGAATATAAATACTTGCTCCTGGCATATAACTGGGAGTCCTAACAGGTAAAGATGTATCCCCAATATTTGGATTTTCATGAAAAATTCTAACCTTATATCTCGGGGTTAAATGTATTGGAAATTTCATCCAACTTCCTCCAATTACGAATTGAGGAGATATATCAGCGGATAAAATATACCAACTTTTTGGATTTCCAATATCTAAAAATGGGGGAGAAACGTAGCTGAGGTTTGAATAATTTAATGTTTGATTTAAGAAAGTCTTGTTACTAATTCTTTTTTGCAAGATTTCTAAGTCGTCTTCTGGGATGGTTTGGCCCAGAACGAAATTCCAAATAAGGAAAAATGAAATTAGAACTTTAATTTTCATAATATGTGTTTTAAGTCAATAGTTTATTTAAACCGATTTTCAACCGCATAGTAAAATCACGGTCACCTATTAATAACAACGGGTTAAATATAAAATCAACTTATATTGCACACTAGATTTTTGCAAACCTGCCATCAAATTCACTATTTATATTGAACCCAGTTATCATTTTTTACATGACAGAAAAACCGAAAATATATTTATTTTCACCAGCAACTCCCACTTTATTCGTATTTAACATACTGCCTATAATCAAACTCCTTCCCCTTCTTATTCCACTCCAATTTATGTATATCCCAACCTCTCCCCGCAGCAGCTCTTTCTAACTTTTGTGCAACAATTACTTTTTCTCCATCTGTTCTTATATTTATCATGCCGTAGACTGTTATTACACGTTCTTTTTTGGTGCCGGATTTTATTTTTGTAACGTCTACAAATTCTTTGCTTGAGCGGGCTAGTTCGGTGGAGAATATTAATGATCTGTCACCGCGGCTGTGTTTGCCTATTGTTCCTAGGGTGTCGGGTCGTGGATGTGTGTGAGGTTCGTTGTCGCCGCTTGAAATAACGGTGGCAATAGGATTTAGAGCGCGGAGAAATTCGCTGGTAAAATCGGCGCTTCCGTGATGGCACGACTTAGCGATGTCAACCTCTAAAACTTTTCGCGCTTTTAGAATTGCTTGTTCCATTTGGGCTTCAAGTGTTTTTCTTTGAGTGTCGCTGATGGAT
This sequence comes from Bacteroidota bacterium, assembly GCA_016706865.1. Lineage (NCBI taxonomy): Bacteria > Pseudomonadati > Bacteroidota > Bacteroidota bacterium. The sequence goes on along the minus strand of JADJIS010000002.1, from coordinate 54,352 downwards.
TTATCTTTTAATTGTTTTTTTATTGCTGCTACATCTACTTTCGAAAAATGTTTGAGCAGGTGATATTCAGATTCTGTATTCAGGTCTCCACCTAATAATAATCGCAGGTTTCCAATAGTCAATTTAATTACAACGGAATGTCCATTTTTAGTTTTTCCTTTACTGGCATCAAAAACAGGAAGTGCATCTTTGCCATTTACTTTTTCTGATACCGGTCCAATTATTTCCATTTGCATATTATTCTTTTTATACAAAGGAGCGGAACCTAAACGCAGAGATTGTTTTGGTGCGGCAGATTTATTCAAAGTAGTTAAAAATACTCCGGGCTTAACTACAGACTTATTTCTTTTTTTATATGCAGCATTCGTATCACATAAATCGCTAACATAAGATTTTCCGTTTTTGGTGACAATGGTTCCTAATGAATCCGGCCCGGAACCTGTCACCTCCACCATACCGTTGTGATAAATTTTATTAATGCTGAATTGTTGCTTAGATCCTTTCGTAACACCAAACACTTTTCCAAATCCTTTATAGTGATCTGCATCTGAGTGGGAAACTACAATGGTAAAAGGCGGCGGCGCTATTTTAGCTTTTAGTAAATTAAAACGCCATTTCAAAAATCGATACATATTGTCACCGGGTCCGGCATCGATAATAAAATGTTTATCATCGGGTGTAACAATATGGCAACCATCTCCCTGTCCTACATCTATAAAATTAACTTCAAGTATCCGTTGAGCTTGTATATCCTCTTCTTTTAAATATACATCAGCATTGCGGGCTCTTACTTTTATATAAGTTACTGTTTTTTCTCTTTCTTTTACTTCTATAGTTTCATACGAATTGCCTTTTAAATAAGGTTTCACATAATCACCAAATAATAATTCCTTTATGAAACTGAATTTTTTCTTTCCTGTTTTTTTGTCGGTTTTAAAACCTTTTAATTTAACAGACGGGTAAACAGCATATGCTGTTTTAAGAGGTGAAGCCATGTGTGTGTGTTTAGATAAAAGTTATTCGTGTTCAGGCACATAAAATAATCTTAGAAATTATCGTGTAAAGATTATTTATGTAAAACCGGTTTAAATATATAAACACCCTAATTACCCAGATAGCGTTTTACAAATTCTGCATTAGATTCACTATTTATAGTGAATGGTTTTATCAATTCTTTATAAAAACAGGATCTTTTTTGCATTTTATGCAAATCAAAAAAGAGTAGAATCTCCATAAATCATTGGAAATCAGACCAAAAAACAAAAACCTCACAGGTCTCCCAGACCTGTGAGGTTATCTTCGTAACCTGTGAGATTATCTTAAGTTATGTCTTATTTCAATTCACCCATAATATCCTCCTTAACAAACTCCATTTTTTTCCTCCCCATCACACAATCAACATTCACCTTCACTTCTGGATCAAAATAAAATGTTGCTGCAATGGTTCGGGTGCAATCGTCGATGAACATGGAGGCGTGGGAGGCGGTGGGGACAATTATTACGGTGGAGTTGGAAAGTGTTTCGGCGGTAATATTTGCAAATAAGGGAGGACACACAGGATCGTACTCTCCTGCAAAAATTAATGTGGGAATATTACTATTTACCGCATCAAAATATTCTTTTGGAGGAATTTCGGGACGGTATACTTTATTAATTGCACTGTCTAGACCCGGAGTAATAAAAGATGCAAAATCGGGAAATGTTTTTATGATGTAATTTTCTGTTTCTTTGGGGTGTCGGGGTTTGGTTTCGTATCCGAGAATGGCACGGCTTTGTGCGGAGGAAAATTCTCCAAAGGAGTTTGGATCATTAAAAACCATAGCCCATTCTAAAAGAACCGAATCGTTGCCGTTTGCAATTTCCTGCAGTGCTAATGGTATTAAAGTAATAGTATAAGGATCTAACATTGCAGTCCATACAGACCAAACAAAATCTTCATCATCAAAATAATTTGTTTTAATAATATTTCCGATTGAATCGAACAAGGGAATTTGCAAGGGATAATATTGAAGTCGATTGGTGATCGTTAAAAAATCATTTTTAATGGAAGGAAAAAGATGATTGTAAAGTGAATCTTCTTTAATACTTTTTTCCAGCACTTTAAAACAGGTATCAAAAGGTTGTACAAAATCTAACCAGGGAGCATTGGGCGGAAAGGGGGAATCAAGTATTACACTTTTTATGTGTTGCGGAAAACTGCGCATCATATGCAATGCAACAGTTGTTCCATGCGATACAGAATAAATATTCCAATCATTTATTCCCAATTCTTTTCTTATAGTTTCTGCATCTGAAGCAGATTGCAGAGATGAAAAGTCGGAAAGCAGAATACCTTGTTTCAACATAGTTTCTTTGCAATTTGCGTACAAAATGGTCTCTTTTAATATCTGCTCCTCCGCAGAAATGGTATCTGAAATATCCCGTAATGATTCATCTAATGATTTACATAAAACAGGTTCGGAAAATCCTGTTCCGCGATAATCAAAGAACACAAGCGAATGGTCTTGTCTTAATTTTGAAAAGGTTTTTGATTTTAAATATCGGGGAAAATTAGAAAGTGTTGCAATGCCCGGACCACCGTGTAAATATAAAAGGGGTTCTTTGGGAGTTGCGGATAAAGCCGGAGCAGTAGCAACTGCAATAAAATATTTTTCTCCTCGTGGGTCAATATAATTTCTTTCCACAGGTATCAGATAACAACTCACTTTATTGGTATCAGCCCAAACAACATCCAGTCCAATTTCATTGCAGTCACATTTGTACGTGGACAAATTTTTCTGGCAAAAAGTTGTAGTGGAAATAATTAAAAGTAAAAGTGGAAGTAAGAATAATTTCATTGAACTAAATTAATAAAATGTATACCTAGTGGGTAACAAATTTAATTTATTCTTGTTAAATGTTTATTCTATGTTGGGTTTTTTATTTGATCAAGGCATAACACGACGCAAACCTCACAGGTCTCCCAGAACTGTGAGGTTTTCTTCTGTCACCTCGGCAACACAACATAAGTATAAAAAAATGTCAAAATTTTATTTTCCTGCCCGTCTGGAGTTATTTCAGATAAGCTTAAAATATTACCAAACTCGTTGTAGGTGATCAGAATTTTTTTCCTCCGATCTGTAATTTGTTTAATTTGGTTTTGATTGTCATGTATAATGTCACAATCATAGATAGTTGATGGACCCCTGATTGAATATTTAGTTATTCGGCCTTTTTTGTCGTAGGTCAATTTGTATTGAGTGCTTTGTGAAATTGGGAGATGTTTATTTTCAATAATCGTTATTGTTTGGTCGGCTTTTCCGGTTAATTCGTCTTTGTCGGGGAAGTAATATGGAAACCCAAAATTGTCTTTACAAAAGTTAATATTAAAGTCAGGTTTCAAATTATTGGGCATGTTGCCGTAGGCTGCCTGGCAAATAATTTTATCTTCGGGAATAGAATCTGAAGGGTCGTCCTGGTAAACAACAACCCTGTCAACACCACTATATTCATTGCTGTTAGAACTAAGTGGTTCATCTTTTCTATCACAGGAAATTGAAATGAATACAACTATTAAAATTGTGCATATTTTAATTCGTTGTGTTATCATACATCGACCAATGGTATATCTTAAATTTACCCTCCTCAAATGTCTTCTCCGGAAGGCTTATAATTCTCATTATAAAAACATCATCTAATAAAATACACCCTTTTGATTTTATTATTTTCAATGTGATAGATTGCAACAGCTTCTATAATTTTGTCATTAAACTGAACACGCTCTTTGTCTATTACAACATTTCCTTGTACTATACGGCCTAATAATTCACAATGTAAATTTGGAGTCTCTTCAAACATTTTTGAATAGGTTTTCCGCATTTCTTCCTTGCCTTTATAGAGAAATTTATCAGGGAAATTATAAATTTCAACATCATCAGCATAGGGCTCTAAAAAAGCATCAATATTTCTGCAGTTATAGGCATTTAATTGTCGTTGTGCTAATGCGGTTGGGGTTTCTTCAATTAGTGTTTCGGGACTAAAAACTACTCCTTTATTGATCACACGAAATATTTTTGTGATGTTTTCAATACTGTCAATTGGATTTGCATTTAACAAAATCAAATTCGCTTTTTTACCAACCGTAACCGTTCCAAATTCACTTTCTTTATTTAGAATTTTTGCGCCATTAATTGTTGAAGCTTGAATGATCTGCCAATTGCTCATTCCAACTTTTTGCATCGCGATCAGTTCATTCAAATAAGAAGAAGCGTGTAAAGTGCCTATGTTTCCAGCATCTGTTCCCGTAGCAATTAAAACGCCCGCATCGGATAGTTTTTTAAGATTTTCTAAACTGATTGCATTGGTTTTATTCGCTTTTGCAACATTTTCCTTCGAATTTGAATAATTTTTGTATTTGTTTACAAGCAAAGTATCTGATAAATGCTTTAAGTCTAACAAAGAACCTAATTGATACGGATCGGCTTTTAGCAATTCGTGATTACCAAGGTTATTCTTTTGGCTAAAAGTATTGCCATACCCATCGTGAACTAGCAGAGTTGGGCAAAGGATGGTTTTGTTTTTTTTAAGTAATTGTAAAAAATCATCTTTTATTACTTCATCATCAATACTGTGTACTAAAAAATCACAACCGTTTTCTACAGCAAGTTGTGCTGTAATTCTTTGAGTTGCGTGTACGGCTACTTTTAAATTATTTTTATGTGCTTCTTCAATAATGGCTTTTATTACAGGTAAATTTTTTCTCGCACTGGCTTCAACGTCTAAACCATCTCTACCTGCGATGTACCAAATTTTGATAAAATCTGGTTGATAGGGTAATTGTTGCTGTACCATTTTTATGCCTTCATCAATGGTTTTTACTAAGCTAAATGGTTCATCGTCTTTTAAATTTTCATATACTATAGGTTCGTAAGTTGTCAACAAAGGGCCAGTCATATAAATAGATGGTGCGTAGGTTTCATTTTTAAATAATTCTCTTTGTTTCAAAAAATTATACGTTGCGCCAACATCAATTACATTAGTAATGCCGTTTTGCAAATACCTACGCAATTTGTCTTCCATCGTTTGGTGTGACAATTCTATTTCTTTAACATATGGCATCACACTTCTTAAATCAATTGCATCCGGACGAGTATACAAACCACCGTTTTGAAAAAAATGTATGTGGGCATCAGTTAGTCCTGGAAACAGATATTTACCGGTTCCGTCAATCACTGTTACATTCTCAGGGATTTTTATTTTACTTGATTGAATTTTAGTAATTATGTCATTCGTTATAACAACTGTTTGATCAGGAATCAATTTTTGATTTTCAACATCGGCTACAGCTATATTGGTTATATAAGTCTGAGCGAAAAGGGAGAATGATGCAATTAGTAAAAGGAGGGTGAAAAGTATTTTGTTTATCATAATTGGGTTGGTTAATTATTTTTTAATACTATTTTTTTTGCTTTTGCTTTGTTTAGTCTTCAACAAATTGCAGTTAAAGAACTATTTAGGATTTCTATTTTTAACCGCTAAAATAATCTTACCTTTTTCCACACTAACTTCATCTAAAAATACAAACTTCAGCACGATCTTGGAGGCCTTTGGCAAATATCACCAAAAATGCAGTACGAACACTATAGAGAGTAGCCTAAATGTGAGCGCTGATGAATAAAAGGTCATGCCGGCAACAAAAGAATTGGAGAGAGATGAGTCAGTGATTACAATTGTCAGAGCCAGTTGCTACAATTCCTTGTTGCATGCTGCGCACGGATTTCATATGAATGCTTTAATGGAAATAAATATAGCAACAGCAATATTGTTTAAAATTTTGCTGTTGCCATAAACAAAGATCAGAACTTATCAGACATGAATTCAATAAGCTTTTGATCACTCATTTTATTTGAAGTAGACTCTGTGGTTTTGCTATTCTTAAATTGGGGAGTGGTTGATAGATAATGCATAAATTGTTCCTGGGCTTGTCCTGTACCTGTAACATGTACGTGAGTAGCATTTACCAGATGTAACGCAATTTCTTTAAAAAACTTTAATTGAATAGTTTTCTCATGGTTGTTGGAAGTTTTTTCGCTCGAATTAGGGGAAATAGTTTCCCCTTTTATATGAGCAATTACCATTAATGGGCCACCTTCTATATTTCCGTTACCTACTATAGTAGCGTTATGACTATCCATCCAAACGCCGAATTGTTTTTGATTGTTCATAATATTATTTTAATGAAACCAAAATCACCCAATAACCGTACCCCAAGAGGAACAGGCAAACTATTGGAGGAATTCAATACGCTCTTTATATATCTCTAAAAATGGTGTAATGTAAACCCAGGTAAAATGAAATTTGTTTTGGATATAATTCATGCTGTTCATTTATGTAAAAACTAAATATGTTGTTTTATTGTATCCAAAAACGTTTGTATATCAAATGGTTTTTGAATATATCCATCGGCATTTATTTTTTTACATATTTCCTGTATATCGGAATTGGCGGAAAATAGGATTACAGGAATTTGGTGTGAGGCTGGATTTTCTTTTATTTTAATTATTGCTTTTTCACCCCCGATTTCCGGAATCCAGAGATCCATTAAAATGAGGTCGGGTTTTATTTTTTCCATATCACTTTGTACATTTTCACAACTTGAAAATGATTCTACCCGAAAGTGATTTTTGATTAAAATGGTTTTACAAAGAAGAACAATTTCCTGATCATCTTCATAGATCAAAATACATTTACTCTGGTTAATTTGCTGCATGGTTTCAGTTTTAAATGTGAGTATTTATATTAACTGGTAAAGTAAAATAAAATGTACTTCCTTTTCCCGGCTCGCTTTCTGCCCATAGTTTACCATGGTGCCTTTGAATAATTTCATAGGATATAAATAAACCGATACCTAAACCTTGAAAACGAACGGAATGCTCCTCCACGCGATGGTATTTTTCAAATATTTTATCCAGACTTTGTTGCGCAATACCAATGCCGGTATCTTTTACAGCAACTTTTATTTTGTCATTTTCCTGCTCTACATTTATAAAAACCTTATCTGCACGCGGCGAATATTTTATTGCATTGGTTAACAAATTAATAATTACCTGTTGCAATCTCTCCTTATCTCCGGTTACCTCATCTTTTACTTTTCCGGTTTTAATAATGGTATGTGTGGTGGAAGTAAGCTGAATATTTTCAACCGTACTGTCCAGCAATTGGTTAAAATTAAAAGTAGTAATAGTGTAATTTAATTTGCCGAGTCTTATTTTACTTACGTCGAGTAATTCGCTTATCAATTCATTGAGCCGTTCCACCGACTGGCTCGCTTTTTTTGCATATAGATTTGCCTCATCGTTATTGTTGTCCAACATTAATTCCAGCATTTGTAAATACGCTTTGGCGGTGGTGAGCGGTGTTTTCATTTCGTGACTGGCAATACTTATAAATTCATCCTTCTTCTCTTCCTTTATTTTTTGATCATGTATATCAGTAAATGCACCCACCCATTTTTCTATTTTATTTTGTGTGTTTAAAACGGGTTCACCATTTACACTAAACCATCTGTATTCTCCCTCCTTATTTTTAAGACGTACATCATACCTGTAAATATTTCCGGTGCTTAAACTATTCATCCATTCTGCATTGATTGCCTCATAATCATCAGGATGTACAATTGATTTCCATTCTTTTTCTCCGCCGGGTTTTACACCTGAATATTCTTCCCAGCGTTTGGAGGCAAACTCCGAGTTGCCATGCACATCGGTGATCCAAACTAATTGCGGTAAGGTTTCGGCAAGCGAACGGAAACGTTCTTCGCTTTCTTCAATTATTTTTCTTGAAACAACCTGTTCTGTGGAATCCGAGGCAACAGACATTATCCCATCTATTATACCTTCATTATTATACAATGGCTCAAATACAAAATTTGTATAAAATGTTTCATATCTGCCATTTCGAATGATGGTTGTAGGAACTTCCTGAGCTGCAAATGATTTACCCGTATTAAATACTCCCTCAAGCAGTTCCTCATATCCTTGTCCCGCTCCTTCGGGTATCGCGATGAATATGGGTTTGTTCATTACCTCTTCTTTGGTCTTGCCCCATAAAATGAGTTGTTTCTCATTTGCCAACTCCACTACATAATTTTTTCCGCGCAAAACACATATTGCCACAGGAGCCTGTTCCACCATGTCGCGGAAACGTTTTTCACTCTCCTCAATCTGTTTTCTTGTTTCATTTTGTTGGGTAATATCCCGCGTAGTACCTGCAATAGCTTCCACATTACCATGTTGATCTATAACCGGAACTAATATATAATCATAGATGCGTTTTCCCAATGTGGCATGTGGAAAGGAAACTTCACCGCGTATGGATTTTTTTGTCGCTTTAATTTCACTGATCTCCCGCTCATGCATTTCAGCATGCCAGGGTTCGTATCCAATTTCTAATAAACTTTTACCAATGGATTGTTCCCAGGTACTTCCCCACATTGTAAGTAATGCTTCATTTGCATAAATAAATCTTGCGTTTAGGTCAAATACATAAATAAGATCAGGTGTATGTTGGGTTATTGTTTCGTAAAGACGTTTGCTTTCTTCTATTTTATTTTGTGCCAGAATTTTTTCAGTTACTTCAACTCCCACCGACATTACACCTTTTATTTTCCCATGCACATCATACCAAGGAGTATAACTCAAATCGTAGTAGCCGATATGTTGTTGGCCAGACCTTGTAAATTTTAATTCTACTGCTTTACCTAAATAAGGTATTCCTGTTTTAAAAACTTTGAGATAAATACTTTTCCTTTCAAGCTGATCTGGAAAGTAATCATCGATTCTTTTTCCTAAAACTTCCTCCGCTGTTTTCCCCATTAGCTGCAACGCCGTTTCGTTGGCAATCTTTGTCACCAGGCTTTCCCCTTCAAAAAGTACAATGGATACCGGAGCTTGTTTAACCAATGACTGCAATTCTATTTCACTCGCTTCAATTAGTTTTCTTGATAGAATGGAATCTGAAATTTCCATTTTTAATTTTTGTGCCCGGATCAACGACTTGTTTAATTTTACAAAGGAGATCACAAGTATTACTAATGCGAGTAAACTCAAAATTAAAAGCAAGGTAGGGGCGATCTTTGTTTGTTTTAGCAGCTGCTCATTCCGGTTTCCCAATAAATCATTTTCACGGGTAATCATTATGTTAACCTCGGTTCGCAAACTGTCCATGATCTTTTTACCAAATAAAAGTTCATCTGCAGAAGGTGTTCTCACCTTATCGATCTCGAGTGTTTTATATAAATAATCCTCACGATTATTAGCAAGTCGTTCAACGGTTTCCAGACTTTGATGCTGTTCGGGATTTTCTAAAGTAAGTTGTTTTAGCTCCTTAATATTTTGGGAATATTCGATCAAACCATTTGTGAAAGGTTCAAGAAATAAGGAATCATGTGTAAGCAGGTAACCCCGATGTCCTGTTTCAGCATCTTTCAAATTGCCAATCACTTTTTCGAGTTCGAGTGTAACCTTTGTAGTATGATTAACTAATGCGGATGTATCGATAAGTGCATTAATTCTGTTATAAGAAAAAACCGAAAGTACAACCACAAAACAAATGGCAGCAATAAAAACAACACGCAGATTTCTGTTTTGAGATGTCATTGAGGGTAATTTTTCAGGGTTCGCAAAAACAGGATAAAAATACAGTCAATTGTTTTTGATTTCCAAATGGTTTTATTTTTTTATCCGCTTTGAAAAAGCCCACTAAAGGAAATTGAGTCATATTTTAAATTCCGGAATTTAATTGCACGTTCTTTTTCATTTTTTTCAATAAATTGATCCTTTAACCGTATCATTTTACTTTTTTTTCACAAAAAGGTTGGTTCTCTGCATTTTTTGCATGCCAAATTGTAAAATTTTCATTGAAAAACGATACTAATGTTATTAGAGAAAACTTCACAGCTCGCCGAATCTTTGAAGTTGTTCTTTTACCTAGCGGTTGTAATTGATGTGATAAATCATTAAAACTTGCAAATTATGCAAGTTTTAATGATTTATGTAAGCTGAAACACAACAAAATCAAGGTAAGTTAAGATTAATATCTTAAGTAATAATCAATTTGTGATTGGTAAATCAAAGAAAACACAGTTCCGAGCTACCCATTTAATCCACTAAAACCATCTTACCCAAACTCACCTTATCACCTGCAACAATTTTACAAACATAAATGCCTGCTTTCATGGAATTTGTATTCCAATTAAAAGTTAAAATTCCGGATGGTTGATTTTTTAGTTGTTCGGCGTAAACTATTTCTCCAGATGCATTATAAATTTCTATCGCAGCATCCGAATTTTTGGTGAGGAAAGTTTCAATTACAAAATTTGTTGAGGATGGGTTTGGGTAAATGAAAAGATCATTTTTTTGTTGAGTATATAATTCGCCGATGCCGTCGATTATTTCGGGGGTGGTTAATCTTTTGTCGGTGTATAAACGGTATTCGCCGGGATTTAATGCGATAACGGAACTTACGTCTATAACATTAATGCTATCACCCGAAAAATATTCGAACCACCAGCCATTGTGTTGAAAGTTTGGATTTACAGAGCCGAGATTAACATCGAAATTTCCGAGAACTGTCACGTTCATGGTTGGATCATTTAAATTAATTCTTTTTCCAAATCCACTTACACTTAAATTGTAATCGTCGGTGCTGAAAGCGGAGTAAGTTTTTTTGAGATGAATTAATTCGCTCCACACCTGATAAATGCGCAGGCGATTATTATCTGTGATGTAATCCCATAAAATTGGTTTATTACAAACTCTGCATCCATATTCAATGCTGATATCATATCCCATTTCACCAAATTGCCAGATCATTTTTGGTCCGGGAATGGTGAAGAATAATGCGCCGGCAGTTTCCATCCGGTATAATGCGGTATTAAGATCTTTTACGTTGTGATCTGGATTTACAGTATTTCCAAACTCGAGATTTTTAAACATCAATCGCTCTTCATCGTGACTTTCCATATATCCCATAACATGCGGATCGTTCCATCCTCTGTTTTGATAACTCATCCAGGAAACATCAGAACCGGTATATCCCATGGTAGCTTGCGCATAATTATAATTGGAATTTCCCCACAACATAAATCCGTAGTTCGCCAATTCTTTTTCTTCCGTATTTTCTGCAAAATGTTCGAGAATTAATTTCGCATTCGGATTAACATCCCATAAAACATCTCCGATATTTTTCCAGGTATTTATTCTGTCAGCATCGTATAATCCCCATGCACCAACATCACCCAAAGTATTATTTTGTGTAAATCCTTTGGAAAGATCGAAACGATATCCATCCACATTAAATTCCTGGAGCCAATAAGTAAATACTATGTTGCGCATATTAATTGTGGCACTGCTTTCATGATTAAAATCGTATCCGACATTATAATCATGTGTAGGTATTTGATTAAAATAAGGTGAATTATCCGCAGGGGCATTTAATGCAGCATCCCACCACATTTGCACTAAAGGACTTTGCCCGAATGCATGATTCATTGCAATATCTAAAATAACTGCAATTCCATTTGCGTGACAACTATCAATAAATATTTTAAATGCCTCACGCGTTCCGTAATATTTATCCAGTGCAATAAAAAAACTCGGATTGTAACCCCAGCTTTCATTTGCTTCAAATTCCATAACAGGCATAAATTCAATTGCATTTACGCCCAGGGTTTTTAAATAAGATAAAGTATCCAATAAGGTCTGATAATTATGTTTGGCCACAAAATCGCGTATCAATAATTCGTAAACTACGAGGTCGTCTGTTGCGGGAGGAATAAAATCTGTAATTGCCCATGCATATTCCGGTTGAGCAGTTTGAAAAACAGAAACAATCCCGGTTGTTTTTCCGAAAGGATAATCTAAAAGATCAGGATATGTTTCTTCCGAAATTGATCCGTCATTCCATGGATCCAACACTTTTTCTGTTAAGGGATCTGCTACCCATAAAACGCCATCAATAAAATATTGATAAGGATATTCTTTTCCCGGAATTAAATGCGTAAGTGTAACCCACCACGTTGCATTATCGGGATCGAGTTTCATAAAACTTTCTTCACTTAATGTCCAGTTGCTATGTTCGCCAACGGCAAAAATATATTCCTTAAATGGTGCAAAAAGTATTAAGGTAATTGTAGTATCGTTGATATAATTAATTCCCTGTTTTAATCCTGCCGGAACTGCTTCCACAATAGGATCACCAATAACATAATAATAAGTAGAATCTACTTTTATATCCCCATCACCTTTTGCAACAACACGAATTTCCGCAGGACCTAATTCCGTTGCAATTATATCATAAGCAATAGTTGCAATATCTGTGGCTACCAACTCCACTCCATCCACATATAAATACATGGAATCTGCCAATACCGAAATTACTTCTATGTGCACATTTTCGCCCGGGGATACAATTAAAGGATCAATTACAGGTGATGTTATTGCAACATTTAATCCGGGTTCATATACATCCACATAAATATCAGAACCATCCGTATCTCTTCCCACAATTGCTCCCGATTCATTTCTAAAAACAAATGCCATTTGCAAAACAGTATCATCAGCAGTTAGCCCGTAAAAATCATTGATACTCGTTATGGATAATTGATAAAGATCATCACCGATTTCCGTCATTAAAACTTCCGGATCTGCAGTTCCCCAAACACCCTGCACATTTTTCCAATCGGTAGGTGATACACTCTCCGTGGTAATTACACCGGTATGCGCATAAATTGGAGGAGGTACATCCATCAACGCAGCATTGCCAAGTGTTGCATCATATATAATTGTGATCGGTTCATCCTGGGTAGGAAATGCCGGAATGGTATAAATAACTTGCGCCGAAATGCCTGAAGTGAAAACCAGCGCAATTAAAAAGGTATAAATTCGAGTCATGCGATAAAATTAATGCATTTGAGAGAGTATATGGTAGTTAGTATTTAGAGTGCTCCGAAACGAAAGTTAACTAAGCTTGGAGCTATTAAAGAATCGAAGGGAGAAGAATCGAACCCGCCTGCTAACCGCGTCGGGCAGGGGGAGAAGGTTAAGGTTCTAAGGATTAAAAAAGGAAGGAAGAGGTGGAAAGGTTGAAAAAGTGGCGCCTGAGCTCACCTGAAAATTTAATTACCTATTGTAAACTTTTACTTCGCAATGGAATCTTCCAATTTATTTTGCCGTGATTCCTTATTTTTTTGATTATAATTGATTCGGAGCAACTGAGGCTCTCGCTCCCAGCGAGGGTCTCAGTAGAGGCATGAACCAAAAAACCCTTTAATTCGAAGCGAAAATCTCCAATGTTACAAACTGTGACTGCTACTGGCCCCCAACCCCATAGGGGAGCTTTCGTTTTCGTTAACATTATAATTAGATTTTCAACTCGAAGCTACAACCACCAATGTTACAAACTGCCCACTGCCCACTGTTTACTGTTTACTTTTCAACTCGAAGCGCTATTCTCCAATGTTACAAACTGTGACCGCGACTGCGACTGCGACTGCGACTGCGACTGTTGACTAAAACAACTTCTTCTTCTCCTTCTGAATAAATATTCCGTCAAGGGTTTCATTGTCGAAATCGGCAACGGGTTTATCGTTGATATTAAAATAAACTGCGGAAATAAAAATAGATTGTGCAGCAGAAATAATAGAAATAATAAATAATAATCCGATAGCTGCTAATATAATTCCTGTAATTATTCCGAATTGAGATCCAATAAAAAACAGAGGGACTGAAATTAATAATACGGCAAGTAATTGAATTATACCGAAGCTGAAAGTTGCTCCTAAAGATTCACCCCATTTTTCTTTCATGATTTTAATGGAACGTTTATACGCAGCAATGGGAGTGAGGTTTTCATAAGCAAGAACCGGAACAACAAAAAATGTGGTAACCGACCACGCAACGCCCAGTATTGCTGTAATGATCTCCCCAATTCGACCCAGATTTTCTTCCAACAATCTGAATATTAATCCCACAGTAGCAGCCACTGCCGACCATGCTAATATATCTCCGATTCTGCTCATACTAAATGATAAACCATCACTTAATGTAGGTTTACCACCTTCAAAATAAATTCTCGCGCAATGAATAAGTGCCATATTAAAAAATACGATCACAAAATAATTAATGAGATAAAAAACAAATAACATTAAATAATGAACTATAGAACTTTCGTTATACGTCTTATTAAAATCCCATCCATTTGGTGCAAATAATATCACCATATACGACAGTGTTAAAAGAATTAATGCTATTCCTGATAAGATCGGAAAAAGAATTAATTGTTTGTTTTTTCTGAGGACCGAAAAACTACTCATAGAAATTTTCCATCCATTTGACATTCGCTCGAAAAAGCCCATAGATTTAATTTTGGATAAATGTAAGGTAGATTTTGGAAAATGCAAAGGGGGGAGGGGGGTTACAAGGTTGGCAGGGTTAGCGAGGTGCTCAAAGAATCGAAGGGAGAAGTCTTGAAGAATCGAAGGGAGAAGATTCTAAGGGAGAAGGGTAAGGTTCTAAGGAATAAAAAAGGAAGGAAGAGGAGGAAAGGTTGGAAAAGGGGCTCCTGAGCTCACGTGAAAATTTTATTACCTAATGTAAACTTTTACTTTGCAATGGAAACTTCCAATTTATTTTGCCGTGATTCCTTATTTTCTCGAATATAATTGATTCGGAGCAACTGAGGCTCGATCGAAAATCTGCAATGTTACAACTGCCCACTGCCCACTGTTTACTGTTGACTCTTAACTTTTCAACCCGAAGCGAAAACTTCCAATGCATCAAACTGCCCACGGGCCCCCAACCCCATAGGGGAGCTTTCGATTTCGTTCGAATAAAAATACATTTTCAATTCGAAGCAATAATCTCCAATGTTACTAACTGCCCACGGGCCCCCAACCCCATAGGGGAGCTTTCGATTTCGTTCGAATAAAAATACATTTTCAATTCGAAGCAATAATCTCCAATGTTACTAACTGCCCACGGGCCCCCAACCCCATAGGGGAGCTTTCGATTTCGTTCGAATAAAAATACATTTTCAATTCGAAGCAATAATCTCCAATGTTACTAACTGCCCACGGGCCCCCAACCCCATAGGGGAGCTTTCGATTTCGTTCGAATAAAAATACATTTTCAATTCGAAGTAATAATCTCCAATGTTACTAACTGCCCACTGTTTACTGCCCACTGTTGACTGTTGACTCTTTCAACTCGAAGCGAAATTCCCCAATGTTACAACCTGCCCACGGGCCCACTGCTCACTGCCACTGCCACTGCCCACTATTCAACGTCTCTCAAACGTCCTCGCAACTTTCTTATAGTTCGCTAAATTCTTCTCAAAATCAGTAGTAGTTGATCCGAGGATTATGAAATAGGTTCCCACTTCGGTGTAAAGAATGGTTTGATAGGTGAGTTGTTTATTTTTTTCTTTATCGAAACCATAAGCAACTAATTCAAAACCTTCTAAATAATTTATGGTGATAGGATTAATTTCTTCCACTACATTTTTTTCTCCGTAGGGTAATGATTTTACGCGTTTAATGCAATATTCTTTTCTGTTGTCCACTGCAACATTTTGAAAAGATGATCCCACCATTAACATGGTTTTATCATCCGTTTCAGGGGGCATTTTTCCATCAGAAGTATAAATTAAACTGCCTTGCATAAAAGAAGCAAACTTCAGATCTGATTTTTTAATATCAATTTTAAAATCTGCAGTTTGTTCACCGTCAACGGTTTGTATAGGATTATATTTAACGGTATAGATCGCTTTTTTTATGCTTTCTTCGAGATATTTTGCTGATTCGGGATAAATTCCGTTTACCATTACAGTAAAAGTAGAATCTCCGAATAAAAGAATGTGTTTAATATAATTAACATTATTTAAGGTCTGTGAAACAAGCATTAATGTTGCCGTTCTGCCATCAAATTCTATGTCCTGACTTTGTTCTAATTTCATACCCTGCGATTTTAATGCATTTCCATTAAAACCTAAAACTAATTGTTTGTAAGGTGCAGGAAATTCTGCTACAACTATGGATGCTCCACTTTCCGGTTGTTGAAACCCACTGAAACCAACTCCGGGTGTAAATCCTTTCGGCCGCGACATAGTGCATTTAGTACCTATTACAATTATAGCAGAATCATTTTGCGCAAGAAGGGATGAACTCAGAAAAAAAATTAACAGGTAAATACAATTTTTCATACGAATAATTTCTTCCTAAAAATAAATATTTTTTATACTTTTTCCATTTCTGATTGCAGCAATTTTTTATCCAAAATAAATGGTCCGAAGGGAATAATGGATGCAAAAACGGCTATTAAAGTTTTTTTTATGCTCCAATTTAGTGCCAACTTTGCGTCTAATCCCGTAAACATATATAACACAAATAAGGCTCCGTGCGCCCAGCCCACTATCTCGACAGCCATGGGCATATTTGCGATATATTTAAGGGGCATGGCTATAAATAACAATACCAAAAAGGAGATACCCTCACATATTGCAACCGTTCTGAATCTGCCGATCTCTGTTTTATACCAAGGTTTTTGCATGTTATTTTTTAGTTCTGATGAAATAATATTTTGAGTTGCAAAGGTATTCACTTTGCTTCTAAATGTAGAGTTCTCTTACAAAAAACCCATTATATTTGCCGGAATGGAAGTGTTTTGAACCTTGGAACACATATCCAAAAGAGCCAGTAAAATTTTATTGAGATGAAAAAAACAGTATATTGTTTTGTTTTTATTTTGATGAATGCTCCTGTTTTATTTTCTCAGGATAGCACCGAAAATAAAAACAGTATAACTATTGAATATGGTTTGCATCATCTTGCCATGCAGGATCTTATTTTCTCCCCATTTATTCTTAAAGATGTTACGCCGTTAAATATTGGAATTATCTACAAACATGAAAATCGTTTTCTAAATATGGCAGAGATATATTTTAATTCTTTTAACCCTGTTTATCTTAAAACTTTTAAATATTATAGTGTTCCGGATTCCGATACTTTAGAAACAATTAGAAATGATTTTACGCATGTTAAAATAAATTTTGTTCATGGGAAAGAATGGGTATCAACAGAAAAATATAGCTGGTACCTTGGAGCGGCAAGTGAAAATACCGTTCATGCACAATATTATTACGCAGGCTATTTCGGAACATTCGGATATTTTGCTTCCTTTGGTTTATCGGCATGGTCGCAGTTTGAATATCGCGTAAATGATAAACAACAATTCACTGTGGCAGCACATTTCCCCTTGGCAGCATGGGTTGCACGTTCACCCTATTTGGCAAATGATGATGAATTTATTCAGAATATTTCTTCACATTCGGGGATAAAAACTTTTTTTGCTTATCTGGAGGATGGTTCACTGCAGACCTTAGAAAAACTGCAACAAATAAATCTGAAATTAAACTATGAATATGTTTTAAATAACAGGTGGGATATTGGTGCGTCCTATCAATTTAATTTTATACATTATTCAAAACCGTTAAATCTTTTATATTATCAAAACGGATTAAATATTAATGCTGCATTTCATTTTTAATTATGCAAAAACAAATAATTACATATTCATTTCTTCTGGTTTTAACAACCTTGTTATTTTCTTGTGAAAAAGTATTTTTCGTGGAAGAACCCGCTGATGATCCCGAAGCAATTTTTGAGAATTTCTGGAAGGCTTATAATGAAAACTATTCTGTATTCGAAGAACGCAATGTAAACTGGCAGGAATTATATGACATTAATCGCCCACTGATAAATGCCAATACCACCGATGACGAATTGCATGCAATAATTACAAATATGCTGGCTCCGCTTAATGATGGACATGTGCAATTTATTGCTGATGACAGAAAGGTGTTTTATTCCAATATTTATTACAATAATAGAATTGATGACAGTTTATTCAATTTGAATGTTGTTAAAACAAATTATCTGGATGCCGGATTCACCTCAGAAGATGCATTTACCTATGGCACCATAAATGGCGAGATCGCTTATGTGTTTTTGCCCTATATAGCTGATAATATGCCTGTGTTGGAGGATGTTTTAGATGATTATGCCTCTGCAAAAGGATTAATAGTGGATCTCCGGCATAACAGTGGTGGCGATTTTACCTGGGCACTTTCTTTTCTGAAAAGATTAACCGACCAAAAAAGATTGGTATTCACCTCACGCACAAAAAATGGTCCCGGCATTAATGATTATACCGATTGGTATGATTGGTATCTGGAACCCGGAGGAAAATATTATGATAAGCCTGTAGTTTTACTCACCGACAGATATACCATAAGTGCAGGCGAAAGAACAACGATGATGTTCATGCAATTGCCGAATGTTACTATAATAGGCGATACAACAAATGCGGCACATTCTACTTTGGTAACGGGACAACTGGCAAATGGCTGGTATTATTCCCTGAGTACACAGGAAGTTAAATTACCTGATGGAATTTCTTATGAAGGCATTGGACTCGCACCTGATATTTATATAAAAAATGATCTGGTAGAATTACAAAATGGAATTGATAAGGTTTTGGATGAGGCAATTTCTAAATTCTGAAATAAAAGCCGATAATTTTCCCGTAAATTTACATTCAGCAAAATTTTAATATGATAAAAGTAGGGGAATATAATTATTTAACGGCTATTCGTTCAACTCCACAAGGTGTATATTTAGACGATGAGGAAACGGGAATTTTACTTCCTATAAAACAAGTTCCCAAGGGAATTAAGGAAGGAGATGTTGTAAATGTTTTTATTTATCACGATAGTGAAAACAGATTAATTGCAACCACCGAAACTCCTAAAGGAATATTGGGAGATATTGTTGAGCTTACGGTTTTAAGTGTCACCCCTTCAGGTGCATACCTCGATTTTGGATTAATAAAAGATCTTTTTTTACATAAATCGCAAATGGCAGGCCCGGTGGAAGTTGGTGAAAAACATTGGGTAAAAATTATTCTCGACGATAATGGAAGACTTGCTGCCACCGAAAATTTAAAAATGGATGCGGGAAATTCAGAAATTTCAGTAAAGGAACATGAAACGGTGGAGCTTATTATTTTAAAAGAAACTGATCTTGGATATAATGTATTGATCAATAAAAAACATTTAGGTTTATTACACTTCAGCGATATTTTTAAACATGTAATGGTTGGTGATAAATTGGAAGGTCACATCAAAAAGATCCGTATGGATAATAAAATTGATGTTGCAGAAGGAAAACATGGTTACGAAAGAATTGAATCAGAACTCGATAAGGTAATTCGTTTATTGGAAGAGAGTAATGGTTTCCTCCCCTTCCACGATAAAAGTGATCCCGAAGATATTTATGCCTATTTCAGTATGAGTAAAAAAACCTTTAAACAAGTGGTTGGGAGTTTATATAAACAGCGGATTATTACGATTGAAAAGGATGGGATTAAATTAGTTTAGACCTCACAGGTTTTACAAACCTGTGAGGTCGGGTGGATGTGATCAAACTAAAAAGTCAACCGAATTTTTTTCTTCTCCCGACCGAAAATCAGACCCCACAGGATAAAAAATGTAGACCTACCAGGTTTTCCAAACCTGTGAGGTCGGGTTGATGTGATCTAACTATCAATCTGACAATAAATTTTACTTCACCCGACCGAAAATCAGACCTCACAGGATAAAAAATGTAGACCTACCAGGTTTTCCAAACCTGTGAGGTCGGGTTGATGTGATCTAACTAAAAAGTCAACCGAATTTTTTTTCTTCTCCCGACCGAAAATCAGACCCCACAGGATAAAAAATGTAGACCTACCAGGTTTTCCAAACCTGTGAGGTCGGGTTGATGTGATCTAACTATCAATCTGACAATAAATTTTACTTCACCCGACCGAAAATCAGACCTCACAGGATAAAAAATGTAGACCTACCAGGTTTTCCAAACCTGTGAGGTCGGGTTGATGTGATCTAACTAAAAAGTCAACCGAATTTTTTTCTTCTCCCGACCGAAAATCAGACCCCACAGGATAAAAAATGTAGACCTACCAGGTTTTCCAAACCTGTGAGGTCGGGTTGATGTGATCTAACTATCAATCTGACAATAAATTTTACTTCACCCGACCGAAAATCAGACCTCACAGGTTAAAAAAAAACCTGGTAGGTCGATTTTCTAATCAACTATTTCCTTCACCCTTCCTACTTGTCCATCTTCCAATCTCACTTTAATTCCATGATGATGTGTGGGAGAGCTGGTGAGAATGTCTTTAACAATTCCCTCCGTTAATTTTCCGCTTCGCTGATCTTCTTTTAAGACGATATTTACTAAGGCGCCAATTTTTATTTTTGATCTTATGGTATTATCCATTTTATTAATTTAATTTTTTTTTATTAGTTAATTTAGACCTACAAGGTTTCCCAAACCTGGTAGGTCGGGTTGATGTGCTCAAATTAACAAGTCAATCTAAAATATTTTTCTTCACCGTCCCGAAAATCAGACCTCACAGGTTAAAAAATGTAGACCTACAAGGTTTCCCAAACCTGGTAGGTCGGTAGGAGGTAATTTAAGTTTAGGGTTAAGTGAAACTTCTTGCTCACCCTATCGAAAATCAGACCTACCAGGTTAAAAAAAACCTGGTAGGTCGATTTTCTAACGTATGTACCGGATTCACGATTCACGACCAACAGCCGATCTAACTAATGATCGCACTAATATATCCGCTTCCCGATTATAATTTATTTCAGATGTTGATCTTTGATGTGCTTTTACTTTTATAAAGATAAGAGGGAATTCTTCCATTAAAGTGATTAAGTTTTGTACAAGATCTGCATTTTGTACGGGAGTTCCTTTTTTAGTGATAAAGAGATTGTTTTTAAGTCTTTCTTTTCGATCTACAAGATCAACCACGTACTGACTATCAGAATAAATTTCAATTCCCGAATACACAAAATTGTTTTCTGTTACATAATGTATTGCAGCTATCACTGCAGATAATTCCATTCTGTTGTGTGTGGTATTTTCCACCACATTTTGCAAAACGATTTTTTTATCCTCAACAAAAATCAATGCAACCCATGCACCGGTTTTTAGTTGGGTGTGGCAACTTCCATCAGTGAAGATTTTTATTATTGACATAACAATATTTTTAAAAGGTATACTTTTTTTAAGATAAATAGGAGATTGATCTTTTGATACATTCATAAATCAACAGGCTAATTTGTATTATGGGATATAATATCACCCCTATCCGGGGTTTAAATCTACTTCACATGTATGGCTTTCTATAATAATATCACCCCTACCCGGGGTTTAAATTCATCGTACAGGCTCGGTTAATTTGAATAATGCCCTTTACATGGGGTTCAAGTCAACTTTGCGTTTCTGTTATTCAATAATTATGACACCCCAGCTCTGAGATTAAAGGGGATTAAATTTACTTTTTACAATATATAGCGGAAAAACTTTATTCCGTATTAACATTAAAGTATTTTTGGAATAATCAGATTCATGGAATGCAAGAACAAAACCCCGGGTAGGGGTGGCATTATTATAATAAAACCGAAACAAAAATCCACGGTAACCCCGGGTAGGGGTGACATTATATCCCACCTTATACATGCGATGATCAACAATCGAGACTGGCTATACATGTAAACCTCGTTTGAATGAAATTAAATCGTACCATTTAAAAACGTAGATTTACCTTGTAAAATGAAATCAGCAACCATTAATGAAATTAAAAAGGAATTAAAAACCCGCGATCCAGGAGAGGTAATGGAACTTTGTGCGCGGTTGATGAGATATAAAAAGGAAAATAAGGAACTTCTTACTTACATCCTTTTTGAATCTAATGATGAATCCGCCTTTATTGATGGAATTAAAGAAGAAATGGATGAACACTTTAAGGAGATGAATATCTCTAATTTATATCTCGCAAAAAAAAGTATTCGAAAAGTATTAAGAGCAATTAATAAATATATTCGTTTCTCCGGAAATCCGGAAACGGAGACTGATGTGCGCATTTATTTTTGTTATAAAATTCGTTCCTTAAAAATTGACTTTTCAAAAAGCGGCGCGTTATTTAATTTATATCAGATGCAATTAAAAAAGATCGGGATCGCAATTGCGAAAATGCATGAGGATCTGCAATATGATTATAAAAGGGAATTAGAAAAACTCAACCTGATCAAATAAAAAAAAATGCAGCACCTGGGCGCTGCATTTTAATTTTATAATTTAAAAATAATTATCCGTTCATCGTTGCCAAAAACTCTTCATTGCTTCTGGTTCCGCGCATGTTTTGTAAAATAAATTGCATGCTTTCTTCGGTATTCATATCTGCAAGATGATTTCTTAATACCCAGATACGTTTCAAAACATCTTTTTCATGTAAAAGATCATCGCGACGAGTTGAACTGGCGGTAACATCCACACTTGGGAATATACGTTTGTTGAATAATTTTCTGTCGAGCTGAAGTTCCATATTACCGGTACCTTTAAATTCCTCAAAAATTACCTCATCCATTTTACTTCCAGTATCAATTAAAGCAGTTGCTAAAATTGTTAATGAACCTCCGTTCTCAATATTACGTGCAGCACCAAAAAACTGTTTCGGTTTTTGCATCGCATTAGCTTCCACACCACCCGATAATACTTTACCTGAGGAAGGAGCCACCGTATTATGCGCTCGTGCAAGACGCGTTATCGAATCGAGCAGGATAACAACATCCTGTCCGCATTCCACCATACGTTTTGCCTTTTGTAAAACAATACTCGAAACCTTTACGTGTTTATCAGCCGGCTCATCAAATGTACTTGCCACAACTTCGGCATTTACACTGCGTTCCATATCTGTAACCTCTTCCGGGCGCTCATCAATTAATAGAACGATGAGATATATTTCAGGGTGATTTTGTGCAATGGCATTGGCGATCGACTTCAACAAAAATGTTTTACCCACTTTTGGTTGCGCTACTATCATTCCGCGCTGACCTTTTCCTATGGGAGTAAAAAGATCAATTACACGTGTTGAATAATCTGTTGCGCTATAAACCAGATTCAGTTTTTCATCCGGAAATAACGGAGTTAAATAATCGAAAGGCACACGGTCGCGGATTTCTTTAGGATCGCGGCCGTTAATGGTTTCCACGCGTAATAATGCGAAGTATTTTTCCCCTTCTTTCGGAGGGCGGATAAAACCTGCAACCCAGTCGCCGGTCTTTAATCCAAAAAGTTTTATTTGTGAGGGAGAAACATAAATATCATCGGGAGAAGTGAGATAATTATAATCGGCACTTCGCAAAAAACCATATCCATCGGGCATCATTTCCAAAACACCTTCACCCGGAACAGCGCCGTCGAGGTCGATATTAAATCTGCCTTCACGGTTCTTTTTAGGATATTGCGGCATCTGCATTTCCTCTTTAACTGGAGGTTCCACCGATTCATTTACCTGGTCAACCTGTTGTTTTTCTACAGGTTCCTCTTTTTTCGGTTCTTCCACAGGAAGGTCTTCCTCAAAGGATAATTGCGGATTGCTGAATTTATCGGAAACTTCACTATCAACAGGAGTATCCTTTTTCTTGCGCGGACGAAGAATGCGTTTGCGGTCTTTTTTATCTGCTTCAGACGAAATTTGTGCATCAACAATAGCACCCACTAATTCGCTCTTGCCCATTTTTTTGTAATTCGGAATATGGAATGGATCAGCGATCTCTCTCAGTTCAGGAACGAGCATATCGTTCAACTGTGCTTCAGTATACATACAAGCTTATATTGGTTAGAAAAAAATTCAAAAATTTAACAGTACGTCGATTATTAAAAAACGAAAAGTTGGGAAAAAATTTACTGAATAAACCTGATTTTGAAATATTCAGACGAGATGTCCGCTACTTACTTCGAGGACTTTACGGTGCAATGATAAGGCGGATATTTTACAAAAACAAAAAAAACCGCAAAAACCATGTCACTTATGGCATGTTTTTGATGAATTTAAGCGAAAACACCTCCCTTCGGGCATTTCAGGCAGCAAAATACGGGTTATATTTGCCCCCAAAAGAGCTATCATGTTAGATATAAATTACCTGAGGACGAATACCGAAACTGCGAAAAAACGACTTGCAAAAAGAAATAAATTTGATATACAGTTAATCGATACCATTTTATTATTGGATGACGACAGAAAAAAAATTCAGACCGATCTGGATAATATCCTTGCGGAAATAAACAGTACCTCCAAAGAAATCGGAAAATTGATGGCACAGGGTAAAAACGAAGATGCGGAGACAAAGAAATTTATGATCGCAGATCTGAAAATAAAAACCTCAGCTCTGGAGGAAACTCATACAAGCACAACGGAAAAAATTAAAGAGATCTTATTAACTCTCCCCAATCTTCCGCAAGAAATTGTTCCTGCAGGATTAAATCCCGAAGAAAATGTAGAAATAAAAAAAGGTGGAGATGTTCCTAAATTTAATTTTGAACCTGTTCCGCATTGGGAACTCACCACTACATATAATTTAATTGATTTTGAATTAGGAAATAAAATTACGGGAAGTGGATTTCCGGTTTATATCGGAAAGGGTGCAAAATTGCAACGTGCATTAATTTCGTTCTTTCTGGATCGCGCAACAGATGCGGGTTACACAGAATATATTCCTCCATTAATGATTAATGAAGCATCCGGTTTTGGAACAGGACAATTGCCCGATAAAGAAGGACAGATGTATCATGCCGTGGAGGATAATTATTTTTTAATTCCCACTGCAGAAGTTCCCATAACAAATATTTATCGGGATGTAATTGTGAAGGAAGATGAATTACCAATTAAAATGACGGCGTACACTCCATGTTTCAGAAGAGAAGCTGGAAGTTATGGAAAAGATGTACGAGGATTAAATCGTTTGCATCAGTTTGATAAAGTGGAGATAGTACAAATTGCACATCCCGATCAATCGGATTTATTATTGGAGAAAATGGTAAAACATGTGGAAGATATTATTATCTCCTTACAATTACCTTATCGAATTTTAAGATTGTGTGGAGGCGATATGGGATTTTCTTCCGCAATTACTTATGACTTCGAAGTATATTCAGCTGCACAAAAAAGATGGTTGGAAGTAAGTTCTGTTTCCAACTTCGAAACCTTTCAATCCAACAGAATGAAATGCAGGTATAAAGATGCTGCAGATGGTAAAAATAAATTGGTGCATACCTTAAATGGAAGTGCCCTGGCGTTACCAAGGATAGTTGCAGCCCTGTTGGAAAACAATCAAACGGAAAATGGCATCAATATGCCGGAGGTATTGCATAAGTATACGGGTTTTAGCTCCATTTCTAAGTAAATAATTTGTATATTTGGTATGGTAACTTTCGGATGTACCATCCGGAAACACCTTTTTATTTAACCTAAACGCACTACTATGTTAATTAAAACAAAACCCAAATCAAGATCAACTATGTTGATCCTGTTTACTTTTACTATTTTATTTTCACCATTTTATTCTTGTTCACAGGCAACTCCTGAAAATGTAATTATCGGCGATAAACAATTTGTTGTCACCACCATGGAAAAAGGAAAACCAGAAACAGGGGTGCAGGAACAAATTATTTTTAAGGACAGTATTTTCGATAATCTGCAATGCCACGAATGGGGATTTACGTCCTGTGTGTATACTGCGAAAAAGAATGGAGAGAATTACAATTTCGAAGCAGTTATGCAAGGTAATGCTGAAGGAACCATGACCTGGAAAGGGATGGTAATGGGAGATAAAATTCACGGTGATATGGTGTGGAAAAAAGAGGGACAGGCAGATATGTTTTATACATTTGAAGGATCCTCCGGATTATTACCTCAGAAAAAAGAAATATCGCTGGATGGAAAAGTTTATGTAACAAATACAATGGAAACCGGTAAACCGGAAACTGCATACGATGAAGATTGGACCTTTGAAGGTGGAACTTTGAGAAGCCCAAGTTGTGAACCTTTTGGTTTTTCTAAATCACCTTATAAAGCCTGGGAACAAGATGGAAAAATAACTATGGAATGTAATTTTCAGAGTGCGGAAAATGGTCACATGGATTTTACTGCAACTATAGTTGATGAAAAATTAAATGGAAAGGTGGTATGGGTAAAAGCGGGTCAGGATAATATTAATTATGATGTTACAGGAAGTTTAAAAAAGTAAATATCTAAAATAAAAAAAGCGGAGTAATTATTCCGCTTTTTTTATTCTTTTCTCGTCCAGTATTCCGTGTGATAAACAAATCCCCAATATCCCCGAAGCACCAGTTTATTTTTTCCTTCCATCCAGAATTCACAATCATAGGTCTTTCCGTTTTGTGAGTTATAAACGGTTCCGTTTTGCCAGAATCCGTCTTTAAATTCAAAGTTTTTTAATACAACTAATCCTATAAGCGGAACATTTCTTTTAGAAGCATCCGGATTTTCTATATCCGTTCTCGGTTTTCCTGTTTTGGGATCGGTTTGTATATATAACCAGTTTATTTTACCGTAATATTTATTTCCCGATTTATAAATTTCCACGATCAGACGGCCATTATCAGACATCCATTTTCCAATTACGGCATCTGCATTTCCCTGCGCTTTGGCAGCTGGATGCATTAATAAAAAGAATAGGGAAGTGATAAACAATTTCATAGGATAAAAAAAGTATGCTGAATTTATTTTGCTTTGGTCCAGGTTTCGGTTCGGTAAACAATACCCCAGTAACCGCGAATTTTTAACTTGTCTTTACCATCCAACCACATTTCGCAATCATAAGTTCTGCCGTTCTTGGGATCGTAGATGCTGCCGTTCTTCCAGAAACCTTCTTCAAAAGTGAAATTCTTTAGAATTACCAGGCCCATGATAGGTTGTTTCTGTTTCGATTTGTCGGGATTTTCATCATCAACCTTTGGAGTTCCATCCTCCTCATTGGGTTCGCGCAACCAGGTAATTTTCCCGTAGTATTTATCACCTTCTTTATAGATCACTATTTTCCCGTCGCCATCTCCGTTTATCCAACCACCAACACACGCGTCAGTCCAGGTTTGAGCATGCATTGACGAGGTGATCATTAAAATACAAATAAGACCGATAAACTTTTTCATAATTGTGAGGTTTATGTTATAAAGTTATATAAAAACTACCAAAAGCCAAATCAAAGCTATTAAATTAATAATAATTGTGCCAAAGGAAGGAAGAATTTTAAAAATAAAAAAACAATATCCCAATAAAAAAAGTGAAGTGCAAATGCATACTAAAAATGAAGTTGTTTCTCCTTGCAAAATTCCCCTTGCACTTATTAAATAAAATATTCCCGAAAAAATTAAAATATGTCCATCAATTAAAAGTCGGATAAGATCGCGGTCGAAAGGTTTTTTTTCTTTTAAAACAAATATATCGTGAAGAATTCCATTAATTAAAGCCCAGGCTCCTGCGAATAAAATAAAATATTGAAGATTTTGCATTTAATTAATTTAGGAAATAATTGTATGCTCAAATTAAATTCCCGCCATTACATCAATTTTTCACCGAGAAAATGTGGTTTTGTTTTGATGATATAACAATCCAGAAACGCGCTAACCCGTGCAGGATACTCTCTCAGATTGGTTTTGGTGGAAGTGTAAGGATCTCTTGCGGTGTATGCAGTAACATTAATATCTTTTGCATTTGCAATATAAATAGCACGTTCACAATGAAACTCCTGCGATACCACAATAAAATTATTTAATCCGAAAACTTCTTTTGCGCGCACCATGGAATCAAAAGTTCTGAATCCGGCAAAATCTAAAACAATATCCTCGGGATTCACACCCATTTCAATTAATGCACTAAACATTTCCAATGGTTCGTTGTAATTGGAAACACTGTTATCTCCGCTCACTAAGATCTTTTTTACTTTTCCTGCGTGATATAATTCCGAAGCTGCTTTTATGCGATAAGTAAAATACTGATTTTGATATCCGTTCACCATATATCTCGATGTTCCCAAAACTACGGCAACATCTTTTGCAGGAATTTTATTTACATCACTGTAAATTTTGTCCTCTGCTGTTTTACTCATAAAATAACTTATAAATAAAGTAAAAAGTATTCCCGCAACAAAACAAGCAGTGCCCCAGAGGAGGAGTTTTTTGATAAGGGGTTTTTTGAGAGGGTTTTTCATGAAGACAAATATAGGGAAAAGGAGGGAGGAGAGAGGAGAGAGGAGTTTAAATTTCTGGCGAAATTTTTTACGCCGTGGTTTGGTGTTTTTCACCAACCACTGAAGGGGAGGTAAAAGTATAATTTATAAGTTGACGAACTAAAGCGATTAATTGTATAATGAAATTTATCCTCCGAATTGCGGTTGGTGAAAAACACCAAACCGCGGCGTGGGTCATATGTCCTTTTCCATTGTCCTTTGTCCAGTCCTGTGTCCATTGTCCCGTGTCCTACATCCCTTTTTTCACCAGCCCTTGCTTCACCAACCATTCGGCGATCTGAACGGCATTGGTCGCAGCGCCTTTTCTTAAATTATCGGCAACTATCCAGCAATTGAGCGTGTTTTTTTGTGTGTAGTCGCGTCGTATTCTCCCAACAAACACTTCATCTTTTCCCTCTGCATCTAAAGGCATAGGATATATTTGATCACTGAGATCATCCTGAAGAATTACGCCTTCGGTATTGTTTAAAATTTCAAATATTTCTTTGATATCAAAATCATTTTCAAATTCAATGTTCACACTTTCGCTGTGTCCTCCACTTACAGGGACACGAACTGCAGTTGCGGAAACCTGAATGGTATCATCACCCAAAATTTTTCTGGTTTCGTGATGCATTTTCATTTCTTCTTTGGTAAATCCATTATCCAAAAAAACATCCACCTGCGGAATTACATTTTTATCTATCTGATATTTATAGGCAGAATTTTCCACCATGCGACAACCGCTTGTGCGTTCGTTGTATAATTGCATAATGCCTTTTGCCCCGCTCCCGGAAACAGATTGATAAGTGGAGACAACAATACGTTTTATTTTATATTTTTTATGCAATGGATTTAATACCATCACCATTTGAATAGTGGAACAATTCGGATTTGCAATTATTCCACTTTTTAATTGCAATATATGTTCGGCATTTATTTCGGGAACTACAAGCGCACATGAATCATTCATTCTCCATGCACTCGAATTATCAATTACCCAACATTTTATTTTTTCAAATTCCGGCGCCCATTCCAAAGATGTATTTCCACCGGCACTAAACAAAGCAATTTGAGGCTCCATTTTAAGTGCTTCTTCCATACTTACAACTGTAATGTCCTCCCCCTTAAACTTAATTTTTTTACCCACCGAACGCTCCGTGGCAACCGGTATCAATTCCGTAACGGGAAAATTTCTTTCCTCCAAAATTCTGCGCATCATCTGACCTACAAGTCCGGTTGCGCCTACAACTGCGATTTTCAATTTTTGTAATTTTTATGCAAAGATAATGTTCTATGTTCTGAGTTCAGGGTTCTGAGTTCTGGGTTGACTCACCACTGACCATTAACTACTGACCAAGAAAGAGGGTTAGCAGGGTTTGCAAAAGTTTCAGGGTTCGGTTCCGATTGATGTTTTTTATTTTTTGATTGTTATTTATTATTCACCCTCGTTTAATTCGAAGCATCAATCTCGAGTGTTACAAACTGCCTACTGCCACTGCCAACTGTTGCTGTTTTCATGGTTTGCAAAAGTTTCAGGGTTACGTTCCGATTAATGTTGTTTATTCCTTGTTCTTTATTCGATATTAAATTGGGTTCCGGGGTTGCAAAAGCTACCATGATTACCAAAAGTTTTCGGGCTGGGATCCGATTAAAATTTTTTATTTTTTGATTATTATTTATTATTCACCCTCGTTTAATTCGAAGCAACAATCTCCAATGTTACTAACTGCCTACTGCCCACTGTTGACTGCCCTTTTGTAAGCCATTTCTTCACCATTTCCTTCACCTCCTCATTGGTAAATGTTTTACCCTCCGAATATTGTTTTTCCGACAGTTTTAATTTTTGTTGAAGGTCATATGGCAAGTCCGAAATATTTATAATTTCTGATTCAATTACAGGTTCCTTACTCTTTCGTAATTTAACAACCTGCTCTTCCACTCCATTTTTCCCTTTCCTTTTTTCATCACAACCAAATTTACACAAATATAATGTAAAAAAATATTTCTAAAATCAAAAATAGTTCGTATTTTTCCCATCCATTTTATGAAAAACATAATCCTTTTAGGCACACTGCTGATTCTGACGCGAATCGGTTCCGCTCAATTTTCTGAAAATTTTGACGATGGTGATTTTGTTGGCTGGGCCGGTGATGATACGGCCTTTATTATAGATGCTTTATTTCAATTACAATTGGATGGTAATTGTGAGGATGGTGGAACAAATTATTTATCTGCTGCAGCATCCACCTTCGATACTGCAACCTGGGAATTTTTTATCGACCTTGGTTTTGATCCTTCTGCGAGTAATTACACCAGATTTTATTTGCAAAGTGATAACCCCGATCTCGCTGCTTCTTTAAATGGATATTATATACGGATTGGGGAGGATGGAACTGATGATGCTGTTAAATTATATCGACAAGAAGGATTTACTCATACCTTACTTTTAACTGGAATATTGGCAGAAGTTGCTGTCGCTCCCAAGGTGCGTATTAAAGTTATTCGCACAACAGAAAACGAATGGCAATTATTTGTTGATGCAACAGGTGGATTCACTTTTGTAAATGAAGGGTCTGTTGTTGATGATATAATTATAGGCGGAGATTATATCGGTTGGTTTTGTAAATATACCTCCACCCGTTGCGATGATTTTTTTCTCGATGATATTACAGTTTCACCATTGTATTTTGATGACGACCCTCCGGTTATTTCCATATTATCAGTAGTAACATCCACACAAATTGAACTCGATTTTAATGAAAATATCGAATTGCTTTCCGCAGAAGATGAAAGTAATTATACTATAGATGGCGGTGTTGGAAATCCCATTGACGCAACCAGAGGTCCTACAGATTTTTCGAAGGTATTGCTCACCTTTATTACAGATTTTCCGGAAGCAATTTTATTGACTTTAACTGCAAGTAATATTGCAGATGAAGAAGGTAATATTTTAACGAGTGATTCCAAATCATTTATCATTTATACTGTTAACCAGTATGATATTGTTATGAATGAAATTTTTGCCGATCCCGAACCTCATTTGGAATTACCTACTGCAGAATATATTGAATTATATAATACCACCGATATTGATATTGATCTCACGGGATTTACAATTTCGGATGCAACTTCTGAAAGCGATCCATTTCCTTCTTTTATTTTGGCTGCTAACGATTATGTAATTGTAATAGATGAAAATGTTGTGGATTCTTTTGCAGGATTTACAGATCTGTTATTGATTCCAAGTTTACCATCACTTAATAATGATGGTGATGAACTTGTATTAAAAGATGCATCCGGAAATTTAATTCATAGTATTTCGTATGAACTCGATTGGCATGACAATGCAATTAAAGAAGACGGGGGCTGGAGTTTGGAAATGATAGATCCTTCCAATCCTTGTCAGGGTGATGCCAACTGGACAGCATCAGAAGATGTTTCCGGTGGAACACCCGGGGAAATTAATTCTGTTTTTGGTGAAAATGCCGATGATGTTCCGCCGATGTTGGTAGGCGCATATCCTTCGTCACTGGATACTGTTATCGCTTTTTTTGATGAAGATATCGATTTAAATTCTGCTGATATTACTGATTTTATTTTATCCAATGGAATAGGTTCACCACTTAGTTTAATATTGGATATTAATAATCCCGATTTTATAGGAATGGTTTTTGGAAGTCCCCTGAACCTTGGTGTAGTTTATACACTAACTGCAGAAAATCTAACAGATTGTTCCGGTAATAATATTGGGACATTTAATGTTGTTGAATTGGGAATTCCCGAACCCGTAGATTCCGGCGACATTGTAATTAACGAAATCTTATTTAATGCTTATACTGATGGTTTTGATTTTGTCGAGTTATATAATACCTCCAATAAAATAATAGATCTTTCTAAAATTATTATTGCAGAAATGAGTATTGTAGATACATTGGAGGTACTAGAATTTGGTTATGCCAGCAAATCAGGAAAATTATTTTTTCCGCAAACCTATATGTGTGTTACACCTAATATTGAAAATGTTACCAGTACTTATCACGTTATTGACACAGGAAATTTTGTATCTTCCTCAGACTTACCTTCGTTTGCCGACAATGAAGGAATTGCAGTTATTTATGATCCCTTTTTAAATGAAATAGACAGATTGCATTTTTACGACGACTGGCAATATGCCTTGCTTACAGATGATGATGGCGTGTCGCTGGAACGAGTGAATTACAAGTTTGAAACACAGAATGAAGATAACTGGCACAGTGCTGCAGAAGATGTTTATTATGCAACTCCGGGATATCAGAATTCTGTTTTTGGAAATGTGGTTGGTGGAGGAGATATAGTTTTGGAATACAATGTATTTTCACCCGATGGCGATGGTTATCACGACTTGTTATTAATATCCTACACCACTGCAGGTGAAGGTTACTCCGGCATGTTTAAAATATTTGATGCGCAGGAAGAATAGTTAATGAACTCAGCGGTCTTACCACGCTGAGCCGCGAAGGATTTTTAACCTGGGACGGCGTTGATGCAGATGATATTGCAGCTAAAACCGGAATATATATTTTATACGCTGAATTGTTTAATGAACAGGGAAATGTAGAAAAACATAAGGTGAAGTTTACTTTAGTGAGGGGGTTGATCCCGTATCATTTTTATGTCAAATGATTTAGTAAGGCTTAAGATGTGTTTTAGTTTCCATTTTTATTTGTATCTTACTTAATATAAGCAGATATGCGCTCCAAACCATTTACACTTGAATCCTATACGTTAATTGCAGTTGCTATCTTGGGTGCCGATAAACTGCATGCACAATTAATTACAGAGGATTATGATCCTGATCTGCGTTTGATGAATTGGACAGTTCAAACAGTTGAAGATTCTATTACAATTGATATTGATGGTAATGGAATAAATGATCTGGTATTTAACTATTATTTAGAATATTATCAAAGTAATATAGAACTCGAAATAAATGATTGCGTAATTAGTATTGGTGTTGAGGAAAATTATTCCTGGAGTGCGTATAATATCGAATTTTTAGATTTCGGGGAACAAGTTGGTGCATCTCATATTTGGGCAAATGAGGGTAATGGAATATTTACTGTTAGTACATTCTTTTCATCATTTAGTAGTAATTGGGGTATAAATTATCAGAAGGATCCTTTCGTAGATAAATATCTGCCACTCAAATTGCAATTTGGAGAAGATATCTATTACGGATTTGTGCGCCTTAGTATTAAAACTTTCGGCTCCCATTTTTTTACCGGTTCCTATTCTGAAACAGGTTCTCCGCTTACCATTTTTTCTGTATCCTATAATTCAATTCCCAATGAACCAGTGTTTTGCGATGAAAATGTTTTGACAGAATCTGTCACATTAAATGAGGTGAGATTTTATGATGATCTTGATGCCCAAAGTTTTAACGATTTCACCTTAGAATTTTATGGTTCTACTCCCGATTATTCTGAAATAAGAATTTATGTAATTCCTTCTGTTGAAGATGTTATTAATTTTTCTGTGAATGAAGCAATGGCGCTCGATGCGTCGAGATATTATTCCATTCCTGCAGCTGAGGTGCTTTCTCCAAATATCATTCATTTACCGGAATCGCTTCTCGACATTAATGGAAATGTATTTGATCCGGATATTTATTATTCTGCTTTTTACATGAAAATTCCGATCGTTGGGGAAGATATTACATTATCACTTTCTACGCCTTTAAATATTTTAAAACCGAAGGCTCAGCATTGTGACATGTCAGTGGATGACATTTCATTTAATTATTTGCATCAGGATGGATATTTTCAAGTCTCTTTTTCTGCTGACGAGGAGGAGTATGATATATCATCC
Source organism: Bacteroidota bacterium (assembly GCA_016706865.1). NCBI lineage: Bacteria > Pseudomonadati > Bacteroidota > Bacteroidota bacterium. The sequence continues at coordinate 20,311 of JADJIS010000002.1, read as the reverse complement.
TATGGAGTTGGATTAGCAAATGAACATACTATTGAAATATTATTAGAAAACCATGATTATGCATATGTAGATACAAGCGGATTGATTCAAATTCCAAAAACAGGAGCTTCCTCGTATCTTGTTTACCTGATTGGATTGGATAAAGATATTTGGGGAAACCCATTAAATGTTGGTGCTAAATACACGCCTGTAATTTATGGACTTGGTGATGGTTATTTTCGCGATCTATTGTGTTATGATCAGTCGGGATCATTTATTACATACCCACTAAAAGATATTAAACAAACACAAATTTATTATACCGACGATTTGCTTACAATTAATATTCCAATTGAAATGGTTGGCAACAGTAAGGTGGAATTAGTTTCGATAAGCGGACAGAAAATTATGTCGATAGATTTGATACAGGAAAATACAACAATTGAAATTAGTTTATTTCCCGAAGGGATTTATTTCGCATCCATTCGTCAAAACAATGAAATAAAAGAATTACAAAAGATCAATATTTATTAATGATCAATCCCCGATTGCACTTAATGTAAGATCAGAATCGATCACTACTTCCATTGGGCCTAACAAATAGGAATAAGTTCCTGACCAGTGCTGATAATCACTTGCGCTATCGTCGAGTATAGTGTATGGAATACTTGTTGTGCTGAGGTCGTAAGTAATGGTGATCACATCTTCCGCAACCGACCATTTAAATGTTTCTGCAAAACCTCCGTTGTAAACTATAATACCGGTTCCATTATCCGCGAAAGTGGCAACACCTGAATCATATTCTGTAGTTGTAGTGGAAGTGCCATCCATTGTTGTTGTTGTAATGGATTTGTCGATATTCCAGCCACCGGCATGTTTAACCAACACTTTTTCTGTTTTAGAACAAGAAAAAAGTGTTATGGAGAGGAGCATAACTACGCAAAATTGTGAGGTCAGTTTCATAGTATAGATTTTAGTCAAAGATAAACAATTTGTTTTCTTGTTTAAAACCTGACCATTTTTGTTGCGTCTTATGTGGCGTCCAGACGGCTTTTGTGGAATTAGGAGCCCAAATCTCCTTAGTTATTCTGCGAATATTGAAGTTACCAATTTCATTTCATACAATAAAAGTGTTAATTCGGATAAAAAATGCTGCATTTCGTAAATTCACACCGGTAGTTGATTTTATTTACCTTTAGTTTAGTAGATTAATTGGATGTTCATGATTAAGAAACAATTTTCCATTCAGGCATATACGATATTGGCAACGGCAATTTTGGGAAGTGATAGGTTAAAGTCACAAATTGTAATGGAGGATTTTGACCCGGATCTCTGGTTAATGAATTGGCAGGGCTTTGCAGATGAAGATGAACCTATCGAAATTGACATTGATGGCAATGGCATTTATGATGTAAAGTTTGACTATGATTTTGATTACTTTGGTGCAGATATTGAATTATATATAAACGACTGCGTAATTGGTATTGGTGTGGAGGAGTCGGATAGTTGGAGTGCATATAATATTAATTTTTTTAATACAAACCAATTGATAGGAGAATCTCTTATCTGGACCAACGACGGATTTGAAATTATCTCATTAACTTCATTTAATGATTCTTCCTCCGGTTGCAGTATTTTATATTTCCGGAAATAATTTTGTAAATAAATATTTGCCTATAAAATTGCAAATAGGAGCAAATATTCATTATGGATGGGTTAGATTAAGTATAAATACTATCGGGCATGATCTTTTTAATGATTGTTATTATAATGTAGGATCGCCACTTACCATTTTTTCTACTGCATATAATTCAATTCCTGATGCTTCCGTTTTTTGTAATGAAGAAATTTTACCCGAAAATGGCAGTACTGAAAACGCAAGTTTGATAGACAATTTAGATGACGAAAATATTGGTGACATTGCCTTTGCATTTTATGCCGATGAGCCCGATTATTCAGAAATAAGAATTTTTATATTACCAACGCGGGAAGAAACTCTCAATTTCTCATTGAATGATGCTATTGCGTTGGATGCGTCGAGATACTACAGCATTCCCGGAGGCTCAGTTATTCCGGGCGTTTATAATATTTTCAATTTGCCGGCTAGCCTACCTGATATAAATGGGAATACATTTGTTCAGGATTCTTATTATTCAGCATATTTCATGAAAATGCCCAAGGTAGGTGAATCTGCAGTTTTAACATTATCTACTCCGATGAATATTATAAAACCAGGGCTGCAAGCATGTCATTTAAATATTGAAAATATTGATATGCATTATTTAAGTGATGAAGGATATTTTCAAATTTACTTTACACAAGATGAAGATGAATCCGATATTTCCTCTTATGGTGTTGGAGTGGTGAATGAAAATTATATGGATTGGTTGACTTATTATGGTCATACTGAGTATATTGATTTGACTGGCATTATTCAATTTCCTAAAACAGGGGAAACTGAATATAATATTGATCTTATTGGACTTTCAAAAGATATTTATGGGGATGATCTAATAACGGGAGGAATTTATACCCCATTTGTATTTGGATTTGGCGATGGTCACTTTGCTGATCTACTTTGTTATGATTACGATCGTTATTTGGATGTGCCATTACCTGTAAGCTCCTCACTTAATAATACTATACAAATTCAATATTATAATAATACCCTATTACTTGAATTGCCTGTTGAACTTGCAATGGAAGATGTGGTATTTGAATTAGTTTCAGTTATGGGTCAAAAAATTATAGTCCAAAAATTAGTAGACGGAATCACATCCTTTGAACTCTCGAGATATTCGAAGGGTTTGTATTTCGCGTCTATTTATCATAAGGGAAAAAGAATCGCAATTAAAGAAATCGGTAATTATTAATTATAGGAAAGATTTTAAACAAAAAAAACCGCTTTATAGCAAAAGCTACTCAGCGGTCTTTTTTTATAAGTTTGATTTTAATTCAAGCTGCTAAACCATATTTCTGTATCAACAACATAGGGAATTCCAAAAATATCGCCGCTGTAACTACCTGACCAATGTTGGGAATCTTTGCTGCTTTCGATGATAGTGTAGTCAACAGTTGTAGCAAGGGCATCGTAAGTGACAGATATAATATCATCATTTACTGACCAACTGAAAGTGTCGGAAGTGCCATCATTGTAGGTGATAAAACCAAGGTGCCATTCTCATTAAATGTAGCAACACCGTAATCGGTATCTGTTTCTGTTGTGGATACCCCACCTGTGGTTGTAGTGGTTACTTGTTTGTCAATATTCCATTCTCCGTCATGTTTAACCAAAACCTTTTCGGTTTTAGCGCAGGAAAATAAGGATACAGAGATAAATAATACTGCAATTACCTGTTTGATCTGATGCATAATTTTGTTTTTTGGTGAAAATTTATTGTTAAAGTTTCTTAAAGCTGCAAAAGGTTTGCCAATCTTGGAAATTATAGGGTTTTTTTTTTCATTTTTTATTGAACTTCAATCCGAAACCCTTTACTGTAGCTAGTGTACTCCGGCGCATACATGCATTGAATATGTGTAATTCCACTGCTAAAACTTCCTTTATGGGTGACATGCATTTCATATTCGACGGTAAATTTACCCTTTGGCAGCTTAGAAATAAAATAATTGCTGCTGGCATCTCCAGTACTTTCGTAATACCCCATACCTTGTAAATATTTATAAGAACTCAACACATTCAATGGTTCAAAACAACTGGCCCTTAGGTCGCGCATATGTATATTGCATTTCCCTATCAGCAGTAAATTCGAGATTGGTAATTACAAGATCCCCCACTTTTAATACGGTTTTTTCATCTATGGGAACGAGTTGAATACCTGTTAGGGTCATTTTTTGTAAATACAATTGTTTCACGACCGTTAATCCGGATGTTGTTCCGGAAATATTTTCCATTTTATCGAGATATTGCCAATACATTGCACCATATCCTCCTATACCCGAAGTTGTGGTGATAGAAATATTTCCCAATTGGGGAGTTATTGTTTCTCCATTCCATATCTTTTTAAAATATCCTGCAGCATCGGTGGCATTATTTTGATCGAGAATGGAATTTGCTACTAGCAATTTCCGCAAGTGCTGTTTTATCGTTTAATGTATTGCCTTTATATAATAATGCATAACACGCTTCGGCGGTGGCTTTGGTTGTTTTCCATGCACTTGCTTGTTTTTGTTGGATCAACCAGATCTTCAACTCGTCAATTCCATAAATATCTCCTAAAATTTCATCAAATACTTCTATTAAGATCGCTTGCGTTTCCACCGGCGCTTCAGTCCAATAATATCCGCCTTTATTTTCCTTCCAATATCTTCCACCCTCTTTATTCAATATTGAATTTTCTCTTAATGAACGCGCAATAAGACCAGCTGTTTTTTTGTCACCGGTTCTATTTCATGCCAGCGCGATCCTTGCCTTTTCATATAAATTATAGGTTGTCCAGAATTTTTTATATGATTCAAATAAAAGTCATATGCAATTTGTTCTTTTACATTAAGGTAATTAGATGTAAAATAACTTGTTGCATAATAATACTGAACCATCAGGGATGGGGGAATATAAGATGCTGTGTCTGTTTTTTCCGCGTATTTATTATCTTTCAATAATTGTTCATAATTGTCGTATAGTTCTCTATTGCAATACTGTAGAGTTCTCGATAACATATACTTGAAATCTCTATCCACCACTACAGGTGTTTCTAATGCGTGTAAATGCGCCATTCCCGCAAGTATATATTGCGAAATATATTGATCTGCAAAAAAGTCTCCGGTAAACCAGGTAAATCCTCCACTGGGAAGCTGATGTAATTTGAGCAAGGTCATGGTAGTATTTAAGCGCAATTGAATACTCGTTTTATTAAACAACTTGGCAACTCTTTTTTTATCGGCGGTTTCCTCAGCTGCTTGTAAAACCCAGGGACTTTCCATCAACAGAATATTTTTCAGATCTGCATTTTTTTCTATATTGGAAATAAGTGAGATGGAATCTTTTCCCAGTTTCTAAATATTTTTTCAATTTCAGGATCGGCTAAAACAATGGATGCTGCCAGTGCATTCGAATAATATCTGTTGAACAATTGTTCTGCACATTCAAAAGGATATTCCTGCAAATAAGGCAATGATTGAACTGCATACCATGCAGGGTTACTAGTATATTCAAGTGTTACGGAATTGTTTACCCGATCCGTATTATTTCCTGAATTTAATAAGGAGCAAATAAAAATGATTGTGTTTTTCAGCTTTTGAACGAAGAGGAAATGTTTCCGTAATTAAAATTTTATCTGTTAAAACGGAAATGCTGTTTTGTTCTCCATCACTTACAATTCCGTTTGTTGCTTTTACAACATAAACCACGGCATTTATTCCTTCCGGAATCACAAGTTGCCAGTTTACCGCTGTATTTACCTTTGTTTTTACATTAAAAGAAACTGGCTCTTTCGAATTATTAAATTTCGCATCAACTGGAAGCATGGTAAATGCATCCAACAATTCGAGTTGCGCTACTCCGGATATTTCATTATCTGATAAATTTTGAATTTTTGCCGTTACATTTATGGTATCACCAACGCGTAAAAACCTTGGAAAGTAGGGTGAGATCATGAAATCTTTTGTGTAATTATTGTCGCTTCTGAGTATTTATGTAAAAGATCTTTTGTATGTGCCAATAATTGTAATTTCCATTCGGTTAATGCTTCCGGAACCGTAAAACTTATTATTGCAGATCCGGAAGAATCTGTTTGTAATTGGGGATAAAAAAAGGCGGTTTCTTGTAAATTCTTTCTGCTGATAATATTATTTAGTGATTCTTCTGCATTAATTGCAAAAGGATTTGCTTTGCTTTGTCGCAATAATGGTTCTATTTCTAAATTACTAGCCTTGTCATATATATAAATCAGTGGATCAATTTCCCACAACGGATCATTATTCTTTTTAAGACCAAATAATGATTGTGTTCCCGGAATCATCTGATATTCCTTTTTCCTTTCACAATCCTGTGGAATAAGATGCAGCTACAACTCCATCATACATTCGAATACTTGCTGCGTCATTGCTGATTGGCGAATCTCCGATATTTACTCTATATGGATTCAAATCTTCCATATCAAAATAGGAATTATTATGGTAAGGATAATTACCATCAAAATATCTCCACCATTTTGTCAAAAACCAATTGATACCACTGTAATAAATTTGATCGGCAGTATAGTAGGTTGATATATATCTCGGTTCATTATAAAGTTCGGCAATATTAATTGTTGCATCGGCTTGCCAAGAGCTATCGGAATTATATTTTGTCCAGTTGATAAAACGCCATTGATGAGCAGTAAACTGATCCAACGAAGCATCGCATATGAAGCTAAAAGTTCTGCAGCAACGGAATTACCCTGAGGACCGCGAATTTTTATTTTCCAGGTTTCTGTTTTACCTGGTTCCAGTTTATCGCGAAAAGTTTCTAATTCGATAGAAAGATCTTTGTTCGACCAAGGAACATTCAAAGTGATCTCCTGGTGATAAAATCGATTATCTTAATAAACCAAACTTCTGCTGAAGTGCCTCCCCGATGTTTTTCCATGATCTGAACCTCAACCGAACTTTCATTTTTATTTTCCAAATATTCCCACTTTTCGGTGCCATTAATATCACTTAGGTCCCACATTAAATAAGGATTTTCGGCAGTGGTATTTATTTTTAATTTAACCGTAGTGTCAGGTTCCACAATTATTTCAGATTTGTCCAAATATATTTTATCAGATATCGCTAAATTGGTTTCCTTTTCGCTGAATACTCTTACTATCGTACTTGTTTTTAATTCCTCTCCTGATTTATCAATATGGGATAATGTGCATTTATATATTCCCGGAGTTAATCCGGAACTGCTTACACTGTCGGCACTTTTTATTGCGGTGTTAAAATAATATTCTTTTACACTGGGTAATTCTTTCCAATTTATTGGATCGTCTTCATTGCTGTAAACATCGTTTGGAAAATTTTTAATGTAATCTTCTTTTGATATTACCCATTGGTCTGGTGCTTTCCAAAGTCTTTCCCGCAAAACTCTGCCGGGGCTTTCCAAAGGCGCAAAACTTATTTTTCCCTTTGCTTCAATGGGAAAATAATTGAGATTGGTTGCATATATATCAATTGGAAATAACTGGCCGGAAATAATTACATCGGGAATTGTAAAAGTTATGAGTGTTGAAATATAACCTGCGGAAACAACTTGTTTGAAATTTTTAGTTTCTCCACTTATGTCAGTAACTGATCCGGAAATGGTGTATTTATAAATGCGGTACTTATTATATTGTAATGTTGAATCCGGACTCGCATTAAATGAAATGGAAAAATTCCATTTTCATTTGTAGTGGTTGTTCCTACTTCTAAAATTTAGGATAATTATAAATAGAAGAATAATTTTTATAAGGGGAAACAAATAATTCTCTTTCCACGGTGTATAGCAGTTCCAAAACTTACAGGGTTAACTGAATAGGATATTGCATTAGAAGTAACAGTTATATTTTCATTTACGGCAAAAGCTTTTTCAACCGGATCATGAATAACAGCAAATGTGGGTCTTTTATATTCTTCAATATTAATTATAATACTTCCATACTGAGTGCTTATAACTGTTCTCCCGGTTGGTATATCGGGGGGAATAACAAATGAACCTGAGAAGGAACCAAATTCATTACTTGTTAACTCCACACTTTCTACATTATTGAATTGTGAATTAACAAGTTTACTTTAATGGGCATACCCATCAATATTTTTTGTTGGAGTGTGTCTGGTTTCTTCTGTAATAATACCTTAAAAATATTTTCTGACCAGGACGATATATGCTCCTATCAGTAAATAAATAAGCTTGGATATCAGAATATTCTTTTTGTTTGTATTTTTTGTCAACAGAAAATTCTGTTTGCGAATCTAAAACATCTCCGCCTTTTGTAATGATGATACCACGATGATCGCGATAATGCAATTTCGGACTTTTAAGGGTAAATCTTCCATTTGTATTAGTGCGATAACTTTCTTTCATGTGAAAAGAGTAATAACCGAATACGTAATGATAGTTTGTTTCGTAGGTTTCAATTTTTGCATCCGGAATGGGCTGCCCAGATGTTCTGTCCACTACGTAAAATGATTCTGCATCACTATTATCGTAATATCCATTTTCATTGTTCGAGACAAGGCAGAGATTCGAAACCTGAAAAGGGGTTACACTACTTACAAAATTTTCGATTCACTGGAATCGTAAGCCAGCAAAATATAGGAACCTATAGAAAGTGGGTCTATCATAAACTCTACCCCATATTGATTAAAGTCTCCGGTATTAGGTACGTATTGTTTCCATTTTTTTGAATATGGTAATTCAGATGCATATTTTATTTGCCTTTCACCGTCTTCGTTATCAAACTTTCGTTTTGTTTCATGGAAACAGGAATCAGACGAATTCCAGAGTATCAACATTCCGATATTCAAAATATATCCTAAAAGGTTTATCAGGTATTTGAACAGATTCAACCTTAACTGCACCCGATTTTTTTGGATATAATGGAGGCTAATTTTTTGCAATTTTCTGTTCCGATAGCATTGGGAAATCTATTTATTGCATCTGTACAATATTTATAGGCTATGCTAAAATTTTCACCAGGGGGAATATTTTTTTGCCCATAATTAAAATATTGTTCAGCTATTAATGCTGATATATGTGGAGAATAATTAAACCAGTTATATTTTTCCAACTCCGTTTTTAGCGATTGGAGATACAAGCTGTCTTTAAAAATGTGGTTGCTGTTTGTTTTGGCAAATTTGAATCTTTTAATATCTAGATCAACTAATGGTCCCGGATATTTATCCATTAGATGAAATCTTGTGAGGTCTTGTAATAGCGATAGACCGAGTTCTTTTCCAAATAAAGTATCATTAAAATAGAAATTATGTTCGGCAAATTTCCGGTTGTCAGCAAATACTATTGTATCTGATATACTATATTTATATGCAGGATCAGTAAGATAAGTTGATTCAGATAGGAAATTGTCGAGTGCTCTATGTGCTAAAATATCATATAAGGTAGGCCTTAATTTTTCATATTCCGGGCAACTTTCCAGAGTATTTCTTTGTATGTTGAAACAGGCGTTGATTTTAATATGTCTGTGTCTTTTATCGAGGATACATAAAGATCATAAATTTCCCTTTCATTTTTTTGTCGTCCAGGTGGAGATATCTGATTCCTGTATTTTGTCATCATAGTTATTATAAATACTATAATAATAATCTAATAAATAATTTTCATAAACTTCTGCCAGCATACTTTGAAGAATATTTTTTACCGGTGCATTTGCAGTTCTTATCTCACTTTTAAATAGTTCTATAGCTTGCATTTCGCCATCCTCGAGCATTGCAATATTGAGTTTGCTTAAATAAATTAACGATTTAATTAATAGTGATCCATTATTTTCAGCTTTTGCATGATCATATATCTCTTCAACAAAACCAATGCAGATTCCGGTAATTGGAGATTTATTAATGAGTCGGTGGTATTCCATTCTTGTTCATATCCTCGCCATTTATTTTCAGGGTTATTGAAAATTATTAGAGTAGTGGCAAAAACACCGGAGAATAAAAATGCCAGAACAATTAGTGTGATGGGTTTAAGTTTCATACTGTTATTATGAATTATTGGGTAATATTCCTTCACCTTATTCTTAAAGTGAAATGACCGAAAATGTAAAAGCATCCAAAACAGACAAAATCTCCGTTTTGAATGCAATAAATTTATGGGTCTTCCTTAAATAACAGTCAGAATAGGGTAATTATTACATTTTAACCCTAATTCCTTCACTATGACTTGTAAATTCAAAGGATACATGCATTGGATACTGGTTATCCCGTTGCTGAAACTTCCCTTTATGTGTTACTCTTATCGGGTATTCGAAAACATAGGTTCCTTTACGTAAATAACTGATAAAAAAGTTAGCATTCATCGCCTGTGGCTTCGTAATATCCTAAACCATCCTGCCATTTATATTCGCTCAACACATTTACCGATTCGAAACAACTTGCCCGCATATCTTTCCATATGCACATATTCCATGTCATGGTCAACACGAATTTCGATGCGTACTTTTGCCAGATCGCCTACGTGCCAATTCCACATTTTCATCAATAGGTTTTAAACGGGACCTGTTGCGGAATTTTCCTGTAGGAACAATTTTTTATTTAATTGTAATTGATTATTAGAGGATGTTATTTTATCAATATCCTCAAAATATTGCCAATACATGGCGCCATAACTTAATTGATTCTTGGAGGATGGTTTGATATTAATTTTACTAAGATCCGAGTAATATCAGTCCCCAGCCAATTTGTTTTAAAATATCCGGTTCCGGCTTCCACTTTATCTGGTTGAACAACTAATTTGCCCACGGTAATAATTGCGAGTTCTTTATTTGCAAGAAGATCCGTCTCCGCGCAATAATAAGCATAACAGGCTTCCTGCGGTAGCTTTGGTTGTTTTCCAATCTGTTGTTTGTTTTTGACGTAATAACCATACTTTCAGATCTTCAACAGATTTTTCATCTTTTGCAACTTCACCAAATACCTATCATTAATGCTTAAGTTTCAATAGGTGCCTGATACCAAAATAACCGTAAGCATTTTCTTTCCAATACATACCCATTTCGTCGGTATTTAAACTAAATTCTTTTAACGATTTAGTAATATTTAACGCAGTTGGAGTTTCTGCCGAACGATTTAATACCATCACGATCAAACCTTTTTTCGAATAAGGCATAATTGGTCCAGAATTTTTTTAATTGACCGGTATAATATTTATTGGCTTCCGCAAGTTCATCGCTCACAGCATATTTAAAATAACTGCGTGCATATAAATACTGTATTGTGAAATTATCCGGATAATGATTTATTTTATCTATTTTTCGTTCTTCGAGAATATTATAATCCTCCACTATTCTGTTGTCGCAATAATTCACTGCTCGATTAACATATCATCGATGTTGTTTTCATTTTTCTCATCAGTGATGCCGAGCTGTTGTAGGTGAGCAAGTCCGTTACAATATATTGTGTAATATATCTATCGTCCTTGAACCTTTAAAACCGGCCAGCCACCATTTGGCAATTGGAGTTTTTCCAATTTATTTATTGCAAGCCGACATTTCATTTTGCATACGATTAATATCGAATAAGAGCGCTACGCGTTTTTCCTTTCCGTTTCATTTTGCGCCTGTAAAACCTAAGGTGTTTCTTCGAGCAATAATGATTTTAATTCCTGATTTTTTTCCAGATTCGAGGTTAGTGATTCCGGATTATTTTCCAGGATTCAAAAATCCTTTTATTTCCGGATCTGAATTCGCAATAAAATATGCAATGCTGTTCGCATAATAACGGCTGAATACCTGCTCCGCGCATTCGTATGGATATTCCATCATATACGGTAACGCTTGCACAGCATACCATGCCGGATTGGAAGTATATTCCAAAGTAACACTTTGATTGCGTATTGTATTTGAATTTGCAGAATTAATTAATTTGGCAAAATTAAAATTTGCGGTCTTATTTCCACGAACCCAAAGTGGCAATGCTTCTGTTATATAGCATTCTGTTAGTTAAAACCGGTAATGCATTTTCTTCACCATCGGTAAAATTTCCTGCTTTTGCTTTAACTCTGTAAACAACGTATCAAATCCTGAAGGTATTTTTAATTTCCATGTTGCAACTGCACTTCCTTGATTGATTTGGTACTTACCTCCTTTCCATTATTTGCAAATGCAAGATCAACAGGTTGCATATTAATGCAATAAATAATTCCTGAGCAGTGCAACTCCGTTTAAATGCTATCGGTTAAATTCGAAATTTTTGTTGTGAATTCAATTTCATCACCTTCTCTTAAAAAAACGCGGCGCATTTGGTTCACCATTAATTCTTTCGTGTAACTACATTACTGAAGATCTGACTGCTTTGGAAGATCTTTTTGTATGTGCAAGTCCCATAAAATTCCACTCGTTTAATGTCCGGCATGGTGAAACCGTATACGTTATTTCCTTCAGCATCAGCTTCGAACTGTGTATAAAAATGCAGTTCATTTAGATTGGTTCTTGCCGTTATTGATCAAACCCAGGTGTAATAGTTTCGGGACCCGCTTGTTGTTCTTTTGAATGTCCGGGAGTAAATTTCGCAATTTCCCCGGTAAAAACCACCTTTCTTTTCGCTTTCTTCCTCAGCTATTGCCTCCTTCATAGTTACATTTCTGCTTCCTGGTCCTTGCCTAATTTGATCAAATTGAACCGCTCCATCAGAATAATCGAAACGTAACCTTTATTATAATTTCTTCTATCATAGTACTTATAGCCTAAATTCAGTCCAAACCAACTTAAATAATCATAACTAATGGAATGGTATGAACCATTTCGCCACCAGGCATCATCCAGCCAATAATATTGACTTCCATTTCCAAAACTACTTCAGCATTCCGTGATGAATAACCATAATTATATGCCCAGGAAACAATCCCGCTAATAATGCCCTTTTTATGCATCTAAAGATGCGTCATACATGCTTGCTAAAAATTCGCTGCAACTTTTTCGGCCGTTATTTCCACTTATTTTTACTTTCCATGTTTCTTTAGTGCCGGGTTGTAATTTATCGCGATGCGTTTGCAATTCCACTTTCAAATTTTTACTATCCTACGGAACAGTGATATAATAACTTTGGCTTAAAAATCTTCCATCTTTCATAAAACAGATTTGTCACCAACGCCTCCTCTGTCACTTTCCACTATGGGAATTTCAATATCCATCATAGATGCAACATTTCCTCTGTTCATTTGCTCAGGTAACTGATCCATTTTCTGCTTGTTTCACCATTACCTTTTGTTATTTCGAGTAATGCTCTTATATCCTTTGCACTGCTGCCGAAATTTATAATGGCACTTTCGCCTGGTTTTGAACGGACATCATTAGTGGTGCTCAATTGATATTTTGGATATGTGGAATATTCCCCTTGTTTTAAAACAGAAAAATATTTTATGATCTTAATTTCTCTCCATTTTTATCGCTGGTAATTATTTCCATCTTATATTCCCCCGGATTTAAAAATTACCTAGCATCAATTAAAACAGAATCACTATTAGCTGTGTTCCAGCTTATTTCTGCTTAAATAAATTTATTTGTTTCCAGCTCAATTTATTATTTTCATCGGCATACAGGTCATGCGGAAACAAACGATAATATTCTTCCTGTGTAAATAATTGTTTATCCGGTTGACTCCAGTTTCTCTCGCGAAATAATTTATCCGGAGCATCCAATGGATAGATCTTAATTTTTCCTGATGCAGGTTCCGGAGTTCCATTCAGATTAGAAGTTGAAATAATTATGTTTGCCGGTTTGTTGGTATAAATTAATTCAGGTACGTCGGAATATAAACTTAAAGAAACATAACCAACTGATACATATGTTTTTCCATACTTCTGGTTTCACCGGAAATATCTGTAATATCTGCATATACAGTATAAGAAAACTGTGGCCTCCATTTTTTATTTAAGTTAAGGTCGGGAATTGCAATAAAATCAATTTTAAATTTGCCCCTCTCCATCAGTTATTGTTGCCATTTGTAATTTCCATCTCAGGCACATTCTGATAGGTTTCTCCACCAACCGTAGGTACTCAATAGGGAAATGAAGCATTCTACATTACACGATAATTCACTTTTGCATTGTCGATATTTGTCCTGCATATTTCTGCATATCCACTCACCTGAATAGAATCTCCTAAGACAAAACTTCCTTTAACAGGATCAAAACTTACAGAAAAAGTTGGACGTTTATATTCTTCAAACAGAAAATAAGCAGTTCCATTTTCGTTCTGAAGGCGCTATCGCCTATCAGCACATTTAAAGGTGCAGTAAATGTCCTGGCAAAAGAACCGTATTCATTGAAACCAGGTCAACAGATGCAATTTTCTGTGAATTTACATCATAAAAATGAGCAGTTGTCTTTTTTTATTGGGTATTACATTTTTCTTTTTACCATCAAACGAATTCTCTGTTAAAATCCCTTTAAAATAAATGGTTTGTCCGGAGCATAAACAGAACGATCTGTAAAGAAGAAGGTGTTATAAGTTGGATTTTAGCGCTGTTGGAACTTTATAAATATAAAATTATTTCCTATATCCAAAAATCTTTACCATTGCGAATACTGGAAACTGAAATAATAATAATCTTTTATCAATGGATCATTCATTAAAAAATAACCATTTTCATCAGTTGTATAAGTTTTGTCTGCATTGAATTTGCATTTTCTGGAATTGTAATCATAATCCCTCTATAGGTTTGAATAGAAGCTCCTTTAATGGGTTTTCCGGAAGTTCGGTCGGTAATATAAAATCCTTTTCTGTTGCCGGAGTCGTTGGTATTACTGGTGATATAACTCAAATTGGAAACCCAGAGTTCGCAGCTACGATCTTATTATCAGAACGATCGAAACCATTGGAACTGCCCAATAAAACATAACTACCTATAGGGAGTGCATCTATCTTTATTTCAGTTACATGTTCATTGTGATCGCCATCATTTGGTAATTTCTGTTCCCATTGTTTTTGAACGGGTAATTTGTTTAAAAGGTTATCCTTTCTTCATAATCCAATTGACCAACCTCCGCTAATTGTTCGGAAGTAATTTAATATTCGCAAATCTAGCGTTTCTATATTTTTAAATGTAACTGCAGATCTGAATGGAAGATCCGGAACATTTATTTTTTTCAACTGCAATATCTAAAACCTTTTTGAAGAATTGTTTCCTTTAATGCCAAACAATTTTACCGCCGATGGAGTTTGGATATTTAGCAATTGCCGCATCACAAATTTCACAGCTTTTTAAGTTCCCATTTAAATTCATCCCCTGAAAGGCGTTCGTAGTTACTTGTACGAGGATTGATGAACCTGTGCAATCAAATAACTGATACGGGCGGAACTGCTGTCTTTGGAATACATTTTTTTCCATGCTTATCAATGCCTTGAGATATAAACTGTCTTTATCAGGTATAACGGAATAGTTTTTTGCAAAAGCTAATCTTTTAATATCTATATCAACTAAAGCAGATGGATATGGATCATACAAATGCATAGTTGTAAGGTCCTGCAATAAACGCAAGGCCAATAATTTTTTAAGAGGCAGTATCTTGGAACTGAAAACATACCCCGGAAAATTTTTTAGTTATTGTCCGAATACAACAGGTTCGGTTATTTCAAAATTATAAGTTGGGTCGGTGATATACGCTTCATCATTTCCTAAAATTCTATTGCGCGATGAGCAAGAAAATCGAAAAAAGAGTCGGACGCATAAGTTTTCCAGAATTCATCACCGTGAATTAAAATATCGTTGTAGTCTTTGATATTAACCTTCTTCAAAGCTTCATGATCTTTTACAGATGCTGTATATAATTCCTGAGATCTGTTATGTAAAGAAGTAATACCAAGTGGTTACATCATTTTATTAAAACCAACAGTTTGTGTGCGGTTCTGAATTTTCCCAACGATTAGCGGAATAAATAATTCCAATACATTTCGCCGACATACTTTGCAAAATATTTTTGTTGGAAAAGTTGTGGTGTTAATTTTTTCTTCAAAAGGTTCATTACGGTTTTTTTCACCATCCTCTTCCAATTGTATAATGTTTTGATTTATAAGTAAGTGACTTAATTGTTTGAGGCGCATTTTTTTCTGCTTCTGCAAAAAACTAAAATTTCCTCCACAATTTCCAGTGCTGATTTTTGGTAAACCTACAGATTCCAGGGAATCCACTTTTGCCATTCCTTTTGTATCCTAACCAGGTATTTTTGGGATTCAATGTTATTTTGAAAATATTTTACGGATGCAAAATTGCTGTAGTAAGCAGACATATCAGTATTATTACGAGTGATAGATTCTTCATTGCTGTTGTTATTTTGTTCTAAAATAGGTATTATTTTTTTTATTAAGATGAGTATCGGGTTTAAATTGCATAACATTATTGTATATTATTTTATGCATATTTGTGAGCCTAAACTGCTGAAATACAATATATTCGGGTGCTTCAGCTCCTTTTGAAATATTTTTGCGTTGATTTTGAACCATTCCATTCCCGGACATTAAACATTTGAAATGCAGATCTTTCAAGTACAACATTAGCACCACATCAATTATAAATTGTGCCGTTATAGCTGCAATTATTCCGCTGGCCTGCATTAAATATCCAAAACCTGCGGACACTATCAACAAAACCGTGCCATATATAAAAGGGGTTTGTCCTTCGGATTTAAATCCGTGTAAAAAATAAATAATAATGCAGTCAACCAGATCCCTAGCCAAGGCTGAATTGCACCCCGAAATAGAAGCTCTTCCCCTACGCCCGCACAAAAGGATAAAAACAGGATGTCTTACACAATAGTATACTTTTCGATCAGCCAGGCAAAAAAAAATACTATGTAGCATCAAGCATTTTTTTTTTAAGAAGATATACAAGAATGCTGCAAGATATTATTGCTATAAAATTCCGATGCCCAATTGTAAAATGTATTCTGCGGTGCATCACAAAATAAATTCGATAAAGTAAGATCGTGAAAAAAATATAAAAGAAGAACTCCAACTCCTCCCAATCCGAAAAGGAGTAATAAACCCCCGCAAAATAAATAAACCGTTTAGATTCCATTATTCCATACGCCAGATCACACTGGAGCTGCTTTGTTTAGATAAGGTCGAGTGCCTTCAAATCTGTTTTCCATTTCCAGTGCTTTGAAATGCGCATAGTATTGGAAATCCTGTTTTTTCATCCACCTGACCTGTTCCTTTTACAAAGGCTGAAAATTGCATATTCGCCGTTTGAGCAACAACATCCGCCGGTATTTGTTTTTATCAATTTACCAACAGTGTTGGAAATTAATAAAAGCAAATCCTTCCCTTCTATCGGCTAAAGTATAAGTGTTAGTCAAAGTAATTGGCAAACCCTTGTAAATTTGAATTTGTAGTTATATTCCAGGTGCCGCCGATCTTTACTTAGCAGTGTCAGGGTAAAAACAAATAATTTTCAAAGATTATCTGTTGGAGTTCCGATGAAATTTACTATATATTCATTTGGAACATCAGCGCCTACAATTGCTTTTACTTTCTTTTATGTTTCCATATCCCTGAATATCCGTCCTTCTCCTTTTAAAGTAATAAATAGTGTTAGCGGAGTGTCTACCATACAATCCTCAATCTGACGGTCAATATCGGCGATTGGATCTGGGTTAGAGCCTTTCCATAAGTATATTCTATTGATGATGAATCATCTTTGATCGATTTTCGCGCATCGGTGAAAAGGCTTGTAATTTTATATTGATCGTTCTCCAGTCCTAATACCTGTAATTTAACTTTCCCTGGTTTTACGGAAGTGGCCTTCATTTTCATCGTATCCATATTTGTAAAAGAAGTATAATTGGAATTATTTTCTACGTAATATGTTTTTCCAATTTCAGGTTGAAATTCTTAATATGATCTTGGTCGTTTGCTATCTCACTGTCGTCGCTTTACAACTATCAGTATCGTTTGTGCAAGAGCTAAGCTGTCCTTAAATCTGATTCTGCGTTTTTAGAAGCAGACTTATCCTTACATGCAATCAAAAGGGCACCCAACAAAAGAATAATATAGTATTTACAAGTTTTTTACGAATTAACATTTTTATACATTTACATTTGTTTGTCTGGCAATTACTGCCGCAAAACTACGAAATACCATGCAAATTTCATCATCAAAATACCTACAATACCGCTTACGCTCAGTTAAATGATCAACAACGCAATGCAGTGGATGCAATTAAAGGCCTATGTTGGTTCTGGCTTTTCCGGAACTGAAAACCCAAATTTTGGCAGTCAGGATTTCGCAAATTTACTGGAACAGGATGTGTTGCCTGATAATATTTTGTGTTTGACCTATACAGAAGCAGGAACTAGTTGCCATGCGCAAAGAGGTTGCTACAGTTTATTGGTCCCGGATGCGCATAGGGTGAATATTTACACATTTCACGCCTTTTGTAACGATGTGATCAGGGCCAATCTCGATTATTTTGGAAAGAGAATTGGAACCCATCTCGGAACTCGAAAATGTAAATTCGATTGAAAGTATTTTAGATGAACTTCCTTGGAACACTTACTTAAAAACTAAAGGGCTCTGAGTGATCCTGTTATGCGCCTCATTAACTTATTTAAATGAAGGTAGACTGGGACGAAAAAATAAGAATGCCATTAACATTTATCTGGAAGATCTACCTAATCGCGAAGAATCCATTTATAAAGGAAACTAAATCAGGTATTAAGCTAAGATCAGTAAACAAGAGATAACATAATGTTGTCTACCTGAAAATGAAAAATCAAGATACAAATTTTATTTCCCTTGTTTGCGCCAAACGTACGCTAAATGGTCAGGTATAGGACTATAGCGATATGATCGTGTGGGTGGTAAAGGCATTTCGAGGACTCATCGCCTGCAGGAGGAAAATATATTGCTAAACGATTAGAACGCTATCAGTATTTTTTAGTATGAATTTGAGATACCAACGGTTCGCAAAATGAAATAAATTATTAATAGTTATTGATGTTCCCGAATGTTTTTATGTGGGGATGATAACCAAAGTATTTATGAATTTCAGGTGCCAGAGTTAAAAGAATATCCTAGACTTCTTTTATAATTCCTATAGTTCGTCAATTGGATGTGGTCGTATTAACTGAAAATTACAGAGTCATCAGGCAATTTTAGATGCATCCAAAGTGTAGTAATCGAACAAATCAGGTTCGTTTAATAAATAAATTGGATGTATTGACAAAAAATTTAACTGCATCACATCCTGAAAGGAAAATAATATCGGAACCCCTCATAATGTAATTTGAAAATACATTACAGGATCAGTTATATGTATTTAATGTGAAAAATATCAGGAGGATGGTGTTCTGGAGGAGATAGCCATAATCCATTATAAAAATATATTGCAGAAAATCTTATCGCTGCTTTGAAAAGGGCTGTGCCTGATTTAGTAAAAGTGCAGAAAGATAAATATTCTGCATTTTACCATTAATACGGCAGATCGTTAACACAAAATATTTAAGTGAGGAAACAACAAATCCATGATAATGCTGAATATTATTATTTGAGATCATGCATTATCTCTTTCTTTAAAATACATCCTCACCATATTGCATCCATTTCGGCGTGGATCAGTTCGAAAAGAGATGCTACCATTACCTGGCGACGAGTGATCTCAGAACCCGCTTTACTTTGCTCAAATAAACAGAAACATTCATGAGCAATAATTAATTTTGAAAAACAAACCATTGAAATACAGGAACATTTAACTTTACCTTACAAATATTATTTGAAAAGATATTAAATGAAAGTGGTTTATTGATATATATTAAAGGGGGAACAACGCATCTGGACATTGAAGTAGGTACTAATTTTTTGATCATATTAAGGCATTGAGGATTAAGAAATTTGAGAATTACCATTAAGGATTTTATTTGAAACCCTTGATCTGATGGAGGTTCAATGACATAAACTGGAAATTCAAAATCGGTTAACAATAATGGAGGAGTTAATTTTATTACTGCACACTCGGCCAAGTGATTGGAATTTGAATATGTATTTTAATGGGATGCACAGCGGACAATGTGGGAAAAGTCAAGGGGAAATAATATAGCCATTTTGCTTATACCTTACTTTACCGATGAAAATAATAAAGCAGAATCGCAGCGCAGATTATTTTATGTTGCAAATGACAAGATAACAACATTTATTTATTTCGTATGCCATACACAATCCCGACGGAAAAGAAATTGAAGCTTCGCAATTTGTAGCAGAACTTATTAATGGAACATTAAATCAAACCGGAAAACAAATAATTGATATGAAACATTGTTAATTGAAATATAATTACGGAGCTTGGAAACAAAACCGGTTTATATTGATCTGTTTGATATAAGGAATATATATCTAAACAATTGGAACATTTGTATCGTGGAGTGCCTCCGCCTTAAACAGTTATTTGACAGTCCCCGAATTTTTATTTCCGACAAGGTTGTAAAAGTTCCTAGTGCAAAGAACGATTCTCCATGGCATTTGGAAACATGGCATTATTCGTTGAGGAGATTATTTGAACGCATGAAAGAATCAGAGGATAAAAACTTTCCTAATATAGAGGTTTTACTTTACGATTTTGCATACGACATGCATCGCAATGAGGATTCATTTACCGAGAAACAATTTAAAAACAGAATGGATCTCGGTAAAACAAATTTTTAATC